>NZ_JABFAQ010000007.1:195091-540997 GCF_017168275.1 Rhodococcus sp. KRD175
GCCCCAGCTACCGGCTCAAAGACCGGCAAGGGCTTGTCACACCAGTGGAGGCACCGGCATCATGAACCTGCCGGACACCGACACGTCAGGTCGTACACAGACCGACACGTGAGGTCGTCCACCGATAACGCGAGCAGTACACCGGGGGCAACGTCGAAAGCAACATAGTGGGGACTGGTGAAAGTCGGTTCGATCTCGAACAGGTCGCTGTAGAAGGCGGTGGCGGCCTGGGTCTCCCGGACGCCGATCAAGAACAGGTTCGGTGCAGGCATGGAGGGCTCCTCGAGTGGATGTCGTATCGATACCGAACCATCCAATCGCCTCATCGCGACAGAACCTGTCACCTTTTTCTGCCAACATCGGTCCGCATGAAGGCTTCGAGGCTGCTGCATATCTTGCTGCTCCTACAGACCCGTCAGCGCATGACAACTACCGAGCTCTCCGACCGTCTGGAAGTGTCTCGGCGCACTGTGCCGCGAGACGTCGAGGCGCTCTCGGCGGCTGGTGTGCCCGTCTATGCCGAACGCGGACGGAACGGCGGGATTGTCTTGCTCCCCAATGCACGACTCAACGCATCCCATCTGGATCCACCAGAACTCGAGGCCCTCTCCATAGCCGGTTTGGACAGCGCGCAGCTCGAACGTTTGGGGCTGTCTGCGGTATGGGAGTCGGCCGCGCGCAAGATCGCCGCCCGGCAGGCTGCGGCACCGGATATACCGGGCATGCTGGGTCTGGCGGACCTGGTACTGGTCGACAGCACCGCATGGTTCGCCGACTCGGAAACAGCGATCGACGTATCGGACCTGGCCTCGACACTTCGACGCCGACGACGACTGCAAATCCAGTACCGGCGTAGCGCCGAGAATCAGGCCTCGACGCGGGTGGTCGACCCGTACGGGATCGTAGCGAAATCAGGTCGCTGGTATCTCGTCGCCGACGACCAGGGAGACGGTCGACTGTTCGCGCTGGAACGGCTCTCGACCTACGAACAACTCGCCGCACCAGCTGCTGTTCAACCCGGGGAAACCCTCCGCACGAAATGGGCAGCGTTGAAAGGTCGCACCGAGAGACGAGGTCACGTGAGCGTCACCGTCCGCCTGCCGGAGAAAGGCCTCGACCTGGCTCGACGGGTACTCGCCGGTCGCATCCACGAGGTCTCCGCCGCGAAAGACGGCTGGTGCACCGTCGTCGTCCGCTATCCCGATATCGAGTCGGTACGTCAACTACTTCAATTCGGCGATCACATCGAAGTACTCACACCAGCCGCAGCTCGCGAACGCATCGGTCAGCTCGCCACAGTTCTGGCCGAAAAGCACTCGACCCCCGCCGGCTGACCCGGTCGGAATGCCCCTGCACTCGAGCGATGTCCCCGGTGTGCACGTTCCAGCACAGAAAAGGGCCCCGATCGCTCTCGTGAACGATCGGGGCCCTTTTCGGGTGTCTACAGGTCAGTGGCGTTCGGCACCGATGTGGTACTCGAAGACCAATCCAGCGGCCGAGGCGATGACGCACACGACGCCCAGAGCAATCAACCAGGGCTGGAAGAAGGCAAAGCCCAGAGCGGTGATCGACGCCGCCACGGCCAGCACGAACGGCCAGAAGCTGCCGGGGCTGAAAAAGCCCAGGTCGCCTGCGCCGTCACTTACCTCGGCGTCGTCGAAGTCTTCGGGCCGAGTGTCGAGCCGTCGCGCGACGAATCGGAAGTACGTTCCGACGATCAGCGTCAGGCCGACCGACAGGAAGATCGCCGTGACGCCTGCCCACTCGACGCCGGTTCGGCTCAATCCTGTGAACAGCGCATACACGATGCCGACCAGGAGGAAGAAGACCGTGAGGATCTCGAAGATCTTCGCTTCGATTTTCATATCAGCATGCTTCCTTGGTCAGTTGCCTTCGGCGACGGTGGCGGTACGGACGGTGCGATCGGTCTCGAACGGCGAGGTGCTGGTCGCGAGCGGGCTCTCGCCGATGGCTTCCAGTGCCTGCGCGTTGGTCAGCGCTTCGCCACCCTCGGACAACGGCTTGCGCAGCTCGATGTACTGCTCGAACTTGTCCGGGGACACGGCGCGAACCTCGAAGTTCATCATCGAGTGGAACGTGCCGCACATCTCCGTGCATCGACCGACGAACGAACCTTCGCGCTCGATTTCGCTGATCTGGAACACGTTGTCGGAATGGTTCTCCTCGGGGTTGGGGAGAACGTCACGCTTGAACAAGAACTCCGGAACCCAGAACCCGTGGATGACGTCCGAGGATGCCAGCACGAATTCGATGCGCTTTCCGGTGGGAAGGACGAGCACCGGAATCTCGGCGCTGGAACCGACCGTTTCGATCTTGTTGTAGTGCAGGTAGGACAGATCCTGGGGAATGGCACCGTGGATCGCGCCGGGCACGAACTCGCCGTCCTCGCTACCCTCGGCGCCTTCGCCGGGAGTTGCGGCGGCTTCTGCGGCGGCCTGCTCCTCTTCGTCGGTGCCCTCGTACTTGGCGGCACCGTCCTTGAGGTCGATCGTCCGGTATCCGAACTTCCAATTCCACTGGTATGCGGTCACGTCGACCTGGACGTCGGGATCTGCCTGCTTCTCGTCGACGTAGTTCTGCACCACGACGGTGAAGTAGAAGAGCACGGCGATGATCACGAACGGAACCGCCGTGTAGAACAGCTCGAGCGGAACGTTGTACGCGGTCTGACGCGGGAACTCCGGGGAGCTCTTCTTCTTACGGTGGAAGAGCACCACCCAGAAGATCAAGACCCACACGACGATGCCCATGACCAGGGCGGCGATGACCGACCAGGTCCACAGGTCGCCGATGCGTCGTCCCTGCGGAGTGACGCCCGAGGCGAAACCGAAATTGAGTACGTTGTCACTGCTGATGGAACAGCCCGACAGCATCAACGCGGCTACACCGAGAAATGCTGTCAGCCCCGCTCGCCGAAGGATCCGACTATGCGCCACGTTCACGCCTTCCTGATTGCCCACCACTGAAGAATAAGGGCTTCCACATGGAGATGCCCGAGTACTACGCAGCGTAGACCAAAGCTGACGCGGAGCCACCCTTGGGTCGTTA
Source organism: Rhodococcus sp. KRD175 (assembly GCF_017168275.1). Classification (NCBI taxonomy): domain Bacteria; kingdom Bacillati; phylum Actinomycetota; class Actinomycetes; order Mycobacteriales; family Nocardiaceae; genus Rhodococcus; species Rhodococcus sp. KRD175. Next base: position 198,161 of record NZ_JABFAQ010000007.1, read on the forward strand.
CCTAGGTTCGAGCGTGTCTGCGGCATACTCGGTTGCTGATCGACCGTCCCGCTGACGACACGCGGAGATCCGGCCCCCGGCATTGTCCCCAACTGCGAGAAGAGGTAGCAGACGCTGTGTGTGGACTGCTCGGAGTACTGACATCTCACGGAACGACCGCCGCCGGCGTCGAGCTGGTGAGCTCGGCGACTCACTGCATGCGCCATCGAGGCCCGGACGAGCCCGGTGGCACCTGGCACGACGACGACGTCGTATACGGCTTCAATCGACTCTCGTTCATCGACATCGAACACTCGCATCAGCCGATGCGGTGGGGACCTCCGGGTTCACCCGACCGGTACGCGTTGGTGTTCAACGGCGAGATCTACAACTACCTCGAGTTGCGTGCTGAGCTCGCGCGCGATCACGGTGCAGAATTCGCCACCGAAGGTGACAGCGAGTCGATCGTCGCGGCATTTCACTACTGGGGCGCTTCCGCCGTGCAACGTCTGCGAGGAATGTTCGCCTTCGCCATCTGGGACACCGAGACTCGCGAGATGTTCATCGCGCGCGATCCCTTCGGCATCAAGCCGTTGTTCTACGCCACGGGCCCGGGTGGAACCGCGTTCGGCAGTGAGAAGAAGAGCGTTCTCGAACTGATGGAGCTGCTGGGCGTCGATCTCGACCTCGACCCGCGGGCCATCGAGCACTACACCGTGCTTCAGTACGTCCCGGAACCGGAGACGCTGCACGCGGGGATCAGGCGGCTCGAGTCGGGTTGCTACGCCACCCTCTCCCCCGGTACGCCGCCGAAGATCACCCGATACTTCACACCGACGTTCCCGGTGAAGCCTTTCGCTCCCGGCAGCGAGAAGGCTCGCTACCAGGAGATTGCCGAGGCGCTCGAAGATTCGGTCGCCAAGCACATGCGAGCCGACGTGACCGTCGGTTCCTTCCTCTCGGGCGGCATCGATTCCACGGCCATCGCGGCACTGGCGATTCGACACAATCCGAACTTGATCACCTTCACGACCGGCTTCGAGCGCGAGGGTTACTCCGAGGTCGACGTTGCAGCGGAGTCGGCAGCCGCGATAGGTGCTCGGCACATCGTGAAAGTGGTCGGACCGGAAGAGTTCGCGGCGTCCATTCCCGAGATCGTCTGGTACCTGGACGACCCGGTGGCCGATCCGGCGCTCGTACCGCTCTACTTCGTCGCCAAAGAAGCTCGCAAACACGTCAAGGTCGTGCTGTCCGGAGAGGGTGCGGACGAACTGTTCGGCGGCTACACCATCTACCGCGAGCCGCTGTCGTTGAAGCCGTTCGAGTCTCTACCCGCATTTCTACGCCGCGCAGCCGGATCGTTGAGCGAGCGCATTCCCGAAGGCACGCGCGGCAAGAGCTTGCTGCACCGAGGATCGATGACCCTCGAGGAGCGCTACTACGGCAACGCACGCAGCTTCAACGACGCGCAGTTGCGATCGGTGCTGCGTGAGTTCCGTTCGGAGTGGACGCATCAGGACGTCACCGCGCCCATCTACGCGCAGTCGCAGGGGTGGGATCCCGTGGCTCGTATGCAGCATTTGGACCTGTTCACCTGGCTTCGTGGCGACATTCTGGTCAAGGCCGACAAGATCACCATGGCGAACTCGCTCGAGCTGCGCGTCCCGTTCCTCGATTCCGAGGTCTATCGCGTGGCAGAGAAGTTGCCACTGGAGCAGAAGATCACCAAGAGCACTACCAAATACGCGCTGCGCCAGGCGCTGGAAGGCATCGTTCCCGGTCATGTTCTGCACCGCGCCAAGCTCGGTTTTCCGGTGCCACTGCGCCACTGGCTGCGCGGTACCGAACTCTTCGACTGGGCTCACCAGCAGATCGCCGAGTCACAGACCGATCACCTTCTGAACAAGGCCGCCATCGTCGCCATGCTCGACGACCATCGGGCAGGCAAATCGGATCACAGCCGTCGCCTGTGGACGCTGCTCATCTTCATGGTGTGGCACGGGATCTTCGTGGAGAAGCGCATCGTGCCGCAGATCGCCGAACCGGAGTACCCGGTCAACATCTGACGTGAGGCGACCGTGCCCGTCTCACCCATCCTCTGCGGATGGGTGAGACGGGCACGGTAAGCCTGAGACTCAGGCGGGCAGCAACGCGCCGATCTCCTCGCCGGCTTCGGCACCGTACGCCGCGCTCAAGCGCTTGATCGCGTCGTCGCGGTTGAGACTCCATTCCTGCGTTCCGGTGGTCTCGAGGACCAGCACGGCTACCAGAGAACCGAGTTGAGCAGCTCGTTCGATGCTCGCTCCGGCGAGGTGGCCGGTGAGGAACCCGGCACGGAACCCGTCGCCCACTCCGGTGGGATCGACCTTGCTCGTCTCGGGCACGACACCGATGTGGGTATGCTTCCCGCCCTTTTCGACGATATCCACGCCCCGCTTGCCCAGCGTGGTGACCCGCAGGTCCACCTTGTCCGCGATATCGGCGTCGGACATCCCGGTCTTCTGCTTGAGCAGTGCCCATTCGTATTCGTTGGTGAACAGGTAGGCCGCCCCGTCGATCAGGTCGGTGGCCTGTGCGGCGTCGAGTCGCGCGAGTTGCTGGGACGGGTCGGCGGCAAAGGGAACACCTGCCGCGCGGCACTGGTCCGTGTGGGCGGTCATCGCATCCGGATCGTTGGCCCCGATCAGCACGAGATCGAGCTCGTGCTGTGCGGCCAGCGCGTCGATGGAGATGTCGCGGGCTTCGCTCATGGCACCGGGATAGAACGACGCGATCTGCGCCATGTCCTCGTCGGTGGTGCAGACGAAGCGTGCTGTGTGCGCGGTGGCAGACACACTGACGCCACTGCAGTCGACTCCGTGCTCTTCGAGCCAGGTCCGATACTCGGCGAAGTCCGGCCCCACGGCTCCGACGAGGAGCGGAGAGCCGCCGAGGACCCCGAGTGCGTAGGCGATGTTTCCGCCCACTCCCCCTTTACGGATGACCAGGTCGTCCACCAGGAAGCTCAGCGAAATGTTCGCGAGCTGATCGGCGACGATCTGCTCGGCGAACCGACCGGGGAATCGCATCAGATGGTCGGTTGCAATCGAGCCGGATACCGCGAGAGTCACGAAGAAGAGCCTTTCGGAGTGAAGTTCTGGATGACCGACGAGCAGACACGACTGTGACCGATACACGAATACGTGTATCGGTCACAGTCGAGAGCGAGTCAGCTCAGTTGAACGAGTCGCCGCACGCGCACGATCCGGTCGCGTTCGGGTTGTCGATCGTGAAGCCCTGCTTCTCGATCGTGTCCACGAAGTCGATGGATGCACCCTCCACGTAGGGAGCGCTCATCCGGTCGACTGCGAGGGTGACGCCGCCGAAGTCGACCGCGAGGTCGCCGTCGAGGCTTCGGTCGTCGAAGAAGAGCTGATAACGCAGTCCTGCACACCCACCGGGCTGTACAGCAATGCGCAGCGCGAGGTCGTCGCGGCCCTCTTGATCCAGCAACGCCTTGGCCTTGGCCGAAGCGGTCTCCGTCATGGTGACCTTGTGCGCCGTGGTTTCGGTCGTTGTGGTCTCATTCGAAACGGTCATGGGCTCTCCCTATCAGTCGTACCAAACCCGTGAACAAACTCAACCGTACTCCGGGTTGCTCTATTCCTTGCGCGCGCCGCCCCTGTTCGAGGGCCCGGCAACAGCACTGCTCGCCACGTGCGCGGCCAGCTTCTCGAGCTGATTGGCCGCATCGGTCATGGCCACCTCCACAGACCCGGCGAACTCGCTGATCGAGTGAGCGGCCGAGATACCGGCCGACGCCAAGTCGTCCTTGCTCAACGTCACCTGGCCGGCGAGCACCACGGTCTCGATTCCGGTGGCACCGCCTGCAGCGGCGATTCTGGTCACCAACTTGCCTCGCAGCGACTGCGAATCGAACTTTCCCTCGCCGGTCAGCACAAGGTCGACGGAGTCCAGGAGTTCCCGCTGACCGGTTCGTTCCGCCACGACGGCAGCACCCGGCACCTGCCTGCCACCGAGCGCGAACAGGGCCGCCCCCATCCCGCCCGCGGCACCCGCACCGGGACGGTCTGCCACATCGTGGCCCGCAGCCGACAGAACGGCAGCCCAGTCGGCGTTCAGTTCTTCGAGTCGCTCGACCGTCTCGGTGTCGGCGCCCTTCTGCGGCCCGAACACCCGAGCAGCACCGGCATCGCCGAGCAGGGGGTTCTCCACGTCCGACGCGGCGACGAGGTCGATTCCCGAGAACCGTTCGATTGCCGACCCCAGCCCGCCGAGTGCGCGGATCATCGCTCGTCCACCGTCGGTGCAACTGCTCCCGCCGAGTCCGACGACGATCGACGTGGCGCCACTGTTCAACGCCTCGCTCAGCAGCTGTCCGACGCCGTAGCTGTTCGCCTTCAATGCCGACTGCGGAGTCAGTGGACCGTCGACGAGGTGCAGCCCGCAGGCCTGAGCAGATTCGATGTACGCCACCGTGCCGTCGAGCAGCCAGCGGGCCTGCACCGGCGTCCCGAGCGGTCCGTCCACGTCGGCGACGTGGACTGTGCCGATGCGCGAGGCCAGTACCTCGACGAACCCCGGTCCACCGTCGGATTGGGGTGCCAGTTCCAGCTCGTCACCGCTCCGGACGCCCGCCCATCCTCTGGCAATGGCGGCGGCTGCATCTGCGGCAGTCAGGGTGTCCCCGAAGGAGTCCGGCGCAATCATCACTCGCATTCTCGGAAGTGTAGGACCGCGGTACCCGAACAGCATCCGGTGCTGCGCCGCTGACCTGGCCGGTGTTCGAGGACCTCCGCTCATCCCATACTCTGGTTGCGTGAAGCTGCTACGCCGTGGAAACTCTGACAATTCGGACGGACAGGACTCGAACGAGCCCGAGTCGACTGTGTCCGCCGGCGAGGCGACCTCGCCGGTGTCTCTCGGCAAAGGCCGACCGACCCCCAAGCGCCGTGACGCCGAGGCCCGCCGCCGCGGGCCGGTCGCTCCGGCTCCCCTGACGAGCAAAGAGGCACGAGAGCGCCGCAAGGCGAACAAAGGCAGCAAGGAAGACCGTAAGGCTGCCTCGAACGAACGGCGTGCAGCAGCTGCGGAGCGTCGGGCGCGCATGCTTGCGGGCGACGACAAGTATCTGCTGCCTCGTGACAAGGGCCCGGTGCGTGCCTACGTTCGCGACATCGTCGATGCGCGGCGCAATCTTGTCGGCTTGTTCATGCCGCTCGCTCTCATTCTCATCTTTGCGCTGTTCCTGCAGCCGCAGGTACAGCAGTACGTCACTCTCGGCATGTTCGTGATGATGCTGTTCATGGTCGGCGAGGGCATCTATCTCGGCAAGATGATCAACAACCGCATTCGCGTCCGGTTCCCCGACACTCCCGACGGCGGCTTCAAGATCGGCTGGTACGCCTTCGTACGGGCGTCGCAGATTCGGAAGATGCGTGCCCCCAAGCCGCGAGTGAGCGCCGGCGAGGCCGTCTGACGTCGGTGGCCGTGCCGTCTCGAACGCTCGTCCTCGGCGGAGCCAGATCCGGTAAGTCCGCGCACGCGGAATCGTTGGTCACGACCCGCCCGGTCCGTTACGTCGCGACCGGACAGCGCGATGCGTCCGACGAAGACTGGCAGCAGCGCATCGAACTCCATCGTGCGTCGCGTCCGCCTGAGTGGACCACGGTCGAAACCGTCACCGGGCTGGCGGCGGTGGTGGCTCAGCGCTGGGGCGGCACCACGATGGTCGACGATCTGGGCACCTGGCTGACGGGAATGCTCGACGACGCAGCGGCCTGGGACCTGCCTCGCGGGACGATCGCTCCGGCCGTGGACGACTTGGTCGCGGCGGTCTCGGACTGCAGGTCGACTCTCGTGATCGTCAGCCCCGAGGTCGGCATGTCCGTGGTTCCCGAGTCGCGTTCGGGTCGACTGTTCCGTGACGAGCTCGGTGTCCTCAATGCGCGTCTCGCGCACGTGTGTGACAGGGTTCTGCTGGTCGTCGCGGGCCTCGCGCTGACCCTCAAAGAACCACCGGCGGATTCCCTGACCGCGAAAGGCCCAGTGTGACAACTCCTGTGGACGAGATTCCGGCACCATCACCGTTTCGACCGGTGCCCTCGCCGTCCGATTCCGCGCGGTACGAAGCTGCCGAGCGGCAAGGTCGGTTGACCAAGCCGGCCGGTAGCCTCGGCCGTCTCGAGACGCTCGGCGAGTGGATCGCCGCCTGCCAAGACGTCAGTCCGCCGAAGTCCTTCGAGCGCGTCCGTGTCGTCGTCTTCGCCGGCGACCACGGCGTCGCCGCTCATGGAGTGTCCGCCTACCCGCCCGAGGTCACGGCGCAGATGGTCGAGAACATTCGCGCGGGCGGTGCTGCGGTCAACGTCCTCGCGACCATCGCCGGGGCCACTGTTCGGGTGGTCGACATCGCTGTCGACGCCGACACCGATCCGTCGGTGTCCGCCTTCAAGATTCGGCGCTCGAGTGGTTCCATCGACCGCGAGGACGCACTGAGCGAGGACGAGGTGCGCGCCGCCGTCGCCGCCGGCGCTGCCATCGCGGACGAGGAGGTCGACGCCGGTGCGGACCTTCTCGTCGCAGGCGACATGGGCATCGGAAACACCACGCCCGCAACCGTATTGATCGCCACCCTCACCGATACCGAACCGGTCGCTGCCGTCGGCCGCGGCACCGGAATAGACGACGCCGGGTGGATCAGGAAGACCGCTGCGATCCGGGACGCGATGCGGCGGGCTCGGCCGGTCGCCAAGAATCCCAGCGACCTGCTGCGGGTGGCCGGTGGCGCCGACATCGCTGCCCTCGCCGGCTTCCTCGCGCAGGCGGCGCATCGGCGTACCCCGGTGATCCTGGACGGTCTCGTCGTCACAGCAGCAGCACTGGTGGCGGAGGACGGTGCGGCCGGTGCCAGCGCCTGGTGGGTCGCCGGGCATCGTTCGGCCGAGCCCGCCCATTCACTTGCCTTGCGGCACTTGCGACTCGAGCCGTTGGTGGAGCTGTCGATGCGACTCGGTGAAGGCTCCGGCGCGTTGGCGGCGTTGCCGCTCGTTCGTGCAGGAGTCGACACGTTGAATTCGATGGCGACGTTCGCCGACGCCGGCGTCAGCACCGGCGACCCCGAAGTCCGCTGACCGTGAGGCTGCGGGCCGAGGGTCTGGTGCTCGCGTTCTCGTGGTTGACGGTGCTGCCCGTGCGTGGACCGTCGCAGGTCGACAGGGTCCGCGCCGGTCGCGCGATAGCGCACGCTCCCCTGGTCGGTCTCGTCCTCGGGTGCGTGTGTGCGGCACTGCTGTGGGCGACGACGGTTGCCGGGTTGTCGGCAATCCTGTGCGGCCTCATCGCCGTTGCCGCCGCCGCGCTGCTGACGCGCGGGATGCACATCGACGGGTTGGCCGACACCGCCGATGGGCTCGGCTGTTACGGCCCGCCCGAACGTGCGCGCGAGGTCATGAAGTCCGGTAGTGCCGGACCGTTCGGGGTGGCGGCCATCGCTCTGACGTCGGCGATTCAGGCCGCGAGTCTGGGTCAACTCGCGCAGGAGCGACTGTGGTGGGCTGTCGTCGTGGTTGCGGTGACTGCCCGGGTGGCGGCAGTCCTGGCCTGCCGCAAGGGAATCGACGCATCGACGTCGGGCGGCTTCGGTGCGCTCGTGGCCGGAACGCAGTCCAACGCCGTCCTGACGCTGTGGGTGATTGCGGCAGCAGCTGCGTCGGTCTTCGCGCACCCCGATCGACCCTGGCAAGGGCCGCTGGTCGTCGTCGCGGTCCTGACACTGTCGGTGTTTGCCGTTCGACACTGCGTCCGACGCTTCGGTGGCCTCTCGGGCGATGTTCTCGGTGCCGCGATCGAGACCACCACGGCGTCGGCCGCGGTGGGCCTGTTGATCGGCAGCTGATCAGCGGAGCTTGGTCATCCAGCCGTGGGTATCGGCGAAGGTGCCGCGCTGGATGCCGGTGAGGGTGTCTCGCAGTGCGAGCGTGATCTCACCGGGTTCTCCGCCTACGATCTCGAAAGAACCGTCGGTGGATTTGACGCTGCCCACCGGGGTGATGACAGCTGCTGTGCCACAAGCGAACACTTCGGTGATCTCGCCCGCTTCGGCACCCTTGCGCCACTCGTCGGTGGAGATCCGTCGTTCTTCGACGGGGATGCCGGAGTCCGTCGCCAAGGCCAACAGCGAGTCGCGCGTGATTCCGGGGAGCAAGGACCCGGACAGCGAGGGCGTCACCAACCGGGCGTCGGAACCCGAGCCGAAGACGAAGAACAGGTTCATGCCGCCCATCTCCTCGACGTAGCGGCGCTCGGTGGCGTCGAGCCAGACCACCTGATCGCAGCCCTCGTCGCTGGCCTGCGCCTGCGCGAGGAGGGAGGCGGCGTAGTTGCCTGCGAACTTCGCGGCACCGGTGCCACCCGGTGCTGCCCGGACGTATTCGGTGGACAACCACACGCTCACCGGTTTGACGCCACGTGGGAAGTACGCGCCTGCGGGTGAGGCGATCAGCATGTAGCGATACGCGTCGGCGGGGCGCACACCCAGACCGGCTTCGGTGGAGAACATGTAGGGCCGCAGATAGAGCGCGTCCTCGCCGCCCGCCGCCGGGACCCACTCGTGATCGAGCTCGAGCAACTTCTCGATAGAGCCGATGAACAAGTCGTCCGGCATCTCGGGCATGGCAAGCCGCTTCGCCGAGGTACGGAATCGTTCGGCGTTGGACTGCACCCGGAAGGTGGACAGATCGCCGTTGGGCTGGCGGTAGACCTTCAGGCCCTCGAAGATCGCTTGGCCGTAGTGCAGGACCATCGCCGCGGGGTCGAGCTCGATCGGACCGTACGGGGTGATCCTCGCATCGTGCCAGCCGCCGTCGCGGGTGTAGTCGATGCTCACCATGTGGTCGGTGAAGTGCTTTCCGAATCCGGGCGCAGCGAGTACCACGTCACGCGCCGCGGAGGTTGCGGGCGAAGGATGCTGCACGTACGTGAATTCGGAAACACCTGTCATGCCGGGAATCCTATCGTGGGGTTCGTGGCGGTCTCACGCGGTCACCTGGTCTTGGCGACGACGAACGGCGGTGCGACCACTTCGCAGCGCAGGGCGCGGCCCCGAACGTCGACCTCGACCTCCGAACCCACCGCGGGAGCGGCCTGCGCGTCGAGGAGTGCAAGGGCGATACCGACCTTGAGAGTGGGCGAGAAAGTGCCGGAGGTCGTCGTTCCGAGATCGCGTCCCGACGCGCGCACCGTGAGACCGGGGCGTAGAACGCCGCGATCGAGAGCTTTGAGCCCGCGCAGAATCCGTGCCGGACCGTCTGCCTTCTGGGCGGTCAATGCGTCCTTGCCCCAGAACGAGTCCTTGTTCCACCCGATCGCCCAGCCGCATCGTGCTTCGAGGGGCGAGATGTCCTGCGCCAGTTCGTGTCCGTGCAGCGGGTACCCCATTTCGGTGCGCAGCGTGTCGCGCGCTCCGAGCCCGCACACCTGACCGTCCCGAGACCGCACCGCAGCCAGCAGCGCCAGGAACAACGGTTTCACGTCGTCGGCAGACGGGATCAGCTCGTAGCCCTGTTCGCCGGTGTAACCCGTGCGGCAGACCCGGACAGGCAGCGAGTTCCAGGTGGCGTCCTCGAATGCCATGTAGTCCATATCGGTCGGTAGACCCAGTTCCTGCAGAACCTCGGACGCCTTCGGCCCCTGCACGGCCAGCACTCCGAACTCGCGGTGCCGGTTCACCACCGAGACCCCGGCGGGGGCAGCGGCAGCCATCGCCTCGACCACAGCTGCCGTGTTCGCAGCATTGGGTACCAGAAACACGTCCTCGTCGGAGACGAAGTAGGCGATCAGGTCGTCGACGACGCCACCGGACTCGGTGCAGCACAGCGTGTATTGCGCTTTGCCCGGTTCGATTCTGGTCAGGTCGTTGGTGAGGACGGAGTTCACGAATGCGGCGGCCCCGGGGCCGGTCACCGACGCCTTGCCGAGGTGGCCGACGTCGAACAGACCCACCGTTTCACGCACTGCCGCGTGCTCGACGACGACGCCGGCGTACGAGACCGGCATGGTCCATCCACCGAACGGTGCGAACGTCGCGCCGAGTTCGGTGTGCACGGCGTGGAGTGGTCCTTCGATCAACTCGGTGTCGGTCATGGCGGCCACGCTAGCTCACCTCGCGGAGCGTCTCAGGTCGGTCGCCCCGGTGCGTCCCTCGATCGTCGACGCCGCCGACCGTCATTAGGATCGAGGGACATACACGTCAACCCCTACAGGAGCAGCCACGTGCCTTCCCCCTCGACGCTCACCCGCACTCTCGGACCCGACCTGGTTCTCGCGGGCAAGCTCGGTAAGAAAGTCGACGTACTCGTCGTCGCATTGAGCACGAGTGACGACGGCCTCGAACTCTCCATCACCGACGACATTTCCGACGATGCGATCGCCACCGAATTGCTCGACGCGTTCGAAGCCGTCGGTGCCACCGGCAAGGCCGACGAAGTGGTGCGTATTCCGGCTCCGGCCGGCCTGGCCGTGGCGAGTGTGTTGGCCGTGGGCCTCGGCAACGCCGCCGACATCGACAGTGAACGCATTCGTCACTCGGCCGGCACCGCGGCTCGCGCGCTGTCCGGTGTCGAGACGGCGGCCACGACGCTCTCGGCGCTCGATCTGGGTGCGGCTGCCGAGGGCTTCTTCCTCGGCGCGTACCAGTTCGCCGAGTTCAAGTCGGCTCTCTCGGCACCGAAGCCGTCTGCGCTTCCGGTGACTCGGATCGAGTTGTTGGTGCCCGACACTCGCTCCAAAGATGCCAAGCGCGAATTGGAGAGGTCGATCGCGATTGCCGAATCAGTGGCTGTCGCAAGGGATTTCGTCAACACTCCGCCCAGCCATCTCTACCCGGAAGAGTTCGCGGCTCAGGCCAAGGCGCTGGGCAAGGCGGCCGGCCTCGAGGTCGAGATTCTCGACGACAAAGCCCTCGAGAAGGGTGGCTACGGCGGCATTCACGGAGTGGGCAAGGGATCGTCCCGACTGCCTCGGCTCGTGCGCCTGACGCACTCGGGAGGCAAACGCGGCGCGAAGAAGGTTGCTCTCGTCGGTAAGGGAATCACGTTCGACACCGGCGGCATCTCCATCAAGCCGGCTGCCGGCATGGAGAACATGACCTCGGACATGGGCGGTGCGGCAGCGGTCATCGCCACGGTGGTGCTCGCCGCCAAGGTCGGTCTGCCGCTCGACGTCATCGCCACCGTCCCGATGGCGGAGAACATGCCGTCGGGCACCGCTCAGCGCCCCGGCGATGTGCTCACCCAGTACGGCGGCATCACCGTCGAGGTGATCAACACCGACGCCGAGGGCCGCTTGGTGCTCGCCGACGCGATCGTGCGGGCCTGCGAGGACGATCCGGACTACCTGATCGACACCGCGACGCTGACGGGCGCTCAGGTCGTCGCACTCGGCAACAGGACTCCCGGCGTGATGGGTACCGACGACTTCCGCGACCGCGTCGCAGCAATCTCGCAGGCGATCGGCGAGAACGGATGGGCCATGCCGTTGCCGAAGGAGATTCGCCGCGAACTCGACTCCAAGGTCGCAGATCTCGCGAACGTCACCAACGGTCGAGCAGGTGGCATGCTCGCCGCTGCTCTGTTCCTGAAGGAATTCGTCGCCGACGGCGTGGAATGGGCTCACATCGACGTTGCCGGCCCGGCGTACAACACCGGTGGTCCGTTCGGCTACACCGGCAAGGGCGGCACCGGGGTTCCGGTCCGAACCATGTTCGCGGTTCTCGAGGACATCGCCGACAACGGTTGATCGTCTCCCGTCCGTGCGCGAGGCCCCAGGCCCTCGCGCACGGACGGCGTCAGCTGTCGCGCTGCTGTTGTTCGCGCTGCCGAACGATCTTCTGCCGAGCGTCGTGATCACGCATCCGCTGCGGATAGCCCGTCTTGCGGACGTCGTACACCGGAATCTTCAGGTCCGATCCGATCTTTCGTACATATTTTTCATCGAGTGGTCGACGCGTCCACTCACCGTCGTTCGCGACCAGAACCACCGTCAGCGGCGTGACCGTCGTTTTCGGTTCCACGTAGGCCTCGACGCCGATTCGCGCCGAGGTCCAATCGGCCAGGTACTGGGCAACCGAGCCCTCGGGTGCCCGTTTCGCGCCCCCGCCGCTCGACTTGAATCGATCGAACAATCCCACGCGAACTCCTCTTTCGTACGGCCGGCGAAGTCCGAGTTTCGGTGCCGGATCTTTGTTACCCACCAGTTCGACAGGCGTGTTGCACGCCCTAGGGGAACGGCGAGGCGACATCAATGGAAGGATGACATTAGAGGGTTCAGCTCTCTTGATTGTGAACCAAGGCTCGTGAAGTGAGTAAGTGAGTTGCCGAGAGGGAGTGTCGACGTGGGCGCTGGATCGAGCCGAACGTGCTCGGTGAGTGTCGATCGCACCGGTGCCTCCGTCGAACCGAATCACCCAACTCTCGTCCATGAACCCTGTTCCGCCAGCACAATGGTCTGCGACCACAAGTCGTAAGAACTACATCACCCGCATACAACTGTCGAGGAGTCAACAGACATGGCCTTCTCCGTCCAGATGCCAGCTCTCGGTGAGAGTGTCACCGAGGGAACTGTCACGAGGTGGCTCAAACAAGAAGGCGACACCGTCGAAGTCGACGAGCCATTGCTCGAAGTCTCCACGGACAAGGTCGATACCGAGATCCCGTCGCCTGCTGCCGGTGTTCTCACCAAGATCGTCGCTCAGGAAGACGACACCGTCGAGATCGGTGGCGAGCTCGCTCAGATCGGTGACGCGGACGAGTCTTCCTCGTCCGACGCGCCGGCCGAGGACGCCGCTCCCGCCGAGGAGTCGGCACCGGAGGAGCCTGCCGAGGAGCCCACTCCCGCAGCCGAGCCCGAGCCGCAGGCCGAGCAGGAAGCTCCCGCAGCAAGTGCCTCGTCCAGCTCCTCCGACTCGTCCGGATCCGGCACCCCGGTGACGATGCCCGAGTTGGGTGAGTCCGTCACCGAGGGCACCGTGACTCGCTGGCTCAAGGCCGTCGGCGACGAGGTTGCAGTGGACGAGCCGCTTCTCGAGGTGTCCACGGACAAGGTCGACACCGAGATTCCGTCTCCGGTCGCAGGCACCCTGCTCGAGATCTCCGCCGAGGAAGACGACACCGTGGCCGTCGGCGGCCAGCTCGCAGTCATCGGCTCCGGCTCGCCCGCCGAGAAGGCCCCCGAGCCCGAGGCAACTCCGGAGCCCGAGGCCCCGAAGGCCGAAGAGCCCAAGGAAGAGCCGAAGCCCGAGCCGAAGCAGGAAGCCCCCAAGGCCGAGCCGAAGCCCGAACCGAAGCAGGAGGCTCCCAAGGCCGCTCCCGCCAAGGAATCGGCACCGTCGGGCGATTCGAGCCCGTACGTCACTCCTCTGGTCCGCAAGTTGGCGTCGGACAACGACGTCGATCTGTCGTCCGTCAAGGGCACCGGCGTGGGTGGACGCATCCGCAAGCAGGACGTTCTCGCTGCAGCCGAGGCCAAGAAGGCTCCCGCTGCTCCGGCCGAGGCCGCCGCACCCGCCGCAGCGTCGAAGCCCGCAGCACCGGCGACCGCGGGAGTTCGTCCCGAGCTCGCACACCTGCGCGGCACCACGCAGAAGATCAACCGAATTCGTCAGATCACCGCGAAGAAGACGCGTGAGTCGCTGCAGACTTCTGCTCAGCTGACGCAGACCTTCGAGGTCGACGTGACGAAGATCGCCGGCCTGCGCACCAAGGCGAAGGCGAAGTTCGCCGAGAACGAGGGCGTCAACCTGACGTACCTGCCGTTCTTCGCGAAGGCGGTCGTGGAGGCACTCAAGGCTCACCCGAACGTCAACGCCAGCATCAACGAGGACGCGAAGGAGATCACGTACCACGCCGATGTCCACCTGGGTATCGCGGTGGACACCGAGCAGGGCCTGCTCTCCCCCGTCATCCACAATGCCGGCGACCTGTCGCTGGCCGGACTGGCACGCGCGATCAACGACATCGCCACTCGCGCCCGTTCGGGTGGGCTCAAGCCCGACGAGCTGTCCGGTGGCACGTTCACGATCACCAACATCGGCAGCCAGGGCGCGCTGTTCGACACCCCGATCCTGGTTCCGCCGCAGGCGGCCATGCTGGGTACGGGTGCGATCGTCAAGCGTCCCGTCGTCGTCAAGGACGACTCGGGCAACGAGTCGATCGGTGTTCGCTCGATGTGCTACCTGCCGCTCACCTACGACCACCGGTTGGTGGACGGAGCCGACGCAGGACGCTTCCTGACGACCATCAAGCAGCGTCTCGAAGTGGCATCGTTCGAGGCCGATCTGGGTCTGTAGACAACCGGCGAGTGTCGCGCCACGTATTCTCGTAGGAGCGCGAAACATTCGCATCGGGGTCTCGTTCACCAGGGGCACGGACAGAGCATCCGGGGCATCATTCGTTCGCGAATGGTGCCCCGGAGTGCGTCAAGGAGGCTTTCGTTCACATGCGCGTAGTCATTGCAGGTTCTTCAGGCTTGATCGGCACAGCTCTCGTTGCAGCCTTACGCGGCCGCAGCCACGACGTCACCAGACTGGTCAGACGCTCACCGGCGGGACCGGACGAGTCGCAGTGGGACCCGTCGCACGGCAGTATCGACCCCGCTGTGCTGGCCGGTGCCGATGCGGTCGTCAATCTGTGTGGTGTCGGTATCGGCGACAAAAGATGGTCCGGTGCGTACAAGCAGCTGGTGCGCGACAGCCGCATAGCGCCCACCGAGGTGATCGCGTCGGCTGCGGCCGACGCGGGTGTCCCCACCCTGATCAATGCCAGCGGCGTCAATTTCTACGGTGACACCGGCGACCGCGTGGTCGACGAGACCGCTCCGGTAGGAGACGGATTTCTCGCCGAGGTGTGCCGCGATTGGGAGAACGCTACGGCTGCGGCGTCGGAGGCAGGTGTTCGCACGATTCTGTTGCGCAGCGGTGTGGTGCTGTCGCAGCGCGGCGGCATGCTGGGCAAGCTGCGCCCGCTGTACCTGTTCGCGCTCGGTGGTCGATTGGGCAGTGGGCGACAGTACTTCCCGTGGATTTCGTTGGAAGACGAAATCGGTGCCATCGTGCACGGTATCGAGAACGACTCGCTGCGCGGACCGGTCAACATGGTGGGGCCGACTCCGGTGACCAACGCCCAGTTCAACAGCGCGATGTCGCGAGCGGTGCATCGTCCGGCCCCGTGGGTGGTGCCCGGATTCGCCCTGAAAGCGGTCATCGGTGAATTTGCCGAGGAGGCGATCCTGACCGGGCCGCGAGCCATTCCCAAGGCACTCGAGGACGCCGGCTACACCTTCGAGCACAACACCGTGGGCGAGGCACTGCGGGTGGCTGTCGGCTCATGACCCGGCGTAGCGTCTCGGTTCATGAGTGACGTGAACGCACCGTCGATTCCGGCCACCGGCACCGACTCGGCCCGGGCCAGCAGCGAACCGGTCGTCGTGCGAGAGCTGGGCACCGTCGAGTACACCCAGGCGTGGGCTCTCCAGCGGGAACTGGCCGACGCCCGCGCCGACAATCGGGGCCCGGATACGTTGCTATTGCTCGAGCACCCTTCCGTGTACACCGCGGGGCGGCGCACCTCGGAAGAAGACATGCCGCGCGACGGTACCCCTGTGGTCGAAGTGGACCGCGGCGGCAAGATCACCTGGCACGGGCCGGGCCAGCTGGTCGGCTACCCCATCGTCGCGCTGGCGCAGCCGATCGATGTCGTCAAGTACGTCCGCCGGATCGAGGAAGCGCTGATTTCCGTGGTGTCCGATCACGGCATCGCGTGCGGGCGGGTGGACGGCAGGTCCGGGGTGTGGCTCGCGTCCGAGGTTCGCGCCGGCGTGCTTCTACCCGAACGCAAGATCGCGGCCATCGGCGTGCGAGTTCAGCGCGGCGTGACCCTGCACGGCTTCTCCCTCAACTGCAATTCGGCGATGACGGGTTTCGACGCGATCGTGCCGTGCGGAATCGCCGACGCCGGTGTGACGTCGCTGTCGCTCGAGCTGGGGCGAGACGTCCCGGTCGCCGACGTACTCGAGTCGGTCACGACGGCAGTTCTGGCCGCGTTGGACGGATCGATGCCGGTCAGAGAGCACGAGCTCGAGCACCCGGAGATCACCACCGCGACGGTGAACCCGCAATTCACGACGGTTCGGTTCGGCGCGTAGCATTGCTGGCGTGACTGTGGCCCCAGAAGGACGCAAGCTGCTCCGCCTCGAGATCCGAAACGCGGAGACCCCCATCGAACGCAAACCCAACTGGATCAAGACCAAAGCCAAGATGGGCCCGGAATACACCGAGCTCAAAGGTCTTGTGAAGCGTGAGGGTCTGCACACGGTGTGCGAGGAAGCCGGCTGCCCGAATATCTACGAATGCTGGGAAGATCGCGAGGCGACCTTCCTCATCGGCGGCGAACAATGCACCCGTCGATGCGATTTCTGCCAGATCGATACCGGCAAGCCCGAGGATCTCGATCGCGACGAGCCTCGCCGCGTGGCGGAGAGTGTGCAGGCCATGGGCCTTCGCTACTCCACGATCACCGGAGTCGCCCGCGACGACCTCGAAGACGGTGGTGCGTGGCTGTACGCAGAGACCGTCCGGTACATCAAGAAGCTCAACCCCAACACCGGCGTCGAGCTGCTGATCCCCGACTTCAACGCCAAGCCCGATCAGCTGGCCGAGGTGTTCTCCTCCCGCCCGGAGGTGTTGGCCCACAACGTCGAGACCGTGCCGCGCATCTTCAAGCGCATCCGTCCCGCATTCCGGTACCAGCGGTCGATGGACGTCATCACCGCAGCGCGTGACGACGGTCTGGTCACCAAGTCGAATCTCATTCTCGGCATGGGCGAGACTCCCGAGGAAGTCCAGGAAGCGATTCGCGACCTGCACGAGGCGGGCTGCGACATCCTGACGATCACCCAGTACCTGCGACCGTCACCGCGGCACCACCCCGTCGAGCGGTGGGTCAAGCCGGAGGAGTTCGTCGAGCACTCCGACTACGCCACCGAGGTCGGGTTCGCCGGCGTGCTGGCCGGCCCGTTGGTCCGCTCCTCGTACCGCGCCGGACGCCTCTACGCGCAGGCCATGGCACACCACGGTCGCGAACTGCCCGAGAGCATGAGCCACCTCACCGACGGCGGCGAAGCTTCTCAGGAGGCCAGCTCGTTGATGGCTCGGCTGGCTCCTCGCTGATCGCTCCGCTCGACGTGGCGCGATGCACGTGAGCGTCGGCACAGGCCGTATCCTGTGAAGTATGGCGAACGGCAGTAAAGCTGGCAAAGCGGCAAAGCCCAGCAAGGAAGCAAAGGCGGCTGCCAAGGCAGCCCGCAAGCAGGCATCGAAGGAACGGCGCAGCCAGTTGTGGCAGGCGTTCCAGATGCAGCGTAAGGACGACAAGGCTCTCCTTCCGCTCATGATCGGAGCGGTGGTCGGTCTCGGGCTGATTGGCTTCCTGATCGGTCTGGCCTTCGGCTTCCAGTGGTTCCTTCTCCCCATCGGTCTCCTGTTGGGCGTGCTGGTCGCGTTCATCATCTTCGGCCGGCGGGTTCAGAAGTCCGTGTACAAGAAGGCAGACGGTCAGGCCGGTGCTGCGGCGTGGGCCCTGGACAATCTTCAGGGATCGTGGCGTGTCACCAATGCGATCGCAGGCACCACTCATCTCGACGCCGTGCACCGGGTGATCGGGAAGCCCGGAGTGATACTCGTGGCCGAGGGTGCGCCGCAGCGTGTGAAGACCCTGCTGGCCCAGGAGAAGAAGAAGACCGCCCGGCTGGTGGGCGATACTCCGATCTACGACATCATCGTCGGCAACGGGGAGAACCAGATTCCACTGTCGGGTCTGCAGAAGTACCTGTCGAAGCTGCCGAAGAACATCGACGGCAAGCGGATGGACACCATCGAGTCCCGGCTGGCCGCGTTGGGAACCAAGGGTGGCCCGGCAATGCCCAAGGGACCGATTCCCGGTGGGGCCAAGATGAAGGGCGTTCAGCGGACCATGAAGCGTCGCTGACCCGTATTTCGACCGACAGCCCTGGTGCGTCGACCCCTCAGCGGGTCCGCAGCAGGGCTGTTCCCGTTGCGCGGTCGTGCATTCCCCGGCCGTCCATGTCGGTGATCACGGCCGGGACGACGAACAGCAGAATGAGCTGCCGCACCAATGCCCGGACGAAACCGACTCGCGCATGGGCGTCGATGCGTCCCACCTGTACTCCCACGATGAACTGCCCCGGGGTGAACGAGAACAGCGAGACGCTCGCGATTCCTACGACGAACCACACGGCCAGCACGATCGTCGAGATCAGTCCGCTGGTGGTGTAACCGCCGAGAATCAGCGACGCCACACCGGTGGCCATCGTCCAGTCCAGCAGCAACGCCAGGACTCTACGACCGGTTCCGGCGAGTGCGCCGACGCCCCGCGCGGGCAGACCGAGTTGTTCCCCACGGAAGTTCTGCGGCGGTCGTGGGTTCGCGGCCGCCGGTCCGGACAACCAGGACCCTGTCATTCGTGCCATGATTTCCAGGATAGGCGCGGTCGGGCACACGGAAAAACGGGTGGACGTACTGTTGTTCGTGCCAACCGTGAACCACGACGTGTAACACGGGCGAAACACGAGCTTGACGGGCGGGCAACACCGAGTCCATACCGTCAGTTCGACGGACTCAACTAAGGAGCAAAAGCGTGGCGTTTTCCACGGCCCAAGAGGTCATCAAGTTCATCGCAGATGAAGGAATCGAATACGTCGACATCCGATTCACGGATCTGCCGGGTGCACAGCAGCACTTCTCCATCGCTGCCAAGGCGTTCACGGCCGACACCCTGGAAGACGGCCTCGCGTTCGACGGCTCGTCCGTCCGCGGCTTCCAGTCGATCCACGAGTCCGACATGATCCTGCTGCCGGACTACGCCACCGCTCAGATCGACCCGTTCCGCAACGCGAAGACCCTCAACATGGACTTCTTCGTCCACGACCCGTTCACGCGTGAGGCGTACAGCCGCGACCCGCGCAACGTTGCGCGCAAGGCCGAGGAGTACTTGGCCAGCACCGGCATCGCCGACACCGCATTCTTCGGTGCCGAGGCCGAGTTCTACATCTTCGACTCCGTGCGCTTCGACTCGCAGGCCAACGGCGCGTTCTACGAGCTCGACTCGTCCTCGGGTTGGTGGAACACCGGAGCCGAGACCGAGGCCGACGGTGGACCGAACCTCGGCTACAAGGTCCGCTACAAGGGTGGCTACTTCCCCGTCGCACCGTACGACCACTACGTCGACCTGCGTGACGAGATCTCGACCAACCTGCAGAACGCAGGCTTCGAGCTCGAGCGTGCCCACCACGAGGTCGGCACCGGCGGTCAGCAGGAGATCAACTACAAGTTCAACACGCTGCTCCGCGCGGCCGACGATCTGCAGCTCTTCAAGTACATCGTCAAGAACACCGCATGGAAGAACGGCAAGTCCGCGACGTTCATGCCGAAGCCCCTGTTCGGAGACAACGGCTCGGGCATGCACGTGCACCAGTCGCTGTGGAAAGACGGCAAGCCCCTCTTCCACGACGAGGCCGGATACGCCGGACTGTCCGATCTGGCACGTCACTACATCGGCGGCATTCTGCACCACGCTCCGTCGCTGTTGGCCTTCACCAACCCGACGATCAACTCGTACCACCGTTTGGTGCCGGGCTACGAAGCTCCCATCAACTTGGTCTACAGCCAGCGCAACCGCTCCGCCGCGGTGCGTATCCCGATCACCGGCAACAACCCGAAGGCCAAGCGCCTCGAGTTCCGCGCGCCGGACTCCTCGGGTAACCCGTACCTGAACTTCGCCGCTCAGATGATGGCGGGCCTCGACGGAATCAAGAACAAGATCGAGCCGATGGCTCCGGTCGACAAGGACCTCTACGAGTTGCCGCCCGAGGAAGCCAAGAACATTCCTCAGGCACCCACCTCGCTGAACGCGGTCATCGACCGTCTCGAGGCCGACCACGACTACCTCACCGAGGGTGGCGTCTTCACCACCGACCTCATCGAGACGTGGATTTCGCTCAAGCGTGAGCAGGAGATCGCTCCGGTCAACCTGCGTCCGCACCCGTACGAGTTCTCGCTCTACTACGACGTGTGAGTCGGTAGATTTCACGAAGAAACGCCCGGCCGAAGCTTTTCGGCCGGGCGTTTTTCGCGTTCTCGATTGTTTCCGATCGGCAACTTTTGTGGCAATCCGCAAAGAAATTCAGACCGGTCGGCGTTTGATAGTCGGTACGCGGGGCAAAGACAACTACCGCTACCGGCGAACAGAGGACGACGACTGCATGGATGCACTGTGGGATTTCATCGTCGGGCGGCGAAGGCAGTTGGCGATCGATTCATATCTCCACGTGTCGGCCGTCATTCAATGCGTTGTCATTGCAACCGTCATCGGGGTGGCGATCGGTGTGCTCGTGTACCGAAGCCCCGCGGGCTCCGCAGTCGCCACGGCCCTGGCGAGTACGGTGCTCACCATTCCGTCGTTCGCACTGCTCGGAGTTCTCATTCCGGTGCTGGGTCTGGGCGTCAAACCCACTGTGACAGCTCTTGTTCTGTATTCGCTTCTCCCTATCATTCGAAACACCGTGGTGGGCTTGGCAGCCGTCGATCCGGCCGTTGCCGACGCGGCCCGCGGAATCGGAATGAGCCGCGCTCTGGTGTTGCGCCGCATCGAGATCCCACTCGCGTGGCCGTCGATCCTCACCGGGATGCGCGTCAGTACGCAGATGGCCATGGGCATTCTCGCCATCGCCGCGTACGCCAAGGGTCCCGGACTCGGCAACCTCCTCTTCTCGGGCCTCGCCCGCGTGGGTAGCCCCACAGCTCTACCGCAGGCTCTGACCGGCACTGTCCTGATCGTCCTGCTGGCGTTGATCCTCGATGGGATCTACGTGTTGATCGGCAAACTGACCACCTCGAGGGGTATCCGTGAGTGACTCGACCCGTACATCGAATGTCTCCGGCGCGGAAATCGTGCTCGAGAACGTGACCAAGAGCTACCCGGGGCAGAAGCTCGCTGCCGTCGACAACGTGTCGATGACCATCCCCGCGGGCGAGGTCGTCGTACTCGTCGGGCCGTCCGGTTGCGGCAAGACGACGACGATGCGCATGATCAACCGTCTGATCGAGCCGACATCGGGCCGCATCACGATCGGTGGCAAGGACGCACTGTCGATCGATCCGAACGAATTGCGCCGCACCATCGGTTATTCCATTCAGCAGGCAGGCCTGTTCCCGCACATGACGATTGCGCAGAACGTCGGGATGGTGCCGGGTCTGATCGGGTGGAACAAGAAGCGAATCGACGACCGCACGGACGAGATGCTGGACCTCGTCGGCCTCGATCCGGCGGTCTATCGCCAGCGTTATCCGCGGCAGCTCTCCGGCGGTCAGCAGCAACGCGTCGGAGTCGCACGCGCTCTTGCCGCCGATCCCCCGGTGCTGTTGATGGACGAACCGTTCGGCGCCGTCGACCCGATCACCCGCGGGTTGCTGCAGGACGAATTGATGCGTCTGCAAGCAGAATTGGGCAAGACCATCGTTTTCGTCACGCACGATTTCGACGAGGCGGTCAAGCTCGGTGACCGCATCGCCGTGCTCGGTAACCAGTCCACGATCCTCCAGTACGACACTCCCGAGGCGGTGCTCGCCAACCCGGCCGACGACACCGTGGCCGGGTTCGTCGGAGCCGGAGCCGCTTTGAAGCAGCTGACGTTGATGCGAGTACGCGACATCGAGCTGTCCGACGTGCCGGTGTTCGGCGAGGACGACTCGGTGGAGTCGATGAACTCCGCGCTGGGATCGGATCCCGAAGCCTGGGGAATCATCGTCGACTCCCGTAGACGCCCGATTCGGTGGACGGATCGACGCCACCTCGCGGGTGTGGGCAGCCTCCGTGACGTCGGGGTGCCGATGGGAGAACTGGTGTCGACCCAGTCGACCCTGCAGGATGCTCTGGAAGCTCTACTGTCCGAGGGCAATGCGACGGCGACCGTCACCGGCAATCGCGGCGAGTACGTCGGCACCGTGACCATCGACGTGCTGATCGACACCATCAAGTCGTTGCGGTCGCAACACGCGAACGATCACGACGAGCCGCGCGAAGCTGCTGGGACTCCGTCGTGACGACACTCGCCGATACCGGCGACGAGACCAAGGACGCCGCTCGTACTGCCAAGCGCGCCGAGCGAATTCGTCTTCTCATCCAGCCGGCCCTGGTGCTGGTGATCGTGGCGATTCTGTTGGTCTACGCGTTGACCAGAGACCTCACCGCGACGCAGGCCGAGACGATCAACATCAGCACGATCTCCACCCGGGTTCTCGAGCATGTGCTGATCACCTTCGTCGTCACCGCGTTGGTGCTCGTCATCGCCGTGCCTCTGGGTATTCTGTTGACTCGCAACGGGTATCGCAAGGCTGCACCACTGTTCATCGGTATCGCGAACATCGGGCAGGCCGCACCGGCCGTCGGCTTGCTGGTGTTGTTGTTCCTGTGGACGGGCGCAACGGGTTTCTGGACCGGCGTTCTCCCGATCGCGTTCTATTCGTTGCTCCCCGTTCTGCGCAACACCATGTTGGGCTTTCAGACAGTCGAGCCGAACTACATCGATGCCGCTCGCGGACAGGGCATGTCGAACATGGGCATTCTGCGCCGCATCGAATTTCCGCTCGCGGTGCCGTTCATCCTGGCGGGTCTGCGCACCTCGCTCGTGCTCGCCGTCGGCACCGCAACTCTGAGCTTTCTGGTCGGAGCAGGCGGGCTCGGTGTGCTGATCGACACCGGCTACAAGCTCAACCAACCACTCATTCTCGTCGTGGGTGCCGTTCTCGCGGTAGCACTCGCGCTGTTGGTGGATTGGCTGGGCGCACTCGCCGAGGCCTACCTCGGACCGAAAGGACTCCGCTGATGCGGCGCACCACCCGACGACTCGCAGCGCTGTCCGCCACCACCGTTCTCGCGCTGACGGGGTGCGGATTGCAGTCCGGCGGCGCGATGCCGTTGTCGGTCGAGGCCGGCAGCATCACTCCGCTCGAGGGGCTCGAAGGTGCCGAGTTCACCGTCGGATCGAAGGACTTCACCGAGCAGATCATCCTCGGCTACATCCTCGAATTCGCGCTGAGCGCAGCCGGTGCCGACGTTCGCGACCTCACCAACATCGTCGGCTCGCAGAGCGTTCGACTCGCGATGCAGAACGGCCAGGTGGACCTCGCCTACGAATACACCGGAACCGGGTGGATCAACTACCTGGGTAACGAGAAGCCCATTCCCGATGCCACGGAACAATTCGAGGCAGTGCGCGATGCCGACAAGGCCAACGGCATCGACTGGGTCAATCCCGCGCCGATGGACAACACCTACGCGCTGGCCATGAATCAGCAGGTCGCGCAGGAGACCGGTGTGCGCACGCTGTCGGACTACGCCGCTCTGGTGAACCGAGATCCTGCCGCCGCATCGCTGTGCGTCGAGACCGAGTTCAACAGTCGCCAGGACGGACTCCCCGGCCTCGCCGCCACCTACGGTTTCGATGCCAACGCCATCTCCGTGCAGATTCTGCAGACCGGCGTCATCTACCAGGCAACTGCGGACGGTTCGCAGTGCCGATTCGGTGAGGTGTTCACCACCGACGGCCGAATCAAGGGCCTGAACCTGACCGTGGTCGAGGACGACAAGGCGTTCTTCCCGCGATACAACGCGACTGTCGTCGTGCGGCAGGAGATCGCCGATCGCTATCCGGAGATAGCCGAGGTCACCGCGCCCATTTCCGCTGCGCTCACCAACGAAGCGATCTCGGAGTTGAACAAGCAGGTCGACATCGACGGCCGTGAGCCCGCGGATGTCGCGCGCGACTGGATGGTGAAGCAGGGCTTCGTCACCGCAGGCAGCGACTAGAGTCCGCCGAACGTCCTCTCCACGACTGCCTTGGCTCGACGCGTGACGCGCAGGTAGTTGTCGAGGAATGCCCCGGCGTCGCCGTTCTCCCACCCCGCCACCTGTGCGACGGCGGACAGGACGGCACCCGGTCTCGGCAGTTGGTCGGTCGGCTTACCGCGAACCAGGACGAGCGCATTGCGCGCTTTCGTCGCCAGGATCCACGCTTCGCGCAGCAGCTCGATGTCGGTCTCACTCATCAGCTCGGCTGCGCCGATCGCGTCGAGGGATTGCAGCGTCGAGGTGTTGTGCAGTGACTGGACCTTGTGTGCGTATCGGAGCTGGATGAGCTGTACGGTCCACTCGATGTCCGCCAGTCCCCCACGTCCGAGCTTGGTGTGAGTGGCCGGGTCGGCTCCCTTGGGGAGACGCTCGGAGTCGATCCGCGCCTTGATACGCCGAATTTCACGGACGGCGTCGGCAGACACTCCACCCTCGGGGTAGCGCACCTTGTCGGCCATCAGCAGGAATCGGATGCCCAGGTCCTGATCGCCCGCGACCTGATGCGCACGCAGCAGAGCTTGCACCTCCCATGCCTGAGCCCACTGGGAGTAGTACGCGGCGTAGGACGACAGCGTGCGCACCACCGGGCCGTTGCGACCTTCCGGGCGCAGGCCGGTGTCGACTTCGAGCGGAGGGTCCGTGCTCGGCGCTCCGAGCAGTTTGCGGATGCGATCGGCAATGGTGTTGGCCCACTTGACCGCAACGGTCTCGTCGACGCCGTCCACCGGTTCGCAGACGAACAGCACGTCGGCGTCGCTTCCGTAGCCGAGTTCGCCGCCGCCCAGGCGTCCCATACCGATGACGGCCAAGGTTGCCGGTGCCGGTTCGCCGCGCTCGATTTCGCTGGCTCTGATGGCAGCGGCCAGAGCGGCATTGATCACGGCGGCCCACACCGACGACAGCGCCCGACACACCTGAGGTACGTCGAGCATGCCGAGGATGTCTGCCGACGCCACCCGTGCCAGCTCGTGACGCCGCAGCGCCCTCGCCGCGTTGATCGCTCGCACCGGATCCTCGTACCGAGCCGAGGACGACAGGATGGCGCGGTAGGTCTCCTCCGGCTCGACGTCGAGCAGACGCGGGCCGGTGGGGCCGTCGGCGAACAAGCGAATGACCTCGGGGGCCTTGATCAGCAGATCCGGCACATAGGCCGAGGATCCGAGCACGATCATCAGCCGTTGCGCCACTGCGCCTTCGTCGCGAAGTACCCGCAGGAACCACGTCTGCTCCCCCGCCGACTCCGAGAGCCGGCGGTAATTGAGCAGTCCCGCATCCGGGTCGGGGGTGTCTGCGAGCCATTCGAGCAGGGTCGGCAGCAGCACGGCCTGAATCTGACCGCGGCGAGTACCGGAACCGACCAGCGCTCGCAGGTGGCCCAACGCATTCTGCGGCGTCGCATATCCCAGCGCGGCAAGCTGACGCGTCGCCGCGTCGGGGGTCAAACGCACTGTCTCCGAGTCGAACTTGACCACCGAATCGAGCAACGGCCGGTAGAAGAGCTTCGCATGCAGCCGACGGATGCGCTGGGCATTCCTCTTGATCTCGGCGTTCAGTACACCGAGCGCATCGCGATTGCCGTCGGGTCGCATGTGCGCCGAACGGGCCAGCCACCGAAGCGATTCCTCATCGTCCGGTGGAGGCAGGGTGTGTGTTCTCCGCATTCTCTGCATCTGCAGGCGATGCTCGATGAGTCGCAGGAATTCGTAGGACGCGGTCAGATTCGCGGCGTCGTCGCGGCCGACGTACCCGCCCTCGGTCAGAGCCGTCAGTGCATCGGTCGTGCCCAGTACGCGTAACGACTCATCCGTTCGGCCGTGCACCAATTGCAGGAGCTGGACGGCAAATTCGACGTCGCGCAGACTGCCGCGTCCGAGTTTGATCTCCCGCTCTCGAAGCTCGGTCGGCACCATCTCCTCGACTCGTCGCCGCATCGCACGGACCTCGGGCACGAAGTCCTCGCGCTGACTGGCCAGCCACACCATCGGGTTGACGGCATCGACGTAGTCGTTGCCGAGGGCGATATCGCCGGTCATCGGCCGAGCCTTGAGCAGGGCCTGGAACTCCCAGGTCTTGGCCCAGCGCTTGTAGTAGGCCACGTGCGAGTCGAGCGTGCGAACCAGCTCGCCGCGCTTACCTTCGGGGCGAAGCGCAGCGTCGACCTCGAAGAACGCCGAGGACCCGATGCGCATCATCTCGCCGGCGATCCGACTCGCCTGTGAGTCCGCCGGCTCGGCGACGAACACGACATCGACGTCCGAGACGTAATTGAGTTCGCGCGCACCGCATTTGCCCATGGCAATGACGGCCAGCCGCGTCGGACACGGGGCATCGGGACACACGGTCGCCACCGCCACCGCCAGAGCCGCAGTGAGCGCCGCATCCGCCATGTCGGACAGTTGGGCTCCCACCACCGTGTACGGCAGGACCGGTTCGTTCTCGACGGTCGCGGCGAGGTCGTAGGCGGCCAACACCATGATCTGGTCGCGGTACTTCTTGCGCAGGGCGATCACGGCGGGCGGGCCGGTGACGGACGCCCGGTACAGATCGGGTGCGGCATTGGGCCCGGTCTCCGGCTCGGCCCCGACGGCCTCGAGCAGTTCCGCGACCAGCGTTGCCTTGCTGGGCAACTGGATCTTCGCCGAGACACCGCTGCTCTGACCTTCCGCGGTCAGTAACAACCGCCAGGTGGTGTCGTCGGCAACGAGGTGGTCGGCGAGCGCACTGGACGCGCCGACGAGTCCCAGGAGGCGGCCGCGGAATCCCTTGTCGTTACGCAGTGCGGTGTCGAATTCGGCCCAGCCACTGCCGAGCATCTCGTACATGCGCACCAGCGTGCGCAGTGCGAGATCGGCGTTGGGGGCACGCGAGAGCGACCACAGCAGCTCCAGACTCTCTTCGCCCGTCCAGCCCAGGGTGCGCAGATCGGACGGCGCAGTCTCCTCGACGAGACCGAGGCGGCCAGGTCCGGGTACGACCGACCTGGAAGTGGGAGGACGCACCATCAGAATCCACCTCGGGGTGCCACAGATATACCTCGTCGTCAGTAATGCGACGCGAGGGTGCCCACGCCGGCATCGAACCTACATTCGGGATCGACTAGAACGTAGCCCATGGCAGCGGTGGGTTGTTACAGACCCCGCTACTCTACAAACCGAGGTACGCCCTCAGCTCGTACGGCGTGACGTGGCTGCGGTATTCCTCCCACTCGCGACGCTTGTTGCGCAAGAAGAAGTCGAACACGTGCTCGCCCAGTGCTTCTGCGACCAGCTCGGAACCCTCCATCGCGTTGAGCGCTTGGTCGAGGTTGCCCGGCAGTTCCTTGTAGCCCATGGCGCGACGCTCCGCGGAGGTCAATGCCCACACGTCTTCCTCGGCCTCGGGAGGAAGGGTGTACCCCTTCTCGATTCCGCGCAGGCCTGCCGCGAGCAGCACCGCGAACGCGAGATACGGGTTGCAGGCCGAATCGGGGCTACGAATCTCGACGCGTCGCGACGACGCCTTGTTCGGGGTGTACATGGGCACACGAATCAATGCCGACCGGTTGGCCGGTCCCCAGGATGCAGCGGTCGGGGCTTCGCCACCACGCACGAGACGCTTGTACGAGTTGACCCACTGGTTGGTCACGGCACTGATCTCGTTGGCGTGCTCGAGGATGCCGGCGATGAAGGACTTGCCGGTTTCGGACAGCTGCATCGGATCGTCCGGGTTGTGGAAGGCGTTGGCGTCGCCCTCGAACAAACTCATGTGCGTGTGCATCGCCGAGCCGGCCTGGTCGCTGAACGGTTTGGGCATGAACGTCGCGCGCACGCCCTCTTCGATGGCGACTTCCTTGACCACGTAGCGGAAGGTCATGATGTTGTCGGCCATGGACAGTGCGTCCGCGTACCGCAGATCGATCTCCTGCTGGCCCGGCGCTGCCTCGTGGTGGCTGAACTCGACCGAGATGCCCATCGACTCGAGCGCGTCGATGGCATGCCTGCGGAAGTTCGGAGCCGAGTCGTGCACGGCCTGGTCGAAGTAGCCGCCGTTGTCTGCCGGGGTCGGCGGTGAGCCGTCCTGGGGAGCGTCTTTGAGCAAGAAGAATTCGATCTCGGGGTGCACGTAGCAGCTGAATCCGAGGTCGGCAGCCTTGCTCAGCTGGCGACGCAGCACGTGGCGCGAATCGGCCCAGGACGGCGAGCCGTCGGGCATGGCGATGTCGCAGAACATGCGGGCAGAGTGCTGGTGACCCTTGCTGGTCGACCACGGCAGAATCTGGAACGTCGACGGATCCGGCTTGGCGACGGTGTCGGCCTCGGAGACGCGGGCGAATCCTTCGATGGCGCTGCCGTCGAAGCC
The DNA here is from genome assembly GCF_017168275.1 of Rhodococcus sp. KRD175. Taxonomy (NCBI): domain Bacteria; kingdom Bacillati; phylum Actinomycetota; class Actinomycetes; order Mycobacteriales; family Nocardiaceae; genus Rhodococcus; species Rhodococcus sp. KRD175. The sequence continues at coordinate 226,456 of NZ_JABFAQ010000007.1, forward strand.
GATTCCCTCGTCGAATGCACCTTCGAGTTCAGCGGGCGCGATGGCCACCGATTTGAGGTACCCGAGGACGTCGGTGAACCAGAGGCGGACGAAACGAATGTCGCGCTCTTCGAGAGTCCGGAGCACGAATTCCTTTTGACGATCCATGAACGCGAGAGTAAGCAAACGGAGTTAAATCTGTGTTACATCGTGAATTCAGTCTCACTTCGTGGAACTCTCCGCTCACCGCGCGCCCGGTGAGGTACGTGTCAGCAGACCAGCCCTTCGCCTGGTGGGACGAGGTCCACGAGGTAGTTCGTCAGCGGATCGTCGATGCACTCGACTCCCGAGAACGCCACCGTGTGTTGGGTGCCGTTGTAGGTGACCAGGTCGCCGCGCAGCTGGTCGGCCAGTTCCACGCCCGCTTGGTAGGGCGTCGCCGGATCGTTCGTCGTCGAGACCACCACCAGCGTGGGCAGCCCCTCCACCTCCACGATGTGGGGCTCACTGGTGTTCGGCACCGGCCAGAAGGCACACAGATCCAGCGGCGCGTTCCCGGCGGAGCGGCCGTCGTCGAGGTACGGCGCTGCCGCGCGGAACCTGGCGTCGGCCTCGTCGGCCTCCCCCCGGTCGGTGGTCGGCGGGCCGTCGACGCATCGGACGGCGTTGAACGCGTCGTCGATGTTGGTGTAGCTACCGTCCTCGAGCCGTCCGGAGTAGGTGTCGGCGAGGCGCAGCAGTGTGTCTCCCCTTCCCTCTCGCAGTTCGCTCAGTCCGGCTCGCAGCAAGCGCCAGAGCTGCGGTGAGTACAGCGCCTGTTGCGCTCCGGTGATCGCGTCGTCGTAGCTCAGTCCGCGCGGGTCGGTGGTGTCGGCGGGCTTGTCGACCAGCGGATCGACCAAGGTCCGGAACTGCGCCACGGCCTGGGACGGATCGGTGCCGAGCGGACAGGTATCCGTCTGCGTGCAGTCCGCAGCGAACTGGTCGAACGCGGTCTGGAACGCCGCACCCTGGGCGACGGCCTCGTCGACGGGCGACTGGTCGGGATCGAGTGCTCCGTCGAGCACCATGGCCCGGACGTTCGACGGGAACGCCTCGGCGTAGGCGGTACCGATGCGTGTCCCGTACGAGTACCCGACGTACGTGAGCTTCTCGTCGCCGAGCACTGCGCGGATGACATCCATGTCGCGGACGACTTCACGGGTGCCGACGTGTTCGAGCACGTCGGCCCCGGTGCGTTCGACACATTGCGCCGCGTAGTCGCGATGATCGGCTTCGGTGGCGGCGATCCCTTCCGGGCTGACGTCGACGTCCGGTTCCCGACGCTCTTCGTCGACTCCCTCGGACGTCAGGCAGCGCACTTCGGGTTCGGAGGCCCCGATTCCACGTGGATCGAATCCGATGCGGTCGAACCGGTCGGCGATCGGGGTGCCGTCGGCTTGCTCGGCGAGGTAGAGCCCCGACGATCCCGGACCGCCCGGGTTCATCAGGATCGACCCGATCTTCTCCCCCGTCGCCTGTGTGCGTGAGATCGCGATGTCGATGGTCTTGCCGCCCGGATCGGCGTAGTCGAGTGGCACGGTCACTCGGTCGCACTGGACTGCGTCGCCGAGTTCGGACCCATCCGTGTTGTAGGACTCGCACGATTCCCACTGCAGATTCTGGGTGTAGAACGCCTCGAGCCCGGCAGGAACAGGACCGGCCGGAGCCGAGAACGTGGAGTCGGACGCGGTGGACGGATCGGGGTCGGCACCGGGCCCGGGCGCGGAGCAGCCGGCGAGGACGAGGGCGACTGCGGACAGTGCCACGACCGACGTCGTGGTGCGCGTTCTCATGAGTCGATCGTGCCAGGTCTTTCCGGCCACACTCCATTCTCGCTGCCCGGCAGGGACGGCCGTCGAGCACTAGCGTCTACACGGTGCAGGCCCTCAGACTCGCCCTCGCCCAGATCAATCCCGTCGTCGGCGATCTCGAAGCGAATGCGGCGGCAATCGTCGATTGGACCGTCCGTGCCGCCCATGACGGTGCCAACGTGGTCGTGTTTCCGGAGATGGCCCTGACCGGGTATCCGGTCGAGGATCTGGCGTTGAATCCGTCGTTCGCCGCGGCATCGGCGCGGGCACTGACGGGGCTGGCGGAGTCCCTGGACCGAGCGGGGTGCGGCGATCGCATCGTCGTGGTCGGGTATCTCGACCGCGATGTCGAGGGCTCGAGAAACAGCGCGGCGGTGATCGTCGACGGCCGGGTCGCAGCTCGGTACGACAAGCATTCATTGCCCACCTACCGGGTGTTCGACGAGGCACGTTATTTCGCGCCCGGCTCCCGTTTGAGCATCGTGACGGTCAACGGCATGCGACTCGGACTCGTTGTGTGCGAGGATATCTGGCAACCCGGTGGATCCGTTGCCGCCTACGCCTCGGCCGGAGTCGATCTACTGCTGTGCCTCAACGCGAGCCCCTTCGAGCAGGGGAAGGACACGATTCGTCACTCTGTCGTCCAGCGCCGAGCCACCGAGATCGGGACCCCCATCGCGTACGTGAACGCGGTCGGCGGTCAGGACGAGCTGGTGTTCGACGGGGGAAGTCTCGTGCTCGGTCCCGACGGCTCGACGTGGGGCCGGGCTCCGCAATTCGTCGAGCACTTGCTGATCGTCGACGTGGATGCCCCCGCGGATCCGGTCGCGGACTCCCCCGCGGTGGCGGGCTGGACGATCGATCGCGTCGCTCTGCCCGACGTCGCGATCAGCGGCTGGCAGCGTACCGAGCCGTCCCTGGCTCAGCCCCTCGGCGCCGAGGAACAGGTGTGGGGCGCGTTGGTGACCGGGCTACGAGATTACGTGCACAAGAACGGCTTTCGTGCGGTCACCCTCGGTCTGTCCGGTGGAATCGATTCGGCGGTCGTCGCCGCCATCGCCGTCGATGCCCTCGGCGCTGACGCGGTGTACGCAGTGTCGATGCCCTCGGAGTTCTCCTCGGAGCATTCGCGCGTCGATGCCGAGGATCTCGCCGCGCGCACCGGCATTCACTTTCGAACCGAACCGATTTCCCAGATGGTCGCCGGCTTCGTCGACCAGCTGCACTTGACCGGCGTGGCCGAGGAGAACGTCCAGGCGAGATGCCGGGGAATCGTGTTGATGGCGCTGTCCAACACCTTCGGCCATCTGGTCCTTGCCACCGGGAACAAGTCCGAACTGGCGGTGGGTTATTCGACGATCTACGGCGACGCGGTCGGCGGCTTCGCACCGATCAAGGACGTGCCCAAGACGCTGGTCTGGGGATTGGCGCGCTGGCGCAACGAGTCCGCGATCGACCGCGGAGACGTCCCGCCGATCCCCGAATCGAGCATCGACAAGCCGCCCTCGGCCGAGCTTCGGCCGGGTCAGCTCGATACCGATTCACTGCCCGACTACGACACCCTCGACGCCATCCTGTTTCGGTACGTCGACCACGATCAGGGCGTCGCAGACATCGTCGCGGCGGGTTTCGACGCGTCCGTCGTGGCGGACATCGTGCGCAAGGTGGACACAGCGGAATACAAGCGGCGGCAGTATCCGATCGGCACCAAGGTCACCTCGCGGGCGTTCGGGCGCGATCGCCGGATGCCGATCACGGTCGGGAGGGGCGCGTACGAGCCCCCGATGTGACGATCAGCTGTTGGCGCGACTGTGACAAATTGCACTCCCTACCAGCATTCCTGCGACGGAAGGGCGGTGGCAGACTGAGCACGTCATCACACCCCATCCCGGGGACCCGCCAGGCGGGCCTCGAGGACCAGAAAGGGACAAAGATGTCCGAAAATGCTGTGTACGGCGGTTCGTCCACCGAATCTCCGGCGACCGCGCTGACCCGCAAGACCCGTACCCACCATCTGCTGCAGATGAAGGCAGAGGGTGAGCGCTGGGGAATGCTGACGGCGTACGACTACTCCAGTGCCCGCATCTTCGAGGAAGCCGGCGTGCCTGTGCTTCTCGTCGGTGACTCCGCGGCCAACGTCGTGTACGGCTACGACACCACCGTGCCGATCACCGTGGACGAGTTGCTTCCTCTCGTACGTGGAGTGGTACGCGGCGCACCGCACGCGCTCGTCGTCGCAGATCTGCCCTTCGGTACCTACGAAGCCTCACCGCAGCAGGCCCTCGAAACCGCTGTTCGTTTCATGAAGGAAGGCCTCGCGGGCGCGGTGAAGCTCGAGGGCGGCGAGCGGGTCGCACCGCAGATCGCCGCCATCACCGCTGCCGGCATCCCCGTCATGGCCCATGTGGGATTCACCCCGCAGAGCGTCAACACCCTCGGCGGATTCCGCGTTCAGGGTCGCGGTGACGCGTCCGAACAACTCGTCGCCGACGCCATCGCCGTACAGGAGGCAGGTGCCTTCGCCGTCGTCATGGAGATGGTCCCCGCCGACATCGCCGGCCAGGTCACCCGCAAGCTCACGATCCCGACGGTCGGCATCGGAGCGGGCAACGAATGCGACGCTCAGGTTCTCGTGTGGCAGGACATGGCCGGATACACCAACGGCAAGACCGCCAAGTTCGTCAAGAAGTTCGCCGACGTGGGCGATTCGCTGCGCACCGCAGCCACCACGTACATGTCCGAGGTGCGCTCGGGAGTCTTCCCCGGACCCGAACACAGCTACTGACCGTCGTCGTCTGATCCCGGTTCGGATGGCACACTCGGGCCATGACAATCAGACGGGGTACGACGTCCATTGCAGGACGAAGCGCAGTCGCACTGGTCGGTGCGGCTGCGCTTCTCGCCGTAGTGGGGGCATGCAGCACCGACACGACCAATACCGGTTCGTCGTCGACCACAACGACCGCTCCGAGCACGACGGTGGCGACGACGACTCCTGCGGGAGCGGCTGTCACCGATGCCCAGAAGCAGCAGCTGTGCACCGATCTCGAAGCGCAGCTGTCGAATTGGCGCGTGCAGGGCCCCACTCTCGGCCGCGGCGGTCTGAACATTCTGGTGCAGACCTGGGCTGCGCAGAGCGGCGTCATCAATCTCCAGGTGGTGCAGAATCGCGCGCTCGTCGACGACATCACGAAGGAAACGTGCTCGGACGTGCGGGACGAGGCCATCCGCTCCCTCGACATCCCGGATCTGGCCTCCGGTCTGGTCGGTTTCTAGGATGCGCACCTTGTACCCGGAGATCGAGCCCGTGCAGACTGGTCACCTCGACGTCGGCGAGGGGCAGCGGATCTACTGGGAGATCTCCGGCAACCCCGACGGCGAACCGGTGGTGTTCGTGCACGGCGGTCCCGGCGGTGCCACCAATCCACTGCAGCGTCGCTACTTCGATCCGCAGGTCTACCGCATCGTGTTGTTCGATCAGCGAGGCTGCGGGCTGTCGACCCCACATATTGCCGACGGGGCAGATCTGTCGGTCAACACCACCGATCGCTTGATCTCCGACATGGAGAAACTCCGCGAGCACCTGAACATCGACACCTGGTTGGTGTTCGGCGGATCCTGGGGCTCCACGTTGTCGCTGGCCTACGCACAGACGCATCGCGAGAGGGTGCGAGGACTCGTGCTCCGAGGAATCTTCCTCGTCCGGCCGTCGGAGATCGACTGGTACTACCGCGGCGGTGCCGGACACATCTTCCCGGACCTGTGGGAGGAGTTTCTCGCCCCCATTCCGGAAGGCGAACGAGACGGGGATCTGGTCGAGGCATATCACCGACAGTTGATGTCCGAGGACGACGCTGCCGCGACCCGGGCCGCGGTGGCGTGGTCGTCGTGGGAGGCAGCGACGAGTTACCTGCTCCCGAAACCCGATGCTGTACAGCATAATTCGGATGCGCGTTTCGCTCGCGCCTTCGCCGGAATCGAGAACCACTATTTCCGCAACGGGTGCTTCCTCGAAGAGAACCAGTTGCTACGCGACGCGCACCTGCTCGACGGTATTCCTGGTGTGATCGTGCAGGGCCGCTACGACGTGGTGTGCCCGGCCACGAGCGCGTGGGCACTGCACAAGGCCTGGCCGAGTGCAGATCTGGTGATCGTCGACGATGCCGGCCATTCTGCGGCCGAGCCGGGCATCGTCCACCACCTGGTCGAGGCGACCGACCGATTCAGGCCGTGACAGACGGATAGTCGAATCGGACTGTGCGCGAGTCGGTGTCGGCCCGAGTCAATCGGACCTTCACCGACTCCCCCGCAGGCGGCTCGCCGTCGCACTTGCCCATGACTATCGGTTCGGACACGAGCACCTCGGCGTCGCGCTTGCCCTCGGCACCGCGCAGCACCACTGCGTCGAACGTATGACCTACGCGATCTTCGAGCACGTGCGCTTCGGTCAGATCGATGCAGGCTCGGTCCACTTTCGATGCTGCAGAATCCGATCCACGCATGATCGCCGGTAGCTCCGGCAGCGCCTGCGCCGCCCACTCGGGGACGGGCACACCGGCGACCACGGCCAGACACACCTCGGTGGCGAACCGATCCGACAGCCGTCGCAACGGGGCCGTCACATGGGCGTACGGCGCTCCGATACCCGAGTGTTCGACGGAATCGTCGGTGCCGGGTGCATCGATGGTCGAGTTCGGGGTCCGACTGTCGAACGCCGAATAGTCCGCTCCCCGAAGCAATCCCGTGGCCTGAGTCATCATCGCCAGAGTCGACGGTTCGTCGGTGGGCAGGCCGGCGAGTACCGCGCCGGCGGACGCGCCGGCGGGCCACTCGATTCCGAGTGCGTTCGCGGTCTTCTTCAGGGTCTCGACGGCCTCGGGCGGTGCGGGCGGAAGCGTGCGTACGATGCCGATTCCGGCGTCGAGCATGATTCTGGCTGCGCACATGCCCGTCAGCAAGGACACCTCGGCGTTCCAGCCGTCCACTGCTGTTCGCGGTTGCAGAACGATTCGCCAACCGTGCCCGTCCGGAACCACTTCCTGCTCGGGGAGCGTGATGTCGATGGCTCCTCGACGCCTCGCTGCCTCCGCCCGTAGGTGTCCGAACTCGGCAAGGGCAGCGATCGACGGGTGCGGTGTGCCGGCGTCGAAGTCGGCTTGCACTCCCGCGTAATCGAGACGCGCGGTCGAACGCACGAGCGCCCGGGTGACGGTCCACGCCGCGGCTTCACCGACGTCGTCGAGTTCGATGGTCCACAGCGCAGCGCAGCGAGTCTGGCCCTCCAACAGGCTTCCCGAGCCCTCCGACAACTCACGCGGGTGCAAGGGAACAGATCCGTCGGGGAGATAGTACGTCTGGCCGCGTCGGCGGGTTTCCACGTCGAGCGCTCCCCCCGGCATCACCAGCGCACCCACGTCGGCGATCGCGTAGTGCACCACCAAGCCGTTGGCCGTCTTCTCGATGTGTACGGCTTGATCGAGGTCCTTCGAGCCGGGTGGGTCGATGGTGACGAAAGGAATGTCGGTGCGGTCGATTCTGCTGTCGGCGTGCAGGTCTCGGGCTTCGATCGCGTCGCGCATCACGTCTGCGTCGAAGACATCGGACAGACCGAACTCGGATCTGATGGACTCGAAATCGAAGTTCGGAGCCCTCAGCCGGGTGAGCAGCACCGTCAGTTGTTCCAGTCGTCGTCGGAGTCGGCGGCCTTGTTGCGGGCGGCTGCGATCTTCAGCGCCTGCTCTGCGGTGGCCTTGTCCGGATACGGACCCATGCGGTCGAGGGCATTGGTCTCCTTGCCCTGCACAACCTGCTTGGTGCTGATGTCGTAGTACCAGGAGCTGTCGTCGTCGGTCATGACTTCCAGTGTGCCCCATACAGCCACGCCGCAGGTGTACCGCGCGAGAAATTGGAGTGCGAACGAGTCGGCCTGTAAGCCGGATCCTGTGCATCGACCCGCTCTCGCGAGATCGAATAGACGACCATCCATCTGGGCACACCGTTGCCGGGTACCTCGAGCAGTCCACCCGCAGGCTCGGGCGAGCAGCCCTCGAGCACCTGCGCAGCTGCACCCCTTGCGCGGTGCAGCCTTCGACCTTGCTCCGGGCGGGGTTTACCTAGCCACCCCAGTCACCTGGGATGCTGGTGCGCTCTTACCGCACCGTTTCACCCTGACCTGCGTTTCGTTTCCGAAGAACCGAACCGCAGGCGGTCTGTTTTCTGTGGCACTGTCCCGCGAGTCACCTCGGGTTGCCGTTAACAACCGCCCTGCTCTGTGGAGTCCGGACTTTCCTCGGCCCGAAGCGGAACGGAACCTGTCCGTCGGTACTTCGAGCCGCAGCCGTCCAGCCAACTCGTTCGCGATTGCGTACTCTACCCGCCTCACGTCGGATGCCCGGCGATTGCCCGGCCATGAAGAACAGAGGCACTCACGATGGCCGCGGCAGCGGTGACGACCACCCCCACCCAGGCGGCGGACGTGTAGGCATCCTCTCCGGGGAAGGTGGAGCCCGGACTCGTTCCGGCGGCGAGTACCAGACCACCGACCGCGCTTCCGAAAGAGAATCCGACACTGCGCACCACCTGGTTGATACTCATGACGCTCGAGGTCTCCGCGGAGGGCACCACCGGCAGCACGACGGCCGGCAGCACGGCCGAAAAGCTTCCGACTCCGAAACCCAGAATCGCCATCACCGCACAGAGTTCAACGACGCCGGCGCGGGTACCGGCGAACAAGGCGAGAGCCACCAGAACGATCAGTGCGCTGACCGTCAGCGCGCTGGCTGCCCCCACCCGAGGCAGCGCTCTGGGTACCAGCTTGCCGGCGAGAAATCCGAACACCGAGAACGGAACCAGGACGAGGCCCGCCGCGAACACGTCGAGGCCGAAACCGTATCCGGCACCGGAAGGCGTCTGCGCGTAGCGCGTAGCGAGGGTCAGCAGCAGATACATTCCGATGCCGCCGAGAAACATTGCGCCGTTCGCTCCGACCACGGCCCTGTGACGAAACAACCGAAGATCGACGAGCGGCGCCGAGCTTCTCAGTTCGACGCGTACCCATATGCCCGCAGCGACGACCGCGATTGCAGCCAGCACCCCCGCCGTCCAAGGGCGGCTACTCCACAGCGCGGTCTCACTGATGAGAACGAGCACCAGGGTGAGAGGGAGCGCCAGCAGCACCGCACCCGGAACGTCGATCCGGGTCGCACGCTTGCGCGTCGAGGCAGGAACAACTCGCAGAGCAACGGCAAACGCCATGACCGTCATCGCAGCACCGAATCCGTAGGCGAGCCGGAGACCGCCGTGCTCGGCCAGAAACCCCGACAATGGATAGCCCACACCGACACCCGCAGTAGACGCGACCGACAACAAAGCGATGGTCGATCCGGACCGCTTGTCGGACAGATGATCTCGCACCACACCCATCAGCATCGAAGCCAGGGCCAGTCCCACTCCCTGGGCTGCGCGGCCGAGGAGCAGCCAGGAGAAGGACAGCGGCAGTGCGGTCAGAATGCCTCCGGCCGAGACGACGCCCAGTGTCCCGAGTATTGCTGCCCGTCGATGCGGACCCGATCCGAGGCGGCCCAGAACCGGTGTCGTGACGGCACCGGTCAACAAAGCCAACGTCAACGTCCATTGCGCACTGGAGAGGGAGACGTCGAAAGTGGTTGCGACGCTGGTGATCAGCGGGGCACCGAGGCTACCGACAGCGGCGACGACGACTCCGACGAACAACAGAGAAGGCACGAACATTCGTGATTCGTCGTGCTCGGAGCCGGAGATCAACGGTTCGTCTCGCTCGTGATGTGGTCGAACAATCCGGCGTGGATACGAGTGCCCACTCCGTTCGCCCAGGGTTGGTCGACGTCATGAATCTGCAGGGCCGCGCCACTGTTGAGCAGCATGCCGAACGCCAGAAACGCTTTGACGGTCACGGCGTCGAGACCGGTGACCTCTACGACGGTGTTCCACATCCGGCCGAACGCCTCTCGAACGGCGTCGCGCACCTCTTTGTCGCCACACGCGGCGAGGCCCTGCAGCTGCAGCAGGAGTGAGGTTCGATCCTCGAGCATGGCGTAATAGCACTCCCCCATCGAGGCCAAGGCTTGCTGACCGGTGGCAGTACCTGCGGCCTCGCGCATCCCATCCGCCACACGGTCGAACGACGCGACCACCAGCTCGGAGAAGAGTGCCTTCTTGGTTCCGAATATTCGAAAGATGTAAGCCTGGGTGATCCCTGCTTCGCGGGCGATCCTGTCGGTCGAACCGCCGTGCAGTCCGGACGCTGCAAATTCGTCTGCCGCTATCCGCAGTATTTGCTGCCGTCGTTCCGGGCCTGTCATCCGTCCTCTCTGCGCCATGCCGCCAAGTTACTGGTTACTAACTACTGACTTCAATGGTTGTTCTTGTGCGCTTCACTACAGTTCCTTCCATGAGTGAATGGGTTGCGCTGCTGCGCGGCATCAACGTCGGCGGCATCAACATCAAGATGGTCGACCTCCGCGCAGCTCTGGCCTCGGCCGGCTTCACGAATGTCCGCACGATTCTGGCGACCGGCAACGTACTGCTGCAGTCTCCGCTGGCGGCCGCCGCCCTGAAAGCACAGGTGGAGAGCACGCTCGCCGAGGCGTTCGGCTACCGAGCCTGGGTTGTCGTACTCGACGTCCCGACACTGAGGGCGATAGTGGAGTCCTACCCGTTCGACGCCGAACGGGAGGGCTGGCATCCTTATGTGGTGTTCGGTAACGACGATAGCCATTTGACCGAATTGTCCGCTCTTGCAGTGGAACTCGACCCCGATCTCGAGAGGATTGCCGAGGGGAACAGCGTGCTCTACTGGGAGGTGCGCAAGGGCAACACCACCGACAGTACGTTCGGAAAAGCCACGGCGAAGGCGAAGTACAAGGCCACGACCACCACGCGGAACGTCCGCACTCTCGTGAAGATTCTCGCGTGACCGTTCTCGCTGCGGCATTGGTCGCCGCCGTTCTCGTCTTCGCCATCGTTCGCCCGCGCGGTCTTCCGGAGATCGTTGCTGCACTTCCAGCGGCCGCAGTTGTTCTTCTCGTCGGCCTCGTCAGCCTCGACGCCGCCCGTGAGCAGGTACTCGAACTCGCACCCACCGTCGTCTTTCTGGCTTTCATCCTGATCCTGGCGCATCTGTCGGATGCCCTCGGTGTGTTCACCTGGATCGCTGCGAAGCTACGCCGCGGATCCAAGGGCAGCCCCCGCAGACTGCTGACCCTCGTGTTCGCCGCTGCCGCGGCCACCACAGCCGTACTGAGCCTCGACGCCACCGTGGTTCTGCTGACACCGGCCATCATCGGTGCCGCTCGGATCCTGGGGATGTCGCCACGTCCACACAGTTACGCCACTGCGCACCTGTCCAATTCGGCGTCGACCTTGCTGCCGGTGTCGAATCTGACCAACCTGCTGGCCTTCGCTGCGACGGGCCTGACCTTCCTGCACTTCACCGCACTGATGGCACTGCCGTGGATTTTCGCGGTCGCCATCGAACTGGCGGTGTTCCTGATCTTCTTCCGCGAGGATCTGACCCGCACTGCGACACCGACGGACTCCGCGACCGAACACAGGATTGACGACGTCCCAGCACCGCGCAGCACGCTCGCCATCCTGGGCGCGACCCTCGTCGGATTTGCCGTCGCGGGACTGTTCGATATCGAACCGTTCTGGGTGGCTGCCGTGGGGTCGATTGCGCTCGCGATCCCGGCACTTCGAGCTCGCCACACCACGCCTCGCGCGATCCTGCGCGGTGCCGATCTGCCCTTCTGTGGCTTCGTCTTCCTTCTCGGCATCGTCGTGCTCGGCGTGACGACGGGCCCGATCGGCGACTGGCTGGCGCGAATTCTGCCGTCCGACACCACCTTCGCGTCCCTGTTGGCAGCCGCAGCCATCGCGGCGGTGGCGTCGAACATCGTCAACAACCTGCCCGCAACGTTGCTGCTCCTAGCGGCCTTCGGCGCGGACGCTCCCCCTGCGTTGTTGCTGGCCATGGTGATCGGGGTCAACCTCGGCCCCAACCTCACCTACGTCGGTTCACTGGCGATCATGCTGTGGCGACGCGTCGCGTCGGCCAACGACGAGCCGGCAGACCTGCGCACATTCACCGTGCTCGGTGTCATCACGACCCCGTTGACCATCGTCGGAGCAGTGGCGGGCCTGTGGCTGGCGCTGCAGATCTGAGACCCGCACCTCCGCAGGATCAGGTCAGGTGAGACGTGTCGTTGACCAATTTCACCGATGCCCCGCCGTCGGGGTAGAACTCCGCGATGCTCAGCGACGCGAGGTCCAGATGCATTCGGTAGAGCAGTGACGGTCCGACGTCCAGTGCCAGTTGCAGCAGTGTTTTGATCGGCGTCACGTGTGTCACGACGACGATCGTCTTGCCCGCATAGTCTTCGATCAATCGGTCGCGGGCCGATTCGATTCGAGTGCGCACTGCGTCGAAACTCTCACCGTTGGGCGGGGCCACCGAGGTGTCACCCAGCCAGGCCCGATGTTGTTCGGGATAGCGGTCTTTCGCCTCCGCGAAGGTCAGACCTTCCCAGTCGCCGAAGTCCGTTTCGGTCAGATCGTCGACGGTGGTCACGTCGAGTCCGAGTGCACCGGCCGCGGCGTCGGCGGTCTGTCGGGCGCGGCCGAGGGGGGACGAGACGATCGCTGCGATGTCGTCGTGTCCGCCGAGCCGTGCCGCTGCAGCGGTGGCCTGTCGAACCCCCAGCTCGGTCAGTTCCGGATTTCCGCGGCCGGAATATCGCCGGTCGACCGACAGCGCGGTCTGGCCGTGGCGCAACAACAACATTCGGGTGGGGTCGCCCACTGCACCGGTCCACCCGGGGGCCGCCGCGGGCTGCTTCGCGGCCGGTTCGGAATCGGGCAGATCAGGGAGGTCGATTCCCTTGGCTGCGGCGTCCATCGCCTCGTTCGCCAGACCGTCGGCGTGTGAGTTCTGCTCCCGCGGAATCCATTGGAAGGTGACGTGATCGAACGTCCGAACAAGCTCTGCCGCTCGGCGATTGAGCGGAATCATGTCGGGATGCTTGACCTTCCAGCGTCCCGACATCTGTTCGACGACGAGTTTGGAGTCCATCCGAACGTCGACCTCACGGGCACCCACGTCCGCGGCCGCCGTCAACGCAGCGATGAGGCCCCTGTACTCGGCCACGTTGTTCGTTGCGATTCCCAGCGCCTCCCGGCGTTCGGCCAACACCTCGCTGCGATCTGCCGAGAACACCACGGCTCCGTATCCGGCGGGACCCGGGTTGCCGCGGGAGCCGCCGTCGGCTTCGACGACGACCCGTTGCGCGGCACTCAAATTCCGGACTCCTTGGTGCGCACCAGGATTGCGTTGCATTCCGAGCAACGAACCAGAGCATCGGCAGGCTTGTTGGCAATGCTCGCAATTTCGTTGCGATCGAGCTCGATTCGGCATGCGCCGCATCGGCGGGCCTGCAGCAACGCTGCGCCTCGACCGGTCAGTGCGCGCTGCTTCTCGTACAGAGCCAGCAGATCGGCCGGCATACCCGAGATCAATGCCTCGCGACGCTCGGCGCTCCGCTTCTCGGCGACGTCCAGGTCTGCGACAGCGTCGTCGCGGCGACGACCGGCGTCGACCATTTCGTCCTCGATCTGCGTCAGCTGCGCCCCGGCGTGTTCGTAGTCGCGCTCGCTGGCCTCGCGCTGTTCCATGACTTCGAGCAGTTCTTCCTCGAGGATGCTCTGCCGCCGTTCGAGACTGCCGAGCTCGTGCTGCAGCTCGGTCATCTGCTTGGGCGCAACCGTGCCGCTCTCGAGCATCTTCTTGTCGCGCGCCTCGCGCTGGCGAACGGCATCGACTTCGCCCTCGAGCTTGCGGATGTCGCGATCGAGGTCGTCCATCGAGATCTGCACCGTGACGGCAGCATCCTTGCGGGTGATGCGCTCGGCCTCGAGTTTGTCGACCTCCTGCTGCTCGGGGAGGGTCTTTCGGCGATGGGCGATCTGCGAGAGTTCGGTATCCACACCGGCCAATTCGAGTAGCGAGGCCTGGACTTTGGGATCGACGTTCACGCTTGATGACTCCTGCGACTATGGAAGTTGATTCCGATTACCCTACCGGCTGCGCAGAACGTACCGAGCCGGATCCGTCCACTCCCCCGGTCGCGGGGTTCGTCGGTCACAACGTCCACGGGTCGGTACGGACATCGCTGACCCTGCTGCTCCAGCCGTCCGTATCGCCGAATTCGGCGTCCACGATGCCCCTCGCCTGAGCACACCACGGGAACTCCGAGGCCCAGTGGGCCGTGTCGATCACCGCGGGCCCACCCGCCCTCAGGTGCTCGTCGACGGGATGATGCCTGAGATCGGACGTGACATAGACGTCGGCGTCGGTCCGCGCGACGGTTGCGAGGAACGAGTCCCCTGCTCCCCCGCACAGGGCGACGATCGACACCGTGGCGTCCGGATCGCCTGCCGCTCGCACTCCCCAGCTGGTGGCCGGCAGAGCGGCTCGGACGACATCGGTGAACTCGGCGAGGGTCATCGGATCAGGCAACCGTCCGATCCGCCCCAGACCGGTGCACGACGGTAGGGCCGCGGATTCGAAGACATCGAACGCGGGCTCCTCGTACGGATGCGCGCGCCTGAGCGCGGCCTGCATCCGGGCGCGGTCGGCCCGGGATGCAACCACCTCAATTCGGTCCTCGGTCACGGTGTGGACTTCGCCGACGACACCGAGCGTCGGATGAGCACCGGGCTGCGGCCGGAACTGGCCGAGCCCCTCGGTGTGCCAGCTCGCTTCGCTGTAGTCGCCGATCTCACCGGCTCCGGCGTCGAACAGCGCTTGGCGCACCGCCGCAGTATCGGCGGACGGCACGAATACGACCCATTTGTCGTGCGCCGGAGCAGGAATGGGATCGAGTGGCCTGGTGTCGATCACACCGAGGGCCGACGCGAGTGCGTCGGAGACACCGGGATCGGCCGAGTCGGCGTTGGTATGGGCGGTGAACAGCGCGCAGTCGGCCTTGATAAGGCGGTGGATCACCGAGCCTTTGGCGGTGTCGGCCGCAACCGAATCGACTCCTTTGAGCAGCAGAGGGTGATGGGCGACGATGAGGTCGGCGCCCCAGGAAATGGCCTCGTCCACGACGGCCGGGGTGACGTCGACGGCGTAGAGCACCTGTCGCACAATGGAATCCGGATCTCCGCATACCAATCCCACCGAGTCCCAGCTCTCGGCCAATCGAGGCGGGTATGCCTTGTCGAGAACCTCGATGACGTTCGCCAGAGTCACTGCCATGTCGATTGCTCTCCTCACAGAACGGTGTTCAACGCATGCACCAGTATGTCGACGTGTGCCGGGTCCCGTACGGCGACGCGTAGGTAGTTGCGATCCAGTCCGGGAAACGTGTCGCCGCGCCGAACCGCAATTCCCTTCGTGCGCAAACGTTCTCGGATCCGGTCGGCGTCATCGACCCGCGCCAGAAGAAACGGCGCTCGCGCCGGCCCGGCAATGTCGAGACCGAATGCGGTCAGTCTCGCGATCATGGCGTCACGTTCGGCGTCGATACGCAGCGCTTCGGCTCGGGCCTGCTCGACCGCGAACGGCTCGGTACAGGCACGGATTGCTTCGAGTTGCAGAGTGCCCAGGGGCCAGTGCGCACGGCCCCGCTGCATTCGTTCGAGTACGTCGGGATGGGCCAGGGCGTAGCCGCACCGCAACCCCGCCAATGCCCACGTCTTCGTCAGGCTCCGGAGTACCAGCACGTCCGCGACGCTGTCCGAGGAGACCGATTCTTCTGCTCCCGTCACTGCGTCGGCGAATGCTTCGTCGACCACGACGATACGGCCGGGCCTACGCAGACCGAGCACTTCCTCGCGGGGATGCAGCACCGACGTCGGATTGGTGGGATTGCCGACGATCACCATGTCGGCGGCCTCGGGCACCAGGCCCAGATCTAGAAGAAACGGCGGCGGGAGTAACACCCGATGCACGGGAATGCCGGCCTGCTCGAGCACCCAGTCGGGCTCGGTGAACGACGGGTGCACGGTTGCCACGAGGGCCGGCTCGAGCCGTGGCAGCATCGCGAATCCTTCGGCTCCGCCACCGAGCAGCAGTACCTCGTCCGGCGAGCGCCCGTGGTGTGCGGCGACCTGCTCCCGAGCCGCCCGCTCGGCTGCCCCCGATGGATACGAACCGAGCGAGTTCAGGGCTGCAGCGAGCCGATCACGAAGCCACGGGGGCGGTCCGTCACCGCGCACGTTGACGGCGAAGTCGACGAGGCCTGAGCCGACCTCGAGATCCCCATGATGACGGAGAAGTGCATCGGGGCCGGGCGCTGTATCGGACATCGCGACGAGCCTAGCCGTCATGTGCACCGATAGGCTCAAGCCATGTCTGCCGCTCTGCCCGCATCCGTTGTCCTGTTCGATCTCGACGGAACGTTGACCGATTCCGCACCGGGAATTCACGCAGGATTTCGCCACGCGCTGGCCTCGGTCGGCGCTCCCGAACCGACCGAACAGCAACTCTCTCTCGTCGTCGGTCCACCGCTGATCGACACGCTGCGCTCGATGGGCCTGGACGAGGAGGCAGCTCAGCGCGCGCTCGCCGCCTATTTCGACCGCTACGACGAGCGGGGTTGGGCCGAGAACACCGCCTTCGACGGCATCGAGACAGTGCTGACGCGATTGCAGGATCGCGGTGTTCGGCTGGGCGTGGCGACGTCCAAGTCGGAGCGCTTCGCCGTCCGGATTCTCGACCACTTCGGCTTGTCCCGGTACTTCGACTTCATCGGCGGTGCCAGCAACGACGGGTCGCGGCGAGCGAAGTCCGACGTCATCGCGCACTCGCTGACCAATCTCGGCATCGATCCCGTGGAATCCTCGGACGGCGGCACCGCAGGGGTGATCATGATCGGCGACCGCGATCACGATGTGCACGGCGCGGCTCGGTTCGGAATTCCGGCGGTCTACGTGGAATGGGGCTACGGCATCGACGGCGAGAGCGACGACGCCGCGTTCACCGCGTCGGACATAGACGAACTGGCCGCCGTGCTCGAGCAGAACACGCAGGCGTCACGATGAGCGAGCCACTGCACGTGACGTTCGTGTGCACCGGAAACATCTGTCGATCACCGATGGCCGAGAAGGTGTTCGCCGCGCACCTGAGCGAGGCGGGCCTGAGTGATGCAGTCCGCGTATCGAGCGCGGGAATCGACGGGTGGCATGTCGGCGACGGCGCAGACCCCCGAACGGTCGCAGAACTCGATGCGCACGGCTACGAGAGCGAGCACGAAGCGAACCAGGTGGGACCGGACCACCTCGCTGCCGATCTGATCGTTGCTCTCGACACCGGCCACGCTCGATCTCTACTGCAGTTGGGTGCACCGGCCGATCGGGTGCAGCTGCTGCGTTCGTTCGATCCCGACGCCGACGATGCGTCGGTCGCAGATCCCTACTACTCGTCGGATTCTGCGTTCACCGAGGTGCGAGAACAGATCGAGGATGCCGTGCCCGGCTTGATCGATTGGGCGCGGTCTCGGCTGACTGCCTGACCCGGCTACCGTGGTGGGGTGGAGAAGTTACGGTTCTTGCTGCGTCCGAAGTGGTTGGTGCTGGCCGCCGTCGCGCTGGCGTTCGCATTCTTGTGCTTCAGCGTGCTCGCTCCGTGGCAGCTGGGCAAGAACACCTCGACTTCAGCGCGCAACGACTTGATCACCCGATCGGTCGGGGCAGTTCCGGTGCCGATCACCGACGTTCTGACCGCGAACGGTTTCGCGGCCGACGACGAATGGCGGCGGGTGATCGCGCAGGGCAGTTACGTGGAGAATTCCGACGCCCTGGTGCGGCTGCGCAGCATTCGTGAGCAGCCCGCGTACGAGGTCATCACTCCGTTCGTCATCGACGGTGGCCCTACTGTTCTCGTCAACCGCGGATACGTGCTCCCGGTGGAGGGAACGCGACCGCCCGAGTTCGCAGCAGCCCCAACCGGCCCGGTCACTCTCGATGCCCGCGTTCGTCAGGCCGAAGGAACATCACGTGAGCCGATCCAGGAGGACGGCCGCCTGCAGGTGTACAACATCAACCCGGAGCAGATCGGCGCAGCGGTCGGTGTCGACGCGATCGACGGGTACCTGCAGCTCGACGACGGTCAGCCCGGTGGCCTCGGCCTCATCGAGCTCCCGCAGACCGACGCGGGCCCCTATCTGTCCTACGGGCTGCAGTGGCTGGCGTTCGGCATCATGGCACCGTTGGGTCTTGCGTATTTCGTCCGCGCCGAGCTGCGGGAGCGACGCATGTCTAGAACCGAGATGGCCGACGCGATGTCCGATGAGTCCGACCCCACGTCCGACGACGATTCCGCGTCGGACGACGAGGAAGAATTCACTCTTCCGACCCGGCGCGAGAAGCGGGCCAGGGCCCGCGCGGCATCACAGGCGAGAACGCCGACGGATCCTCGCCTGGCGGATCGATATGGCAAGAACCGCTGACGCAGCCGTCGCGATCTCTTGCACCCGCGTCGACAGGACGACTGCTCGCCGAAGGTCCCGTGCCGTGGGCGCTCGCCCGTCGCCGAGTGTCGGCCTGATCTCCACGCCGTGCCGGTACTGGGTGCGCCCGCCGAGTTGTAGTCCGAGCGCTCCCGCCGACGCGGCTTCGGGCACCCCGGCATTGGGGCTGGGATGACGGGACGCGTCGCGTCGCCACACCCGTAGCGCGTGTGCAGCAGAACCCTGCACCAGCGGTGCCGCGAGAACGGTCGCCGCACCCGTGACTCGTGCCGGCACCAGGTTCAGCGCGTCGTCGAGGCGTGCGGCGGCCCATCCGAACCGTAGGTATTTCGGAGACCGGTATCCCACCATTGCATCGAGTGTGTTGCTGGCTCGGTACGCCAGGATTCCCGGTACGCCGGCCAGGGCTCCCCACACCACGACACCGACTGTTGCGTCGGATGTGTTCTCGGCGATGGATTCGAGTGCCGCGCGTGCCAGCCCGTCGGAGTCGAGGAATGCCGGGTCACGTCCGCACAGTGACGGGAGCAATGCGCGTGCGCCGGGCAGGTCGTCTCGGTCGAGGTGATCGGCCATCGAGCGACCTACTACCGACAGCGATGATCCGCCCAGCGCGGCCCACGTCGCGGTAGCCACCAGAGCGGCCTCGGCCGGTGGGCCGAGACGCCACACTGCTCGCGTGGACGCGATTCCGAGTGCGGTGACGCCCCCGACCAGTACGGCGGTATGGATGACACCCGCAATCCTGTTGTCGCGGTAGAGCCGAGCCTCGACGCGAAGGGCAGCCGTTCCGAATCCTGCTACCGGATGCCAGCGCTGTGGGTCTGTGAACACTCGATCCAGGACGTAACCGACCAGCAATCCGATCGCTCGGGGGTGTGTCCACATCGCACGAATCTATCCACCGGCCATCCGGTGTGCGGAATCGGTACGGGTCAGGCCCAGCGCCGGTTGTACGCGCCGGAGAGCTGACGGCTCCTGAAGTCGATGTCGCTTCCGTCGTTGAGCAAGGCGATGGCCATACCGACGAAACCGATTGCTGCTACTACGAACATGGTCATGATTCCCCCAAGAATCGTTGTGGGCCTGCCGCGGCGGTGCCGTGGCCGACGTGTTCCGTAACAGATTGTCACCCGCCGGTAGGGCGATTCCCACTGCTTTGAGGTCGGCGTCACGTGTGTCTGTCGTCACGAGACGCCGGACACATAGAACGTCCAAAATTCAACGGCCACCGCCGATCTCGTGCATTTAGTGACCGCGACTATCGACCGACGGGCACCGCATGCATGTGCGGCTCCTCGGCCACGACCGAGCCGATGAAATCGTCCACCACCTTCACCCGCGCCAACCCCGTCAGCTCCCGCGGAATCACCGTCCAGTAGGTGCGTTCGACCGAGACGAGGCCCGGCAACACCGGAATCAACGTGTCGTCCGGTTCGCCGATGTAGCTGGGCAACGGCGCAATTCCCACGCCGGACCGCGCCGCGATCCACTGGCCGGTGATGTTGTTGGTCTGAATCTGCGCCCGACCGTCGGGCAGAATCGAATCCAGGATGCGCAACGGCGCAACGTCGAGCAGCGCATCCACGTAGGAGATCAGGGTGTGCCCACGCAAACCGTCGACCGAGTCGATCGTCGGCTGCGCAGCCAAATATCGCTCGGCGGCATAGAGCGCCAGGGTGTAGGTCGCCAGTTGCCGGGCCACCACCAACCTGGGCGACGGCCGTTCCAACGTGATGGCAATGTCGAATTCCCTGGTGGCCAACGAGTTGTGCTCGGTGGCGGTGACGAGTTCGATATCCAGATCGGGGTGCTTGTCACGAAGCGCACCCAGCTTCGGCGTCAGAACGAAGGCACCGAATCCGTCCGGGGCAGCGATGCGTACCGTCCCTCGCAGCGATCCGGTATCGGATGTCTGATCTTCGAAGGCGGCGATCAGCGTGGACTCGACGGTTTCGGCGTACCCGACCAGCCTTCGCCCCGCCTCGGTCAATCGCCATCCCGTCGGGGTTCGGTCGAAAAGACGTTGCCCTGCGGACTTTTCGAGTGCCGTGATGCGTCGACCGACCGTGGTGTGGTCCACGCCGAGCGTTCGAGACGCATCGGTCAGACGTCCCGTTCTCGACACTTCGAGGAAATAACGAAGGTGGTCTGGGTTGAACACTCGCCCAGCCTATCCCCCTGTGCATTTATGCACGGCAATCTGCGATTTTGGCCTTTGACATGTGCATCTATTCGAATGAGACTCGAGACACACCGATGGAAGGAACGAACGTTGACCGACGTCATCTCACACTGGCTCGATGGTAAGACTTTTTCCGGATCTTCCGATCGGACGTCACCGGTCACCAACCCCGCCACCGGGGAGGTCACCGGCACGCTCACGCTCGCCGATCGGAGCGATGCCCGCGCCGTCATCGACGCCGCCGCAGCTGCCTTTCCCGCGTGGCGCGACACCTCCCTGGCCAAGCGCACCTCGATCCTCTTCTCCTTCCGAGAACTGCTCAACGCGAAGAAGAACGAGCTGGCCGAGATCATCACGGCCGAGCACGGCAAGGTGCTCTCGGACGCCCTCGGCGAGATTTCTCGCGGCCAGGAAGTGGTCGAATTCGCCTGTGGCATAGCCCATCTACTGAAGGGCAGCTACACCGAGAATGCGTCCACCGGAGTGGACGTCTATTCCATTCGTCAGCCGCTCGGGCCGGTGGCCATCATCTCCCCCTTCAATTTCCCTGCCATGGTGCCGATGTGGTTCTTCCCCATCGCCATCGCCGCCGGTAACACCGTCGTGCTCAAGCCGTCGGAGAAGGACCCGAGTGCCAGCATCTGGCTCGCGCGGCTCTGGGCCGAGGCAGGCCTGCCCGACGGCGTGTTCAACGTGCTGCAGGGAGACAAGGAGGCCGTCGACGAACTGCTCGAGAACAAGAAGATCAAGTCGATCTCCTTCGTCGGATCGACGCCCATCGCCCAGTACGTCTACTCGACAGGCACCGCCAACGGCAAGCGTGTTCAGGCCCTCGGCGGTGCCAAGAACCATGCCGTCGTCCTCCCCGATGCAGATCTCGACCTGGCCGCGGACGCCATGGTCAACGCCGGCTTCGGCTCGGCGGGTGAGCGATGCATGGCCATCTCCGCTCTCGTGGCCGTCGGGAAGATCGCCGACGAGCTCGTCGCCAAGATCGCCGAACGCACCACACCACTGGTCACCGGCGACGGCACCCGCGGCGCCGACATGGGCCCGCTCGTCACCCGGGTACACCGCGACAAGGTTGCGTCCTATGTCGACGCAGGCGAGGCGTCCGGCGCCACGATCGTCGTCGACGGCCGCACCGTCCAACCCGACGGGGCTGCGGACGGATTCTGGCTCGGCCCCACGCTCATCGACCATGTGACACCGGACATGAGCATCTACACCGACGAGATCTTCGGTCCTGTGCTCTCGGTCGTCCGTGTCGACACCTACGACGAAGCCCTCACACTGATCAACGACAATCCGTACGGCAACGGCACGGCGATCTTCACCAACGACGGCGGGGCGGCACGGCGGTTCCAGAACGAGGTGGAGGTCGGCATGGTCGGTGTCAATGTGCCGATTCCCGTTCCCATGGCGTACTACAGTTTCGGCGGCTGGAAGAGCAGTTTGTTCGGCGACAGCCACGCTCACGGCACCGAAGGAGTGCACTTCTTCACGCGGGGTAAAGCCGTCACCAGTCGCTGGCTCGATCCCAGCCACGGCGGTATTGATCTCGGCTTTCCTGCAAACAACTGAGTTCTACAAAGCCCATGTGCGTGGAAACTCGTAGCCCACTACGAAGTTCCACGCACATGGAGATACCGCGAAGGAGCACTCCATGGTTGCCAACATCTCTTTTCCACGCTTTCTGAAGCTCGGCGGCGGTGCCGTCGCGGAGCTGGGTACGGTACTGACCGACCTGGCCGTATCTCGTCCCCTACTCGTCACCGATGCGTTCATGGCCGGCAACGGCTCGGCCGATCGACTGATGACGATCATGACCGAGGCCGGTAAGTCGCCTGCTCTGTTCTCCGGCACCGTGCCCGACCCGACGACGGATTCGTTGATCGCCGGTCTCGAAGCGGTGCAGCAGCATTCGGCCGATTCGATCATCGGGTTCGGCGGCGGCAGTCCGATGGACACGGCCAAGGCGCTGGCAATCCTCGCTGTGCAGGGCGGGACGATGCGGGACTTCAAGGCTCCGGTGCTCTCCACCGGTCCGGCGCTTCCGATCGTCGCGATCCCTACTACGGCGGGAAGTGGTTCGGAGGCAACGCAGTTCACCATCATCACCGACGTGGCCTCGGACGAGAAGATGCTGTGCCCCGGGCTGTCCTTTCTGCCGATAGCATCGATCATCGACTTCGAACTGACGATGTCGATGCCGGCGCGTCTGACCGCCGATACCGGCGTCGACGCTCTGACACACGCCATCGAGGCATACGTCAGCAAGAAGGCCAACCCCATCTCCGACGGCTTGGCGCTCAGCGCAATTCGCACCATCGGAACGTCGCTGCTTCGGGCGTATCGAGACGGAGAAGACCGGCAGGCACGCGAGGACATGATGCATGCGTCCACCCAGGCGGGAATGGCGTTCTCCAACGCCAGCGTCTGTCTGGTACACGGGATGAGTCGACCGATCGGCGCGCATTTCCATGTCGCACACGGACTGTCCAATGCGATGCTCTTGCCTGCCGTCACAGCCTTCTCCATCGGCGGAGCCCAGTCCCGCTACGCCGACTGCGCCCGCGCCCTCGGTGCGGCATCGGAAGCCGATTCGGACGCGGTTGCCGGAGGCAAGTTGCAGGACGCCATCGTCACGCTGTGCCGTGAGGTCGAAGTTCCCACTCCGCAGACGTTCGGCATCGACAAGTCGACGTGGGACGACATGTTGCCGCTGATGGCCGAGCAGGCTCTCGCGTCCGGCAGCCCCGGTAACAATCCGGTCGTTCCGACGGCGGAGCAGATCGTCGATCTGTACCGCCAGGTGTATGCCGGGATCTAGGCCGAGTCACCGGACACGCGGGCGGCAACCTTGTCGCGCCGCGTGTTTCGGCGTTGAACGATGATTCCGCCGATCACCGTCACTGCCGCCAGCACGGCCGAGAGCAGGATGGACGATCGCTGCTCGGGTCGCACGACCATCATGACGAGGACGAAGACGATGAATCCGATGGCCAAATAGGTGAGCCACGGGTAGAGCCACATCAGAACGGCCGGGCGTTCGCCGTCGCGATCGAGTTGGCGACGCAGCACGAGTTGACTGCTGGCGATAGCCAGGTAGACGAACAGAGCTACGGCACCGGTGGTCGCGAGCAGGTAGGTGAAGAGTTTTTCCGGAAGAATGTAGTTTCCGACGACGGCGAGGAAGCCGAGCACCATCGAGGCGATGACGGCAACCCACGGCACTCCGTTGGCGGTGATCTTCTTGACTGAGCGAGGCGCATCGCCGCGATCACCGAGCGAGTAGAGCATGCGGGAGGCGGTGTAGAGCGCCGAATTCAGGCACGACGCCACGGCGGTCAGAATGACGATGTCCATGATGGTCTCCGCGTGAGGAATTCCCATCTTGGACAACACATACTGGTAGGAGCCGGTTGCCGGGTCCAATTCGTTCCAGGGGACGAGCGCGACGATGACGAAGATCGATCCGAAGTAGAAGATCGAGATACGCCAGATCACCGAGTTGGTGGCGCGGGTGATCCCCTTTGCGGGGTCCTTGGATTCGGCTGCAGCGATGGTGACGATCTCGGATCCCATGAACGAGAACATCGTCGTCAGCATGGCTGCGATCACCGCACCGAAGCCGAGCGGCATGAAGCCGCCGGAGGCCCACAATTGGTCCACGCCACTGACTTCGGAGTTCGGCAGCCAGCCCAGGATGGCCGCGATGCCGAGACCGATGAACGCGACGATGGCCACTACCTTGACCAACGCGAACCAGAACTCGAACTCGCCGTAATTGCCGACGCTGATCAGGTTGGTCGCGGTGAGCGCAACGACGATGATCAGGGCCCACATCCATTGGGCACCGCCCAGCCAGTTGGTGAGGATGGCGGCAGCGGCGGTCGCCTCCACGGGGATCACCAATACCCAGAACCACCAGTACAGCCAACCGACGGAGAAGCCGGCCCAATGTCCCAGTGCCCGGGTCGCATACGTCGAGAACGAACCGGTGTCGGGGTTGGCGGTGGCCATTTCCCCGAGCATGCGCATCACCAGGATGACGAGGAGTCCGGCGAAGAAGTAGGCCAGCAACACCGCAGGTCCTGCGGTGGCGATGGCGTTGGCGGAGCCGACGAACAGTCCGGCACCGATCACTCCGGCTATCGAGATCATCGTCACGTGCCGCGGTTTGAGACCGGTTCCCAGTCCGTGCTCTCCGGTATCTGGCTTATCCGTAATTGCCATTTCAACAGTTCAGCACAAGGTCGGGCCCTTCGCAGCGGGTGACCGAATTGTCCAGACAATGCGTAGTACATAAGGCGGGCTTACTTACTTGGTCCGCCGGGCATACTGACGATATGACTGTCGATGTTGGGCGCACCACGGACTCGATCACCATTGTCGGCGCGGGTATCGCGGGTGCCGCCTGTGCCCGAGTACTGCGCGCGGCGGGCGTCCCGTTCCGCATCGTCGATCGAGGACGTGCCCCGGGCGGACGGATGTCCTCCCCCGAGCTTCACGGGCGTCGTGTGGATTTGGGTGCCGGTTACTTCACCGTCCGAGATCAGGATTTCGCTACGGTGGTGTCGGACTGGGAGTCGAGGGGCCTTGCGCGCCAGTGGGCCAACACCTTCGGCATCCTCAAACCCGATACCACGCCGTGCACCACCACCGGGCCGGTCCGTTGGGCCACACCACACGGGCTTCGTTCTCTGGTGCGAGACTTGCTGGAAGACTTCGATATCGAAGGCTCTTCCGAGTTGAGCGGCCTCCCCGACGGCCACGTCGTGGTTGCGATGCCCGATCCTCAAGCGACTCGACTGACCACAGTCCCCGACGCCGTCGGTTACGAACCGGTCATCGCGGTGGCATGTGGATTCGACGGGTTGGATGTGCCGTTCCGCGACGCGGCCTTCGTCAACGATCATCCCGATATCGCGTTCATCGTCGACGACGGTGCCCGGCGGGGTGACGGTGCGCCCGTGCTGGTGGTTCACACGACCCCCGAGCGGGCACAGCAGCACCTCGCCGATCCCGACGCAGTGATCGCCCCGGTCCTCGACGCGCTACGCGAACTGTCGGTAATCTCCACGGCACCCAACTGGACTCACGCCCATCGCTGGACGTTCGCAAAGCCTGCGGCGCAACATGATTCCACCTTTGCGCTCGAGCTGCGGGACGGGCGGCTCGTCGGATTCGCAGGCGATCAATGGTGTGAATCCGGCGCGCCCAGGGTGGAAAGCGCATGGCGATCGGGCACGGATCTGGGTACGGAACTGGTTGGTCGGCTCCAGAGCTGACGCCGTCACACCTCAGCTGATGAAGGTCACCGTCTCACTCAACGGTGCACGGCTGGTGCGGAATCCGTTGATCGGGTGGCTCTCGTCGGGGTAGCCGAACGAGATGCCGGCTACCACCCTGCGGGTATCGGGGATATCGAACCATTCGTGGACGAACGGCGAGTACGCGGCGAGCGCGGCCTGAGCTATCGCGCCGAGCCCGAGACTCTGCGCGCCCAGCAGGAACGTCTGCAGATACAGCCCGCAGTCGACGGCACCGTAGACACCCAGGTCCGCATCGGTGGTGATGATTGCCGCGTGCGGGGCGTCGAACAGCTCGAAATTGCGAATGAACTGACGCGTCGTCGCCTCGGTGTCGGACTTGACCACGCCGATGCTCTCGTAGAGCGCACCGCCACACTCACGACGACGTGCCCGGTGCAGGGCGTTGTAGTTGGCCGGAAACGGAAAATCCGGTTGCGGCACACCGGACGCCACATGTTCCACCAAGGCCTCGGAGAACTTTCGCGTGGCATCGCCCTCGGTCACGATTATTTGCCACGACTGGGTGTTCGACCACGATGGAGTGCGCTGGGCGGCCGCCAACAACTGTTCGAGCACGTCCCGTGATACCTGCTTCGGCAGGAACTGCCGGCATGAGTACCGCTCGTCGAGGAGTTCGGTCAATGCTTCGTACCGGGTCACGTCGTCCGCCTCGTGTCATCGCCATCGGGTGCGGAACGAACGTAGCAGGATGTCTTTCACCCGAGGGGCGGTGGCCAGGAATACCTGCACCTCAGGGTCCTTGAATGCGGCGACGAGGTTCTTGATGTTGTCGCTGTCCCCCCACCGACTACCGATCGTGAGCTGGCCGGCGAACTCGTCCGATGCCGGTGGTGCGACGATTGCGTCGAATCGGCCACCGCCGCAGGCTCTTCACGGTGCCGGACATTCATCTGGTCGAGCCGTCACCGCAGCGGGCGCCGGTGATCTTTCAGGCCGGAGCGTCGACGCGCGGCGTTCGTTTCGCGGCGCAGAACGCGGAGGTGATCTTTGTCGGCGCGCCCACCGAGGACACCTTGAGTAGACGGTCTCGAGTATGAGGCGGGCGTTGCGCGACGCCGGTCGTGATCCATATTCGGCACGGACTGTGAGCTGCTCGCCATGATCACCGAACAGATATCGGAAGTCGCCTACGCGGAGCACAACGCATATCGGCCGTTTGCCAGTGCATCGGCGATGCCGGTCCACGCATCGTCGGCTCCCCCGGCGAAGTCGCAGGAGTGGGTGGACGAGACCGAAATTGCAGCGTCGCAGTGTCTGCCGAACCGAATACACACCGGGCACATTGCGTCACAAGCTCTTCGGTAAGGGTGACCGACTGCCCGAGGAACATCGGGCGCAGCAAATCGTGCGGGAGGTTCGGTCAAGCCGAGAATCAGCGTCATGGTGGGCGCAGAGGGGTTCGAACCCCCGACCGCTGGTGTGTAAATTACCGGTTCACACTTCGAGCTGGGGTTTCGTGAATTACTCGAAGTTTCCCTGACTTACTCCAGGTTGCTCATTCATAGGGGTTAACGTGCAGAAATGGTCGGTCGAGCTTCGCAGTTCATCGCAAGCCTTCTCCGCTCTGCTTCCGCTTTTGCGGACTGGCTGCGGACTGGACGACGCTTGATCCCACCTGGCCGCAACCACAATCCGCGGCCGAAAGCATCGCCGGGACACGTAACCGCCAACGTGCTTCGATCACGCCGCTGAACCGGTCATGAGAGCGCGAATGGTCCGTAGGGACTCGTTCGGCGTGCTCGCGCCGGATCTGCCGAACTCGCCGATCCTCGATGTCCTGCTGCTCTCGCTCTTGCCGAGCGAGCTCGCGGCGTTCGGCCTCGGCGGCTGCGCGTATCCGCTCGGCTCGCATATCCGGTGTCGAGTCGCTGTTCGCGAACTGCCAACCGGACCGGAAGTAAACGGCAGCTGTAAATCTCGGCATCCGAGCTCGGAAGACTCCCTCGAGCTGTCGCTTGTAGTTCTCCGCTTCGAGGAGCTCGTCCGGGGCTGGTCGATCGGGAAATTGCGCGGTCCAGCACGCCACTCGTACACACACGACGCACTCCCATCCTGTGGGTGTGAGCCCCGATCGTGACGCGGTCGCCCCTGTATGTCGGACGTACACGGTCCGCGGTTCCAGGTGATGCCCGTTGTGGCACCGGGCCGGGACCTGCAGCGTCTTCACTGGCCCTCCTCCCATCGCGCGAGCGACGTCGAATCCCACCCGTGAGCGGGCCGTCCGGGTGGTGTCGTCAGGTCGTGATCCGCGAGCCACTGACAATAGGCGTCACGCTGCATCCCGCTCGCTGCCATCTCACGCGCTCGCTTCTCGTCGATCTCGCTCGCGATCGCCTCGGCGATGTGCCTCTTTTTCACCTTGCCGAGCCACCGACGCCAATTACTCGGACGGAGCTCGGGCGGGACGTCGTCGAACGTCAAAGCCGCGGGGCGACCCGCGTCCACCAGGTCGGCGGCGAGCATCGGTCTGGCCATCACGCACCCTGTCCTGCTCGGGGGCGCGCCACGCGCCCTTTGCCCCGTCGAGCTCCGCGCTCGTTGTCCCGTCCCTGATTCTGAGATCCGTCGCCGGTGTAGACACCGCGGATTCCGGTCTGTCCACCGCTCGCAGCTCCGGACGTCGAGCGGGCGGCGAGGATCCGCGCGTCCATGACCGATGCCAAGCGAGCTCGGGTCATACGAAGCTGCCGAACTGCGGCGACCGCGGGGTGCATCTTGATCGTTCCGCTCTTCGTCGTGATCGTGCGGCCGTCCGCGGCGAGAGCTGCGTCGAGCGCCGCGATGTCGTCGGTCGTGGCCTGTAGGTCCGCGGCGGTTGCGAGGTCGTCGGCCTCGAGGACGATTCCGACGCTCTTCGCCTTGGCGCGGTAGAAGTCGACGACCGACTCGGTGCCGGCCGCTGGGTCATCTGTGGTCATGTCGTCACGTCCTTTCGAAGTAGCGGCCGACGCCGCGGTTCGGTGCGCGGTCGGATGATCGCGGGGGTGGTCGGTTTTCCTGTACGGCACCGCGGGCGAGCGCGCCGATGGCCTTCTCGACTCGTCCCACGTCGACCGTGCCGTCCGGTTGGACGAACTTCGTGTGATCGAGCGCGGCGAGCAGATCCGCGACTTTCTGCGGCTTGAGACCGGCCGTGTCGAGTTGGCGAGTGATCGCCGCGTCGACAATCTGCGCTCTGAGTTCGTCGAGCAACTCGGATGATTCGAGGCCGCTGTGCTCGAGCTCGGCGATCCGGTAATCCCGCTCGGCGACCAACCACGCCGCGAGCTCTGCGTCGGTGAACACAGGCGATCAGTCCACCGGGCCGGACAGGAACGAGTGCAGACCCGCGACTTGAAGCCAGAAATCGTAATCGACCTCAGCGGCGAAGGGCGCGTGCTCGTAGACCTTCGCGAGGGCGCTTTCGGCCATGTCCAAGTGCTGCTCCTTGGTAGCCGTTGTGATCGGGTGCTGTGGCGTAATTCCGGCCATCGAGTCGCTCTTTCTGTTCTTGACTGGTGACAGGTCAATACTCATACCCCGTACCGGTATCTGTCCAATGTTCGCGGACCGCCGCCTGTAATCGCTTTAGCACAAACAGGATTCGGCTTAAATCGAACAGATCGTCGACCCAGACCACGCTGGACGTCGAGCTGGATCCGGCGTTCGAACGCGCGTTCAGCCTGAAAACGCCTGTTCAGAGCGTTTGAGGGCGTCCACATGCGGTTCTTTTCGCACCGCAGCCGACGAAATCTGCAGTACCTGGCTGCCCTCGCTTCGCAGGGCCGGGAGGGGGCTCCCACCCCTACCCACTACCGGGCGTCCGCACCGCTTTTATCAGCGGACTTCCCCTGCCAGACATGTGCTCCTGCACCCGCAAGTTCCGACTTGCGCTGATCGCTGTCTGGCATTGCTCGGGTGAGAAGTTGCCAGAATGCAGGGCCGTGGTGCGCTTCGCGCAGGTGCGCGAGCTCGTGTGCGAGCACGTACTCAACGAGTGCTGGGCGCAGCTGCATGGTTGCCCAGTGAATGCGGACTCGGCCGCTAGGTAGAGCCGATCCCCATTTGTTGCCAAGGTCGGCGACTTCAATCTGCAGAGGATCAACGCGTAAACGCTTGGCCCAATCCTTGGCTCGGGGCTTGAGCCAAGTCAGCCCTGCCGTTCGATACCAACCGATCAGGTGGTCATATCCAGGTTCGGCAAGGGCCCTCGGAAGGTTCAGCTTGCCTCGTTGCAGCCGCACTCGATGGTCTTCGGTCTCGACGATCCTGAGCTGATGGCTACGGCCAAGGTAGAGAAAGCCTTCACCATCGACAAGTTCCTTGACAACCAACTCTTGGCGGAGCGACTCTTTCTTGGCCAGCTTGCCGTAAATCCATTCCCGTTTAGACGCGAGGAAGTTTTCGAGCTCCGCTTGCTCGATGTCGGGTGCGGCCCTGAGTTGCAGGCTGCCGTCGCTGTCGATGGTCAGTTTGGCTTTTCGACTGGTGCCACCGGTTACGACGGGAATGATCATCCCATCAAGTTGTAACGTCATCGCAGTCACGAAGTCATCGCCTTCTCGCAGCAATCAAGGACTGGTTTGCTTTCGCAAGTTCCATCAACCTATCGGCCAGCGGACCCTGCTCGTCGAACGGGAAGAGGTCGCGTTCGTCCAGGCTGTGGATCAGCTGCCTCCGCAGAAAGTCTTGCTTATGTGAATTTTGCCAGAACCTCACGATACTGGCGTGCATCTCGACTTCGAGCACGATCTCCTGCGCCAGGTGGACGATATCGACGCGAATACGCTCGGACAAGGCTGAGTTAGCGGAAAATTCGGCTTCCAGCAGTCCGTAAAATCGTGCGACCAGTGGATCTTCGTGTACTGCGCTGCCGCTGTCATCACCCTTCGCATCCCCAAGCAATTCGGTCAATGCCAACGCGAGCTGATCCCACTTGTCGGTCAAAGTCTTCAGGATCTCGTCGAGCCGTTCGGACAACTTGGCGTAGCGAGCCGGATCTTCGTCGAAGTTCTTGCGAATATGAAAGCGGAGCGCATGCTCCATCTCCGACGCCTTGGCTTTATCGGAAGTCAGACCTTGGACCTTGGCCAAGAAGTCAGGGTCGGTGATCGACACCGGCGGGATTTTGGTGGCTATGTCGAGGGCAGTGACATGCTCGTCGATCAATTTGCGGACCTTTTCCCCGTACAAGGAACTGTCGAAGTCGCCGAGCCCTTCGTCGCGGTAGCGTCGCTTTGCAGCTAGCGAAATAATCCCGAGACGTTTGGCGTCCCGCACAAACGGCAGCGCCTCAGGGCGCGGCATGACGGTATCCATGGTGGAAAGGAACTGCTTCAGCAGCACTCCGAAACGGGCGCGGAGAGCTTCATCGGCCAACACCTGCACACAAGCCTCAACGTCCTCGGCCGTGTCGAAGGTATCGATACCAGCTTGGGCGAAGACGGCGATCACTCGTGCGTGGCGGTCACGCAGCTTGGGCAGTTCGTCTTTGATCGAAGTCAATGCGCCGATCGCGTCATCGGCGTCTTCGGGCGCGTACGCTTTGAGGGCCTTTTGCAGGTGTGCACCGACGCCGAAGTAGTCGACCAGCAGTCCAGCACTTTTGCCGGTGACAGTCCGATTGACCCGAGCAATGGCTTGCAACAGTTCAGCGTCTTGGATCGATCGGTCCAGGTAGAGCACTTGCTCGACTGGCGCGTCGAACCCGGTCAGCAACATCGTGCGCACAATTAGGAAGGCCACCGGGCTGGTCCTATCACCCAGCGGCCCGAGCTTCTTTTTGAACTGTTCGATCGAGGCGTCCTGACGTGACTTGTCGGTCCACTGTGCCCAGGTCGGATCATCGTTGTGGCTGCCCGAAATCACGGGGACGAATTCCAACGCCTTCAGCAGCTCAATTTGGGGAGCCGCACGCACGAGCGCCTGCGTTTTGCGGTCCAGACTGTCGATATCGACTGCATCACCGTCATAGTCGGCATGCAGATGAGGGGGTAGCGCCTCGATGTGAGCCACCAACTCATCTCGGGCAATTATCAACGCTTCGCGGTAGCGTGTCGTCGCCAGACGGCTTGCTGCAGTGACTTGCGCTTTGAAGCCGTTGGGCATCACCGTCGAAACATAATGCCACAGCATGGATTTTGCCTTGGCCGCAATCAAGTTGGGCGCTTCGAGAACCGACCCGGCGGTGGCGTAGCGGGTTTTCAGCTTTTCGATCTCGGCGTCGGTGTGCTCGGCGAACATGTCCTCAAATAGCTCATCCAGGTCGCTACCACCGGCCACCGCACCCTTAGCCGTCCGCCCCTCGTAGAAGATCGGCACAACAGCGCCATCTTCCTCAGCCTGCCGAATCGTGTACTTGTCGATGAAGTCGCCGAAGATTGACTCAGTACGCTTTTTTCCCTCACGCATGATCGGTGTTCCAGTGAACCCGATTTTGGCGGCATTCGGCAGGGCAGCCATCAGGTTCGCGTGCAGGGTCGACGTCTGCGAACGGTGCGCCTCATCAACCATGATGAGGACGGACTCATCGGTATTGAGCACGCCGAACGACTCGACACTTTCGTCACCGTCCATGCCCTGAACCATCGAACTCTTCAAGTCCTGATCGCGGTACTTGTGAATCATTGCGAACACAAGTGCCGGCCCGTGCTCAGCCAACATCGTTCGGAGCTTGGCCGACTTCCGGACACGTTGCACAGTTTCGCCGGACATCGTCGCTGTCGCAGCCAGTTGCTTCTCCAGGTCGGTCCGGTCCGTGATGATCACGACCTTGAACGCACGCAGGACGGGGTCGGAGCGCATGGCACGCACCAAGAACACCATTGTCAAGGACTTGCCCGAACCTTGGGTATGCCACACAAGGCCGCCGCGACGATCGTGCTCACCATCGATCTTACGAGTTTCGCCGGTTTGCAGGCGGTTGACCGCTTTGAGGACGGCGCGGTACTGCTGATAGCGGGCAACGATCTTTATGCGTCGGCCACCTGCCTCTTGAAACAGTGTGTAGTGACGAATGATGTCCAGAAGGTTTGCGGGAGTCAACATCCCAGCAACGAGCAGTTCTTGACCGGTTAACTCGCCAGCAGGTTTTCCTAGATTAGCGGCTAACTGGTCACGACTCAGCGGGGCGGCGTCCTTCCATTCAAGGAAGTGCTCAGGCCCAGAGGTGAACGTCCCGACACGAGCCTTGTCTCCGTATGTCGACACGACGAACTGGTTCGTCCAAAACAGCTGCTCACTACCCTCTGGTGTGCCGAGGCCGCGCTGATTTGCGTAGCGCCGCAATTGATCGATTCCTGAGGACATAGGATCGGTGACGTACGGACTTTTGCACTCAATCACCACCAGTGGGATGCCGTTGACGAAAAGCACCACATCAGGGACCACGAACTTCTTGGATTGACCGCCCGGCTCATCGACGCGGAACTGATTGACCGCCAGGAAGTCGTTGCGCTCCGGATGATCGAAGTCGATGAATTTGATTCTTTGGCTGCGGCCTTGATCCCACTCTGGGAGCCCTGCGACGGACACGCCTTCAAGGAGGCGCTGAGTCAGGCGCTCGTTGATTTCTATCAGCTTGCCGGTTTCCGTGCGTGTCAGTGCGGAACTAGCCTCGGACAACCGTGAGTTGTCGAGCCAAGACTGACCATCGGGGCCGAGGTTGATCTCTTGCAGAACCTTCCGCAGGCGGCTTTCGATTAGCGAACTACGAAACGACTCACGACCACTCACGGCCGGATCCGACTTCGACCCCTCGTTGTACGACCAACCAAGACCAACCAACTGATCGAGCAGCGGTTTTTCAGATTCTGTAAATTCCGGGCCGAGGCTCACGATGCAGTGTCCACTGCCACACGAACGCGGGTATTCAGAAGATCGGACATGAGGCCTCGCTTCATGGATCGAAGCTTCGCCACTTCGGCCGTTTCTCTGGCAAGGCGATTTTGATGAGCCGAGATTTTTTGTGTGATAGCCGTCTGCTCGGATAGCGGTGGCCTTATGCACATAGTCCGTAGGAAGTCTTTTTGTGTAAGAAAATCGCGCGCGCTGCCCTGCGATTGATCCATGTGTCTCCGGATAACATCTGGAAGCACGCACCATAGGAAATCAATATCTATACCCTGTTGAGGGACAAGGTTCCACATGTTCTGGTTCTGCAATGCAGGACAGATCGCCGCCGGAACGCGCCCGAGACTGCCGGTCGTCGCTCCCACCATTACGACTACTATCTCTCCCCCTAAAAGTCGCTGTTTGGGAAATCTATTCCAGAACTCGTCGGGCAAATTGCGCGTTTCACCCAGGTCTTCCAATGGTCGCCCTATGTTCGAGACTCGGAAATTAAGTATTCCATTGTCCTGATAGTCGTCGCTGCGAAACGCAAAGCCTAGCCGAACTGACAGCATCGCTCTAACCTCAACAACACTCCAACTCGCTGGCACGCGTCCGAGCGGGGAATCGATGAACTCATGACGATGAGTAGAAATACTCCGAAGTTCGCCGTCGGCGCTGATGCCACTAGTTAGCAAATCCCCCGCGAGGCCGCTCCCTACTACCCGAAGTTTGTCGATGATCTTCTCAGTGGCGCGAATCTGGTCCTCCAAGGTGTCCAGAATCTCGGCAATTCGACACTGCTCACGTGAAGACGGAATTGCCAGCTCTATCGAGCGCATCTCAGCTTGGGTAAGTTTGGTACGTGTCCCACCCGAAATGAAACGACGTATATCGCGGTGCACAAGACTCCAAAACAAGAAACTTTGATCGATCCCCTCTTTGGCGCGGATTATATGAGCATGATTATTCACCCAGGATTGGCCAGAGATACGATAGGCGATCGGCCTAGTCGCAAATTCATCGAAATTGCCTCCGTCCTCTGCCAGTAAAATGAGTGGCTCGTCGAAAAGCGGCTCGTCGATCCAACCTTGTTGGCCGTTGGCTCCATAGTAGGGGACTTGCCCGAGCCGCATTCTTCGCTCGTCAGAATTGATAGGACGACGTCGCGAATCAAGAACGTCCGCGATCTCACCAAGCGTAGTCGTGCGCCAATCACTCATAGCCAAGTTCCTTAAAAAAGCCAGCGAGTTTTTCGGCTGCGGCGTCGCGCTCCCCCTCAAGGCTTGCGAGGGTCACCTGATATTTGTCCCACCATGTCTCGAATGCGTCGATTACAGATCGGCGGTGTCGAGTTATCCGCTGGTCTGCAACGATCATAAGATCTTTTTGGAAGAGATTAAGGACGAGTGTTTGGGCGCTGGTGTCGTCGAGCGTGTTGCTTGCAGCACTGAGCTTTTCTGCAAACGCGGCTGCGTCGGACTTGAGTTGCTTCCTGGCTGTTGTCAGCTGCGTCTTGAGGTTCCTGAGTTCAACGGGCGATAGCTGCGGTTCTGCGTCGTCGGCGTCTTCTTCGTCGGGTTTGGAGGTGGCGGCCTTGATCGTCGAGTCGAGTTCTGCAACGTTGGCAGCACGGGCCGCCAAGCTGTCGAGATACTCAGGCAGCAACGCGCGCGCTACTTTATGGTCCAGGGGGTCGACTTTGGACTTTTCTTCGTTCAAGGCGTCGAGCACGGTTGAGACCCATGCTTCGATTAGGCCGGTGAACCCGATGGTGGCGAGGGTTTTAAGGTCGGGTTGATTGTCGCCCCACCAGCTGGCGATGATGCCGCTGACCACGAAGCGGTCGAGCATACCGATCGGTGCCAGTGCTGTCTGAAAGGTGGCGACCAGTTGTTTGCGTAGGTCGATCAGGTCAGCCGTGGTCTGTAGCCGCGTAAATCGGACTTGCTCTGCAGTCCACCAGCATTCGATCACCTCGGTGATAGCAGTTTCGGCGTGAATGACCCCAGTGTTGGTCCCGACCAGTTCCTTGAGCTCGAGTTTGGCGGTGACACTAGACACGAATTGCAGATAGTCGGCGTCACGCTCAACGAGAAGGTCGCTGATGCTCAATCCGTGGGTGGTGAACAGCTCCGACTTGGCCTCCACCTCAGCCTTGGGGATACCGCCGTGCAGATGTGCGCGCACGTCCTGCGGGTCCGGTGGTGGGGTGGTGTCGACGTAGCGGCGGATGTTGAGGTTGTCGTCGTTCTCGGCTAGTTCTTTGCGGCTCACGATCTTGGCGAAGGCCGGGATGTCGCCAAATTCGCGGTACGCCGAGACGATCTTCTCGATGTGTTCGGGTTCGATGAAGTTCTGGGCGCGGCCTTCGCGGTAGGCGCGGTCAGCGTTGATGAACAGCACCTTGCCCTCACGCTCGGCAGGCTTTGCGCCTTTGTGCCGCAAGATCAAAATGCACGCAGGAATGCCGGTGCCGTAGAACAGTGATGGGCCGAGGCCGATGACGGCTTCGATGGTGTCGTCGTCGAGGAGACCGGACCGGATTCGTCCCTCGTCGCCGCCACGGAACAGGACCCCATGCGGCATAACCGTGGCGACCATTCCGTCAGTTCGGGTGACAGCCAGCATGTGCTGAACGAACATGAGGTCGGCCTTTTTGCCGGACTCGGGGGTGTAGCCGTAACGGAAACGTTCGGGGAACGGGATGGCGTTCTTGCTGTAGTTCAGTGAGAATGGTGGGTTGGTGAGGACGCGATCGAAGCGCATCAACTCGCCGCCCTGGATGTGGGCGGGGTCTTCGAGCGTCCCGTCGTCGTTGTTACGCAGATCGGCGTCAGGGATGCCGTGGAGCAGCATGTTCATCTTGGAGATTGCCCAGACGCTGCCATCTTTTTCCTGGCCGGCTAGTGCGAGGTTGCGGCTGTTGCCGCCGCTTTCTTCGACGTAGTCCTTGGACAGGATCAGCATTCCGCCGGACCCTGTGCAGGGGTCGTAGACGCTCATACCTTCCCGGGGGTCTGCGATCTGCACCATGAGCCGCACAACGGAACGGGGCGTGTAGAACTCGCCGCCCTTTTTTCCCGCGGAGTCGGCGAAATCGCTGATCAGGTATTCGTAGGCTGCTCCCAGGAGGTCGGGGAACTCGAAGCGGTCTCGACGCAGCGGCTCTTTGTTGAAGTGCATGATCAGCTCACGCAGCTTCTTGTCCGACATCGAAGCTTGACCGACTTTGCGGGTGAAGTCGATATGCTGCAAGACCCCGTCGAGCGCCGAGTTGCGTTCTTCAAGTGCCTGCAAGGCTTTGTTCAGCTCATCGCCGACCTGCCTGTGCGCGTGATCGCGCAGATGGGGCCAGCGGGCACGTTCTGGAACGTAAAATGTGTCGTAGAACGCGGAGTTCTCGGCCCGTTTCTCGGCTTCGGTTTGGTCGCGGCCCTTGGCGAGCTGGTCGGCAATGACCTTGTCGCGTTCGGCTTCGAACTGGTCCGATGCGTACTTGAGGAACAGCATTCCAAAGATGTATTCCTTGTAGGCGGACGCCTCCATGGAGCCGCGTAGAACATCGGCTGCTGAGAAAAGATGCCGTTCGAGCTGCGGAAGAGTCAGGCGAGCCATGGATCGACCTTAGCCGCTTTCGTCGAAGCGAGGGCACGTACTCGCTCCTCGCGGCGTGGTGCTTTCGTTGAAGCTCAGAAAACGCGTTTAGGCTTCACCGAGAACAGGCGATAGGACTGATGAGTCCATCCACGCGTCGCACAGGCCCACCGACCAAAGCCGATGAGCCTGTGGCGCTTTGAGCTTCCTGGTGGTATCAGTGGCTAGCTCAGGCTGTCTGCCCCCGCGTATCGAGCCATACCGCGGGCCGTCGGGTCGACGATCTCGGTTCGGTGCTCGAGGGCGTCCTTGGCTCGCTGTACGCGTGACCGCTCTCGCGCGGCCTCAAGCCGGTCTCGCTCGGCCTTCTCGGCCGCGTAATGCGCTCGGCGCGCCTCGGTGTCGCGAGCGATCCGAGTGAGCGCCTTACCGCGTTCCGATGCGATCTCGGTGACCGGTGCCGGTGCCGGTGTCTCGCGTTCCGCGTTCGCCTCCCGCTGCTTCCCCTGCATCATCTGCAGCGCGTTCGGCCGATCCTTGAGGTACTTCGACATACCGCGGACTTCGATTCCGTCGTGCTGCTCGCTCATACGTCCACCTTCGCAGTGTGCTCTGCGTACCACTGCAAGGCCGCGACGGGGCTGTCGACGTGAGCGACCTGGACGCCGGTCTGATCGACGAACTGTGAGCTCCAAACGTCCTTCTCGATCATCTGAGCGTCGGTCCGGATCAAAGACTCGGGATGCTTCTCATCGAAACCGTTGTTCTCGACCAGAGCAAGCCACTGCCGCGCGCACTGGACCTGCCGCCAGCGTTCCACCAGCTTCGGCCACTTCTTGAAAGCGTCGAGCACGTTGTGTCGGCCGTCGGTGATGACGGCCTCCGCGTTGTCGACCTCGCCGGTCGCATCCACCAAAGTCCTATACACGCGCACCGATTCATCGAGGATCGACGTCGACTCCTCGCCGAGAACCTGCTCAAGTTCGACCCGCTCCGCTAGTACCGCCTCACGGTTCGCAAATGCCCAATGTCCACGCATTTGCTCAAGCAACTGCGATCGGTGCGCAAGCGGATGCGTGGTCGGGACCGTCGAGCGGTCGAACTCTTGCGCCGCCAGCAAAATCGACGGGACCTTCGCTTTCGCCTGCGCTGCGTCCCACGCTGCTGCCAACAGCTCACTGTCGCGCTGACCGGCCTCGAGTCCCATCAAGTACTCGAACTCTTCGTCGAGACGATGCTCGACTTTCTTCGCCCCGGCGGCGTTGCGCTTGATGCCGGCCAATGGGCCGTCGGTCAGTCGCTTTCCTAGCGCGTTGTCGAGCGTAGGCGACACCCCAATACCGCTGGCGCGCTCCCTGTCGTACTCGGCTCGACGACGCGCGGCCTGAGCATCGCTCTGCGCTACGCGTTCCCGGTGTGCGTGGGCGTCGGTATTACCGACGATCTCGTAAGCCTCGCGCGCCTCGAAGCCGCCGAGACTCTGGTCCCAGTTGCTCGAGTCGATTCCGCTTCCCTGTTCGTTGGTCGTCATGTGTTCGGTCCTCCGTATTTTCGGGTTGTCCTCGGATCGCTCGACCCGGGTTCCATCGTTTGGAATATTGGTGAATTACTTCGGGGCTGCCCCCCACCCCCACTTCGTTAGGGGGGTGGTGGTCCGGGACCAGACCGCAACCGAATGGTCCTGAGTGGTCCTCAGCAGGGCCGGGACCAGCTGACCAGCGAGTTCGTGGATTTCGGATGGTCTTGGTCCCCGACCAAGAAGTGGTCCTGAGAGTGGTCCTGAGAGTGCGGTGGTCCCGGACCACTCTTTGGCCTATGACCAGAGGTTTCGTTAAAGCTGACATACCGTGTTTTCACAGCTCGGCCTCGCGGTCGATTCGCTCGCTACGGAACTTCACCGCAGCGGCCCAGGTATCCGTTCCGGCCTTCACAATTCCGGCCTTCTCGATGTAGTTCGATTGCTGAACTCGGCGACTAAGACTTGCTGCGATGTGCAGTCGATCGAGTTCGGCGACCAGCGCCGCCACCTTCTCGTTTGCGGGCACTTCGCGGCCGTCGCTCGTCGAGAGCTTGAACTTTCCCTCCGGTATCCGCGTGTGCGTGAGTGGATTGTCTCGGCGTTTTATCCGGACGGACTCGGCGTAATCGGCCTGCCGGCGCTTGTCGAGTTTGAGTGTGAGCGAGTTCGATCCCTTGGCACTAGCGGTCAGAATGTAGTGCGCGTCCAGGTCCGACATCTTCGCCGACGAACCACGCGCACCGAGCTCGGCATTCTTTCCGAGATGATCCAGCCGAACCACTTCAATACCGGCGCGACGAAGCGGAAGGATCGACCGCCGATAGAGCGCGTGCCATGTGTCGCTGTCGTTCTCACTGCCTGCGATGAAACGTGACGCGGTGTCGAGGACTAGTACATCGATCTCGCCTAGTGCTTCGATCAACTCAAGGAACAAACGCGCGCCGCGAGGGGTGTCGAGACCGCCGTCGAGATCGGGGTAGGTGATGACGCGCAGGTTCGGCAGGTCGAGCGGCGCGTTCATCGTGTCGAGCCCGTCGGCCCACCATTCGGGGCCGTTCTCGGCGTCGAGGTAGACCACGCGCACCGGGTCGAATGTGTGCGCCGGATCGAACGTCGAGCGTCCCAGTGACCAGCTCACCGCGAGGTCTCGCGCGAGCAATGACTTTCCCGCTCCCGCTTCGCCGGAGACACCGATGTATCGACCGCACGGAATAACCCCCGGCTCGAGGTATTGGACAGGTAGGCGTTCCTCCGTGCGCAACCGCTTGAGGTCCAGCGGGACGTTGCGTTCATGCTCTGCATAGCTGTCAGGCGCGGTATCGGTCGGCATGGCAACGTCCTCGATAGTCGGCAATGTTGCTTCGCTGGTCAGCGCGGCGCTCGTCATCGCGGCGCTGGTTAGCGCGGCGCAGATTTCGGCCGTCCACTCGACCGCTGGTAACCATGGCTCGAAGTCGTCGAGGTTGAGCCCTGCGGCATGGAAATGTCGCGTGAGTTCGGTCCTCGGCAGGCCGACTGCGGCACCGAACACGGTCAGGTCGGGGAAGGTGTCGAGGTACGTCGAGTCGATCAGTTGCGTTGTCGCTGAGCTCAGTTCGAAGAACAGAACGAGAGGGGGATCGACGTCGTGCCGGCCGCTGAGTGCGTGATCGGAACGCCAGACCCGGCCGGCCGATTCCGCTGCGTCCACGAACCGATTTCCGGCGGTCTGGAAAGTGATGTTCTCGCCGCCGTCCTCGAACGCTTCGGCGGGAATGTCCTCGGGCCGATCGAGTACCGAGGCCCACGCGTCGAGCTGCCCGTCGCCGTATGGAAAGTGAAGTGCGATCCGGCCGACCAGATGCTCGGCAACGGCTCGATTGGCCTGGGCGACCACGGCGTCGCGCTCTGCTGCGCGGTACTTGTCGACGATGTCCGAAAACCTTCGATTGTCCTCGGCTGTTGCTGTCGACGGATACAGACGTTCACGCGGTATCGGTTCGCGCTCAATGTCTTTCGATGACATATTCCGACCTTTTCAAATATAGGTGTGTTACATGAATTCCATGGCTGCGCTCCCTTGGTGGTGGTGGTGGTGTTCGGTGGTGGTGAAGGTGTGTGGTGGTGAAGGTCAGGCCCCGATGAGCGTCTGAGCCTTGCACCGAGCGATATACAACTCGAGGTCTCGGCGGTCGTAGCAAACGCGATTGTTGAGCTTGTAGCTCGGCGGTCCCGTTCCGGCGCAACGCTGTTGGTAGAGGAATCCTTTTGTCACTCCGAGCACCTGCGCAGCTTGCTCGATGTTCAACCGTTCGAGGTGTTCGGCTACGGCCCGTTCCAAAGTCATAAGCCCTTTTGCGTCCATTGAGACTCCTTCGATTCCTGATTGGTGGCACTCGAGGTTCGAGAACCTGTAACTACTCACAGAGTGAGCTACGAAGATCGCAATGGCAAAAGTTCCCATATCGGACAGTTGCCGAATGCTGCTGTGCGCGTGAATGACTCGTGTCGCAAGGCTTACAGCGCCTCCCAAGCTCCCGCTGGCCGCGTGCGTTCCTGAATTTGAACCGTGTATTCGCGAACCGTTAGATAGTGACTTGCATCACAATTTGTGCAGTCCGCAAGATATTAAGCCGTCAGCTATTGTTCTTGTATGTCATCTTCCTTTACCTCCGACCCACAAAACCGCCTGGTGATGCGAAAATCGGTTCCCACCAAGCGTGTCAGCGGATCGCGTGTGGAGGATCGGTGGAAACGCCGCGACGGGTCACCGACGGCTCGCGCCGGTCAGGGCTTGCAGTGGCTGGCGCGGTACGTCGGCAGTGACGGGCGCGAACACAGCAAAGCGTTCCGAACTCAGAAGCAAGCTAAGACGTGGCTCAGCGAACAGAGCGCCGCAGTCACCCGCGGCGACTGGGTCGACCCGACCAAAAGCGCCGCGACGGTCGGACAAGTAGCTCAGGCATGGACCGCGGGCAACGCGTCGAAGACTCAAGCGACGGCTCAGGGGTACGGCTACGTGTGGCGTACCCATGTCGAACCGCGGTGGGGCGCTGTCGAGCTGCGCAACGTCGACCACGACGAGATCGTGGCGTGGGTCGGTGGGCTGAGCGACGGGACGGCCGCGACGCTGCGAAAAGACAAGGACACGGGTAAGCCTCTGCCCCTTGCTGCGTCGTCGGTTCGGCACTGTCACGCGGTGCTGCACCAGATCCTCCAGATGGCGGTTCGCTCGAAGCGACTAGGATCCAATCCTGCGAAAGACGTCCCGCTGCCAAAGATGCGAGCCAGCGACAAGGTGTTTCTGTCCGCCGCCGAGATCGACCGTTTGGTTCGCGCCGCCGATTACCGAGCGACCACCACCACGGCGCGGATGAAAGCGGGCCGAACCGTCGAACCCGACACCTCGGTGCCCGACGCACCAGCGAGCTCGCACGGCCTCGCGCTGCGGATCCTCGGGGGCTGCGGTCTGCGCTTCGGCGAACTCGCGGGTCTGCGGATCTCCCGCGTGAACTTCGACCGTCGGACACTACGGATCGACACCGCCGTGTCGGAGGTGGGGGGGCGGCTCGTCGTGGGCGACCCAAAGAACCACCGCGAGCGGACCGTTCCGCTTCCCGCTCACCTGGTAGCGCATTTGAGTGAGGTGTGCGAGGGCCGCGACGCAGGCGAATACGTGTTCACGACAGGGACCGGTTCGGCGTTGCGACGGAACAACTTCGCCAAGCGCGTACTAGCACCAGCGGCCAAACTCGCGGAGATCGACCCCGCGGTGACACTGCACTCACTGCGGCACAGCTTCGCCTCGATCTGCCTTTCCAACGGTGTACCGCCGAAGCAGGTGCAGGAATGGATGGGCCACCACTCACTCAAGCTGACCGCGGACCTGTATGGGCACCTGTTCGCCGATGAGACCGACAGGGCGCAAAGTCTGCTCGACGCCGCGTTCGGGTAAGCAGTAGTTGATAGACGCAACGGGGCGCAAGCGGATAACAGTTTTTCTACTGCGGACCAGTTGCGGACTGGCAATTCATCGATCCCGCTGAGACCACCGCTCTAGCGGACTGAACTGGCAAAACTTCGGTGGGCGCAGAGGGGTTCGAACCCCCGACCGCTGGTGTGTAAAACCAGAGCTCTACCGCTGAGCTATACGCCCCAGTACCGGTGGCCCGGAGATATCCCCGGGCCACCGGAACGCTTGGAGAAATTTATCGTGTCTGCTGTCTAACTACAATTCCGCAGGTCAGCTCACCTGTGCGAGTGCCTCGGCCCACGATGAACTGTCTCGGGCTTCCCCGGGACCGTTCATTTCGGCGAATCTGATGATTCCGGACTTGTCGACCACGAAGGTTCCACGATTGGCGAATCCTGCGCTGTCGTTGAACACGCCGTACGCCTGAGCCACTTCACCGTGTGGCCAGAAGTCGGACAGCAGCGGAAAGGTGTAACCCTGCTCTGCTGCCCAGATCTTGTGGGTCGGAGGCGGACCCACCGAGATCGCCAGGATCGCGGTGTCGTCGTTCTCGAATGTCGGTAGCTCGTCGCGCACTCGGCACAGCTCGCCCTGGCACGTGCCGGTGAAGGCCAGTGGGTAGAACACGAGCAGAACGTTCTTCACGTCCCGGTACGACGACAACGTGACCAATTGGTTGTTCTGGTCTTTGAGGGTGAAGTCGGGCGCAACAGCGCCAACCTCGATCGGCATCTAGAACCGTCTTCCTGTGTCGAGCATGGGCCTACCGCTTGCTGGCAGGGGTCTTGGGCTGAACCAATCGACTTCCGATCCAGTCACCGAGATTGGCCGCAGAGGTCTGCGTCAATCCGGCTGTCGGAGCGGACTCGGCAATCTCGCTGGGCTCCACATGACCGGACATGCCGGTCTTGGGGCTGAGGACCCACACGATTCCATCGTCCGAGAGCGGACCGATGGCATCCATGAGTGCATCGACCAGGTCACCGTCTCCGTCGCGCCACCACAGCAGTACGACATCGATCACCTCGTCGGAATCCTCGTCGAGGGTCTCGCCACCGATCGCATCTTCTACGTCGGCGCGCAGATCATCGTCGGTGTCCTCGTCCCAGCCCAGCTCTTGAACGACCATGTCGCGAGTGATGCCAAGTTTCTGAGCGTAGTTCTGAGCGTCCGCCGCGGCGACCACGGTGGTGACCTCCTTGAATTGTGGGTGCAGTAGACAAAGCGAACAGGGTCGAAGCCGTTCGCGCAAGCTGACCGCGCCGAAATTGCGTACATAAATTTCTACTGGTGGGTATCGGACCTCTGTACTACCAGAACCGACGAGATGCGGCAGGATTGGGGAGGAATCACGAGAACGAGGAATGTAGATCGCCGTCACAGGGGCGAGCTACCGGACCGGGCGCCACACCGAGCGTCCGCCACATTGAGGAGTGCACACGTTGTCCGA
Source organism: Rhodococcus sp. KRD175 (assembly GCF_017168275.1). Classification (NCBI taxonomy): domain Bacteria; kingdom Bacillati; phylum Actinomycetota; class Actinomycetes; order Mycobacteriales; family Nocardiaceae; genus Rhodococcus; species Rhodococcus sp. KRD175. Next base: position 270,647 of record NZ_JABFAQ010000007.1, read on the forward strand.
AGTGAACAGCGGCGAACGGCAGAACACATCGTCTGCAGGCAAGAAGGGCTCGGACGGCCGGGTCCGCGTCATCCGTGAGGGTGTCGCGTCGTACCTGCCCGATATCGACAACGACGAGACCAACGAATGGATCGAATCGTTCGACGGCTTGTTGGAGAGGTCCGGCCCCAACCGCGCTCGCTACCTGATGCTCAGGTTGCTCGAGCGCGCCGGCGAGCGCCGCGTTGCGCTCCCGTCGCTGACATCGACGGACTACGTCAACACGATTCCCACCGAGAACGAGCCGTGGTTCCCCGGCGACGAGTCGATGGAACGCCGCTACCGAGCCTGGATCCGCTGGAACGCCGCGATCATGGTGCACCGCGCACAGCGTCCGGGCGTCGGCGTCGGTGGCCACATCTCGACCTACGCGTCGTCGGCTGCGCTGTACGAGGTCGGCTTCAACCACTTCTTCCGCGGCAAGGATCACCCGGGCGGCGGCGACCACATCTTCATTCAGGGCCACGCCTCCCCCGGCATCTACGCCCGCGCGTTCCTCGAAGGCCGCATCCCGGCCGAGCGCATGGACGGCTTCCGCCAGGAAGCGAGCCACGTGAACGAGGGCGGCGGACTGCCGTCGTACCCGCACCCACGGCTGATGCAGGACTTTTGGGAGTTCCCGACGGTGTCGATGGGCCTCGGTCCGATGAACGCCATCTACCAGGCGCGCTTCAACCACTACTTGAACGACCGCGGCATCAAGGACACCTCCGATCAGCACGTCTGGGCGTACCTCGGCGACGGCGAGATGGACGAGCCGGAATCGCGTGGACTCGCACATGTGGCTGCGACCGAAGGCCTCGACAACCTCACGTTCGTGGTCAACTGCAACCTGCAGCGTCTCGACGGCCCGGTGCGCGGTAACGGCAAGATCATCCAGGAACTGGAGTCGTTCTTCCGCGGTGCCGGCTGGAACGTCATCAAGGTCGTCTGGGGCCGCGAGTGGGACTCGCTGCTGCACAAGGACCGCGACGGCGCACTGGTGAACCTCATGAACACCACGCCCGACGGCGACTTTCAGACCTACAAGGCCAACGACGGCAGCTACGTCCGCGATCACTTCTTCGGCCGCGACCCACGAACGAAGGAGCTCGTCAAGGATCTCTCGGACGACGAGATCTGGAACCTCAAGCGCGGCGGTCACGACTACCGCAAGGTGCACGCCGCCTACGCGGCTGCGATGTCGCACAAGGGCCAGCCGACGGTCATCCTGGCGCACACCATCAAGGGCTACACCCTGGGCAAGCACTTCGAGGGCCGTAATGCCACGCACCAGATGAAGAAGCTGACGCTCGACGATCTCAAGACGTTCCGCGATCTCCAGCACATCCCGATCTCCGACGAGGAGCTCGAGAAGGATCCGTACATGCCGCCGTACTACCACCCCGGTGCGGACGCTCCCGAGATCCAGTACATGCTCGATCGTCGCAGCAAGCTCGGCGGATTCGTCCCCGAGCGCCGCGTCGACGTCAAGCCACTGCCGCAGCCCGGCGACGACACCTACAAGACGCTCCGCAAGGGCTCGGGCAAGCAGGAAGTCGCCACCACCATGGCGCTCGTGCGCGTCATGAAGGAGCTGTTGCGAGACAAGGAGATCGGCCACCGAATCGTGCCGATCATTCCCGACGAGGCCCGCACGTTCGGTATGGACTCGTGGTTCCCGTCGCTGAAGATCTACAACCGCAACGGCCAGCTGTACACCTCGGTCGACTCGGAACTGATGCTCGCCTACAAGGAGAGCTCGGTCGGTCAGATCCTGCACGAGGGCATCAACGAGGCAGGCTCCACGTCGTCGTTCACCGCGGTCGGTACCTCGTACGCGACGCACGGCGAGGTCATGATCCCGCTGTACATCTTCTACTCGATGTTCGGTTTCCAGCGCACCGGCGACGGTCTCTGGGCTGCAGCAGACCAGATGGCCCGCGGGTTCGTGCTCGGTGCCACGGCAGGTCGCACCACTCTGACCGGTGAGGGTCTCCAGCACGCCGACGGTCACTCGCTGCTGCTGGCGTCGACCAACCCCGCGGCCGTGGCGTACGACCCGGCGTTCTCGTACGAGATCGCGCACATCGTCAAGGACGGTCTGCGTCGCATGTACGGCGGAACCGAAGGTGTCGAGGGCTTCGGCGGCGAGAACGTCTTCTACTACATCACCCTGTACAACGAGCCGTACGTACAGCCGGCCGAGCCCGAGAACCTCGACGTCGAGGGGCTGCTCAAGGGCATCTACCGGTTCGCAGAACCCCAGGAGGGCGAGGGACCCGAGGCACAGCTGCTCGCGTCCGGCGTCGGCATCGTCTCGGCCCGCAAGGCACGTGAATTGCTGTTCGAGGAGTGGGGCGTGCGTTCGGCCGTGTGGTCGGTCACCTCGTGGGGCGAACTGCGCCGCGACGGCGTCGAAGCCGAGAAGGAGTCGCTGCGTAACCCGGGTGCCGTCAAGCGCGTTCCGTTCGTCACCTCGGCTCTGGCCGATGCCAACGGCCCGGTCATCGCGTCCTCCGACTGGATGCGCGCCGTGCCGGATCAGATCCGCCAGTGGGTTCCGGGCGACTACGTCACCCTGGGCACCGACGGCTTCGGCTTCTCCGACACCCGCCCGGCTGCACGACGGGTGTTCAACGTCGACGCCGAGTCCATCGTCGTCGCCACACTGTCCGCTCTCGCGGCATCGGGCGAGATCGACAAGTCCAAGGCCGTCGAGGCTGCCGAGAAGTACAAGATCGACGACGTCACCGCAGCTCCGACGTCGTACGCCGATACCGGCTCGGCGTAGGTCTCCGCCATGATCGGCCGACCCCCGTTCCACCTCGCGACGAGAGTCCAGCGCGAGGTGGGCGGGGGTCGGGCGTAGGTTCTCCTTATGTCCGATGCGAAACCCGATTCACCGGACAGTTCGTCCGCGCGTGATGTCTCCCGGCGCGACGCTTACCGTGAAGCGTTGCGTGAGTCGTTGGCTCGTGACTCCCCGGCCCGTGACTCCCCCACCCGTGATTCGCTCACGACCGACAACGAGGTCCACCTTCCGGTCAACTCGTTGGCCCCTTCGCGCCAGAAACGCGACCCTCTGCCCGACGCCCTGTTGCGACGCGTCAAACAGTTCTCCGGCCGCCTCTCGACCGAGGCAGTGACCACGATGCAGGGCCAGTTGCCGTTCTTCGGCGACCTCGACGCCGCCCAGCGGGCCAGCGTCCAGCTGCTGATCCAGACGGCCGTCGACAACTTTCTCGAATGGCTCAAGAACCCGAACAGCGACATTCGATTCAGCCTCGACGCCTTCCAAGTGATCCCGCAAGACCTTGCCCGACGCCTCACACTGCGTCAGACCGTCGACATGGTCCGGGTGGCGATGGAGTTCTTCGAGCAGTGGCTCCCTGCGCTCGCCCGCAACGACCAGCAGTTGGTCGCGCTGACCGAGGCAGTGCTGCGGTACGGCCGCGAGCTGGGTTTCGCAGCGGCGTCCGTGTACGCCAGTGCAGCCGAGTCACGAGGGGCGTGGGACACCCGCCTCGAAGCCCTAGTCGTCGACGCCGTCGTCCGCGGCGACACGGGATCGGACATGCTTTCCCGAGCCGCCACGTTGAATTGGGACGCCACTGCGCCCGCGACGGTATTGGTGGGCACTCCCCCGGAAGATCGCGGCGTATCCGTCGTGGGCACCGTGCACTCCGTCGCTCAGAAGCACGGTCGAGCTGCGTTGGCGGTGGTTCAGGGGACCCGACTGGTGATGGTGGTCAGTGGCCAGCTCGACGACACCGCGGCGCATCACGCGTTCATCGACGACATGTTGCAGAACTTCTCCGACGGCCCGGTCGTCATCGGTCCCACCACCCGCACCTTGGGCGCAGCGCACTCGAGCGCGGTGGAGGCCTTTGCCGGCATGCAGGCCGTGGCGGGCTGGCGGGGCGCACCGCGTCCGGTGCACGCCGGCGAGTTGCTGCCCGAACGAGCGTTGCTGAACGACGGGGCGGCTATCTCGGCTCTCAACGATCATGTCGTCGTTCCGTTGGCCGCGGCAGGTTCGGGTTTGGCCGACACGCTCGATGCGTATCTCGACTGCGGCGGTGCGGTGGAAACCTGCGCTCGGCAGCTGTTTGTTCATCCAAATACCGTCCGGTATCGGCTCAAGCGTATTGCCGAGGTGACCGGTCGTGATCCCACTCACCCGCGCGATGCGTACGTCCTTCGGGTCGCGGCAACGGTAGGTAGGTTGGCTCGAACGCATCACGAACCGACATATCCAGCCCCATATGTCACACAAGTCACATTTGGTGAAGTGGTCACGTAACGCCGAACCGCCTTCCGGCGATAGCGGGTCTCCACGAGGCAATTTGTAGGGTTCCCACAAATTGCTTGTCGAGAGTTCATCGAGCGCGACATCACTGATGAGGGGCCCGACAGTGTTCTCTTAACCCTGTGATTGCGTTGCTTGCGCCCGGTCAGGGCTCCCAGACTCCCGGCATGCTGCTGCCTTGGCTCGAAATCCCGGGCGCGGCCGATCGGTTGGCGCTGTGGTCCAAGGCCTCCGGCCTGGATCTCGTGCGACTCGGCACCACCGCCACCGCTGAAGAAATCACCGATACTGCGGTGACTCAGCCACTGGTCGTGGCGTCGGCCCTACTGGCCTTCGAGGAAATCGCCTCGCGTGGACTGTTCCCCGACGACGCCATCGTGGCCGGCCACTCGGTCGGCGAGCTCGCGGCTGCTGCCATTGCCGGCGTGATCTCCTCCGACGACGCGGTATCCCTGGCGGCGGTGCGCGGTGCTGCGATGGCCAAGGCCTGTGCCCTCGAACCGACCGGCATGTCCGCCGTGCTCGGCGGCGACGAAGCTGCAGTTCTGGCCCGGCTCGAAGAACTCGATCTCGCCCCGGCCAACGTCAACGCTGCCGGTCAGATCGTTGCTGCAGGTCTGCTGACCAAGTTGGCGGAACTGGCCGAGAGCGCACCCGAGAAGGCGCGGGTTCGTGCACTCCCGGTCGCGGGTGCTTTCCACACCAAGTACATGGCATCGGCAGGCGACACCGTCGCCGCGGCCGCAGCCGCCATCACTCCGTCCGAGCCGACGCACACCTTGCTGTCCAACTCGGACGGTCAGCCGGTCGCATCGGGTGCCGATGCGCTCACCAAACTTGCTGCCCAGGTCACACGCCCCGTGCGGTGGGACCTGTGCAGCGCGTACCTGCGTACCGCGCAGGTCACCGGACTTGCGGAGCTGCCCCCGGCAGGCGCACTGGTCGGTATCGCCAAGCGTGAACTGCGCGGCGTGCCCAACCTCGGCCTGAAGACACCGGCGGACATCGCCGCATTGGCCGAGCTCGGATAGCTCGGTCACCTTCACACCGCAGTCTCGGTACTGCGGATCGACTTCCACTCCCCGAGTGGCAGAAATGCACAACCGCGTCTCGAAGCACATGACTTCGGCGTTCGACACAGAAGAGAAGGGAGCCACAACAGTGGCCAGCCAGGAAGACCTCATCGCCGGACTTGCAGAGATCATCGAGGAGGTCACGGGCATCGAACCGTCCGAGGTGACCATCGAGAAGTCCTTCGTGGACGACCTCGATATCGACTCGCTCTCCATGGTCGAGATCGCAGTGCAGACCGAGGACAAGTACGGCGTGAAGATTCCCGACGAAGACCTCGCAGGTCTGCGCACCGTCGGCGACGCCGTCAACTACATCCAGAAGCTCGAAGCGGAGAACCCCGAAGCCGCAGAAGCTATCAAGGCCAAGCTCGACGACTCCGCGAGCGAGTGACACGACCCATGACCAACCCATCCACCGCCAACGGACGCTTCCCCAGTGTCGTCGTCACCAGCCTTGCTGCGACCACGTCACTCGCGGGTGACGTCGATGCCACGTGGAAGGGTCTGCTGAACGGCGAAAGCGGAATCGGCACTCTGGAAGACGATTTCGTCACCGAGTACGACCTGCCCGTGCGGATCGGCGGACACCTCGCGGTGAACCCGCAGAGTCTGCTCTCGCGGGTCGAGATCCGTCGCCTGAGCTACGTGGAGCAGTTGTCCACGGTGCTCGGTCGCGAGGTCTGGAAGAACGCCGGCTCGCCCGACGTCGATCCCCTTCGCCTCGGCGTGTCGATCGGTACCGGACTCGGTGGCGGCGATTCTCTCATCGACGCCAACGACAAGATGAAGGCCGGCGGTTACCGCAAGGTGTCCCCGCTCGCCGTTCAGATGGTCATGCCGAACGGCCCAGCAGCGGTCGTCGGGCTCGAGCTCAAAGCACAAGCCGGCGTCATCACGCCCGTCTCCGCCTGCTCCTCGGGATCGGAAGCCATTGCGCATGCATGGCGGATGATCGTGATGGGCGACGCGGACATGGTCGTCACCGGCGGCGTCGAGGGATACATCGACGCGGTTCCGATCGCCAGCTTCTCCATGATGCGGGCGATGAGCACCAACAACGACAACCCGAAGGGTGCGTCACGTCCGTTCGACAAGGATCGTGACGGCTTCGTCTTCGGTGAAGCGGGTGCGCTCATGGTCATCGAGACCGAGGAGCACGCCAAAGCACGCGGCGCAACGATCCACGCCCGCCTGCTCGGTGCCGGAATCACCTCGGACGGGTTCCACCTCGTGGCCCCCGACCCCGAGGGCAAGGGTGCCGCGCGTGCGATGCAGCGCGCCATCGAGACCGCAGGCCTGCAGAAGTCCGACATCACCCACGTGAACGCACACGCAACGGCAACTCCCATCGGAGACACCGCCGAAGCGCTGGCGATCAACAAGGCAGTCGGAAATCACGCAGCGGTGTACGCACCGAAATCCGCTCTGGGCCACTCGATCGGTGCCGTCGGTGCCCTCGAGTCGGTACTGACGGTGCTGGCAGTGCGAGAGGGAATCATCCCTCCCACACTGAATTTGGAGAACCAGGATCCCGAAATCGATCTCGATGTCGTCAAGGGCGAGCCCCGCGTCGGACAGATCGACTACGCGATCAACAACTCGTTCGGATTCGGTGGGCACAACGTAGCGCTCGCCTTCGGTAAGGCGTGATCCACTGAGTCGACTTCTCGACTCAGCGAATCCCGCTCTCGCAGTGCATGATCCGAGCTGGGGCCGTTCTTTCGACGGACGGTCCCGGCTCGGGCCTCGCCCCCGCCAGGGGCCCTGAAGAAGGACAACGCGATGACCATTCTGGCCCCTGTCACACGATCCGGCACCTCTACCGATCCGCGCGACCCCCTGACCCGCCTCGAAAAGCTCTTCGACGCCGGAACCACTGTCCCCCTGCATGATCGGGACAAGTCGGGAATTCTGGCCGCATCGGGCGAAATCGACGGCGTCCACACCATCGCCTACTGCTCCGACGCCACCGTCATGGGCGGTGCCATGGGGGTGGACGGCTGCAAGCACATCGTTGCCGCGATCGACACCGCCATCGAACAGCGCGCCCCGATCGTCGGCGTCTGGCACTCGGGTGGTGCTCGCCTCGCCGAGGGCGTCGAGGCTCTCCATGCCGTCGGACTCGTCTTCGAGGCCATGGTGCGAGCGTCCGGCCTCGTCCCACAGATTTCCGTCGTCCTCGGTTTCGCAGCCGGTGGTGCAGCGTACGGTCCCGCCTTGACCGACGTCGTCATCATGGCTCCCGAGGGACGCGTATTCGTCACCGGACCCGACGTCGTTCGCAGCGTCACCGGCGAACAGGTCGATATGGAGTCGCTCGGCGGCCCCGACACGCACCACAAGAAGTCCGGGGTCTGCCACATCGTCGCCGACAGCGAGATGGACGCGTTCACCCGCGCCCGCCGTCTGGTGTCGATGTTCTGCGAGCAGGGCGAGTTCGACATCGCCGCCGCAGAACACGGCGACACCGATCTACGCGCACTGATGCCCGAATCCAACCGTCGTGCCTACGACGTGCACCCGATCATTCACGAATTGCTCGACAACGTCGAAGGTGAATCGACGTTCGAGGAGTTCCAGGGCGGCTGGGCTCGCAGCATCGTCATCGGTCTCGGCCGTATCAGCGGCCGCACCGTCGGCGTGATCGCCAACAACCCCATCCGACTCGGCGGCTGCCTGAACTCCGAAAGTGCCGAGAAGGCAGCGCGTTTCGTTCGTCTGTGCGATGCCTTCGGTATTCCGCTCATCGTGGTCGTCGATGTTCCGGGCTACCTGCCGGGCGTCAGCATGGAATGGGAAGGCGTCGTTCGCCGCGGAGCGAAGTTGCTGCACGCGTTCGCCGAGGCCACCGTCCCCCGCGTCACGCTGGTCACTCGCAAGATCTACGGCGGCGCGTACATCGCCATGAATGCCCGCGCACTCGGTGCCACTGCGGTCTATGCCTGGCCCGGCTCCGAGGTGGCCGTGATGGGCGCGAAAGCGGCCGTCGGCATCCTGCACAAGAAGGCGCTCGCCGCCGCACCCGAGGAAGAGCGTGAGGCACTGCACGACCGCCTCACCGTCGAGCACGAGAGCATCGCAGGCGGTGTCGATCGCGCAGTGGCCATCGGCGTGGTCGACGAGGTCATCGAGCCCAGCAAGACCCGAAGCACGGTTGCCAAGGCTCTCGCCGCAGCACCTGCGGCTCGCGGAAATCACAAGAACATCCCGCTCTGACCGACCCGACCACTACCTACTGCGGTCCGTCAGCCCTGCCCCCCTCTCTTATATACACCTCTCACGCCGCCCGCGAAAAGAACCCACCCCGGTTGGGATCAATGCGCCTTTCAGGCACTCCATGTGCAAGAAAGCCACATTGATTCACACCGGGGACGGGCGAACGAGGTCGATCGAGGTCGGTCAGCCCTGGATCCATCGGTGATCGTGGGCCAGTCGAACTACGGCCGATCGCACGTCGAGTATCTGCGCAGCCGTGAGCGTGCCGTTCGACGTCAGTAGTTGTTCGGTCAGCTCTGTGGTGAAGTCCGCCTCGGACAGGACGTCCGCGCCTGCGTCGTCGTGGCGCTGGTGACCACTGACGGGTGCGGTGTTGTGAAATGGGACGTCGGGTTTGTGACGGGTAACCAGAGCGGTCGACGTCGGCCCGTCGATGATCTGGACCTCGGTGGCCTTCAGACCACGGTCACCGTCTACGGCAACGTATTCGACGCGTACTCCCGGTGCCAACAGTCGTTTGTCGAAGTCCAGATCGTTGACGTGGATGAACACGTCCTCGCCGCCCTCGTCCGGCGCTACGAATCCGTACCCCTTGAACTCGTCGAATCGAATCACTTTTCCGGTCGACAACATCGAACTCACCACTCCACGGTCGTTCCCACATGCCTACCCCAGGCACGAACGCGAAACTACCGCCGCGACGAATCCCCGGCAACCGCTGCTAGCCGACGTTGCGGCTGAGCCAGGTCACTTCTGCTCCTGCGCCTCCGGTGCGGAACGGCTCGAGTGCGGCATCCCAATCCGAGCCGAGCGCGTGCTCCACTGCGGCGGCGAGGTTGCCTTGGTTGTTCTCCATCAGGGCGCGCAGTCGCATCTCGCCGAGCACCACGTCCCCGTTGGCACTCGTCGATCCGCGCCAGAGACCCAATCCGGGTACGTGCGAGAACCGTTCGCCGTCGACGCCTTCGCTGGCGTCTTCGGTCACCTCGTAGCGCAGCATCTGCCAGGAGCGCAGGATGCCGGCGAGCTTCGCTCCGGTGCCTACGGGCCCGATCCAGTCCGTGGTGGCGCGCAGCTGTCCGTCGGATGCCGGCTGCGCGGACCACTTCAAATTGGCACGGCAATCGAGGGCGTCGGATAACGCCCATTCGACATGCGGGCACAGCGCAGCGGGCGACGAGTGGATGTACACAACACCCGACGTCGCATCTGCGAATTGGTTCGATCCACGCATTGCACTACCTCCAGCTTCGACGAGGGACGTCTTCCCCAACGACCTCGACATGCTCGAACTGGTTGCAGCGATTCAACGCGTGTGTGTACTAGTGTGCCCCGAGTTGCCCCTGTTGCGCCAGTGCAATCTGTGAACGGTGGTGTTTCACCCGGCCAGGACGGCGTCGGAGAGCTCGGGCCAGAGCGGTTTGGCCCAATCTCCGAAGTTTCGATCGGTCAGCACCACGCACGCGATCCTCACCGACGGGTCCACCCACAGGAACGTCCCGGCCTGTCCGAAGTGGCCGAACGTTGCCCTCGAGTTGTTACTCCCAGTCCAGTGCGGGGTCTTGTCATCGCGCAGCTCGAACCCCAGACCCCAGTCGCAGGGCTTGTGCGATCCGTACCCGGGCACGATTCCGTTCAGTCCGGGAAATTGCACGTCGACGGCCGAAGAGAATGTCTGCGGCGCGAGGAGACTCGGCTGCAACAGTTCCGCGGCAAACTTGGTCAGGTCTGCAACGGACGAACGGGCACCGTGACCGGCCGACCCGGGCAACGACGTGTCGACCATCCCGAGCGGTCCGCAGACTGCCTCATCCAGGTAGTCGGGAAAGGTGATTCCCGACTCTGCTTCGATGAGTTCGGCCAAGACCTCGAATCCCGCGCTCGAGTAGATCCTCTTGGTGCCGGCCGGAGCCTGCACCTTCCGCTCGCCGAACGCCAGTCCCGAGGCATGCGCCAGCAGATGCCGCACAGTCGACCCCTCCGGCCCTGCGGGCTGGTCGAGCTCGACGGCACCTTCCTCCACGGCAACAAGCACCGCGTAGGCGGTGAGCAATTTGGTGACCGACGCCAGCTCGAAGACGCGCGCGGTGTCCCCCACCTCCTCCCGCACTCCGGCGTCGGTGACGACGGCGGCACTGACATGGTCGACGGGCCACGAGGCAGTGAGATCGAGGGTAGTCACGACTCCAGAGCCTAATTGTCTGCCGATGCCCGTGGATCGGTCCCCTGCCGGGCTAGTCTCGGACGACAGGAATGGGAGAAATGCGATGTCGGTTGTGTATGGATCGTGCAATCTGTGCGAGGCGATCTGTGGTCTCGAATTCACGGTGGAGAACAAGACGGTGGTCTCGATCCGCGGCGACGAGAAGGACCCACTCTCCCGGGGCCACATCTGCCCCAAGGCTCTGTCGTTGATCGACCTTCATGCCGACACCGATCGGCTCACCACACCGGTCAAGCGGGTGGGTGAGAAGTGGGAGAAGATCGGCTGGGCGGAAGCGTACGACCTCGTCGTCGATGGCCTTGTCTCGACGCGGAAGAATTACGGATCCAATGCTGTCGGGCTGTATCAGGGCAATCCCAACGTGCACTCGATGGGTGCGATGACCCACGGCATTCCGTTCACGTCGCTGCTGCGCACCCGCAATCGGTACTCGGCGACGTCCTTGGATCAGTTGCCGCACCAGCTCGTCGACCATCTGCTCTACGGCCACCAGCTCCTGCTGCCCATTCCGGATATCGATCGAACCGATTTCTTCCTCGTCCTCGGCGGCAATCCGATGGCCTCCAACGGCAGCATGATGACGGTGCCCGACTTCGCCAAAAGAGCACGCGCACTCCGTAAGCGGGGTGGCCGACTGGTAGTGGTCGATCCACGTAAGACCGAAACGGCGGATATTGCCGACACCCACTTCTTCGTTCGTCCCGGTAGCGACGCGCTGCTGTTGCTGGCGATGATTCACACGATCGTCGCCGACGGCTCCGTCCGTGTCGCCGACTACGTCGATGGTACCGATCGACTTGCCGATCTCGTCGCCGAATTCACGCCGACGGCGGTGGCACCGATCGTCGGCATGTCGGCAGACGACATCTCTTCTCTCGCACGGGACTTCGCTGCGGCGAAGTCTGCTGTGGCGTACGGCAGGATGGGAGTGTCGACGCAGCAGTTCGGCACGGTGTGCCAGTGGGCGATCCAGGTACTCAACATCATCACGGGCAATCTCGACCGACCGGGCGGTGCGATGGTGACCGATCCGGCGATCGATCTGATCTCGCAGGGCATCGTCGGTCGTGGCCATTTCGACAAGTGGCGCAGCCGCGTTCGCGATCTCCCCGAGTTCGCCGGCGAGTATCCCTGTTCGACGCTCGTCGACGAGATCACCACCGAGAGCAAGGACCAGATTCGTGCCATGGCCGTCCTGTCCGGCAATCCGGTGCTGTCGATGCCCGGCGGTAGTCGCCTCGACGAGGCCTTCGCCGGTCTCGATTTCATGGTGTCGTTCGACTTCTACATCAACGAGACCTCGCGGCACGCACACGTGATTCTGCCGCCGACGATGTCCCTCGAACGCGATCACTACGATCTGATCTTCAATTCTTTCGCGGTACACAACACTGCCAAGTACATGCCCGCAGTTCTACCCAAACAGACTGACGCCAAGCACGATTGGGAGATCTTCCGCGACTTGTCACTGCGCTACAAGAACCGCATGGCAGGCTCCACCGTCGATCGACTGAAGGCACGATTGACGCCGAAGAGCGTCATCGGCGAGGCCCGTCTGCGCCTGTCCCCTGCTCGCACTCTCGACATCCTGCTCCGTAGCCGACGAAAAGGGTTGTCGCTGAGGAAGCTTCGAGCCAACCCGCACGGCATCGATCTGGGACCGCTGCGTCCGGGCTTTCCCCAGAAGCTGAAGACCAAGGACAAGCGCATTCAATTGATCCAGGACGTCGTGGTCGGTGAACTGCCTGCCCTGGTGGACCTGATGCACTCGAGCGCGGTTCCCAAGGACGACGAGCTCCTGCTGATCGGTCGACGACATCTACGCAGCAACAACTCGTGGATGCACAACACCGCTCGGCTCACCAAAGGCAAAGCGCGACATCAGCTTCTGGCCCACCCGAACGATCTCCTCCAGCGCGGGATCGAGGACGGTTCGATGGTGTCGGTCACTTCCGCGGCCGGTACCGTCGACATCGAGGTTGCGGCGTCCGAAAAGATGATGCCCGGGGTGGTGAGCATGCCGCACGGATTCGGTCATCAGCGCCCGGGCGTGCAGCTCTCGGTCGCCACCACTGTCACCGGACCGAGCGTCAACGACATCACCGACCCCGCCCGAGTCGACGCGGTCTCGGCGAACGCGATTCTCAACGGCGTTCCGGTGCAGGTGAGGGCCAAGTAGCGCCCCCGATGGAACCATGAGACGGCGTGATTCTGTACGATTCTGCTGGCTCGTACCTGGTACGGGATTGGGGCGGTAGCTCAGTCGGTTAGAGCCGTGGACTCATAATCCATTGGTCGCGGGTTCGAGCCCCGCCCGCCCCACCAAGACTTCTGACATTGTCTAGATGCCGGGTCGTCAGACGGCCCCTGGAGCTCAACTAGCGGCCGTCGCCAGGGCGAAGCCGGGTTTACTCAGCCGATCACCGACTCTGCAAACTTCTTTCCACCGCTTGCGCAATCTTAGATCTAGTGCCGCTCTCGGCAGCCGCTGCCAACTGCGCGGCGGTCAGGAGCAGCGCTAAACGCCGTGTTGACATTTGGGCTGCTGTCCCCTCACCCGAGGGACATCCGTCGACAACTGCTGTCACGGTTGCAAGCTCACTCGGCTCTATGAAGTCGCGGTTATCGAAAGCAAACGACCGTAGAGCAGCGACCAGCGCCAGTACCGGCGCGAAGAATGGCAATACCAGGACCAAAAGTGGCCCGTATACGAAGACTCGGAGAACGATATTCGGCAAGTACGAATATGTCGCGTTGTCGCGTTCACCGAAGCGCTGGTCGATTCCGCTTCTGATCAAAGCCATAAGCGTTAAAAATGCAGAAGTTAAGACAAAGCCCGCAAACGTGCTTTTCACCCCAAACCATTGACAAGATGCCACGAGCAGAACCAGTGCTGACAACCGATATCCTGGTGCGACTGAAGTACGGGCCCGAAGAGAACACGCGATAGCGACTCCCAAGACCGCAGCTTGTGGCCACCACATTCCCTCGGGGCTCCGCCAGTCCGAGAGGGATACGATCCAGGTCGGCATTTGCCAACCCATCGATTCTACAGGTCCTCGATACCAATCGATGGGCCTTGGGAACCCCGACTCGTTGAGGATCGCTGACACACCAGCACACCACACCCACGTGGAAACGAGAAGCAAGAACGACATATCGATGAGGCGTGCCCATGTAGTTTCGAAGAAGTCCTGGACCAACCCTTTGAGACTGGTTTGCGCGGATTCGACGTTCATCATTCTATTACTCCCCCGGGGCCGAGTTCACTTTCGTGGAGGCTAGCGCGAGTGTCCGACAAGAAGGAATCCGTCATTGCGGACGGTGCCAACACAGGGGCGGGTACAGCGTCGCAGAAAGGGTGTTCACTTCACGTTTCAACTTCCTGAGCAAATCGAGCGATCCTTCACTACGCAACCAAGGAACTATGAAGCGCGGTGGCATACTACCTTTATCGTCACAGCGGTTGCTCTCCGATACAAAGCCGACCAATACACCAGCAGTGCAGCAGCATTGGCCCCGAACCACAGCCACGTCAGGAATGCCGCCACCACGCCGGTGACGAAGAATCCCAGCACGAGTGCCACCACCCAGCCGAGTAGGTAGGCGAGGATCGTGATGACCGCCGCTGCGGTACAGCGCCACGGGGATTGCTTCACGGTGTGTAGTGCAGCGCGCAGAGGGTTTCGGCAACCGTCCACTGCCGCTGGAAGTATCAGCAGCGCAATGACTATGACAATAGCCGGGAGCAGGGGGAAGAGAATTGCGAACGCAACGGCCGCCACGGTCAGCACCACGCACCACGCCAGTACCCGCGGTCGTCGCCACGTCCGGCTCAGTGCACCCGACGCGTTGCCGTCCACCACATCGAGTGCCGTCGAGGCGGTGAACCACAGCGCACACATCACCGTTGCGGCGGAAACGACGACCAGCGCAGCGAATCCGAGGGAGGACGTCGGAGCCGGATCCCCCACCACGGTCAGCGCCTGAATCAGAGCCGAGACAGTCGCCACCGATGCGAGCAGCAGCACCCCTTTCACGGCGCACCGACCGTCGAATTGCGATCGAGCACGTCCTGCACCGAACCCGAGTAGAGAACGGTCAGGCCGACCTTCACTTCGACGGTACTGGCATCGTCGGACGTGGCCGTACCGGTGATCGTCTCGTTACCGGTTGTCGTCCCGGCACATTCGATGTCCGCCCCGGTGCCCGAGCACACGGGCGCAACGAGGATCTCGATTCCTTGCTCGAACAGCACGTCGTTCACCGCGTAGCGGAGGTTACCGAGTTCCGCTCCCCCGACCGGGGCGAGCGCAGCGGTCTGCGAGCACCCCGCGCAGGCCAGCACCATCACCACCGTGAAGAGCTGCCTACGAACACCGTTCATCGCCCCTGCCTCGTCTCGTACGCAATCAGTCTGGCGTGCTCGTCGAGATGTTGCTGTTCCAGAGCGGCGTCGGTGATGGCGCTCAGGTCGAACGGCGCGGGCAGCAGGAGTTCGGTGTTGCGGTCGAGGCGCGAACCTCGTCGCATCAGCGGATTCTCGGCCCAGTCGTTCGCAGCCAACTCACGACTACGCGAGGCGAGGTCCAGGTAGCTGCCACTGTTTCCGGGCGTGATCGGCGACGCGTGATCGAGCACCGTGGTGAACAGCGACAATGTCTCGTCTCTGTTGTCGACGATCTCCACCACCTGCTGTTGCTGCGGAAAGTCGATTTACGACGCGGTGGTGATCTCCCAGAACCCTCGTCCGTCTCGCGAATGCGCCACGATTTGATTCTGGTGGGTGTGACCGTTGAGCCAACCGATCACCACAGGATATTTCAGAAGCAGATCGATGAATTCGTCTGCGCCGTACAGCTTCACCGACTGTCCCGGCCGCTGTGCACGGTTCTCCAGGGTCAGGCTGTTGTGGTGGGTGTAGATCAGGACGAGCTTGCGTTCGGCCTGTGCCTTCTCCAATTGCTGAGTGAGCCAGTCGAACTGGTCCTCGGGCACCGCCCCGTCGGGGCCGGCGACGGCGTTGCACGTGTCGAGTCCGAACGTGCGAACGTTCGGAGTCGGGTCCGCCGCCCACCAGGTTTCACCCGAGTCGAGGTTGTGCTGGGTGAAACCGTGCCCGATCGGCCCTGGGGTGGGAGTCGTCTCGAAGTGCTCTTGCATGAACTCACGCTGCTCGAAGAGATACCGAGCCGGATCCGCCGACACTGCCCGAAACCCGGGCCGGGCGCCGGATCCGACCCCGAGCGCATCGACCATCCTCTGCAGCGGACTACCCGTCGATGCGTACCCGGCCAATGCCGACGTGGCCGTCGCTTCGAGTGTGTACGCCTTCTGTCCCCCGACCGCGAGGGCATGCAGCTGAGAGGAGAGATCGAACGTGCCGAGCAACAACGTGTCGTGATTGCCGTAGACGGAATACCACGGGACGGGTAGCCCCACCGATTCGACGGTCCCCGACATCGCCTGCGTCAACAGATCGGGAAGCGTCGGAAATCCGTAGTCCCCGAACGACCCTCCCGACGGATCGCCCGGCCGATACGCCCACTGCGCCTCGGGCCACGCTTGCACGCCCTCGAAGACGTCGGATGCGCCACTCGTAGGCCGGACCGCGACGCCGTCGAGAACGTCTATGTACCAACGAAGTTCGAGATGAGAATGCATGTCGGCGCTGTCACCGGTGACAACCGCGGCTCCCATGGGAGCGCCGGTGACCGAACTGATTCGCGCATCCGCAAATGCCTTCACCATCGCGGCGGTGACGTGCACGGTCAGCGGGTCCTGCGGGTGGAAGGCCGAGCCCCATGCGGCATGGTCGGAGACGATCATGGGCTCGATCCGGCCGGGCGATTGCGCATCGATGACATGCATGTCCGACAGGTGCCCCAAGTAGAGCAACGAGCGTCTGGCCTGCACCCGAGACGCGCTGGGTGCCCGCCCGAGGATGTCGAGGCGAGGGACGTAGGGCTCCCCCGGCCCCGCAGCGAGCACCCGGTACCGACCGGGGCCGGTCGACGATCTCAGGATGGTCTGCGCCAGCGTTCCGCCGACATCGGTCTCTCCTGACGCCGGCTGCGCCCGAGCGACAAGGACGTGGCCCAGAACCTGCGGTGCGATTCCCCATGCCGCGGCGAGAGTGCCCACCCGAGTGACGAATTGACGACGCGACAGACCAGCCATGGAACTCCCCGAATCCGAGAACCGCACCACATGCGCCTCGCATCCGACGAGGTGACTGCCTATTTTTACAGGGAAAACCGCGGACTGGTTGGAATTCGAGCCTTCATGGCACCACTGTGACCGGCCAGCGGCCCGCCTTGACCAGTCGCACTGCCACAGATCCCGCCAATCGGTGCCCGGCGCGTTCGGAGGCCCCCACCACGACGGCGTCGGTGCGGAGTCCATCGGCAACCGCGACGAGTCCGTTGTAAGGATCACCCTGCGCAGTGCGGAATTCCCAGCGAACCTGCTCTCGCTCCCCGAAGCGGGCCACCGAGGTTCTGATGTAGTCGAGGAGTTCGTCGGCGATCTGTCGGCCCGTTTCCACCATCGAGATCCCCGCCTGGCCCCACGACGCGGTGGCGATGGGCTGCACGTAGACCAGCACCAGAAGCGATTGTTGCCTACGGGCCAGTCCTCCGGCGTATGCGGCGGCCCGCCAGGACGAATCCGAGCCGTCGACGCCCACCACGATGGACTTCGGGCCGTCGTGGCCGTACTCGAATCCCGTAGATTCCTGCGCATTGCTCACGACATGAGGCTACTGCCAGCCCGTTGGTGCAGGGACCCCGGCGCAGGGCGGTACGGTTGATGTGCTGCGCAACCGGTTTGCCCGGCATGCGCCACACGACGGGAGAAGCAATGACCGACGACGAACAGTTCGACGCTCCGTCGACCGACCCGGCAACTGTATTCGCCGCTCTGGCCGACATCGTGTATCGCGGCAGTAGCGCAGAAGAGGTCTACACCGCTATCTGCAACGCCGCGACGATGGTTGTCCCTCACTGCGATCACGCGAGTCTCATGTTGTTGCGCCACGGAAAGGCCGTCACCGTCGCGGCCTCGGATGACGTGGCACGCGTCGTCGACGACATCGAACGCGCCACAGGTCAGGGACCGTGCTTGGATGCGCTGACCACCGAGGCCGTCCAACTCGAGCCGGATTTCAGCAGCCCCACCCAGTGGCCCGCAATGGCTCGGGGTGTCCTGAACCGCACGCCGGTCCGGGGAGCGATGGGGTTCCGCCTCAAGGTCGACGAGCAGAAGGTGGGTGCTCTCAACCTGTTCACCGACACCGCGGGTGCCTTCGATGCCGACACCGCCGACAAAGCCGTCATCCTGACTGCGTTCACTTCTGTGACGGTCGGGGCGATGCTGAACGGCCAAGAGGCATCGACCTTGCGCGACGGCCTCGAGAGCAACCGTGAGATCGGCAAGGCGATCGGCCTCATCATGGCGTTGCACAAAGTATCCGACGAAGAAGCGTTCGCACTGCTCCGCAAATCGTCGCAGGATCTGAACGTCAAGATCGCCGATCTCGCATCGACGGTCGTCCAGCGGCACGGCAAGGGCCTGTCGAGCTGAACGAGCCGAGATCAGTGACCGCTCTGCACCTTCTTCGGTAGAGCGAACACCAACGCCAACGCAACGACGCTGAACGCGGCACTGACGGCCATGGCCATGGCGGCACCGTGCAGGAAGCCGGATCCCACGGTATCGGGGCCGGTGATGGTGAGTGAGCCGAACAGCACACTACCGATGACTGCGATACCGATTGCGGAGCCGACGCGCTGCATCGTCGAGATGACGCCGCTCGCGGCTCCTGCGTCGTCGCGGTCGACGGTTGCGACGATGAACTGCGCGTTGGGAGCGATGAACGCGCCGTTGCCCAAGCCCGCGATGAACAGCGGGACCAGCAGAGTCCAATGGGAGATGGTGTCGGCGGAACTGGTCGCCAAGATGATCCACAGCCAGATCAAGCCGATCGACACCAGCGATGCGCCGAGGATCAATACGGTGCGGCCGAGTCGGATCGTGAGCTTGTTGCTCTGCGAGGACGCGATGATGCTGCCGATCGCGAACGGTATCGAGACCAACCCGGACGAGAGGGCCGTATTGCCGAGCCCGGTCTGCCACAACAACGAGATGGTGAAGAAGATGCTGGTGAACGCCGCGAAGTACACCAGCGCGAGAATCACACCGCCGGTGAATGCCGGTCGGGTGAACAGTCGCGGCGGCACGAGCGGATTGTGTCCACGACCGGTGTGGATCACCTCCCACCAGCCGAACACTGCAATCAGGCCCACGCCTGCAGCAATGGTCACGTAGGTCCACAACGGCCATCCGAGCTCCTGGCCTTCGATCAGCGGTACGAGCAGCGCGATGAGGCCGGCGGAGATCAGCACCAACCCGAGCCAGTCGATGCCCGGCCTTGCAGTCGGCTCGGATTCATCCTTCTTCGGCAGCAGAACCGCCGCCGCGATCAGACCGACGATGCCGATCGGCAGGTTGACCCAGAAGACCAACCGCCAGCCGTTCTCCTCACCGAAAGCCTGGATGATCAACCCGCCGACGATCGGCCCCAACGCAGTCGACACTCCGATGACCGCACCCATGATCGCAAATGCCTTGCCGCGCACAGGACCTGGAAACAGCAGTTGGATGAACGCTGTGACAGCGGGCACGAACATTCCGCCTGCCAGACCCTGAACCACTCGGGCAACCACCAACTGCAGATCGTCCTGAGCGAGTCCGCAGGCGAAGCTGGCCACCGTGAACAGAGCGAGGCCGGTGAAGAACACCCACTTGTGCCCGATCCGATCCCCGACCTTGCCCGCCGGAATCAGGGCGAGACCGAACGCGAGCGCGTAGCCCGAGATGATCCACGACAGAACGGATTCCGACGCCTCCAGCGTCGTGCTGATCGTCGGCAATGCGACGTTGACGATGGTGGTGTCGAGCAGGGCCATGAACATCCCGAGCAACAGAACCACCAGGGCTTGCCAGGCGCGCTTGGGTACCTCGATCGCCGGTGGGGTCGCTGACGCAATACCGTCGGTCACTGCACTGCCCTTCGTAGTAGTCGCTGAGCAGTATCGACCGAACGGTCTGGTATTGCTAGCCGATCATGGCGGACGCGGCGAACACCCAGGACAGGCCGGTGGCCAGAGCCACGAACCCCGAGGCCACGATTCGACCTGCCCACTGACCTTCCAGCAGAGCTGTTTCCACGCGAGCCGTGTCGGCGTCGGTCGTCTCCATCGGTGTCATGTTCCACTTCCCACCCTGCATCCGCGGCCGTCGTTTCCGGCCGCCGGATACCCCGGGATTCGACGCCGAAACTAGCGCGACTCCACAATGGCCTCCACTGCGTCGAGAAATGGGTGCTGCGCGGCCAGCAGCTTTGTCCTCGCCAGCGACACAGGAAACCATTCGATGCGGTCTACCTCGGGAAACGATTGCATCTTCCCGGATTTCGGCGGCCACTCGATCTCGAATGTGTTGCTCATCGCAGTGGAGACATCGAGGTCGGACTCGATCCCGAACGCGGTGACGATCTTCCCGCCGCGCTGTGTGACGGTGCCGAGCTCGATGGGGTTGCCCGCAGGCACCTCGATGCCGACTTCCTCTCGGAATTCACGCTGAGCCGCCGCCCACGGGTCTTCGGCCTCGGTGAACTGCCCCTTCACTATCGACCACGCACCGTCGTCCTTCCGCGCCCAGAACGGGCCGCCGGGATGGGCGATCAGAACCTCCACCACGTCGGCGTTCACCCGAAACAGCAGAATGCCCGCGCTCTTGTTGACCATGTGATGAGCGTGCCATCAATTTGCACGCTCACCGTCATTCCCCATCACCATTCGAGCAGGCCCGCACGGTTCGCCCCTTGGGCATCGACACCGATTTTCGGTGAATTGCCGTCTTTTGACTGGGAGAGTGCCGCGAAAGCGGGTACCAGCTATTGTCTACCGATGCAAGAGCGCGCAGAATCGACCAGGCAGGCCGTACTCGTGGGAGCCGCATCGAGCTTCGACAAGTTCGGCTACGGCACAGCCAGTCTGAGCACCATCATCGCCAACGCCGGCGTCAGCAAGGGTGCGATGTACTTCCACTTCTCGTCGAAGGAAGATCTGGCGCAGGCCGTGATCGAGGCACAGATGGCTCTTGCCACCGCTGCCACCGTCACCATCATCGAAAGCACACCGAAGGCCATCGATGCCCTGATCCTGATCACCAAGGAGTTGGCGCGTCAGCTGCAGACCGACCCCATCGCACGTGGCGGCATGCGGTTGACGTTGGAATCGACGACGGCTCAGAATCCGAATGCGCAATCGTTCGACGACTGGATCGGAATGATCGCGAAGTTGACCGAGCGCGCCCGGACCGAAGGCGACATCGTCGACGACGTGGACACGGCCGCACTCGCCAGGATGATCGTTGCATCGTTCACGGGAGTTCAGACCGTCTCGGAGATGCTCACCGGACGCGCCGACCTCCAGCTTCGGATGACCGAGATGTGGCACCTGTTGCTACCGTCGATCGCCCCTCGCCGGCGACTGGCCCGGATACGAGCGGTAGCCGATGCACCGCTCATCGACTGGAACGATCGCTGAGCGGTAGCCACGGTTCGGGTGTCGCCGTGACGGACATCGCCGAGAGCACGACCCCGTCGTGCTCGAACTGAATGCGGTGAATGCCGTCGGTCGTGTCGCTGTCGACGATGACCGTGCACGGGTTGGCCCATTCGGCGAACCCCAAGAACCTGACCTCGAGGGACGTGAAATCCAGGTCCACGCAACCGGTGGCCGAACGCAACGCCTGACGGGCGGCTTCGAGCATGGTGACGCCCGGTAGGTATTCCACCGAATGATCGAACATCGCCAGGTTCCGCGGATCCGGAGCCACCACGAGCGTCCCGTCCGAGGTATGACGAGCCAGTACGACATCTGAGGGGTCGAGACGGCCGACTCCGGCCGGTTCTACCACCTCGGTTCCGGCGGGAAGGTACCGAAAGTGTGGGTCGGCCATGGTCGGCTTGCGGACCTTGGAGTAGACGTCCGGTCCGATGGGACGCACGGACGCCGTTCCGGAGGCGACGACCTGACCGCGGTTGAGCAGTCGAGCTGACAGCTTCAGGTTGTCCAGCGACTCGTCCTCGAATGTGCGGTCGGTCGTGATCGACTCGGCGACAAGCGAATCGTCGATGTTGTCGACCGACAGCAGGTCGAGAATGTCGAACCGGAAGTGCTCGATGTAGACCACGTGGTCGAGTGGGACGTCGTGTTCGACGTGACAGAACAGGCTCACTGCCTGCCGTAGCGCCTCGGCGATCATCAACGAATCGTGGGTGCGACGTACCGGTACGAACATGCGATGCGACGTCGGCAGCTGTACCGCCGCACGATGCGTACCGTCGACCGTCTCGTAGTCGGTCAACAGCACGTCCGCCGGAGAGCGCCGATGCACGAGCTGGCGTGGAACGGTGGATGCGTAACTCAAACTCACTTCAAAGCCCCTTAGAACCCGACCGATCCGTCTTTTTCCAGCACTTCCGAGCGTCCCGGATCGCACGAACAGTATGTCGCGAGACACCGACAAAACTGGCATCCGACGACCTGATTCATTCGATCGATATACAGAAGATTCGGTCACGATCTGATAGCTGTCCGGGACTCTCGGTACCACATGTGCGGTACGTTCTCGCCGACCGATCCGGTCACGGGCGAGCGACCCCGGACAGCAAAAATCCCCGCCCGGACAAGCCGGACGGGGACTGCGCTCCCCCACCTGGACTCGAACCAGGAACCCTTCGATTAACAGTCGAATGCTCTGCCAATTGAGCTATGGGGGATTACCTTGCGGCGTCACACTCTCGTGCGAGCCGTTGGAAACAATAGCGCACACCCCCTTGTGAGTACCAAATCGGGCCCACGTGAGCGCCGGAACAGCTTCCGCTGTGTACCGAATCGCCCTGCTCGAGGTTCGTCGGGCAAGATGGAAGAACGGCCGCACGCTCTACGGAAGGACCCACTGATGATTCGTTTGGTACTGGCGGCTGGAGCTGCATATGTACTGGGAGCCAAGGCCGGACGGGGCCGGTACGAGCAGATTCGTAAGACGGCCAGCGCCGTCGCGTCGAGCCCGGCCACCAAGAAGGCCATCGAGTTCGGCCGTCAGAAGTTGTCCGACTCTCTGAACACGCAGCCGAGACTCGAGCCGATGAAGCCGGTCGACGACGAAGACCAGGTTTTCGTCCCGCGCGATCAGCTGCGGCGCTAACCGACCTCGGCGACGCTTCCCACGGCGAGTTCGAGCAGGCTGCGGCGGTACTGCTCGAGGGCGATGAGATCACCGAACAGGGCGTTGTAGTCGTCCGGCTTCTCGGCGGGCGACATGCGCTGCAGCTTGGACTTCAGTTCGGCGACCTGTTGGCCCACCCACACCTCTTGGAGCCGGGCGAGCACACCGGAGATGTAGCGTGTCAGAGCGTCGTCGGCCACGCGCATCGGGTCGACGGCCAGCTCCGTCACCAACGACACCACCACTGCGTCCTTGGCCTGCTTGGCCACTGCGTCGACCCACTCCCCACCGCCCAGGCCCGCGGCAGTGCCGCCGGCCGCGGCCACAGCATCGCGCACCGCTGCGTACGCCGGATGGTGGAAGCTCTCGGGCGGTAGCGAATCGAAGACGGTGCCGGCGACCGCGGGCATCTGCAGCACCGCTTTGAGGGCCTCTCGTTGCGGCCACAGCGTCGGATCGGTGGGGTTCGGACGCGGCGGCCCGGCCGGGGCTTCCGTCGGCGCTGCCTGACGCTTCTCGAAGGGCACGCGTTTGCCGCTGGTGTCGCCTCGGGCACCCTTCTTCGCCTCGTCGCGCACGCGCGCGAGCACCATCGCAGTGTCGTCCCAGCCGGTCCATCCGGCGAGCTGCCTGGCGTACTCGTCGCGCAGTGAGGCGTCCTTGATCCGTGCAACGACGGGAACAGTGCGTTTGAGGGCTTCGACGCGCCCCTCGGGCGTGTCCAGATCATGCTCTCGCAGCAGCGATTTGACGACGAAGGCAAACATCGGGGTCCGCCGGGCCACGAGATCGCGAACAGCGTTGTCACCGGATTTCAGGCGCAGGTCGCACGGGTCCATTCCGTCGGGTGCGACGGCGACGAAGGTCTGCCCGGCGATCTTCTGATCCCCCTCGAACGCCTTCATGGCCGCGGCCTGGCCGGCGTCGTCACCGTCGAAGGTGTAGATCACCTCACCGCGAAAGTAGCTGTCGTCCATCATCAGTCGGCGCAGCATCGCGAGGTGGTCTTCGCCGAACGCGGTGCCACAGGACGCCACCGCGGTCTTGACGCCGGCGAGGTGCATCGCCATGACGTCGGTGTAGCCCTCGACGATGACGGCCTGATGCGACTTCGCGATCTCCTTGCGTGCCAGGTCGAGCCCGAACAACACTTGAGACTTCTTGTACAGCATCGTTTCCGGAGTGTTGATGTACTTTCCGGGCATCGTGTCGTCGTCGAACAGCTTGCGTGCGCCGAAGCCGATGACGTCGCCGCTCTGACTGCGAATCGGCCACACCAACCGGCGCCGGAATCGGTCGATGGGTGTGCCGCGCTTGCCCGGGGTCGCCAGGCCGGCGTCGACGATCTCCTTGGCTTCGAAGCCCTTGCCCAGCAAGTGTTTGGTGAGGGTGTCCCAGCCGTCGGGTGCGTATCCGCAGCCGTAGGCCAGTGCGGCGTGGCCGTCGAAGTTGCGTTCGGTCAGGTAGTCCCGGGCGGCCTGGGCATCGGGCCCGCTGAGCCGACCTGCGTAGAACTCCTGAGCCGCCGCGTTCGCGGCGATCAGGCGCGCTCGGGTCCCGCGGTCACGTTGGACCGATGGCCCTCCGCCCTCGTAGGAGATCGAGTAGTTCAGCCGATCGGCGAGTTGCTCGACGGCCTCGACGAACGAAATGTGCTCGATCTTCTGGAGGAACGAGTAGGCATCACCACCTTCGCCGCAGCCGAAGCAGTGGTAATGGCCGTGATTGGGCCGAACATGGAACGACGGAGACTTCTCGTCGTGGAAGGGACACAACCCCTTCATGGAGTCGCCGCCCGCGCGCTTGAGCGAGACGTAGTCGCCGACTATGTCTTCGATCCGTGTGCGTTCGCGAATGGCGGCAATGTCACGTTCAGGAATTCGGCCGGCCACGACTGGAGTCTAGCGTCGAACAAGACGCCCGACACCCGTCGATCAACCCCAGCTGGCCTGAGCCCCGAGCGACCGCTTGTCCACCAGTTCGAGTCGACTCTCGGTGTACGACGCGATCTGATCCACGACGACGCGAGTCCGTTCGGCGTCGCTGTTCGCGCGTTGCCACGCGGGCACCAGGATGGGATCGAGTTCGCCCGGCGCCGAGCGCATCAACCACTCGGCGACACGATGGATCCGGTCACGTTGACGTTCCTGCCGAATCTTGTGCCCAGCGTCGGACATGACGTACCGCAGTGCCATGGTCTTGAGCAGAGCCACTTCGGACGCGACGATCGACGGCACCACGAGGTCGGCATCGTACCTCGTCAACGCTGCCGTGCCGTACTTCTGGCGGGTTCCGTCGATGGCAGCCGTGGCGAATCGCCCGACCAGCTCGCTGGTCATGTGCTTGAGCGCCACGGATGCGGTGAGAGTGCCGTCGTATCTGCCGACCGCGACGACGACGTCCATCTTGGACAACCGGCTCGCCGCCTCGATCAACTCGTCGACGTCGAGTCCGCGGAACTCCGACACACCGAGTTCGGCCAGTGCCCGCTGCTCGATCGGATCGGACAGTGCGCGCAGGTCGATTCTGGCGTCGATGACGCCGTCCTCGACGTCGTGTACCGAGTAGGCGACGTCGTCGGACCAATCCATGGTCTGCGCTTCGAGGCACTTGTGCTTGTCCGGTGCACCGTCGCGTACCCAGCCGAGAATGGCCGAGTCGTCGTCGTAGGCACCGAATTTCGCGCCCGGCGCGGGCCTGGTCCACGGATACTTCATCGCGGCGTCGAGGGCGGCGCGGGTGAGGTTGAGTCCCGCGCTGTTGCCGTCGGAGTCGAGGATCTTGGGCTCGAGGCCGGTCAGGATGCGCAGGTTCTGCGCGTTGCCCTCGAATCCGCCGCAATCCTGGGCCACCTCGTCGAGGGCCCGCTCGCCGTTGTGTCCGTAGGGAGGATGACCGATGTCGTGTGCCAAGCCCGCCAGATCGACCAGATCGGGGTCGCTGCCGAGCCCCTCCGCGATGCTGCGCCCGATCTGCGCGACCTCGAGCGAATGCGTCAACCGGGTGCGCGGGGTGTCGCCGTCGCGGGGCCCGGTCACCTGGGTCTTGTCCGCAAGACGACGCAGGGCAGCACAGTGCAAGACCCGCGCACGATCTCGCGCGAACGCACTCCGATGCGAGGCGTTGTCCGCCCCGGATCGAAGCCCAGCGGTCTTGGGCGGTTCGGGAACGAATCGTTCGACGTCGTGCTCGGAGTATGTGCCGGTCATCTACTGGCCTGCCGTGTAGGAGAAATCAGCGGTGAAGTGCGTCAACTGGTACCACAGCAGAGCGCCTGTCTCCCTGGCTATTCCGTGCGCCTGCGACTCGCGGGTGTAGACGGCAGGCCCGGTGCGGGTGGGCGACGTCCACGCATCGAGATCGGCGTCGCGCGCCATGGTTCGGGTGCGCAGCGAGTGCCACGGATCGCTGACCAGCACCACCGATGTCTTGCCCTGATCTCGTAGCGTGGCACTGACGGCTTCGATGCTTTCGAGGGTGTCCGATCCGGTTTCGACGGCCACGATCGCGTCGGCAGGCACGCCCTGATCTATCAGGTAATTGCGACCCGACGCCGCCTCGGTGAACAGGTCACCTTCTTGCTTGCCGCCGACGGTGACGATCTCGGGAGCGATGCCCTGCTCGTACAACGACGCGGCCTGCGCCAAGCGTGCCTCGAACACCGTCGAGGGCGTACCGCTGTACTGCGCCGCACCGAGTACGACGATGGCGTCCGCCGCAGTATGGTCGTCGATCCGAGCCA
The DNA here is from genome assembly GCF_017168275.1 of Rhodococcus sp. KRD175. Lineage (NCBI taxonomy): Bacteria > Bacillati > Actinomycetota > Actinomycetes > Mycobacteriales > Nocardiaceae > Rhodococcus > Rhodococcus sp. KRD175. The sequence continues at coordinate 297,532 of NZ_JABFAQ010000007.1, forward strand.
CCTGCCACACGCGCACCGCGGTGCCCGCCACCAGGACGAGGGCCATCAGTATCACTCCCGCGACCAACCGACCCGTCCAGCGTCCGAGCGTTCCGAAGAAGCCCAGCCGCTCGGGACCGGGGTCCGGGGCATACCGGTCGTCGTACGGGTCGCCGTACGAATCTCGGTCGAGAGTTGGATTCACCCCTCGAGTTTGCCAGGCCCGCGCATCTTCGGCGGTCACGGCGCGCCTCGGAAGGTCAGAGCCACCCGCGGTCCTCGGCGACTCGGACCGCTTCGGCCCGGGTGCTGGTGCCAGTTTTTCCGATCGCCGAAGAGAGATGGTTGCGCACTGTCCCTTCCGACAGGTGCACCTGCGCCGCGATGGCACCGGCCGTTCCACCCTTCGACGCTGCGCGAAGAACTTCCTGCTCACGGGCGGTCAGCGGGGAGACGCCCTCGGTGAGCGTCTCGGTGGCGAGGGCGGGATCGACGACGCGCAGTCCCATGTGGACCCGTCGTACGGCGTCGGCCAACTGTTTGGCTGGAGTGTCCTTGACGACGAATCCGGAGGCTCCGGCATCGATCGCACGGCGTAGATATCCGGGCCGGCCGAACGTCGTGACGATCAGCACTCTCGACTCCGGTACCACCTGAGCCAGCTCGGCGGTGACGTCGATGCCGTTCTTGCCCGGCATTTCCACGTCGAGCAGCACGACGTCGGGTCGGTGTTCGAGAACCGCCGCCACCACTTCGTCGCCTCGTCCCACCTCGGCGACGATGTCGAGGTCGTGTTCGAGCCCCAACAATGCCGCGAGAGCACCACGCACCAGCGCTTGGTCGTCGGCCAGCAACAGTCTGATACTCATGGTGCCGAGACCTCCACCTTGAATCCGCCGGTCGGAACCCGGGCGACCGTCAGTGAACCACCGGCAGCGCTCACGCGTTCACCCAACCCGCGGAGCCCGTTTCCTCCACAGTTTTCCTCGGCCGGCCCGCATCCGTCGTCGACGATGGAAATGCTCGACGGCGTCAGCATCACTCGGCAGCGGCGTGCGTGGGAGTGTCGCACCACGTTGGTCACCGCTTCGCGCAGGACCCAGCCGAACAGTTCGCGGTGTCGCAGTGGAACGACGTCGGCATCCGCGGGCAGCTCGACGTCGATGGCTGCAGCCAGCAAAGCTGTTCGTGCGCTTGCCAGTTCGGTGCCGATGTCGATTTGCCGCATGCCGCCGACGGTGCTGCGAACGTCGGCCAGTGCTTGCCTTGCAAGGGTTTCCACCTCGGCGATCTCGACAGCTGCTCGGGCAGCATCGATCTCGAGCAATCTGCCGGCCAGTTCACTCTTGACAGTGATGACGGTCAGGGAATGCCCGAGAATGTCGTGCACGTCTCGGCTCATCCGCTCACGTTCGGCGACGATGGCCAGATCCGCCAATTGCTGCCGCGCCACGGCCAATTCGTGGTTGCGCTGGAAGACCTGGGTGATACCCCACGCGGCGGCCGAGCTGATCAGCAACTGAAACGCGAAAAAGTTGTCGGGCTCCCAGGACGGGATGACCCGCGGTGCCACTTCGATGGCCACCACCATCACCGCGACCAACGTCCATGCCTGCCGAACCGGCAGCGTCATCATCGCCAGCACCGCGATGTAGATCGTTGCACCGAATCCGGTGGTTCCGATCAGCGCGCTCATCGCCGCGGTCAGGGCCAGCATTGCCGCGAGCGCGATCCAGGCCTGCCGTACCGGCAGCGGGTGTCCGCGGCGGTGACCGTTGCGAAAGCGCCAGAAGGTGGCCGTGAACACGACTCCGAACCCGACGATCGCGGCGATACCGAGGACCCGTGCCGCCACAGACTCCAACGACAGAATCTCGTTCAACGGATAGATCAGGTAGATCAGCCAGATGGCTCCGAACATCCAGCCGTACCGCCAGACCCTGCCCTCGGGGAGGTCGGCGGTGAACGTGGTCATGTCGCCCACGGTATCTCCGTGGGCGACACGATCGGTGGTTTCCGCGTCAGGCACGCTTGGTGTCTTTCCGGAACAGCAGCGCCGCTCCTGCGATGAACACCACCGCCCACACCACCAGGTTGACCACTGCGACGGCGAGGATGCCTGCGTCGGCCGAGGTGAACGGAGCCCGGGCCACAGTCGCCAGACCGTACAGCGGGGTGAACTTCGCCAGCATCGGGAACCAGCCGCTGTCACCGAGCGGGACGAACAATCCGCCGGCCAGAGCGAGGAAGGCCAGTACCGGTCCGAGGATCTGCATGACGTTCTCCGAGGGCAGCAGGTACCCCATGAACAACCCGAATGCGGCGAACACCGCAGATCCGAGCCACGCGATCACTCCGCACGCGAGCCACACCCAGATCGGCATGTCGGCTCCGAAGAATGCCGCGACGACGAACACCACGACGATCGCTGCAGCACCCATTGTCATGGCGACGAGCATCTTGGTGACGATGTAAGCGACAGGTTTGAGCGGAGTCAGTCGCAACTGCCTGCTCCAGCCCTGAGCGCGTTCGACGGAGACCATCGCTCCCCCACTCGTGGTGGCCAGCATCGCTCCGTAGACGGCCATGCTGATGGCGATGTAGCCCGTGACATTGCCGTGCGCGAAAGGGTAGTTGGTCCGGTAGTCCGACTGCGTACCGAAGATGACGAAGAACACCGGCGGCATGACCAACGTGAAGACCAACGTGCGCTTGTTCCGGAACAGGCGACGGATTTCGAGTCCGAGGAACGTGGGCGAAAATCCGCCGTAAGCAACGGCTCTGGCAGCGGTGGGGCGGGGCGAGGTCGTGGTCATCGGATACTCCCGGCGAGTTCGGTGTCGGCATCGGTGGTCAGGGCGAGGAACGCGTCCTCGAGGTTCCGCGAGACAATTTCGAGATCGGTCGCGTGCGCGTCGTTGAGCAGGTAGCGGGCAACGCAGTCGGAGTCGCGTCCGTGCACGATCACCCGGTCGCCGCGCGTCTCGACCCGGTCGACTCCGGGAAGAGCGAGCAACATTGACCGGTCGACACCGGGCAGAGTGGCGGTGACCGTGCGTCCCGCCGCGAGGTTCTTGACCTCGGCGGCGCTGCCGTCGGCGACGATCTTGCCGTGCCGCACCAACACGATTCGGTCGGCGTAGGCATCGGCCTCGTCGAGGTAGTGCGTTGCGAACAGCACTGTTCGGCCGGTACTCGCGTCCTGGCGAATGGCGTTCCAGAAGTCACGACGACCCTCGACGTCCATGCCGGTGGTCGGCTCGTCCAGCACCAGCAGATCCGGGTCGGGCAACAGTGCAAGTGCGAATCGCAGTCGCTGTTGCTGGCCGCCGGAGCACTTGGCCACTCGCCTGTCGCCGATGTCGGCGATGCCGGCCCGAGTCAGCACTTCCTTCACCGACCGAGTTCGGGCGAACAGGGCCGCGGTCAGTTCGACGGTTTCGCGGACGGTCAGGTCGCGAAGAAGTCCGCCGGTCTGCATCACCGCCGAGATGCGCCCCTGGGCGATGGCGTCGGCCGGAGTTCCGCCGAACACCGATACCGTCCCGGTGGTGGGTGTGGCCAGGCCGAGCATCATGTCGATGGTCGTGGTCTTGCCGGCACCGTTCGGTCCGAGAAAAGCGACTACCTCGCCCGGCTCGATGGACAGGTCGATCCCGTCCACCGCACGGACCGATCCGTATGTCTTCGTGACGCCTCGCAGTTCGACTGCCTTCGTTGTGGTCATGACAGCTACTCTGCTGCGATCCGAGCCCGACCACCTCGACCGAGCGTCACGATTGCACGATGACAACTGTCATGGATCGACCTGCTCGTTTCGGACACCCTGGAGCCGGTAGATTTCAGCGCATGGCAGTCCAGCACCGGCGGCATTCCAGCGCCACAGTCCGTAGGTCGGTCCATCGATTCCGTCGCCTCGCCGCAACAGGTGCTCTGACCTTGTTCGCTGCGGTTCTCCTCGCCCCCGGCGTCGCCTCCGCCGAGGCACCCTCGCGCCTCGCCACCCAGATCACCGACAACGTGCAGGCACTCGATCCGGACTCGCTGGCCGAGGTACAGACGTCCATCGACGACCTGTACGGCGGCAGTCAGCTCAGGCTGTGGGTCACCTACGTTGCGGATTTCGACAACATGTCGGCGGCCGACTGGGCACGGCAGACGTACGAACGGAGCGATCTCGGTCAGCGAGACGTCCTGCTCGCAGTGGCGACCGTCGATCGGTCGTACTACCTCGGCGTCAACACCGGGCTCTCACAGATCACCACGGCGGAGCAGGACGACATTCGTGTCAACGACGTCGAACCTGCGCTGGGCGAAGAGGATTGGTCGGGAGCGGCCATAGCGGCGGCCGGCGCTCTCGGCGAGGCCTATGCGTCGAGCGGTGGAGGTGGGTCGTCGGCACCGCTGCTGATCGGTGTCGGGGTGTTGGCCGTCGCAGGCGGCGGAGCTGTTGTCTACTCCTCACGGCGCAAGAAGGCTCGAGTGGCCGCCGAGGTGGAAGCGGTGGCGAAGATCGACCCGAGCGACCCGGCAGCATTGGCCCAATTCCCGATCGACGTTCTCGACACCCGCGCCAAGGAAATTCTGATCGAGACCGACAACGCCGTGCGAGCCAGCGAGGAGGAATTGACCTTGGCCCGAGGCGAATTCGGCGATTCGGCAGCCGCTCCCTTCATCACGGCGTACGACAACGCAAAGAAAGCTCTGGCCTCTGCCTTCGAGATCCGTCAGCGGCTCGACGACGCCATTCCTGAAACCCCCGATCAGCGACGGGCGATGCTCGTCGAAATCATCTCCTCGTGCGGCCAGGCAGATCGCGAACTCGACTCTCGGGTCGAGGAATTCGACGGATTCCGCGACCTCGTCATGAACGCCGGTTCGCATCTCGACGAGCTCACCCAAGCCATCATCGGCTTGACGGTGCGCATTCCGCAGTCCGAAGCCGTACTCGCTCAACTGCATTCGGAATTCTCCGAGACCGCATTGAAATCGATTGCCGACAACGTCACGATGGCCAAGGATCGAGTTGCGCTGGCCGAGGAGAACATCGAAGCCGGCCGCAAGGCCGCAGCACTGCCGCCCGGTAAGCAGGGCCCGGCCGTCACAGCGATTCGGACCGCGGAACGAGCCGTCGATCAGGCGAAGTCACTGCTCGACGGAGTCGACCACGCCCGCGACGACATACGGCACGCAATAGCCACCCTGCCCGACGCCATCGCGGACGTCCGCCGGGACATCGAGCAGGCTCGCGGACTGGCCGAACACGGCGGCACCGAACTGCAGGCGGCGATGACTGCGGCACAGACGGCATTGAAGAAGGCCGAGGCGGCACAGTCGAGCGATCCGCTCGGTAGTTACACCGCCCTTGCCGCAGCAGATTCCGAACTCGAGAAGATCGTCGACGAAGCATCGGCCGAGAAGGCCGCCGAGGATCAGCTGCGTGCGCGTCTGGAACGCGATATCGCGGCTGCTCAGGCGCAGATCACTGCTGCTGCGGACTACATCTCGACGCGCCGCGGCGGCGTGGGTGCCGATGCTCGAACGCGTTTGTCCGAAGCCGAACGGCATCTCGGTGCAGCTCGTCAGCTCGAGCCGGACAATCCCGACGAGGCTCTCAAGCACGCGCATGCCGCCAGCCAATTGGCTTCGCGCGCGTCGCAGATCGCCCAGTCCGATGTGCAGAACTGGGAAAATCGGCACGGCCCACGCGGCGGCAGTAGCGGCGGCAACGTAGCAGGCGCCGTGCTCGGCGGAATCCTGATCAACAGCGTGCTGCGCGGAGGCGGAGGCGGATTCGGTGGTGGATTCGGCGGCGGGGGCTTCGGCGGCGGTGGAGGCGGAGGCGGCGGCTTCGGTGGCGGCGGCGGCCGCTTCTGATTCGACCCAGACATGCGACAGGGCCCGATCTCTCACCGGCGGGTTCTAACGATCCCCGCAACACCCTCGATTTGAGGGAGTTGCGGGGATCGTGGCATGTGCTGGGTTGAAGGTGCGGTTTTTCGAGGCGTTGGACCGTGAGGACGGGAATGTCAGCGCGGCCGAACGTTGCCCACCGCCTCAACTCCCGTCCACGCAAAACGCTCGGCTGGAAAACTCCAGCCGAGCGTTTACGTGATCTACTGACAGGCATCTGACCATCAGGTGTTGCGAGGACCCCTAGAATCCGCCACCGAGAGATCGGGCCCTGTGTATTGCCTACAGCCCTACGCGCCGATCAGACGGGCGGCGATATAGCCCTCGACCTGATCGAGAGCCACGCGCTCCTGTGCCATCGTGTCGCGCTCACGAATGGTGACGGCGTGGTCGTCGAGGGTGTCGAAGTCGACGGTGATGCAGAACGGGGTACCGATCTCGTCCTGGCGACGGTAGCGACGGCCGATGGCTCCGGCATCGTCGAATTCCACGTTCCAGTACTGACGCAGTTGCTGCGCAAGATCTTTCGCCTTCGGCGTCAGGTCGGCGTTACGCGAGAGCGGGAGCACCGCGACCTTCACCGGGGCAAGACGACGATCGAGCTTGAGCACGACACGCTTGTCGACGCCGCCCTTGGCGTTGGGGGCCTCGTCCTCTGTGTACGCGTCGACGAGGAACGCCATCAGCGACCGAGTCAAGCCGGCGGCCGGCTCGATGACGTACGGGGTGTACCGGGTGTCGGTGGCCTGCTCGTAGTAGCTCAGGTCCTGGCCCGACGCCTTCGAGTGCACCGTCAGGTCGTAATCGGTGCGGTTTGCGACGCCCTCGAGCTCACCCCAGGCGCTGCCCTGGAAGCCGAAGCGGTACTCGATGTCGACGGTGCGCTTGGAGTAGTGCGACAGCTTTTCCTTGGCGTGCTCGTACAGCCGCAGGTTCTCCGGATCGATGCCGAGATCGGTGTACCACTTCATGCGGTAGTCGATCCAGTACTGATGCCACTCGTCGTCCTCGCCGGGCTTGACGAAGAACTCCATCTCCATTTGCTCGAACTCGCGAGTGCGGAAGATGAAGTTTCCCGGTGTGATCTCGTTGCGGAAGCTCTTGCCGATCTGGCCGATGCCGAACGGCGGCTTCTTGCGTGAGGTCGTCAGCACGTTGGCGAAGTTGACGAAGATGCCCTGGGCGGTCTCGGGGCGAAGGTAATGCAGCCCCTCTTCGTTGTCGACCGGGCCGAGGAAGGTCTTGAGCAGGCCGGAGAATGCGCGCGGCTCGGTCCACGAACCGGGCTCACCGGTCTCCGGGTCGCGGATATCGGCGAGTCCGTTCTCGGGCGGGTGGCCGTGCTTCTCCTCGTAGGCCTCGATGAGGTGATCGGCACGGTAGCGCTTGTGGGTGTGCAGCGACTCGACGAGCGGATCGGAGAACGTCTCGACGTGGCCGGAGGCCTCCCACACCTGGCGCGGCAGAATCACCGACGAGTCGAGCCCGACGGTGTCGTCGCGGCTGGTGACCATGTTGCGCCACCACTGCTTCTTGATGTTCTCCTTGAGCTCGACGCCGAGCGGACCGTAGTCCCAGGCCGACTTCGTACCGCCGTAGATTTCGCCGCACGGGTAGACGAGACCTCTGCGCTTGGCGAGGTTGGCGACGGTTTCGACCTTGGACTTGGGTGCCACTGGCGGAGCTCTCCATCTTCGGTTACATCGTGTACGAGGTGACGTGGGCGGTTTTCGCCCTGATCAGACTATCTGGCTCGGTCGTCGATTCCGAACAGCGGTCGGGCACCGAAATTGACATGCGCACCTGTGCATATCACAATGAATATGATTTGCAATAACGATGACTGCACTAGCCTGAGTTCATGACGTCGACCGTGCAGGGAGAATTCGACAACCGACCGGTGACCGAAGGAGCCGCAGCCATGTCCACGGTGCACACCCACAGAACCGACTCGTCCATGGAGAGGGCGGCGCATCTGCAGGATCCGGAACGCCCGGTGCACGACGACCCGTTCGCCGCCACTCCCCCGGCGTTACTTCCGCCGAAGGAGACCTTGGCCGCGGCCGGCGACATCCTGCGTGCACTGGCCGCACCGGTTCGGATTGCGATCGTCCTGCAGCTCCGAGAATCCGAGCGCTGCGTTCACGAACTCGTCGTCGCCCTCGGTGTGACACAGCCGTTGATCAGCCAGCATCTGCGGGTTCTCAAGGCGGCCGGTGTGGTCCGCGGAGAACGTAACGGCCGCGAGGTCCTGTACCGACTGGTCGACGACCATCTCTCCCACATCGTCGTCGACGCCGTGGCTCACGCCGAGGAAGGCCGAAACCTGTGACCGAGAAGACGACCGATACCGCCACTCCGAGACGACCCGTCGTGGTCGGAGTGCGCGCCACCAAACAACGAAGTGCGATCTCGGACCTGCTCGACACCATCGAGGAGTTCAAGTCCGCGCAGGATCTGCACGACGAGCTGCGCAAGCGCGGCGAGGGTATCGGCCTGACCACCGTGTACCGCACACTGCAGACTCTCGCCGACGCAGGAACGGTCGACGTCCTGCGTACCGACAACGGCGAGTCGGTCTACCGGCGTTGCTCCTCGGGCCATCATCACCACCTGGTGTGCCGAGCATGCGGATTCACCGTCGAGGTCGAGGGTCCCACCGTCGAGAAGTGGTCGCAGAGTGTCGCCGAGTCCAACGGCTTCAGCGACGTGAGCCACACGATCGAGATATTCGGCACCTGCAGTCAGTGCAGCACGGCCGATCACTGACCAGCTCTCACCCCACCGCACCCGCCAGGCGAGGCACCACCGAATCGATGGCGAACGGAATGGACAGCACCGAGTTGTACGTGATCGCCCCACGCTGATCGGTGGACAACGGAACGATGGCGTCGTTGCGGGCGGCTGTCAGTGTTCCGAAGATTGGATTCTCCGCCACGACGTCGTTGTCGTCGCCGGTGCCGAGATAGAGCACCACATCGGCGTCGAGCTTCGAGATGTTCTCAGCCGAGACCGGAACGAAGAAGTTGGTTCCGTTGTCCTCGGCCAGGATCGGGTCCGGAATCCCGAAGCCCAATGACGTGACGAACGTCCCCCGCGCGTCCCCCGGCAGATATGCGCCGAACTGACCGTCGTACGGAAGTACCACGGCGGCAGTCTTACCCGCGAACTCCGGATGTGCGGCTCGAACCTGTTCGAGTGCAGCCGTGGTCTGGGCGTTCAGCTTCTTGCCACGATCGGATTCGCCCATCGCGCGGGCGATGGTGTCGGTTGCCACCTCGCGATCGACGGCGTATGCCGCCGATCCGGCCGGTCGAGCGACGGTCGGGGCGATGTCACTGAGTTGCGCGTAGGTGGCCTCGTCGAAGCCGGCGTTCAGCCCGGTGATCAGATCCGGTTGCAGAGAAGCGATCAGCTCGAAGTTCGGTTCGGACTCCGAGCCCAGCAGCGTCAGTGGTGCGTCGCCCACCAACTCGTCGGTCCACGGACCGAGTCCGGTCTCGTAGAAGGTGTATCCGGTGTTTCCGACCGGGACGGTTCCGAGCGCGATGACGGCATCGGCGTCGGACACCCCGAGCGTGACTATGCGGGTGGGCTTCTCCGGAACGGTCGTGCTGCCGTAGATGTGGTCGATGACCACCGGGAAAACACCGTCCGCAGACTGGGCCGCGCTGTCGTCGGGTTCTGCTGTGGAGCAGGCAGTTGCGGACGCGCCGATGGCCATCACCGCCACCACTGCCGTCAGCATTCTGGATACTCGAACCGCCATTGCAACCGCCTTCACGTGAGTAAGTAAAGGCTTACCTTAGACGACCGTTCAGGGCAGCAAACCCTCGCGGGCCTTCTCGACCCCGGCGAGCACCAGAATCAACATCGTCAACATCGCTTCGTCGTCCAACCCGTTGGCCGGAAAGGTGTAGCGCAACAACACATCTGCCAGCTTGTCGTGGGTGTTGACCGAAATCGCGCCGAACTGCGAATCGGCATTGCGGTCGGCTACCTTCTTGTGTAGTGCGGGCTTGAGCGGTCGATCCCACGCCAGCACCGCGGTGAGCGAAAGCACCTCGAGCTCCGGCGAGAGCTGCACCGCGCGTAGCGAGCACAGCGCACCTGCATAGTCGAACCCCAGAGAGCCTTCCTCCCCCACAGTGACAGTGGCGAACTGCGCCAACGCCAACTGAGCCCGCGTCTGCAAGGTGAGGCCAGATACATCGTCACTCATATTTCACTCCACCGAATCGTCGGTCCCGCGACGCGAATTCGATGCAGGCCTCCCACAGATCTCGACGATCGAAATCGGGGAACAGTTTCTTCTGGAACACGAACTCCGCGTAGGCCGACTGCCACAGCAGGAAATTGGAGGTTCTCTGCTCCCCCGAGGGACGCAGGAACAGGTCGACGTCGGGCATGTCCGCCTCGTCGAGGTACTTCGCGACGGTCGCCTCGGTGATCTTTTCCGGGTTGATCTTTCCGGCGGCAACCTGACGCGCGATTTCCCTTGTGGCGTCGGCAATTTCGGCTCGCCCGCCGTAATTGACACACATGGTCAGCGTCATCACCGTGTTGTGCTTCGTCAGCTCCTCGGCCACTTCGAGTTCTTTGATGACGCTGCCCCACAGTCGCGGTCGCCGACCTGCCCAGCGCACCCGCACACCCATCTCGTTCATCTCGTCTCGTCGACGCCGGATCACGTCGCGATTGAAACCCATCAAGAACTTGACCTCGTCGGGACTGCGCTTCCAGTTCTCCGTCGAGAAAGCGTACGCAGACAACCACTGCACACCGATTTCGATGCAGCCACAGACGGCATCCATCAGTACTGCTTCGCCCTGCTCGTGCCCTGCGGTTCGCGGCAATCCACGATCCTGAGCCCACCGGCCGTTACCGTCCATGACCAGAGCGACGTGACGAGGAATCAGCTCCGGCTGCAAGATCGGCGGCCGCGCACCCGAGGGGTGCGGGTCCGGCGGGCGAACCGCCGGCCGTTCGTCAGGCCGGTGTTGCGGCTCGCGTCGTCGAATCACGGTCCCCATCCTGCCCGACGGTGTCGGCGAACACGGAGTCAGGTTGGGCCAGCGGCACCTGGTGTGGATGCGAGCGCTCGATGAGCGGAAGTGTGCGGAGCTGGCGTTCGAGGTGCCACTGCAGATGAGCCGCCACCAGGCCACTGGCCTGCTTTCGGACCGCATCGGAGGTGGTGACGGTGTAGTCCCACTCCCCTCGTTCGAGGGCCACCATCAAATCCAGAACACCGGTCGATGGCGTCGCAGATCCCGGCGGTCGGCAATGCACGCACACAGCGCCACCCGCGGCGACGTGGAACGCACGATGCGGCCCCACCGCAGCGCATCGAGCGCAGTCCGTCAGTGCGGGAGCCCATCCGGCGAAACCCATCGCACGCAGCAGATACGCGTCGAGTACCAACTCGGGCGGCCGCATGTGCTGCGCAAGGGCACGCAGCGCGCCGACGGTCAGCTGATGCAGGCGCTGCGCGGGGGCGTGTTCTTCGCCGGCCAGACGCTCGGCGGTTTCGAGGACTGCGCAGCCGGTGGTGTACCGGCCGTAATCGGCAACGATGTCCCCGCCGAACGCGTCCACCGTGTGCACCTGAGTGACGATGTCGAGGTTGCGTCCGGGATAGAGCAGGACGTCGATGTGCGCAAACGGCTCCAGCCGTGCGCCGAACTTGGACTTGGTGCGGCGCACCCCCTTGGCCACCGCACGGACGATGCCGTTCTCCCTGGTCAGCAACGTGACGATGCGATCGGCCTCACCCAGCTTGTGCTGGCGCAGGACGACTGCGTTGTCACGGTATGGCCTCACGCTCTCCAGTGTCCCACGTGGGCGTCGACGAAGATCGTTCCCGCGCTGACGGTGAGTCGATACTGTGCACACGTGGATTTCCATCGGTCGACACTCGTTGCTCAGGCTGCCGAACTCGCGTCGAGACGCGTCACCTCGGTCGAGGTGGTCACCGCTGCACTGGATCGCATAGAACGCAGTCAACCCACCCTCAACGCGTTCCGGATCGTGCGACGCGATGCCGCCCTCACCGAAGCCGCCGAGGCCGATCGGCTGATTGCTGCGGGCTCGTCCGCTCCCCTGCTCGGCGTTCCGATCGCAGTCAAGGACGACGTCGACATCGTCGGCGAACCGACCGCATTCGGCTGCGCAGGCCGGTTTCCGCTGGCCACCGAGGACTCCGAGGTGGTCCGCCGACTGCGTGCTGCAGGGGCGATCATCGTGGGAAAGACCAACAGTCCCGAACTCGGGCAATGGCCGTTCACGGGCGGATCGTTCGGCCACACGAGGAATCCGTGGCACCGAGACCGGACTCCGGGCGGTTCCTCCGGTGGCAGTTCTGCCGCGGTCGCAGCCGAATTGGTTTCCGCCGCTCTGGGTTCCGACGGTGCCGGCTCGGTGCGCATCCCGGCGTCGTGGACCAACCTCGTCGGCATCAAGCCGCAGCGCGGCCGAATTTCCACCTGGCCCGATGCCGAGGCGTTCAACGGCATCACCGTCATCGGTCCGCTCGCCCGAACGGTGGCCGACGCAGCCCTGCTTCTCGACGTGGTCTCCGGTGGGCACGACGGCGATCTGCACCGGCCGACTCCGCTGACCGTCTCTGACGCCGTCGGCCGCGACCCCGGTTCGCTGCGCATCGCGTTGAGTCTGCGCAAGCCGTTCATTCCGACACCCGCGGCACTGGATCCCGAGATCACGGCTGCGGCGTACGAGATGGCTGCCGTGCTGCGGTTGCTCGGTCACCGTGTGGTCGTCGACGATCCTGCGTACGGAATGTTGTTGGGGCTCAACTTCTTACCGCGGTCGTTGGCCGGAGTCGCGGCCTGGCTCGACCGCCTGCCCGACCCGTCTCTGGCCGACCCCCGCACCCGAGCCAACGCCCGGAGCGGACGCGCCCTCGCCGGCGCACCGCTGCGGGCAGCCCGCGCGGCGGAGCCACGGATAGCCCGCCGCATCGGCCAGTTCTTCGACGACTACGACATCGTGCTCGCCCCGACGACGGCCACGCCGCCTCCGCGAGTCGACGCCATCGACGGCATCTCCAACGCCGACACCGACCGTGTGATCACCGAACACTGCCCGTACACGTGGCCGTGGAACGTCCTCGGTTGGCCCAGCGTCAACGTCCCCGCGGGACTGACGAAAGCCGGTCTACCGATCGGTCTGCAGCTGATGGGCCACGAATCCACAGAGCCTCTGCTGGTCTCGGTGGCCGCTCAACTCGAGAACGTACTGCAGTGGCATCGCCGACGCCCCGAGCCGTGGTGGAACCGGGTGAGCGACACCTCGTAGCCTGCTCGTCAGGGCACGTCAGAAGCCGAGCTTGCCCATCTGCTTGGGGTCGGTCTGCCAGTCCTTGGCGATCTTGACGTGCAGATCCAGGTAGATGCGGGTACCGAGCAATTTCTCGATCTGCAGTCGCGACGCGGTGCCGACCTCTTTGAGTCGCGAACCGCCCTTGCCGATGATGATGGCCTTCTGGCTGGACCGTTCGACGTACAGGATCGCGTGCACATCGAGCATGTTGTCGTGGCCCTCGCGCGGCACGACCTCCTCGATGACCACTGCCAGCGAGTGCGGGAGCTCGTCGCGGACACCTTCGAGCGCTGCCTCGCGGATCAGCTCGGCCATGAGGATTTCCTCCGGCTCGTCCGTCAGTTCCCCGTCGGGATAGAAGGCGGGACCCGGCGGCAATTCGGAGGCCAGGAGGTCGACGAGCTTCTCGATCTGCTCACCGGATTCGGCCGATACCGGGATCACGTGCGAATTCTCGCCCAGCAACTTCGACAACGACATCAACTGCTGTACGACGCGTTCCTTCTTGACCTTGTCGATCTTGGTCACGATGCCGATCAGGGTGGTCTTCGGCGCGATGTGCCGCACTTGTTCGAGGATCCATCGGTCGCCCGGTCCGATCTTCTCGTCGGCGGGGATGCACAGTCCGATGACGTCGACCTCGGAGTAGGTGTCCTGCACCAGGTCGTTGAGGCGTTGGCCCAGAAGCGTTCTCGGTCGGTGCAGCCCCGGGGTGTCGACAAGGATCAGTTGCGCGTGGTCGCGGTGCACGATGCCGCGGATCGTGTGGCGCGTGGTCTGGGGCCGCGAGGACGTGATGGCGATCTTCGACCCCACCAGTGCATTGGTCAGGGTCGACTTGCCGGTGTTGGGCCGGCCTACGAAACAGACGAATCCGGATCGGAACTCTTCGGTGTGTTGCTCGGACATCGAGCACCTCCAGATTTCAGTGTTGGTGAGTGACGTCCGACGAGTCGTCGTCCTCGGTGGATTCTTCGTCGGGTTCGAGCTTTTCGACCAGCACGGTGGTGATGCGGACGCGGCCCTTGGGGTCGGCTCCGCCCTCGCCGCGCAGCAACAATCCGTGAGTGGTCACTTCGGAACCGGGCAGCGGCACTCGGCCGAGCTCGTAGCCGAGGAGTCCGCCGACGGTATCGACCTCCTCGGATTCGATGTCGATACCGAAGATTTCGCCCAGATCCTCGAGCGGTACCCGCGAGGACACCCGGAACCGTCCGTCTTCGAGTTGCTCGATGGGTGCTACCTCGTCCGAGTCGTATTCGTCGGCGATTTCGCCGACGATCTCCTCGATGACGTCCTCGATGGTCACCAGGCCCGCGATGCCGCCGTACTCGTCGACCAACAACGCCATATGGTTTCGGTCTCGCTGCATCTCGGCGAGAAGACTGTCGAGCGGCTTGGAGTCCGGCACGAACACCGCCGGACGCATCAGTTCGGAGACCTGTACGCCTCGCCCACCGTCGGTGGAGTAATACGTCTGCTGCACAAGGTCTTTGAGGTACACCACGCCGACGATATCGTCCACGTTCTCGCCGATCACCGGGATGCGAGAGTGCCCACTGCGCACGGCCAGCGACGTCGCCTGCCCCGCCGACTTGTCGGATTCGATCCACACCATCTCGGGCCGCGGCACCATGACCTCGCGGGCCGAGGTATCGCCCAGCTCGAACACCGATTGAATCATTCGGCGTTCGTCGTCGGCCACGACTCCGCGCTCGCGAGCCATGTCGACGAGCTCACGTAGCTCGATCTCGGATGCGAACGGGCCGTTGCGAAATCCCTTGCCCGGGGTGATCGCGTTACCGATGAGGATGAGCAGCCTGCTGATCGGCCCGAGGAGCCAGCCGAGGGCGCGCAACGGCAACGCTGCGGCGAGCGCGATCGAGTACGCGTTCTGCCTACCCAGCGTTCTCGGACCGACGCCGATCACGACGTAACTGACCAAAACCATTGCCACAGCGGTGATCACGAGCGCGGTGGTCGAGTCGATCAATTGGGTCAGGCCGCCTGCGAGCAGCACCGTGCCGCCGATTTCGCACAGAATACGAAGCAGCACCATGAGATTGACGTACCGCGGGCGGTCGGCAACCACGACGACGAGGCCGGTGGCACCCGGTCGCTCGTCCTTGACCATGTCTTCGATTCGCGCCCGCGAGACGGTGTTCAGGGCCGAATCGACGGCGGCGAACAAGCCGCCGAGAGGAACCAGCAGAACGGCGAAGACGATGAGTGCGGCAGCACTGCTCACGCGCTAGGACCCCGCACTCCCGCTGGTCCGAACACGCACATCATCGGTCGAGACCGTCGACGAAGCCGGCCTTGCCGAGCAGCCGAGCGTCTCGAACGGCCTGTTCGGCTGCCTGCTCCGCCCGCCTGGCGTCTTCGTACCATTCGGCCAGCAGACGGTTCTGCAGCTCGAACATTTCCTTCTCTTCGTCCGGCTCGGCGTGGTCGTAGCCGAGCAGGTGCAGCACGCCGTGCACGGTGAGCAGCGCGAGCTCGTGTTCGAGCGAATGTCCTGCTGCCGCGGCCTGATCCGCCGCGAAGGACGGGCACAGCACGATGTCTCCGAGCATCGCCGGTCCGGGCTCGGGAGCATCGGGCCGACCGCCCGGTTCGAGCTCGTCCATCGGAAACGACATCACGTCGGTGGGGCCGGGCAGATCCATCCAGCGCATGTGCAGATCTGCCATGGTTGCCGAATCCACCAGCACCATGGACAGTTCCGCAGCGGGGTGCACGTCCATGCCTGCGATCGCGAACCGTGCGACCGAGACCAGTTCGGGCTCGGAGATGTCCATCCCCGACTCGTTGGACACTTCGATACTCATCTAGCCACTACCCACGCTCTCGTTGCCTGCATTGCCGTTTCCGTACGCCTGAATCATCTTCTCGCCGAACGCGGCCCACCGGCACGGCGTTGCGCGCGGTTCGCGATGACGCCTTCCGATGCGGACTCGAAGCGCTCGTAGGCGTCGACGATTTCCGAGACGAGCCGGTGACGCACCACGTCACTACTGGTCAGTTGCGCGAAGTGGATGTCGTCCACGTCGGTGAGAATCTCCGACGCCGCACGAAGGCCCGACCGGGCACCGCCGGGTAGGTCGACCTGCGTCACGTCTCCGGTGACGACGATCTTCGATCCGAAACCGAGACGCGTGAGGAACATCTTCATCTGTTCGGCCGTGGTGTTCTGCGCCTCGTCGAGAATGATGAACGCGTCGTTGAGCGTACGGCCACGCATGTAGGCGAGCGGCGCGACCTCGATGACTCCGGCCTGCATCAGCTTGGGGATGGCCTCGTCGTCCATCATGTCGTGCAAGGCGTCGTGCAGTGGACGCAGATACGGGTCGATCTTCTCGTGCAAGGTTCCGGGCAGAAAGCCCAGACGCTCACCTGCCTCCACCGCAGGCCGCGTCAGGATGATGCGGCTGACCTGCTTGGTCTGCAATGCCTGCACTGCCTTGGCCATGGCCAGGTAGGTCTTGCCCGTTCCGGCAGGACCGATTCCGAACACGATCGTGTTGGCATCGATCGCGTCGACGTAGCGCTTCTGGTTCAACGTCTTGGGCCGAATGGTCTTGCCTCGACGCGACAGAATGTCCAGGCTCAGCACCTCGGCGGGAGAATCCGACACCCCCTCGGTGAGCATGGCGATCGACCGGCGCACTGCGTCGGGAGTCAGTGGCTGAGCACGTTTGGCCAATGCCGCCAATTCGGTGATCACCCGCTCGGCCAACGCCACATCGGGCACCTTCCCGGTGAGCGTCACGGCGTTTCCTCGTACGTGGATGTCGGCCGTCAGCATCTGCTCGAGCGCCCGGAGGTTCTCGTCGGACTGTCCCAGCAGCGGCATCACTGCTTCGGGGGCGAGCTCCAAGGTGGACCGAACGTCGCGCTCGGCGGGAAATTCGCTGTGTTCACTCACGTGGTGGCTATGGCCTGCTCTCTTGTTTCGACCGGTGACGCTGATGTTTCGAACGCGTCCGTCAGGTCGCGCTCGGACCAAGTTTAACGCCGCAGGATCGATGCGCATTCCTATTACCCACGGCGCTCGCCCAGGACGGCCTCGAGCGAGAGCGCCCAGCACCGCGAATCCGGGTTCAGGAAGGCGAAGTGGTCCTCGCCCGGCACGATCGCCGGCTCCGCGTCGTCGCCCGCGGCTCGTGCGGCCTCGACGTACCTCGAGCTCTGCGAAGCCGGGACCTGAAGGTCATCGGATCCGTGCAGACAGATCGTCGGGATGCCGATGGGTAGTCGGGCCAGAGGTGAGGCCGACCGGTACAGCTGGGGCTCGTCGTCGTAGCGGGCCTGCAGCAGGGCCTCGACCGCCGGATTGGTACGTCCCGACGCACCGCGCGGCTCCAGATCGAGGACACCCGCCTGCGAGACGATGCGCGACGGCCGGACCGTCGTGTCGGTTTCGCCGCCGAGCCACACTGCCAGGTGGCCGCCCGCCGAGTGCCCGATGACGCGGACATCGTCGACACCGACCGGGGCGTGGTGCTGTACCACCCCGACCACGGCGTCGAGTGCGGCGCGCACGTCGGCTTGCATCTCCGGCCAGTGCCCGCCCGCACCGACGCGTCTGTACTCGATGTTCCAGGCCACCGCACCGGCTCCGGCGACAGCTCGGGCGAACTGGGTGCCCAGATTCGACGCGTACTGCCCACTCCAGAATCCACCGTGCACGATCACGACCACCGGTGTCGCGGGCGTGACCGGCGCGGACGGCAGATAGAGGTGACCGAACTGTTCCGGATGCTCGCCGTACGCGATCTTGATGCGAACGCTCATGCGTTCGGGAAATCGGGCGGAAGTTGCGCCCACCGTGTCGTCAGAACGCCGAGAGCTCCCAACGCAACAGCTCCGGCCGTCGAGGTTCGCAGCACCGTCGGCCCCAGCACCACCGGGGTCGCGCCTGCCTCGGTCAGAGCCGCGATCTCTCTGTCGTCGAGGCCACCCTCGGGTCCGACGACGATCGCGACCTCGGGCACCGAATCGAACGGCAGGTCGCGGAATGCCGAGGTGGCCGCTTCGTGCAGGACGGCGACGATGCCGCCGCCCGCCACGATCCGGTTCACGAAGGCGTACACCGAGCGTGAATCGTGCAACTCGGAGACCTCGGGGATGTATGCGCGACGCGATTGCTTGGCCGCCTCGGCGGCGGTACTGCGCCAGCGCGCGACCCCCTTGGTCGCCTTGGGCCCTTCCCAGCGAGCGACGCATCGCGCCGACTGCCACGGCACCACGGCGTCGATCCCGGCCTCGGTGGCCAGCTCGATCGCCAGTTCGGAGCGGTCCGCCTTCGGCAACGCCTGAACCAGCGTCACCGTGGGCGTGGCTCGCGGCATGTCCGTGCGCGACTGCACCGTCAGTTCGAGTCGGTTCTTCTCGGCACCGACGACGACCGTGTCGGCCAGACCGCCGGCACCGTCACTGAGCAGCAGCCGCTCGCCGACTCGGATCCGCCGCACGGTCGCGGCGTGATGACCTTCTTTGCCGTCGAGCACGGCGAGCTCTCCCACGGCCGGCAGCGGCGTGAGATAGAAGACCGTGGGGGCCATGAATCAGCGCCCGCTGAAGGCTTCCCGCAACCGCGAGAACAGGCCGCCGCTGTGCGCCGAACCGGTGGTGACGACCTCCGCCGAATCGCGGTCGCGCATGGTCTTGAGCTGTTCGAGCAGGTGGGTCTGCTTGCTGTCCAGCTTGGTCGGCACGATGACCTCGAGGTGGGCGTGCAGGTCACCGCGGATACCGGAACGGAGCTTGGGCATCCCGTGCCCGCGCAGCACCGTCGTCGAGTTCGGTTGTGTCCCTTGCTCGATCGAGATCTCGGTCGGGCCGTCGATGATGGCGTCGACCGTCACCGACGTACCGAGTGCCGCGTCGACCATCGGGACGCGAACGGTGCAGTGCAGATCGTCGCCGTCACGGACGAACACCTCGTGCTGCTGCTCCACGATTTCCACGTAGAGATCGCCTGCGGGGCCGCCACCCGGCCCGACCTCGCCCTGCGAGGCCAACCTGATGCGCATGCCGTTGCTGACGCCGACCGGGACCTTCACCGAGATGTCCCGACGCGAACGCACCCGGCCGTCGCCGCCGCACTTTCGGCAGGGGTCCGGGATGGTCTCGCCTGCACCGCGGCAGGTGGGGCACGGACGGCTGGTCATGACCTGGCCGAGGAACGAGCGCTGCACCGACTGCACTTCGCCGGCACCGCCACAGGTCTCGCACCGAACGGGCTTGGAATCGCCGTTGGTGCCCGAGCCGGTGCACAGGTCGCACAGGATCGCCGTGTCGACGGTGATGTGCTTGGTGACGCCGGTGGCGCATTCGTCGAGGGTGAGTTTGGTTCGCAGCAGCGAATCGGCTCCGGGTTGTACGCGTCCCTTGGGCCCGCGCTGTCCACCGCCTGCGCCACCGCCGAAGAACGCTTCGAAGACATCGCCGAGGCCGCCGCCGAATCCGGCACCACCGAATCCGCCGCCACCACCGCCGCCGCCTTGCTGCAAAGGATCGCCGCCGAGGTCGACGATTCGACGCTTCTCCGGATCGGAGAGCACCTCGTATGCGGTGGAAATGTCCTTGAACCGGGCCTGTGCGGCCTCGTCCGGGTTCACGTCCGGGTGCAACTCTCGCGCCAATTTGCGGTAAGCGCGTTTGATCTCCTGGTCCGTCGCCTGCTGGCCGACGCCCAAAGTCCCGTAATAATCCCGTGCCACGTCGTCTCTTTCGTCCTAGAAGATGAATCTCGTTCGTTGATGCTGTGTCGCGGCCGCTGTGCCCCCGCGGCCGACGATTAGTCGTCGGCTCGCGTCAGCGCTCGGCCAGGACCTCGCCGATGTACCTGGCAACCGCCGCGACCGACGCGATTGTTCCTGGATAGTCCATTCGGGTGGGGCCGAGAACGCCCATCCCTCCCAGGACCATGCCAGCAGAGCCGTATCCGGTGGAAATCACCGATGTTCCGCGCATCTCCTCGACCTGCGTCTCCTCGCCGATACGCACGGTGACGGTGCGGGTGTCCTGCGTCACGGCGAGCAGCTTGAGTACCACCACTTGCTCTTCCAGCGCTTCGAGTACCGCTCGGAGCGATCCCGGAAACCCTGCGTCGCCCGCGAAGTCCGCCGCGTTGCGCGTCAGATTGGCCGTTCCGCCGAGAACCAGCCGCTCCTCGGGATGTTCGACGAGCGATTCCACCAGCACCGTGGCCGAACGAATCATCGCGTCACGCAGGGCGGGAGGTGCATTCTCGGCCAGCTCGGCCACGGCTGCGGACGCCGCCGCCAGCCGCTTGCCTTCCAGTGCGCCGCCGAGCAACCGCCGCAACTGGGCCAAGTTCTCGTCGTCGATGACGTCACCGAGTTCGACGATGCGCTGATCGACCCGGCCGGAGTCGGTGATGAGCACCAACAGCAGCCGAGCCGGTGTGAGAGCGACGACCTCCAGATGTCGAACCGAGGACGCCGACAGCGTCGGGTACTGAACCACGGCTACCTGCCGGGTCAGCTGAGCGAGCAGTCGAACCCCGCGGCGCAGCACATCGTCCAGGTCGACGCCGTTCTCGAGAAACTCCAGAATGGCGCGGCGCTCGGCCGCTGACAACGGTTTGACGTCGGCGATCCGGTCCACGAACTGGCGGTAGCCCTTGTCGGTCGGCACCCGCCCGGAGCTGGTGTGCGGTTGGGCGATGTAGCCCTCGGCCTCGAGGACAGCCATGTCGTTGCGCACGGTCGCACTCGACACACCCAAGTTGTGACGCTCGACCAGAGCACGCGATCCGACGGGCTCCTGAGTGGACACGTAGTCCGCCACGATCGCTCGCAGAACCTCGAACCGCCTGTCGTCGGTGCTCGACATCGGTGCCCACCTCCGTTCTCGTTGCCAATCGTCGCTCGAGTCTAGTAGCCGAGGAACGCATGCTCGTGCAAGGCCTTACTGTGGTCCGAGTGGAAACTGTCTTTCGATTCGGTCCAGCGGTTCGAGGCTCGCGATGATCTTCAAGGGTGTACGAGACGGAAAGCCCTACCCGGAGCACGGCCTGTCCATCAGGGACTGGTCGAGAATTCCTCCACGCCAACTGCGTTTGGACGAGATCGTCACCACCACCAAGGTGCTCGAACTCGACCGGTTGTTGTCCGAGGACTCCACCTTCTACGGCGACCTGTTCCCCCATGCTGTGCAGTTCCGAGGCGTCATCTACCTCGAGGACGGCCTGCACCGCGCTGTCCGGGCGGCGCTGCGCAGTCGAACGGTGTTGCACGCCAGAGTGTTCGACTACGACGCTCTGGGAGCCTGAGGGTTCGAAAGCCCGAGAACACTGCAGCCTGAAACAGATCGTTCAGGCCGCGGCGATGGTGCGCACCACGGCGTCGGCGAGCAACCGGCCGCGGTCGGTCAGCACGAGGTGATCGCCTCGCTGCACCATCAACCCGTCCGCCACGGTCTGCTCGGCGGCTGCGAGCTCGGTCGGCCCCAGCAGACTCATCGGCACTCCTGAGCGCAGACGCACGGTCAGCATCAGTTCTTCGAGATGACGGTCCTGCGCGGTGAGCAGCTCACTGCCCTGCACCGGCAGATCGCCCGCGGCGAGCCGATCGGCGTAGGTGGCCGGGTGTTTGACGTTCCAGAATCGCGTGCCGCCGATGTGGCTGTGCGCTCCCGGCCCGGCACCCCACCAATCGCCGCCGTCCCAGTAGCCGATGTTGTGCCGGCAACGCGCATCGGCATCGGCTGCCCAGTTCGATACCTCGTACCAGGACAGGCCCGCTGCGTTCATGGCCGTGTCGATGCGCTCGTATCGGCTCGCCAACACGTCGTCGTCGGGTGCGGGCAACTCACCTCGACGCACCTTTCGCGCCATGGCGGTGCCGTCCTCGACGATCAGTGCGTACGCGGAGACATGGTCGACACCCGCGTCGAGCACCGCAGCGAGGGACTGGTCGAGATCGCTGTCTCGCTCGCCCGGCGTTCCGTAGATGAGGTCGAGGTTCACGTGCTCGAAGCCGGCTGCGGACGCTTCCTTCGCTGCGGCCACCGCTCGCCCCGGAGTGTGGGTGCGATCCAGAACCGCCAGAACGTGCGGCGCCGCGGACTGCATGCCCAACGACACCCGCGTGAACCCGGCGTCCCGCAGCCGCTCGAAGAATGCAGGCGACGTCGATTCCGGGTTCGATTCCGTGGTCACTTCCGCACCGTCGGACAGCCCGAAGCTCGACCGGACCGCGCCCAATACGTCCGCGAGGCCGTCGCCTCCGAGCAACGACGGCGTCCCACCTCCGACGAAGACGGTGTCGGCTGTCGGTACTCGACCCGCGCCCGTTCCGATCAGGTTCGCCGCAGCGTCGAGTTCTCTGCGCAGACCCTCCAACCAGGACTGCGGCGACACCGATGTGCCCAGCTCTCCGGCCGTATACGTATTGAAGTCGCAATACCCGCATCGCGTGGCGCAGAAGGGCACATGCACGTAGATCCCGAACGCACGTTCCCCCACTCCGTCGAATGCGCCGGACGGCAGCTCGAAGACTGAGGAGGTATCGACGACGGTATTCACGGACTCCAGTGTCCCAGAGTTCACCGGCGGCCCGATCCACGCGCCGCCCAGGGCGCTGTGCACGCACGACTCGCACCCTGCCAGCCTATTTACCGGAATTTCGGGGTAAATAGGCCGCCGCGGTCGGCACCCGGTCGATGACGTGGCACAATGACACCCGTGACCGACTCAGGAATTCGACTCGTGGCGCGCCGCCACGTCGATCTCGGCCGTGTCTGCAGCGCGTCGTGTCGACACACGACCGGCTGCTGACCCAGCCCTCCTTGGAGCACGTCCATTCGATCCACCGGTTCCGCACCATCTCGTGAGCGCTCTTTTGCGCAACGATCGGAGCCGGCCCGCACCGAAGATGCAGGAGCATTGCATGTCGTCGACCAGCGACGCGACCACCGACGCTGCCTCCGCCACACCGCGAGAGCGAGCGCCGCGGCCGACCAAGCGTCGCGCCGAAGGCCAGTGGGCTCTGGGCTATCGAGAGCCGCTCAACGCCAACGAGCAGTCCAAGAAGGACGACAACCCGCTCAACGTGCGCGCCCGCATCGAGAACATCTACTCGAAGCAGGGTTTCGACAGCATCGACAAGGGCGATCTGCGCGGCCGGTTCCGCTGGTGGGGTCTCTACACCCAGCGTGAACAGGGCTACGACGGCACCTTCACCGGTGACGACAACATCGACCTGCTCGAGGCGAAGTACTTCATGATGCGCATCCGGTGCGATGCCGGTGCATTGAATCTGGAGCAGCTACGCACTCTGGCTCAGATCTCACAGGAGTTCGGTCGCGACACCGCAGACCTCTCCGATCGCGAGAACGTCCAGTTCCACTGGATCGAGGTCGAGAACGTCCCCGAGATCTGGCGTCGGATCGAGGCAGTCGGCCTGAAGACGACCGAGGCATGCGGAGACTGCCCGCGTGTGGTGCTCGGTTCCCCACTCGCGGGCGAAGCGGTCGACGAGATTCTGGACCCGACGTCAGCCATCGACGAGATCGTCGAGCGGTACATCGGCAAGCCCGAGTACTCGAACCTGCCACGCAAGTTCAAGACCGCAATCTCGGGTCTGCAGGACGTAGTGCACGAGATCAACGACGTCGCCTTCATCGGCGTGAACCACCCCGAGTACGGACCAGGACTCGACCTGTGGGTCGGCGGCGGCCTGTCCACCAACCCGATGCTCGCACAGCGCGTCGGAGTCTGGGTTCCGCTCGCGGACGTTCCCGATGTGTGGGAAGGCGTCGTCTCGATCTTCCGTGACTACGGCTACCGCCGGCTTCGCACCAAGGCGCGCCTGAAGTTCCTCATCAAGGACTGGGGCATCGAGAAGTTCCGCCAGGTCCTCGAGGACGAGTACCTGCACCGCAAGCTCATCGACGGACCGGCTCCCGAGAAGCCCGCTCGGCCCCGTGATCATGTCGGGATCCAGAAGCTCAAGAACGGGCTCAACGCCGTCGGTGTCGCGCCCATCGCGGGTCGCGTGTCCGGCACCATCCTCGCGGCCGTCGCCGACGCCGCCGAGAAGGCCGGGTCGGATCGCGTCCGATTCACGCCGTATCAGAAGCTGATCGTCCTCGATGTTCCGGACGAGACGCTCGAGCAGCTGATCTCGGACCTCGATGCGCTGGGCCTCCCTGCCCGGCCCTCGCACTGGCGCAAGAATCTGATGGCGTGCAGTGGCATCGAGTTCTGCAAGCTCTCGTTCGCCGAAACCCGCAAGCGCTCACAGGTTCTCGTCCCCGAGCTCGAAGAGCGCTTGTCCGACATCAACAGTCGACTCGACGTTCCGATCACGATCAACATCAACGGTTGCCCCAACTCGTGCGCGCGGTCGCAGATCGCCGACATCGGGTTCAAGGGACAGTTGGTCGACGACGGGGACGGGAATCAGATCGAGGGTTTCCAGGTTCACCTCGGAGGCAGCCTCGGCCTGGACAGTGCGTTCGGCCGAAAGTTGCGTCAGCACAAGGTCAACAGCTCCGAGCTGGGAGATTACATCGACAGAGTGGTGCGCAATTTCGACAAGCACCGCGAAGACGGCGAACGGTTCGCTCAATGGGCCGTGCGAGCAGACGAGGCGGATTTGCGATGAGTACCAGACTGAATTTGACGGTCGACCAACTGAAGGACATCGCCGAGCGCGGTGCCCGCGAACTCGACGGCGCAAGCCCGCTCGATTTGTTGCAATGGACCGAGGACACCTTCGGTAGCGATTTCATCGTCGCCTCCAACATGCAGGACGGGGTTCTCGTTCACCTCGCCGCACAGGTTCACCCCGGAGTGGACGTCCTGTTCCTCGACACCGGCTACCACTTTGCCGAGACCATCGGAACGCGCGATGCCGTTGAGGCCGTCTACGGCGTGCACGTCGTCAACGCCCGCGCCGAGAAGACTGTCGCAGAACAGGATGCGATCGACGGCAAGGACCTGTTCGCCCGCGAACCGAACCGCTGCTGCGCGATGCGCAAAGTGGCGCCGCTGAAGAAGGAACTGGCGAACTACAGCGCGTGGGTCACCGGCATCCGGCGAGTCGAGGCCCCGACACGCGCCAACGCTCCGTTGATCTCGTTCGACGACGCCTTCGGCCTCGTGAAGATCAACCCAATCGCACCGTGGTCGGACGAGGAGATGCAGGCCTACATCGACGAACATTCGATCCTGGTCAACCCTCTCGTCGACGAGGGATATCCGTCCATCGGGTGCGCACCGTGCACCGTCAAACCTGCCCCCGGAGCCGACCCGCGCAGCGGTCGTTGGGCCGGCAAGGCCAAGACCGAATGTGGGTTGCACGCCTCATGACACTCGACCTCACGACGGCGACCGTCGGACGCACCCATCTCGATGCAGATCGCTTCGACACCCTCGACGCACTCGAATCCGAAGCCATCCACATCTTCCGAGAGGTGGCCGGCGAATTCGAGCGCCCCGTCATCCTGTTCTCGGGCGGCAAGGACTCGACGGTTCTGCTGCACCTGGCCATCAAGGCCTTCTGGCCCGCTCCCCTGCCGTTCGCACTGCTGCACGTCGACACCGGGCACAACCTGCAGGAGGTGCTGGATTTCCGCGACCACGTGGTTGCGAAGTACAACCTGCGCCTGCACGTGGCCAGCGTCGAGGAGTACCTCGCCGACGGACGTCTCACCGAGCGCCCCGACGGCATCCGCAACCCTCTGCAAACCGTTCCTCTCCTCGACGCGATCTCCGAGAACCGGTTCGACGCCGTGTTCGGCGGTGCCCGACGCGACGAGGAACGCGCCCGCGCCAAGGAGCGAATCTTCTCGCTGCGCAACGCATTCGGGCAGTGGGAGCCGAAGAAGCAGCGTCCGGAACTGTGGAATCTGTACAACGGCAAGCACTCCCCCGGCGAGCAGGTGCGCGTGTTCCCGCTCAGCAACTTCACCGAACTCGACATCTGGCGCTACATCGCTCGCGACGACGTGGAGTTGGCCAGCATCTACTACGCCCACCAGCGCCCGGTGTATCAGCGCGACGGCATGTGGATGACGCCGGGCGTCTGGGGCGGACCGGCCGAAGGTGAAGAGTTGCAGACACTGTCGGTGCGCTACCGCACTGTCGGCGACGGATCCACCACCGGTGCCGTCCTGTCCGAGGCTGCCGACAATCAGGCAATCCTGGCCGAGGTCGCCGCGTCCAGGCTGACCGAACGCGGAGCCACTCGCGGCGACGACCGCGTGTCCGAGGCTGCTATGGAAGACCGCAAACGAGAAGGATACTTCTGATGAGCAGCACTGGCATATCCAATGGTCATTCCGCAGGCTCCACTCGCGGCACTCAGCTTCTTCGCCTCGCCACCGCGGGCAGCGTCGACGACGGCAAGTCCACTCTCGTCGGACGGCTGTTGTACGACACCAAATCCGTTCTGGCAGACCAGATCGACGCCGTCACTCGGGCCTCGGTGGACAAAGGATTGTCCACTCCCGATCTGTCGCTGCTCGTCGACGGCCTGCGTGCCGAGCGCGAACAGGGCATCACGATCGATGTCGCCTACCGGTACTTCGCGACGCCCAATCGCTCCTTCGTTTTGGCTGACACCCCCGGCCACGTGCAGTACACCCGCAACACCGTCTCGGGCGCGTCGACGGCGCAGTTGGTCATCCTGCTCGTCGACGCCCGCAAAGGCGTGATCACTCAGACCCGAAGGCATGCAGCGGTTCTGGCCCTCCTCGGCGTTCCGCGCCTGGTGCTCGCCGTCAACAAGATCGACCTGGTCGAAGACCCCGCGACGGTGTTCGCCGACATCTCGGCCGAATTCAATTCACTGACCTCCTCGCTCGGGTGGTCCACCGAGGACGTCATCGAAATCCCCGTCTCGGCGTTGCACGGCGACAACGTGGCAGTGAAGTCCGACAAGACCCCGTACTACGACGGGCCCACCCTCATCGAGCACCTCGAGTCGGTCCCGGTGGACGCCGAACCTCACCGGGTCGGTCTGCGATTCCCCGTGCAGTACGTGATCCGGCCGCGCACAGCGGAATTCCCGGACTACCGCGGATATGCCGGCCAGGTCGCAGCGGGCTCCGTCGACGTCGGCGACGAGGTCGTCATCCTGCCCTCGGGCACCCGAACGACAGTCGAGCGCATCGACACCGCGGACGGCGAGCTGCGTACCGCGCATGCCGGCCGTAGCGTCACCCTCGTCCTCGCCGACGATGTCGACGTCTCGCGCGGCGACACCATCGCCTCCCCGCAGGACGCACCGGAACCGATCGGCGACTTCGAGGCCACGGTGTGCTGGCTGGCCGAGAAACCGCTTCGCCCGGGCGCTCGTCTGCTGCTCAAGCACGGCACTCGTACCACCCAGGCCATCGTCGGGGCGCTAGTCGAGCGTTTCGACGAGCAGGACCTCACTGCGCACGAGGGCCCGGAATCGTTGGAACTTAACGAAATCGGACGCATCTCTGTTCGCGTTGCCGAGCCGATCGTGGCCGACGACTACGCCGTCAACAGGCACACCGGCAGCTTCTTGCTGATCGATCCGGCCGGTGGCAACACACTGGCAGCCGGTCTGGTGGGCAACGCACTGGCCGCGGTCGAGCTGGGGTCGGCAGTTCCGGCGTGACGGCTCTGCTCGCGGTAGCGCACGGCAGCCGCGATCCCCGCTCGAGCGAGACGATCCACCGCGCCGTCGACGTCCTGCGTCGACGGCGTCCGGATCTCGATGTGCGCGTCGCGTTTCTCGACCTGAATGAGCCCAGCGTCGAGCAGGTACTCGACGACTTGGCCGATGCAGGGCATGCCCGCATCGTCGCGGTTCCGCTGTTGTTGGGCAGTGCTTTTCACGCCCGAGTGGACCTGCCTGCCTTGTTGGCCGAAGCTCGGGTGCGGCATCCGCACGTATCGATCGGTCAGTCCGAGGTGCTGGGCGACGACCCACTTCTCGTCGACGCCGTTCGCGATCGTGTTCTCGACGCCGGTGCGGCGCTCGGTGATTCGACCGTCGGAGTCGCCTTGGCTGCCGTCGGATCGAGCGATTCCTCGGCGAACGACCGCAGCCGTCGAGTGGCGAACGAAGTGGTGTCCGGCACCGGCTGGGCGGGAGTTGTCACCTGTTTCGCCACGTCCGTCGATCCGTCTCCACTCGACGCGGTCGCACAGCTGCGCGCGCTGGGAGCCACCCGGATCGTGGTGGCTCCCTGGTTCCTGGCACCCGGGAGACTCACCGACCGCATCTCACAGGTGCTGGACGGCGTCCCGAACGTGACGTACGCCGATGTTCTGGGCCCTCATCCGGCAGTGGCCGAGCTCGCCTCCAGGCGGTACGACGCAGCTCTCGCGCACGATCGCTCGATCGCATAGCACGAAAGGTACTGCTCGTCCGATCAGTGCACCGGAGCCGATTCGGTCGTATCCGTGATCGTCGGAACCCGAGTCGCACGGACGTAGACGGTTTCGCCCTCGTGCAGCCCCAGCGCCTCGCTGTCGCCGCGCGTGATCTGCGCCGCGAACAACTCGCCGGTGGCCGCGTTCTTGAGCTCGACCTTCACCTCGAAGCCGAGGCGTACGACCCGTTCGACGACGGCCCGCGTCACCCCGGCAGATTCTGCCGTGCCACTCGCCTGCGCCTGTGCCAACGACGGGTCGCGTCCGACACGAATGTCGTGCGGGCGCACCAGAAGTCCGTTCAGCCTGGCCACCTGACCGAGGAACGACATCACGAAGTTGTTTGCAGGGCGATCGTAGAGATCCTCCGGGGTGCCGACCTGTTCGATTCTGCCCTTGTTCAGCACCGCGATTCGGTCGGCGACGTCGAGCGCTTCTTCCTGGTCGTGAGTCACCAACACAGTGGTGACGTGCACCTCGTCGTGCAATCGGCGCAGCCACGTCCGTAGATCTGCGCGCACCTTGGCATCGAGGGCACCGAAGGGCTCGTCGAGGAGGAGAACCTGCGGGTCGACCGCGAGTGCACGTGCCAGCGCCATGCGTTGACGCTGTCCTCCGGACAGCTGCGCCGGGTAGCGGCCTTGGAAACCCGCCAGACCGACGATCTCGAGCAGTTCGTCGACCTTCTTGGCAATTTCGGCCTTGGGCCGCTTGCGGATCTGTAAGCCGAATGCCACGTTGTCGCGCACCGTCAGGTGCTTGAACGCGGCGTAGTGCTGAAACACGAACCCGATCTCGCGACGCTGCGGGCTCACCCAGGTGACGTCCTGGCCGGCCAGCACCACTCGGCCCGTATCGAGCTGCTCGAGGCCTGCGATGGATCGAAGCAGCGTGGACTTGCCCGAGCCACTCGGTCCGAGCAGCGCCGTCAACGAGCCCTTCGGGATGTCGATGCTGACGTCATCGAGGGCGGCGAAATCGCCGTAGCGCTTGTTCGCGCCGACCACGGAGATCTCGATCTCGGAAGATGTCTCGGTCATTACTTCGTCCTCTTCTTGTCGAGAACCGTCATCAGCAGCAGCACGATGACGGCGATCGCCATGAGCAAGGTGGACGCCGCGTATGCGCCCTGCTGATTGAAGTCCTCGTACCGTGAATTGACCAGCAGTGTGAGCGTCTGGGAAATGCCGGGCAGGTTGGTGGAGACCATGATGACGGCGCCGAATTCTCCGAGCGAACGTGCGACGGTGAGCACCACGCCGTAGGTCAGTCCCCATCGGATGGCAGGCAACGTGATTCGCCAGAACGTCTGCCAGGTACTCGCACCCAGAGTCGAGGCAGCCTCTTCCTGCTCTTCACCGATCTCGTACAGGACCGGTTCCACTTCGCGAACGACGAACGGCAAGGTGACGAATATCGTCGCGATGACCATGCCGGGTAGCGCGAAGATGACCTTGAAACCGAGGCTTTCGATGCCACCGAACCATCCGTTGGCACCCCACAGCAGGATGAGCGCGACGCCGGTGATGATCGGCGACACCGCGAACGGCAGGTCCACGATCGCTTCGAGTATCCCCTTGCCGCGGAACCGTCCGCGTACCAATGCCAACGCTGTGACGATTCCGAACACGACGTTGATGGGAACGACGATCGCCACGATCAACAGGGAGAGTTGGAGAGCGGATTGCGCGGCGGGAGTGGTGATCTGCTCCCAGAACGCCACCACCCCGTCCTCGAACGTGCGAAACAGGATGGCACCGAGGGGGAACAGCACGAGCACAGCGAGATAGATCAGTGCGACGGCACGCAGGGACAGTTTGATCGGGAGACCGATTTTCACGAGATCTGCTCTTCCCGTCTGGCCAACCTGTTGCCGATGATGCGGAGCACGAACAGCACAGCGAAGGCGATTGCCAACAGCACCACAGAGATTGCGGCTGCGTCGACCGGCCGGTCGTACTCGATGAGTTCACGGATGTACTGCGAAGCGACCTGCGTGTCGTTGGGGATGTTGCCGCCGATCAACACCACAGACCCGAATTCGCCGATGGCACGGGCGAACGCGAGCCCACCGCCCGAGAGCACAGCCGGAAGCAGTACCGGCAACACGATGCGCCGAAAAATGGTCCAGTTGTTCGCACCCAGCGATGCGGCCGCCTCTTCGACGTCCTTGTCGAGTTCTATCAGCACCGGCTGCACCGCACGCACCACGAACGGGAGCGTGACGAACAGCAGCGCCACGATGACCGCAGGCTTGGTGGCGTTGAAGACGATGCCGATCGGACTCGACGGTCCGTACAGCGACAGCAACACCAAGCTCGCCACGATGGTCGGTAGTGCGAACGGCAGGTCGATCAGGGCATTGACGAAACGCTTGCCGGGAAACTCGTCGCGTACCAGAACCCACGCGATCAGAGTGCCGAGAAAGAGGTTGATCACGGCGGCAGCCACGGACACCAGCAGAGTCACCTTGAACGTGGCGATGGCACGTGTCTCGGTGACCGCATCCCAGAAACCACCGAGGCCGCCGTCGAACGACTGAACCGTCAACGCCGCCAACGGCAGCAGCACGATGACACTGAGCCACAGAACAGCGACACCGAGGCCCAGCGGACCCACCGAACCGGGGCCCCGGAACTTGCGACCTTCCCGCCCAGCACGAAACCGAGGTGTCGCACTGAGCGGGGCGATCGAACCCGGGGCCGCGGGTTCACCGGTCGACGACGACATCTACCGAGTACTTTCCTGGTAGATCGTCGCAATTGCGCCGTTGTCTCCGAACAGGTCGGCGTCGACCTGAGTCCAGCCGCCGAGATCATCGATGGTGTACAGCTTTTCGGGCGTGAAGAACTTGTCCGAGTATTCGGAGGCGATCTCCGGATTGGTCGGCCGGAAACCCGCCTCGGCCCAGATCTTCTGGCCTTCGTCGGAGTAGACGAAATCGTTCAGAGCATTCGCACGCTCGAGGTTCGCACTGCTGTTGATCACTGCCACCGGGTTGTCGATGCGGAAGGTGACGGGAACGTCCACGTGCTCCACCTTCTGTCCCTGCTCTTCGATGAGCAGTGCCTCGTTCTCGTAGCTCAGTAGCGCGTCGCCCTGTCCCTGCAGGAACGCTTCGGTTGCGGCGCGACCGGATTCGGGCTGCACAGGGAAGTGATCGGCGACGAGCGTACGAACGAAGTCGAGACCGGCCTGCTTGTCCTGGCCACCGTTGCTCTTGGCGGCGTACGGCGCGAGCAGGTTCCACTTCGCCGATCCGGAGCTGAGGGGGCTCGGGCTGATGACCTGAACGTCGGGCTTGATCAGGTCGTCCCACGTCTGGATGTTCTTCGGATTGCCCTCGCGGACGACGATGGTCACCACCGAGCCGAACGGCACCCCGCCGTACGCGTTCTGGTTCCAGTCCTCGTCGACCTTGCCCGCCTTGACAAGTCGAGTGACATCCGGCTCGACGGAGAAGTTGACGATGTCCGCAGGCGCGCCGTCGGCAACCTTGCGCGACTGGTTTCCGGATGCGCCGTAATCGGCGTTGATCGCCGTACCCTCTCCATCCTCGGTGGCTGCGAACGCCGGACCGATTGCGTCCCAGCCGTTCTTCGGCACTGCGTAGCCGACGAGTGTCAGAGCCGGGCCACTGGCAGTGTCCGACCCGCCCCCGACGACATCGCTGGAACCGCCGCCGCAGGCGGTGACCAGAAGAGTTCCCACAGCTGCGAACGTGGTGAGCAGATAACGAGAACGATGCCTCATTGCGAAAGGCCTTTCATGGTGGTGTGACGATGAGGAAAGAACACAAGACACGCAAGGAGATTCGCGCTGAGCGCCGTAGCAGTCAGGACCCGGCCGGCGAAGCAGCGAACTGGCGGCACGGACTCCGGTCCGTCGTGCGGACACACTGCACTACGCGGCGACAGTGGATCGACGAAACCGATTCGCGAAGGAAAGAATCAACAACAGTCGATATCGGCGACTGCCAGCATGCCGACAGCAATCAACGCCAACTGGTGGCGGACGCGGTACTCGGCGGCAGAAGACACGGTCAGGAATCTAGCAGAGGTTCCGGACCGACTCTAATCAGAGGAGTCGTGCGCGTGCACGACGGGCGCGTGTCAGCGAGTGATCAACCACGCGATGACGACCAACGCCAGCAGCGCGATCAGAGCCCATGTCACCCGAGACCGCGGCATTACAGTCCATCCTTCGTCGTAGACGTCGAGGCCGAGAGCTCGGCCTCGCGTGCTGCGCTGGCGTCACGGCCCAACACGCGCAGGATCACTGCCAGCACGCGATCGAACACCCGAGCCGAGACGAACGCAACCGGAACGAGCACTGCGAGGACGACGACCGACTGCGGAACGAACGGAAGGCCCGTCACCCACAGCTCGACGCCGTCCCACCACCGCGCGAACGATTCCATCCTCGCAGCTTAAACCAGGGCTCCACCTGAGCCGCGCCACGCCGAGTACGGCCTCTCAGTGGACGGCTGCCACGGATCGGTCGATGATTACGCCATGACGGCATTCGATGAGGTTTCGCCCGTGCCCCCGGTCGCCGAGGAGCCGGCCATGGGCTCAGGACATCCAGGCCTGGGCGGAACGGAAGTCCAAGGTGCGTTGGGCAGCACCGATGCGCCGGTGTCCACGTTGGTCTCCTACCGCAGCGCGTTTCCGCCCATCGACGACTACGCATTTCTCTCGGACTGCGAGACGACGTGCCTCATCGCCCGAAACGGCTCCGTCGAATGGATGTGTGTGCCGCGGCCGGACTCCCCCAGCATCTTCGGAGCGATTCTCGATCGAAGTGCCGGCCACTTTCGAGTCGGCCCCTACGGTCAGTCGGTCCCTGCGGCGCGGCGCTATTTGCCCGGCGGCCTCATCGTGGAGACGACCTGGCAGACCGAGACCGGGTGGCTCATCGTGCGTGACGCGTTGGTGATGGGCCCCTGGCACAACACCGATCAGCGTTCTCGAACTCACAAGCGCGCACCGAGCGACTGGGATGCCGAGCACATCTTGCTTCGAACCATCAAATGTGTCAGCGGCACAGTCGAATTGGAGATGAGCTGCGAGCCCGCCTTCGACTACCATCGGGCACCCGCGACATGGGAGTACACCGGCAAGGTGTACGAGGAGACCACCGCGACCTGCGAGGCGAGCGCCGACGGCGACCAGCCCACCCTGAAATTGACCACCAATCTTCGGATCGGCATCGAGGGCCGCGAAGCACGCGCGCGAACCCGAATGACGGAAGGCGACAACATTTTCGTTGCGCTGTCGTGGTCCGATCTTCTCGCACCGCAGACGTTCGAGGAAGCGGCCAGCAAGATGTGGCAGACCTCCGAATGCTGGCGGCAGTGGATCACGATCGGCCGATTCCCCGATCATCCGTGGCGCGGCTACCTCCAGCGCAGCGCTCTGACCCTCAAAGGACTGACCTACGCACCCACGGGAGCACTGCTCGCCGCGTCGACCACGTCGCTACCCGAAACACCTGGTGGGGAACGCAATTGGGACTATCGCTACACCTGGGTCCGCGACTCGACATTCGCTCTGTGGGGTCTGTACACGCTCGGGCTCGACCGTGAGGCCAACGACTTCTTCGCCTTCATGTCCGATGTAGCCACCAGTGCAGACGGGGAGGTCAACCCGCTTCAGGTGATGTACGGCATCGGCGGTGAGAAGACCCTCGACGAGGCCGAACTACCGCACTTGTCCGGGTACGACGGCGCCCGACCGGTACGTATCGGCAACGGTGCCTACGACCAAGAGCAGCACGACATCTGGGGCACCATGCTCGACTCGGTGTACTTGCACGTCAAGTCGCGTGAACACGTCCCGGAGTTCCTGTGGCCTCTGCTCAAGCGGCAGGTCGAGGAAGCGATCGCGAACTGGCGCAAACCCGACCGTGGCATCTGGGAGGTACGCGGTGAGCCCCAGCACTTCACGTCCTCGAAGCTGATGTGTTGGGTTGCGCTCGATCGCGGTGCGAAGCTCGCCGATATCCACGGCGAGAAGGACTACTCGACCAAGTGGAACGAAATCGCCGACGAGATCAAGGCCGACATCCTCGACAACGGCGTGGACTCGCGCGGCGTGCTGACGCAGCGGTACGGAGATCCCTCTCTGGACGCGTCGTTGCTACTCGCACCCCTCCTGCGATTTCTGCCGGCCGACGACGAACGCATTCGTGCCACAGTGCTCGCCATCGCCGACGAGTTGACCGAGGACGGCTTGGTTCTGCGCTATCGAACCGACACCACCGACGACGGTTTGTCCGGCGAGGAAGGCACGTTCACGATCTGCTCGTTCTGGCTCGTGTCCGCTCTGGTGGAGATCGACGAACTCCCGCGCGCCAAGCACCTGTGCGAACGACTGCTTGCCTACGCGAGCCCGCTCAAGCTCTACGCCGAAGAGATCGACCATCGCACCGGCCGTCACCTCGGCAACTTTCCGCAAGCATTCACGCACTTGGCGTTGATCAACGCCGTGGTGCACGTCATCCGAGCAGAGGAAGCGCAGGCATCGGGACACTTCCAGCCCGCCCACGCCAACCCCTGAGCTGTCTGGTTCAGCGGCCGAGTTGTCCCGCCCATTCGGCGACCAGCTCGGCCGCTGGTTTCGCCTGAGTGCGGCGATAGCCGGTCCCGGCCCACATCGACAGTCCCGACGGGTCACCCGCAGCTGCGGCCTTCGCGCGCATCGGCGCAGTCAGATAGTGCAGGTCGGGATACGCCAGCGGGGCGGCGTCGGAGTTCTCGCGCATGAACTCGTTCACCAAGCCCCGCGCAGGACGGCCCGAAAACGCCTTCGTCACTGCGGTACCCGACGCACTGGCCAGCTGCTCGCGGTGCACGGGCTTCGTTCCTGCCTCGGGAGTGTTCAGAAACGCGGTACCCAGCTGGGCTGCATGCGCAGCACCCGAATCCAGCAGCGGCGCAATGTCGTTGCCGTCCATGAGCCCGCCGGCCGCGATTCGGGGCAGATCCGATATCTCGCGCACTGCGACCAGCAACTCCGTCAACGGCTCTTCCGGAGCCGACCCGTCGAACGTGCCTCGGTGTCCGCCCGCCTCGGGACCCTGCACCACCAGCGCGTCCACACCGTTCGCGGTGGCGATGGACGCGTCGGAGGCGGTTGACACCGTTGCCCACACTTCGGTTCCCACCGAATGCAGCTGGGCAACCTCGTCGGCATCGAAGGTGGCGAAAGTACTCGACACCACCGGCACCGGATGGGCAAGCAGCCAGGCGAATTTCTCCGGGTAGTAATCATCGCGGCGTTTGAGCACGCCGGGTTCGGCGTCGAATCGCTCGAACCACGATGCCAGATGCTGGGCGTAGGAGTCGACATCCGCGCCCGACGGCTCCTCGGGTAGGAAAAGATTGACCCCGAACACCAGACCCCGCATCGAATCTACCTGCGCGGCAAAGCCATCCGGCGTCAGCAACGCGCCGGCAATCATTCCGAGTCCGCCGGCCTCGGACACAGCCCGGGCGAGCTCGGGAGTACTCGGACCGCCCGCCATGGGCGCACCGACAACGGGAACACGCAATTTCTTCAGGATGGGCGTCGTCACAGATTCGAAATGTACTCGCCCGACATTCGCGAGAGGGTTGGGCGGGGACCGCGCGCCCCTGTTGCCGACTGCGCGCCCCTGTTCTGAAGCGAGCGGGGGGCGCGCAGTCGGCAAAAAGGGTGTGAGGTTACGTCCGGCTACTTCTTCGGCTTGTCCGACGAGGACTCCGAGGACAGTGCCGCCACGAAGGCTTCCTGCGGAACTTCGACCCGTCCGATGGTCTTCATTCGCTTCTTGCCTTCCTTCTGCTTCTCGAGCAGCTTGCGCTTACGGCTGATGTCGCCGCCGTAGCACTTGGCAAGCACGTCCTTACGGATGGCGCGGATGTTCTCGCGGGCGATGATGCGAGATCCGATAGCAGCCTGAATCGGCACCTCGAACTGCTGCCGCGGAATCAGTTCCTTCAGCTTGGTCGTCATCTTGTTGCCGTAGGCCGCAGCGGCGTCCTTGTGGACGATCGCGCTGAAGGCGTCGACAGCCTCGCCCTGCAGCAGGATGTCCACCTTCACCAGCGCACCGCTCTGCTCGCCGATCTCCTCGTAGTCGAGGCTGGCGTATCCCCGAGTACGTGACTTCAGGATGTCGAAGAAGTCGAAGATGATCTCGGCCATTGGAATCGTGTAGCGCAGTTCGACACGAGTCTCCGACAGGTAGTCCATACCGCCGAGCTCGCCTCGTCGACCCTGACACAGCTCCATGATCGAGCCGATGAACTCGCTCGGCGAAATGATGGTGCACTTGACCATGGGCTCGAACACTTCCCGAGCCTTGCCCTCGGGCCAGTACGACGGGTTGGTGACGATGTGCTCGGCACCGTCTTCCATCTCGACGCGGTAGACGACGTTCGGCGAGGTCGAGATCAAGTCGAGGTTGAATTCGCGCTCGAGCCGCTCGCGGGTGATTTCCATGTGCAGCAACCCCAGGAAGCCGCAGCGGAAGCCGAATCCGAGAGCCACGGAGGTCTCCGGCTCGTAGGTCAGGGCCGCGTCGTTGAGCTGAAGCTTTTCGAGGGCGTCGCGCAGATCCGGGTAGTCGGAGCCGTCGAGTGGGTAAAGGCCCGAGTAGACCATCGGCCGTGGCTCGCGGTAACCGGTCAGCGGCTCGGTAGCACCCTTGCGGAACGTGGTGACGGTATCGCCGACCTTGGACTGACGGACGTCCTTGACGCCGGTGATCAGGTACCCCACCTCGCCGACGCCCAGGCCCTTCGTGGCCTTCGGGTCCGGCGACACGATGCCGACTTCGAGCAACTCGTGCGTCGAGCCGGTCGACATCATCGTGACCTTCTCACGAGGGTTGAGTGCGCCGTCGACCACTCGGACGTAGGTGACGACGCCTCGGTAGGTGTCGTAGACCGAGTCGAAGATCATCGCGCGGGCAGGCCCGTCCGGGTTGCCGACCGGAGCCGGCACCAGCTTGACGACCTCGTTGAGCAGTTCTTCGACGCCTACTCCGGTCTTGCCGGACACCCGCAGCACGTCGTCGGCCTCGCATCCGATGATGTGCGCGATCTCGGCGGCGTAGCGATCCGGGTCGGCAGCAGGCAGGTCGATCTTGTTGAGCACAGGGATGATGGTGAGCTCTTTGTCGAGAGCTAGGTAGAGGTTCGCCAGTGTCTGCGCCTCGATGCCCTGAGCAGCGTCGACGAGCAAGACAGCACCTTCGCACGCTTCGAGCGCGCGGGACACCTCGTACGTGAAGTCGACGTGGCCGGGGGTGTCGATGAGGTGCAGAACGAATTCTTCGCCGTCGACGACCCAGGGCAGACGCACGTTCTGCGCCTTGATGGTGATGCCGCGTTCGCGCTCGATGTCCATCCGGTCCAGATACTGCGCACGCATCGACCGGTCGTCGACGACGCCGGTGAGCTGCAACATCCGGTCTGCCAGCGTCGACTTTCCGTGGTCGATGTGGGCGATGATGCAGAAGTTCCTGATCCTGGACGGATCGGTGAACGTCGTGTCGGCGAAGCTGGGCACTCGTATCCTTCGGCTGGCGTGTTCGAAATGAGCGAACGGGTTTCCCTATCGTCCCACGAGCGGAACGGTGCGCCGTCCCCGGCTGTCCGTCGTGGCTGGTCGCCCGGTGAGTCAGGGCGGTTTGTAGCGCTGCCGCCGTGGCTACACTCGCCGCATGGCTGGCAACTGGAGCAGATTCGGCAAGGAACTGGGCAAGATCGCACTGCGCGAGGGCCCGAGGCTACTGCGTCAACTACAGAACTCCGGTGCGCTGCAGAAAGGCAAGGACGCGATCTCCGGAAGCGCGTCGCGCACACCGGCTCCGGCACCTCGCCCCGGCCGTCCGGTGGCATCGCAGACCAGGCCGACCGCCCAACGGGCGCGGACCATCGAGTACTCCCCCGATCTGGACGGCAAGGCCGATCCGGGTGAGATCGTCTGGACCTGGGTTACCTACGAGGAAGACGCCACTCAGGGCAAGGACCGCCCGGTGCTGGTCATCGGGCGTGAGGGCAACGATCTGCTCGGCCTGATGCTGTCGAGCCAGAGCAGCCGCGACGGCGACCGCGACTGGCAGTCGATCGGATCCGGTGCGTGGGACGCCGAGGGGCGACCGAGCTGGATTCGTCTGGACCGAGTTCTCGACGTGCCCGAGGACGGTATTCGTCGCGAAGGCGCAATCCTCGGTAGAGCTCAGTTCGAGTCCGTGGCAGATCGGTTGCGTCGGGACTACGGCTGGAACTGACCTCGTGCGCGTTTTGCGTATCCCTGGGTACGCAAAACGCGCACGACGCTAGGCCAGTCGCGTGATCTCCACGACCACGTCGAGAGCCGTCGAACCGCCGCCGGAGAAGATGCCCTTGAGCGGCGGGACGTCGGCGTAATCACGGCCGAGTCCTACCGACACGTGCTGCTCGTTGACGGCGATGGCGTTGGTCGGGTCGTAGCCCCACCACGCACCGGTCCAGGCCTCGATCCAGGCGTGAGACTGGCCCTCGACCGTCGCACCGATCGCGGCCTGCTTCTTCGGATGCAGGTAGCCCGAGACGTACCGACTGGGGATGCCGACGCTGCGCAGCATCAGCAGCGTCAGGTGGGCGTAGTCCTG
Organism: Rhodococcus sp. KRD175; assembly: GCF_017168275.1. Taxonomy (NCBI): domain Bacteria; kingdom Bacillati; phylum Actinomycetota; class Actinomycetes; order Mycobacteriales; family Nocardiaceae; genus Rhodococcus; species Rhodococcus sp. KRD175. The sequence goes on from NZ_JABFAQ010000007.1 coordinate 336,800, forward strand.
ACACACACCCTTCTTCTCCGACCAGGCCTCCACCGCCGAGGTGTGCACACCGGTGGTACCGGGAACGTACGACATCTCCTGGTTGACCCAGTTGGAGATCTCGACGACCGATTCCTGCGGCGGCAGACCCTTCGACAGCTTTTTCGCGACCGACGCGAGTTGCCTGTTCTTCGGCACGTACTCGGTGTTGTCGAGCACCTCGTTGAAGCGGTCGGTGATCGGGTCGCTGGCCAGCTCCTCCCATGAGGCGTTCTCGTCGGGGTAGACGAAGGGGTCGGTCTCGACCACCGACGAACCGGTCACCTCGAGCTCGGTGTGCGGCGCGTGCAGGTCGAATGCCGTCACCGCCGTTCCCCAGTAGTCGGTGTACCGGTAGGAGCGGGTCACCGGGTTGGTCTCGACTCGGTTCAGAATGACGTTCTGCCGGTTGTCACTTCGCGGCGTCAGTCGAGCCTCGTTGTACGACGACGTCACCGGTGCGTCGTACTGATAGCCCGTGGTGTGCACGACACGCATACGCCAGCTCACAGTTCACCTTCCAATTGATCTTCGTATGTGCCGGACCCGGCATCGGTCCACGCCACCCACGGCGCGGCATGGAAGTACTGCTTCGAGATCGCCTCGCCGAGTTCGCGGCAGGTTTCCTGCAATGCCAGCAGCCGATCCTGCAGGTCCTCGAGAATTGCACCGGGACGCAGGAATTCGAGCTCACTTCGAGCGCGACCGAGTAGGCGCTGCGCCTCGGCGCGGGCACCGACGCGACTGTTCGGCTGATGATCGAGCTGGTCGAGAGACCGTTCCGCCTCGGTCAGTGCGTAGAACACCGAACGCGGAAAGAGTCTGTCCAACAACATGAATTCCAGTACTCGCTGGGCATCGAGCGCGCCGCGGTAGGTGCGCAGGTAGGTGTCGTGGGCACCGGCCGAGCGAAGCACAGTGACCCAAGCCGGCGACGACGGCCGGTCACCGGCTCGCGAGAGCAACAACCGAACGATCATGTCGATGCGCTCGACCGAGCGACCGAGCAGGAGAAAGCGGTAGCCGTCGTCGTGGCTGAGGGTGGAGTCCGCGAGACCGGCGAACATCGCGGCGCGCTCCTCGATGTAGCTGAAGAACTCGGCCGGGCCGGTGCGCTTGGACGCCCTGATGCGCTCGTTCAATCCGTTGTACGTGGTGTTCAAGCACTCCCACATCTCACTGGACGTGACTTCACGCGCACCTCGGGCGTTCTCGCGCGCACTCGACAGTGAGTCCACGATCGAACCCAATCCGTCGCGGCTGAAGGCGACGACCTCGGTAAGCGACCACACGTCGAGCGAGACGTCCGGCTCGTGCTGGAAACCGAGCACTCGCAACAACACTCGCGAAGTGTGGTCGGGATCGACTGTGGCGTCTTCGAGAAGTTGGTGGACGGTGACATCGAGAATGCGGGCCGTGTCGTCCGCTCTCTCCACATACCGCCCGATCCAGTAGAGCGACTCTGCGTTGCGCGCGAGCATTTACTGTCCACCGCCGTTCGAGTCCGAGTTCGTTGCCTGCTGCTGTTGCTGCTGCTGCTGCTGATTCATTTGTTGGTCCATCGTCAGCTCCGGGCCTTGTTCGGCCATCGGTGACTCCGGCGGAACGCTGACGATCTCGTCACCGGCGAGCTCCTGCTCCTCCTGCGACGTACGGGTGGCGAGCACCCACGTGTCCTTGCTACCGCCGCCCTGGCTGGAGTTGACCACCAAGGACCCCTCCGGCAACGCCACCCGGGTCAGACCGCCGGGCAACACCCAGACGTCGTCGCCGTCGTTGACCGCGAACGGCCGCAGGTCGACGTGACGGGGTACCAAGCGATCGCCGATCTTCGTCGGCACCGTCGAGAGCTGTACGACGGGCTGGGCGATCCAGCCGCGCGGATCCGCGCGGACCTTCTTGCTGATGGTGGCGAGTTCCTTCGGCGAGGCGTCGGGTCCGAAGACGATGCCGTAGCCGCCAGAGCCTTCCACCGGCTTGATGACCAGTTCGTCGATGCGGTCGAGGACTTCCTCGCACTCGTCGTCGAGCCAGCACCGGAACGTGTCGACGTTGGCCAACAGCGGCTTCTCGCCCATGTAGTAGTCGATGATCGTCGGTACGTACGTGTAGACGAGCTTGTCGTCGCCGACGCCGTTTCCGACGGCACTCGAGATGACGACGTTGCCTGCGCGGGCGGCGTTGACCAGACCTGCCACTCCCAGCACCGAGTCGGGACGGAACTGCATGGGGTCGAGATAGTCGTCGTCGATTCGTCGGTAGATGACGTCCACCTGACGCTCACCCTCGGTGGTGCGCATGTAGACGATGTTGTCTCGGCAGAACAGGTCTCGACCTTCGACGAGCTCGACGCCCATCAGCCGAGCGAGCAGCGAGTGCTCGAAGTACGCCGAGTTCGCCACGCCCGGAGTGAGAACCACCACGGTCGGGTCGGCCTCGTTGAGGGCGGCCGATGCGCGCAGTGCCCGCAGCAGGTGCGAGGCGTAGTCGCCGACGGCACGCACGCGGTGACTGGCGAACAGGTCCGGGAACACCCGGGCCATGGTCCGGCGGTTCTCCATGACGTAGGAGACGCCCGAGGGTGAACGCAGGTTGTCTTCGAGGACACGGAACGTGCCCTGCGCGTCGCGCACGAGGTCGATTCCGGCAACGTGGATACGTACGCCGTTGGGCGGGGTGATGCCGACGGCCTCACGGTGGAAGTGCTCGCACGACGTGATCAGCCGTTTCGGGACGACGCCGTCCCGCAGGATTTCCTGGTCTCCGTAGATGTCGGCGAGAAACATCTCGAGAGCCTTGACGCGCTGCTTGATGCCGCGTTCCAGACGCGACCACTCCCCTGCTGCGATGACTCGGGGCACCTGGTCGAGCGGGAACGGGCGTTCTTGGCCGGACAGTGAGAACGTGATGCCCTGGTCGACGAACGCGCGTCCGAGCGCATCCGATCTGGCGTCCAGGTCCACGGCGTTCGCCGGGGCGAGCGCCGTGTGGATTCCTTTGTACGGCGTTCGAGTACGACCGTCCGAGTCGAACATCTCGTCGAAGGCGAGGCTGTACTTTCCGACGTCGGAGTACCCCCCGAACACCCCGTCTGCATCGGGTTCGACACGATCCGCTGACTTCGTTCTGGTCGCTTTGGCCTTGGAGGCGGCATGCGTTGCCAATCGCGGACTCATCCTGGCAATGTTGCTACAGAGACAGGAGTTAGGCGCGGTAGAAGCGTTAAATTCTTGAAACGGCTGTGGAGGGCGAAGCCGGATTGGGTTCTGCCGTCCTGTGCTGGTATTCTCGATCTTCGGCGCAGGGCTCAACGCTCAGCAGCAGACTTCGGGCATTCCAGCATGGATCGCCCTGACCGGAATACCGACGAAGACGACAAGGATTTTACGCGTGGCCAATATCAAGTCCCAGAAGAAGCGGATTCTCACCAACGAGCGTGCACGCCTGCGCAACCAGTCGGTGAAGTCCTCCCTTCGCACCGTCATCCGCTCGTTCCGCGAGGCACAGGCTGCGGGCGACAAGGACAAGGCTTCCGAGATTCTCCTCGATGCCGGCCGCAAGCTCGACAAGGCTGCCAGCAAGGGCGTCATCCACAAGAACCAGGCCGCCAACAAGAAGTCGGCACTGGCTCTCGCAGTCAACAAGCTCTGATCTCGTACTGAGCTCGACCGAGCCCGCTGCATCCGACGAGGACGCAGCGGGCTTTGTCGTGCGCCGGGCACCCCGCTAGCGGTCACCCAACGAGGCGACCTCGGCGACAGCTCGCTCCACCGCGTAGTCCGCGTCCGCTGCTTGGCCTTTGACGTCGGCGTTCAGTTGCGCCACTACGCGTAGGGCCTGCGCTATCGAGCGGCCGTTCCAGCCGCGCGCTTGGCCCTGCGCCTTCTTGATCTTCCAGGGCGGCATTCCCAGTTCGCCTGCCATCCGGAACGGGTCACCGCGACCGGCCGAGCCGACGAGCGCGATGGTGCGCACGGCATCGGCTAGCGCATCCGCGAGGAGAACGTGGGCCACTCCACGGTGCATGGCCCACCGCAAGGCTTCGAGAGCGCCGGCTCGATCACCGATGACGGCCTTGTCCGCGACGTCGAATCCCGATACCTCCGCCTTGCCCGAGTAGTACCGACGCACGGCGGCCAGATCGACTTTGCCTCCGGTATCGGAGACCAACTGTGAACACGCCGAGGCCAATTCGCGGAGTTCGTTACCGACGGACTCGACGACAGCCTCGATCACCTCGCCGCTGACGCGGACGTCCGCCGCGCGAAACTCGCCTCGGACAAAATCGATCCGCTCGGCCGGTTTGGTGAGCTTGACGCATTCGTGGACCTGAGCCCCGCATTTCTGGAGGGCACCGACCATCGCTTTGGCGCGGCCGCCGCCGGAATGCATGACCACCACGACGGCACCCTCGGGTGGATCGGTAGCCGCGTCGAGCACCAGAGCGACTGCATCCTTACCGGCCTCGGCCGCCGCCTCGAGTACGACGACACGGTCCTCGGCGAACAGCGACGGACTCAGCAGTTCGGCGAGCTCGGGAGCACTTGCGTCACCGGTCCGCAGCCGGGTCACCGGGAGGTCCTCCCCCGGGATCGCCGCATTCGCACGCACCTGCGTCACGATCGCGGCCACCGCACGATCCATCAGTAGTTCCTCGTCGCCGAGTACCAGATGCAGAGGAGCCACACTCGAAGTCACGACCATGATCGTGCCATGCGCCGCCGACACCACGGACATCCGCTTCGGACCGTCACTCACCACACGACGTGGGCCGTCCACAGCGCCAGAAGTGCAATCGCGAACGTGGCCGACACCCAGCGGAACAACACCCATCGCAGCGCGCCCAGGACCACGACAGTGCCGACGGTCGCCGCCGCGATTCCTCGGACACCCTCCGGAACGACGACCGATGCTGCCGGCACCGACGCCGCCCGCTCGGCCACCGTGATCAACCACCACAACGGTGCCGACGCCAGTTGCACCGTCATGTCGGCGAGCGAGGTACTGACCACAGCCAACACCGCCGTCACGATGCCCACCACGGTGATGGGGGCGACGACCGGCGAGACCAATACGTTCGCAACCACACCCACCACGCTGAAGGTTCCCGCCATTGCCGCGACGACGGGCGCCGTCACCACGTGGGCCGCCGCGGCGACCGCCACCACCTCCGCAGCTGCCCGGGGCCATCCTCGGGCCCGCAGCCAGTCCACCCAGATCGGTGCCACCAGCACCAGCCCCGCGGTGGCGAACACCGACAGGACGAATCCGACGTCCACGGCGAGCCGCGGCCACCACCCGAGTAGTGCCAACACCGCGCCGCACAAGGCCGGGACCGCTTGCTTCCGTCTGCCGGTCACCAGGGCCAGCAAACCGATCGACCCCATCACCGCGGCGCGCAACACGCTCGGGGACGGTCTGGCCACGACGACGAAGGCGATCAGAACGACGAAGGCAATCGTGACGGTGGCGCGAGGCCCGATCCCTATGCCGCGCAACACCAACAGCACGGCACCGATCAGGATCGAGAAGTTCGCACCCGACACCGCCGTCAGATGCGTCAAGCCCGCGGCTCGGAAGTTCTCGACTACCTGCTCGTCCAATCGTGAGACATCGCCCACGACGAGGCCCGGCAGTAGACCTGCCCGGTCCGACGGGAGCGAATTCTGCGCCACGTCTGCCAGATTCGAGCGAAACGAGCCCGCCGCCGACGAGACCGGTCCGGGCTCACCCACTGCCACCGGCGGACCGGTCGTTCGGATGACGGCCACGGTCATATCGGACCTGGTGGGTACCCCGAGCCGGCCCCGGACCGTGATCTGCTGGCCCGGAAGCAGTGCCGACCATGTCGACTCCGGTGCCACGATCGATACCCGGCCGCCGACGTAGAGCGCCTCGCCACCGACATCGACGCGGGTCATCTCCGCCTGCAACATCACCATCGGCGGCCCGGGCGCGGGCAGACGTCGCGGGTCTTCTTCGATGTCGACCACTGCCGTGATCCATGCCCGATTCTGCGCGGCCGCAGCCACTGGATGCTCCGCCACCGAGCGCATCTGGAGCCAGATCGCACCGCCGAAACACAACGCCACGACGATCACCGCGGCCGCCCCGGACCACACGTGTCTCGCGGTGTCCGCTCGACCCTTCGAGATCCTCTGCAGCACAACGGCTCCCAGCACCACGATCGCGCACGTCACCACCGTGGCCTTCACCGCCGCGCTCGGACCGGCGAGAATACCGGTCGCAGTGATCGACCAGGACGCCGCTGCCGCCGGAATCAGGCGGATGTCGAAAGGAACTGGTTCCTCGGAGTCCGTCGACGACGGCACCCCGGTCACGAGACTCGGACCAGGTCGCGAATCTTGGTGAGCCGACCCGGGCCGATACCGTCGACCTCGGCGAGCTGATCGACCGATACGAAGCGGCCGTTCGTGTCTCGCCAGCTCACGATCGACGTTGCCGTCACCGGTCCCACACCGGGCAGCGCATCCAATTCTGCGACCGTGGCCGTATTGAGGTCCACTGCTCCGCCGGCGGCAGGGCCCGCCTGGTCCGTCGTCGAACCGGCAACTCCGCCCGGCCCTGCGCCCTGACCCGACGTGGTGCCGCTGACCGGAGGGGCCGCCGGAGCCGGCACGAGCCCCACGACGATCTGATCGCCGTCCGACACCCGAGCTGCCATGTTCAGCGCCAACAGATCGGCACCCTCCACAGCCCCTCCCGCTGCGGCCAAGGCGTCGGCGATGCGCGAGCCCGGTTGCAGCCGAACGAGACCGGGATGCGCGACGAGTCCGACGACACTGACGACAAGTTCTGTTTCCGCGACCGGTGCCGTGCCGGCCGTCTTGTCCGGCGACCTGCCCGACGACCCGGATTCGGACATCGCCGAGTCCGGCGCGCGGGTATCGGCGGCGTCGGTGGAGACCACCGCCAGTGGTGGTGCGGGCGCAGGCGTCGGCGCATCTCGAAACACCGCGAAGCCGGCGACGAGGACCACGAACACACCCGCCGCCGCCAACGCCTTCACACCGGGTCGGCCGGGATCCATCCGCGCGAATCGCCACCGCTGCGGTAACAACGACGACCATGGTGATTCGGGACGCTGCGCGGCAGGAAGCAGCCACTCCGGATCGGGATGCACGACGCCGGCCTGCGGTTGCCCGATCGGCGGCTCGCCCTGGGGGTCATCGAATTCGTCGACTCGGCGCGGCTCGGCGCGCGCGGAATCACTCTGTCTCCGCACGGAATTCAATCGTGCCACCGTGTGTGCCCGATCGTCGTCGCCGCCCATGTCTCAGGACGCTAGCGCCCTCCGGACGGACCCGACCGGGGCGAACGGTGGTCGCGAACTGCCCTGTGCACAACCGAAAGTCTGTGGATGACGCGGCTCGATACGCCCTACCGATGATCAGGAGCGACGACTACGCCGACGGCACCGGGACCGACGTGTGCACCGAGCACCGCACCGAACGGCAGCACGTCGACGCTGGTCAGGTCTGGGATACGCGCCATCAGCATGGCTGAGACGTCCTCGGCTCGCTCGGCGCACTGCATATGATGCACAGCCACGACAACCCCGGATTGCGTACCGATGTCGGCCGCCGCGGCAGCTGCCGCGTCCACCAGCTTGCTCAGTGCTTTCGAGGAGGTTCGCGTCTTCTCGCGCAACACCAGCGCACCATCGCTGATGTGCAGCACCGGCTTCATCGCCAGGGCCGTACCGAGCAGGGCTGCGGCAGTGCCGATACGGCCGCCGCGGCGCAGGTGATCCAATCGATCGACGACGATGAAACATCTCGACGACGCAGACCTGCGAACAGCATCGTCGTAGACCTCTTCGAGTCCGGCTCCACCCGCTGCGGCATACGCTGCTGCCAGCGCCGGGTAGCCCAATCCCATTCCGGCAGAACCGGAATCGACAACCTTCACCAACGATCCGATCTGCTCGGCGGCCTGCCGCGCAGCCTCCCAGGTGCTCGACAGGCCCCGGGAGATGTGCAGTGCGACGACGCCCGCCCCTCGACTGCGTTCGAGAGCTGCGGCATAGACCTCGGTCAGCTCGCCCGGAGACGCCCCCGCGGTCGTCACCGGCTTTCCGTCGGTCGATTGTTCGGGAATCTCGTCGATACCCTCACGATGGTCGACGCCGTCCACCAACACATGCAGCGGTGCCACCGTGATACCGCACTCGGCGGCTACGGACGCGGGCAGGCAGGACGACGAATCGGTGACGACGGCGACGGTCATGGGTGCCGGATCGCTGCCGCCGCTGCCACCGGTCGCAACACCGTCAGCATTGCGTCGGCCACGGCCACGTGTGCATCCCAACCCCAATGGATTCCGTCGGGGTTGGCGTTCTCGGACTCGATGTTCGGACGAACTGCCTCCGCGAGATCGACCATCGGAACACCGTTTTCGTCGCTCCAGGCACGCAGCGCTCGTACCGCGGGCTCGCGCCCCGAATGCACCCGCCCGTAGGCGTCGCACCGATGCACCGACGGATAGGTACCGACGACGGGCAATTCCGGCCGCACGTAGGCCAACGCGGCGCGGGTCTGTTCGAGGTAGTCGACACTCAGTCGCGGCGGAAGCGCCACCGGCCAACCCAGATGTGACAGAACCGGCTGCACCGCTTGATAACCCGCGCGAACGACCCGCCGAAGTGCGGGCGGACGGATGTAGCGGATCTGCTCACGCAACGCGGTCGGTAGCGGCGACGGCAACGAGTCCATGCCGCCGATTCCGAGTACGACGGCACCGGCCCGCGGTATCACCGCCCACACTCGCGGATCCTGGGTCAGAGCCCACCACGCATCGCGGCTCGTCCAGCCGATACGGGCTACCAGCTCGACATCCCAATCCAGCTCTGCGGCAACGATATTGGGCCACAGTCGAGGATCGTCGACCGGCAGCCCGCCCTCGGGTCCGTAATAGCTCAGCGAGTCCGCCAGCACGAGCAGCACGGGGCGCGCGGCGGCCTCCTCAGAGGACGTCACTGGCCACCCGCGCCGAGGCGTTCCAGACGTCGAGCCGCCAGGACGGGTTGTCGCCGGGCCCGTGCGCACCGAGCTGTACCCAGCTGGTGTTGGCGAGGCCGCCGAGTACCGGCCAGCGATCGGTCGGCAGTGCGAGCAACGCTGCGGTCAGGGCCGCGATCAACCCTCCGTGCGCCACGAGCACCAGTGGTCGCTGGTCGCCGTCGGCACCCCACTCGGGGACGCCGCCGAGGAGCTCACGCACCAGCGGCACGCTGCGGTTCGCAACGTCGATGCGACTTTCCCCACCGGGCGGGGCGACGGTTGCGTCGGCACGCCAGGCCGGACGCGCCCCGGGGGCGATGTCGTCCACCTCGGTGTGGGTGAGTCCCTGCCAGTCGCCGAGATGTGTCTCCCGCAGCCGCTCGTCCGTGGACACCGGGACTCCAGCCGCGCCCCCGAGAGCTTCCGCAGTGTCGAGAGCGCGCTTGAGATCGGACGAGACGATGCGGATGGGCGCGCGGACAGCCAATTCGGCCGCAGCCGTCTTCGCCTGACTGCGGCCCAGCTCGGACAGATCGGTATCGAGCTGGCCCTGCATACGGTCGGTGGCGTTGTAGTCAGTCTGACCGTGGCGAAGCAGGATGAGCCGCCGGATCATTGCTCCGGTTCCGGTGCCGGATGCTGACCGAGGCCCGGAACCTCGATCGTCGGGCAGTCCTTCCACAGCCGCTCGAGCGCGTAGAAGTTGCGCTCCTCGTTGTGCTGGACGTGCACCACGATGTCGGAGTAGTCCAGCAGCGCCCAGCGGCCCTCTCTGGTGCCCTCGCGACGCACCGGCTTGTGTCCGGCCTCACGAAGCTGGTCCTCGATGTTCTCGACGATCGAGTTGACCTGACGCTCGTTGGGCGCGGAGGCGATCACGAAGCAATCGGTGATGTAGAGCTGGTCGGAGACGTCGAGGATCACCACGTCGCTGGCCAGTTTGTCGTCGGCTGCGAGCGCGGCGATACGCGCCATCTCGGCGGCTTCGGCTGTTGCAGTCACTTCGGTGTACTCCCACTCGTATGGCTCGGGTTCGCGGTCACTGCGCTGGTGACCGACCCGGCCGGTTGCTTCTTCTGTGGCGCCGGTTCCGACATGGTGACGGATCCGTCGAGGCGCTGCGCGCCCCGTGGTCGATAGAGGTTCCTCTTCGAGATGTATTGCACGACGCCGTCCGGGACGAGGTACCAGACCGGCCGATTTTCACCGGCACGACGTCGGCAGTCCGTCGACGATATCGCGAGTGCCGGGATTTCCATCAATGTGAGAGTGTCGGCGGGCAACGATCGTAGATGGTTGGCCAGATGATCGACGCCGAGCTCGAACCCCGGCCGCGTCACTCCGACGAACTTCGCGAGCTCGAAGAGCTCCTCCCAGTTCTGCCACGTCAAAATGGACTCGAGCGCATCGGCACCGGTGATGAAGTACAACTCGGCATCGGGGTGCTGCGCTCGAAGATCCCTCAGGGTGTCGACGGTGTAGGTCGACTTCTCCCGGTCGACGTCGACCCGGCTCACCGAGAACCGAGGATTCGACGCGGTGGCGATGACCGTCATCAAGTAGCGATCCTCGGCCGGGCTGACCGACCGGCCCTCCTTCTGCCACGGGGTCCCGGTGGGAACGAAGATGACCTCGTCCAGACCGAACGTGGCCGCCACCTCGCTCGCAGCCACGAGGTGACCGTGGTGAATGGGGTCGAAAGTGCCGCCCATGACCCCCAACCGGAGAGTCGGCGTGGTGTTCGTGTCCTCACCGGGGCCGGATTCGTGCTGCACAACCGACGATTCTACGTCCGTGGCAGCGACGCCGGTTACACGCCTCATACCGGCAACAGTCGTGAGACCACCGTCGCGAGCTGTTGGGCCGACCGACACTCGTGCATCGCAATCACGTCCGCATACACCTTGGCCGCCGAATCACCGGATCCCCACTGAGATTTGGGCTCGGGGTTCAGCCAGTAGGCGTGCTTGGCCACCGAGACGATTCGGGCCAACGCCGGCAGCTTCGGTTCGCGATAGTTCGTCCGGGCATCGCCCAGAACGAGAACCGAACTGCGGCTGGTGATGACCTGCGCGTACTTCTCGTCGAACGTCGTCAGGGCATGCCCGTAATCCGAATGACCGTCGTAGGTCACGAGGTCCGCTTCCCGCACGATCCGGCTCATGGCTGCCCCGAGGTCTGCCCCGGAATCGAAGAACCGCGTCACCTCGTCGGTGGAGTCGACGAACGCAAAGATTCGCACCCGGGAGAACTGTTCACGAAGAGCGTGCACCAGCAGCAGGGTGAAGTTACTGAATCCGGCCACCGACCCCGAGACATCGCACAGCACAACCAGTTCCGGCCGGGCACGACGCGGCTTACGCTCCACCAGATCGATGGGAATACCGCCGGTCGACATGGATTTGCGCAGCGTGCGTCGCAGATCGATGGAGCCGTGCCTGCTTCGACTGCGGCGCACCGCAAGTCGCGAGGCCAGCAACCGCGCCAGCGGTGCGACGTTACGCCGCAATGCAACCATCTCCGCGTCCGAGGCACGCAGGAAATCGACTTCCTCCGCCAGTTTCGGCACGCCGTAGCTCGCTACCCGGTCGCGGCCCAGTTTCTCGGCCGACCGTCGCCTCGTCTCGCTCTCGACCATCTTGCGTAGGTCGGCAATGCGTTGCGCTGCAGTACGTTTGGCCACCTCCGACTCGTAATTGTCGGTGGGCCGATCCGGCGCGTCGTCACTCCGGCCCAGCAGGCCGTCGAGGATCTTGCGAAGCAGCGTGTCGGGAGCAACATCACGAAATGCCTGATAGGCCGAGAACGACGGCCCGTTCGAGGACTTGTACTGACCGAGCTCTTCGACCATCTGGGCCGCCAGCATCTGGGTCAGTTCGGCCGCCTCCGCCGAGTCGTCCGAGAGCAGTTCGACGATCAGTTCACGCAACGCATCGATATCGACCTCGCCTGTCTCGGTGCGAGGCAGCGCGGTGTCGATCTGCCCCGAATCTCTGGTACCCGATGCCACCGGAAACCACAGGTCGAACAACGCGTCGAACACCCCGCGGTGCGTCGGACGTCTCAGCAGCGCGCAGGCCAGCCCCTCGCGGACCGCTTCTCTGTCCAACAGATCCAACACCGACAGGACGCGTCCGGCATCGACGGTCTCCGACGGCCCCACCGAGATCCCACGCTTGCGTAACGCCTCGACGAAGCCGACGAGATGCCCGGGAATTCCGTGTGGGGCGAGCATGTCAGTTCAGCCGCAGTTCGGCGGCGGCGCGCACCTGATCGGACTGATGCTTGAGCACCACTCCGAGCGTCGACCGGACCGCGTCGTCGTCGAGGGTGTCCATGCCGAGGGCCAGGAGTGTGCGACCCCAGTCGATCGTCTCGGCCACCGACGGCAACTTCTTGAGCTGCATCCCTCGGAGCACGCGGACGGTCTTGATCATCTGCTCCGCGATTGCCTCGGGCAGTTCGGGAACGCGGCTGGCCAGGATTCGACGCTCGAGGTCCGCGTCGGGGAAGTCGAGGTGCAGGAACAGGCAGCGGCGCTTGAGAGCTTCCGACAGTTCGCGCGTGGCATTGGAGGTCAACACGACGAACGGGGTGCGCTCCGCAGTGATCGTGCCCAGCTCGGGAATGGTGATCGCGAAGTCGCTGAGCACCTCGAGCAGCAGGCCCTCGATCTCGACATCTGCCTTGTCGGTCTCGTCGATCAGAAGCACGGTCGGCTCGGTTCGGCGAATGGCCTGCAGCAGTGGCCGAGCCAGCAGAAACTCCTCGGAGAACACGTCGAGCTTCGTCGAGTCCCAGTCGGCACTCGAGCCGGATTGGATACGCAGGATTTGTTTGGCGTGGTTCCACTCGTACAGTGCCCTCGCCTCGTCGACGCCCTCATAGCACTGCAGTCGCACCAGTTCGGCTCCGGTCGACTGCGCGACCGCCCGCGCCAATTCGGTCTTGCCGACTCCGGCGGGACCTTCGATCAGCAGCGGCTTGCCGAGGCGATCGGCGAGAAAGACCGATGTGGCCGTGGCCTTGTCGGCCAGATACCCCGTCTCGGCCAGACGGGCCTGAACATCGTTCACGCTCGCGAACAACGGTGGTGTCGTCGGTAGGGCACGGTCCACGTCACAACTCCTGGAAGATCGGGTCTGGCGGGTCGAGTGGCTGCAGGCCGGTCAGACGGGTCTGATGTGCCCGTCGCCCCACACCGTCCATTTGGTCGAGGTCAGCTCGGGCAGGCCCATGGGGCCGCGCGCGTGCAGCTTCTGGGTGGAGATGCCGATCTCGGCACCGAAGCCGAACTGCTCGCCGTCGGTGAACGCGGTGGAGGCGTTGACCATCACGGCAGCCGCGTCGACTCGTCGGGTGAATTCGCGCGCAGCACCGATGTCCGACGCGACGATCGCCTCGGTATGGCCGGTGCCGTATCGGTCGATGTGGTCGATTGCCTCGTCGAGGCCGTCGACCACCTTCAGCGCGATGTCGAGCGAGAGGTATTCCTGCGACCAATCGTCGTCGCCTGCAGGAACCAACCCCGGCAGATCACCGTGCACCGTGACGCTGTGCATCTGGAACGCCTGCAACAACCTCGGCACCATGGTCTCGGCGATCGCGGCATCGACCAGCACCGTTTCGGCGGCGTTGCACACGCTCACCCGGCGGGTCTTGGCGTTGAGCACGATCTTCTCGGCCGTCTCCGCGTCGGCGGAGGAATGCAGATAGACGTGGCAGTTACCCACCCCGGTCTCGATGGTGGGAACCGTGGCATCACGCACGACTGCGGCGATCAGACCCGCTCCCCCACGCGGGATCACGACATCCACCAGCCCGCGGGCCTGAATGAGGTGGGTGACCGTCGACCGATCAGCACTGCCGAGCAGTTGTACGGCCGATTCCGGCAGCCCGTGGCTCGTGAGCGCACCCTGCAGCGCCTCGACCAGGGCTGCGTTCGACTGCGCCGCGGACGAGGACCCCCGCAGCAGCACTGCGTTCCCGGATTTGAACGCCAGACCGAACGCGTCGACGGTCACGTTGGGGCGCGCCTCGTAGACCATGCCCACGACGCCCAGCGGAACCCGCATCTGCCTGATCTCGAGCCCGTTGGGGAGCGTCGATCCGCGGATGACCTCGCCGATCGGATCGGGTAGGCCCGCCACCTGCCGCAGCCCGGCGGCAATACCGTCGATGCGCGGTGCCGTCAGCCGCAGCCGATCGAGCAGACCCTCGTCCGTTCCCGCAGCGCGGGCGATCTCGATGTCGGCGGCGTTGGCTGCGAGCACCGGCTCCGCTGCGGCCAGCACGGCGTCGGCCGCGGCATGCAGCAGCGAATCCTTTTCCGCAGTGGTCAGCAACGCCAGTGCACGTGAAGCGACGCGGGCTCGGCGAGCAGCCGAGTGCACGTTCTCGCGCTCGTCGGCAGAGGACGGCACCGAAGCGGCCGAGACGGAAGCAGTCATGCACTACACACTAATAGGGCCGGGGAATGAAGCTGCATCTCCACGTCGTTGCAGCACAGCGTGGACATCGCCGACGTCACCGACGTCGAGACCGACAGACCGGAGGAACCACCTGTGAGTGCCCTGTTCGAGCCCCTGACATTGCGCGAGCTCACCTTTCCCAACCGGGTATGGATGGCACCGATGTGCCAGTACTCGGCCGACGAGACGGGCGAGAACGTCGGCGTCGCGGGCGACTGGCATCGCACCCACCTGGTGAGCCGCGCGATCGGCGGAGCCGGCCTGATCATCACCGAGGCCACAGCGGTCAGCCCCGAGGGCCGAATCAGCCCGTCGGACCTGGGCATCTGGAACGACGCACAGGCCGACGCACTGGCCGAGATCGTCACCGAGATCTCGTCCCTCGGTACCGTCCCGGGCATCCAGCTGGCGCATGCGGGCCGGAAGGGCTCGACGGCGGCTCCCTGGCTCGGTGGCACATCACTGCCCGCCGAGGATCCCCGGAGCTGGGAAACCGTGGGCCCGAGCGCCGTACCGTTCGGTCGTTACGCGACACCACGGGAGGCGACAGCCGACGACATCGCGAAGATCGTCGACGATTTTCGTAACGCTGCGCGGCGCGCACTGAAGGCCGGGTTCCAGGTGGCCGAGATACACGGCGCGCACGGATACCTCCTGCACCAATTCCTCTCGCCAGCCAGCAACACCCGCACCGACGCCTACGGCGGCGACTTCGCGGGGCGGACTCGCCTGCTGATCGAGGTGGTCGACGCGGTCCGTGAGGTGTGGCCGGCCGAGCTTCCGGTGTTCGTCCGTCTGTCGGCAACGGACTGGCTCGACGAACCCGAGAAGTCCGATGCTGCAGCCGACTTGGAAGCTCCGAGTTGGACCTCTGATCAGACTGTCGCGCTGGCGCAGATACTCACCGAGCACGGCGTGGATCTCGTCGATACGTCCACCGGCGGGAACGTACGCGCCGAGATTCCGGTCGAACCCGGCTACCAGGTGCCGTTCGCACGGCGTATCCAGAACGAGACCACGATGCCGGCCGCAGCGGTGGGGATGATCACCGAACCGAAACAGGCCGACGACATCGTTTCGCTCGGCGAGGCGACTGCGGTGCTCCTCGCCCGCGAGCTGCTGCGCGATCCGTACTGGCCACGGCGCGCGGCCCGCGAACTCGGAGTGGAGATGGCACCGGCAGTGGCACCGCAGTACGAGCGGGCCTACTGACAGTCACATCACGAGACCGGTCACACCACGAAACCGAGCTTCTTGTCGACGACGTTGCGCAGCTGTTCGCCGCGGAAGTATCGCTGCGCGTTGTCGGCGAAGACGTCGGCGAGACGACTCTTCCACCCCGACGCGTCCCCGCTCATGTGCGGAGTGACGACCACGTTCTCGGCCGCCCACAGCGGGTGGTCGGCCGGGAGCGGCTCGGTCTCGAAGACGTCGAGCGCAGCCCCGGCGAGGTGTCCGGAAGCGAGATGCGTGAGCAGTGCATCGGTGTCGAGTAGCTCGCCGCGACCGACGTTGATCACCCTGGATCCGGGCTTCATCGCGGCCAACACGGAATCGTCGACCAGGCCCCTCGTCTGTTCGGTCAGCGGGGCAACCAGAACCAGGTAGTCGGCCCGCCCTACTTCGTCCACCAGATCATCACTGGCGTACACGGTGCCGAAGTCTCCGTCGCCGCCTCGCGCTGTTCGACCCACGCCGGAGACCGACATTCCCACAGCACTCAGCAGAGTCGCGATGGCACGCCCGATTGCTCCGGTGCCCACGATCATCACGTATGCACCGTCGATGCGTTCGGTCTCGCGGTGCTGCCAGGTCTTCGAATGCTGCAGTGTGCGCGAACGTTCGGAGTCCTTCGCGAACGCCAGAATCTGAGCCAGCACGAACTCCGCGATAGGCCGGTCGAACACTCCACGTGAATTGGTCACGACCACATCGGATTCCACCAGTTCGTCGAACAACAACGAGTCCACTCCGGCAGCGGCGATATGGATCCACTTCAGCGAACCGCACTGCGGCCATGCGGATTCGACTGCGGGCGAGAAGAAATCCCACAGCAGCAGGGCATCGGCGCCGTCGACGGCCTCGGCGAGCGTGTCGGCGGTGGCATATCTGATGTCGGCGACCTTCGCGACGGAATCGAGTCCGTCGGGAAGGTCGCCGGCATGCAGAACGGCCAGAACCGGACGCACTACTTCGACTTGTATCCGACGAGCTCGACGCCGGACGCAGCGACCTCGTCGTCGTTGTCACCGGGGCACTGGGTGCCGCGCAACGACCGGCCCGCGGTCTCTGGCATCAACAGGATCGGAACGAACGCGATGGCAGCTGCGATCATCATGTACCAACCGGGGATCAGGTTGGAACCCGTTCGGTCGATCAGGAACGTCAGAATCAGCGGTGCCGTGCCGCCGAAGAGCGCCGTGGAGACGTTGTATCCGATGGCGAACGCTCCGTAGCGCACCTGGGTGGGAAACAGTGCGGGCAGCGTCGACGACACGCAGGAGCACATGATGACCAGCAACACGCCGAGACCGAGCAGGCCGATGCTCTGGCCGATCAGGCCGGTGTTGATGATCAACAGAAACAGCGGGACGCTGAAGACGAAGTACCCCACACAGGCGACCAGCAGCAACGGCTTTCGGCCCACCCGGTCGGACAGAGCGCCGATGGGGTTGATGATCAACATCATGATGATCATGATGGCCACGAGAGTGAAGTTGGACTGAGTCGTGCTGTGCCCCAACGTGTCGCTGAGGTACGAGGGCAAGAACGTGAGCACCGTGTAGTACGCGATGTTGAGCAGCAGCACGAATCCCATCAGAATCAGGATTCGCTGCCAGTACGTCAGGGTGGCCTTGAGGGAGGTGACTGCTCCACCTGCACCTTCTTCGACCGTGCCGCCGTCTTCCTTGGCCTCGGCGAACACCGGAGAGTCCTCGAGCCGGGTCCGCAGCCACAACGCGACGATGCCCAGCGGGAGCGTCACCAGGAACGGGATTCGCCAGCCCCAGGCCTCCATGGTCTCGTCTCCGAGCCCGACGTTGAGCAGGGTGCACAGGGTGGCCCCGCCCACCGTGCCTGCGAGGGTGCCGAATTCGAGGAACGACCCGAAGAATCCGCGGCGCTTGTCGGGCGCGTACTCGGCCATGAACACTGCTGCGCCGCCGTACTCACCGCCGGTGGAGAAGCCCTGCACCAGTCGGCAGACGAGCAACAGCAACGGTGCTGCGATACCGATGGTGTCGAACGTCGGCAGCACACCGATCGCCGCCGTGGCCAACGTCATCATCGAGACGGTCAGGACGAGGACCTTCTGACGACCGATGCGGTCGCCGAGCGGGCCGAGCACGATGCCGCCGATGGGGCGAATGATGAACGACGCGGCCAGCACGGCGAACGTGGAGAGCAGGCTCGCTCCCCCATCGTCCGACGGAAAGAAGTTGGCGGCGATGTAGACGGCCAGGTAGCCGTACACCGCGTAGTCGAACCACTCCACGGCGTTGCCCAGTGCGGACCCGCCGATCGCGCGATGCAGAATTTTCGTTTCGTTCGCGCTGAGTGTGTCGGTACTCGGCGGATATCCGGTCGGCGAAGCTGCCGACCCTGAAGTTTCGGTCACGGTCCAATACCTCTCGCTTTATGACAACGTGGAGCGTCGGTTTGGTACTTCGCAGCGTCCGACTTTACGTCGACGCCGGGCGCACGTCTCGAACAACCCCCTCTTGGAAAACTAAAGACCAGGTGGCGCAGCGATTCTGGTGGCGATCAACGCGTACGCCTTTGCGCTGTCGGTCAATTGCTGCACGGCGACGGACTCGTCCGGCCGGTGCGCCTGGTTTTCGATCTCCCCGGGACCGAGCACGACGGTGCGGATACCCATCTGCTGTGCCACGAAACCACCATCGCACGAAGCAGTCCAGATGTCAGTGAAACCGGCAGATCCGATGTCGCGAACCGATTGCATTGCAGTGGTGACCAATCCATCGTCCGCAGCGGTGAGAAAGCCCGGCATTTCCATCGACACCTCGAGATGTACCTCGATTCCCGAACCGGTGATACCTGCCGCGTCGATGCGCGAACGCAGGTCGTCCACCACCTCCGCAGCGCTCTCGCCGGGTAGCAGCCGACGGTCGACCGTGAGTACGCACCGGTCGGCAACCATCGACGTACCGGTGCCTCCCGTCACGGTGCCCACGTTCCAGGTAGCGGGACCGAGTTCGGCGTGTGGATCCTCGTCCAATTCGATCTGCCAGTCCTCGATGACGGCGACGATGCGGGCGGCAGCGGATATCGCATTGGCACCGTTACGCGGCCGACCTGCATGAGCCGAACGCCCGCGCACGTCGATCTCGATATTCGCGGCTCCTCGGCAACCGACGATGGTCACCAGGTCCGTCGGCTCGGCCACCACGCAACACTGGAAACGACGGGGCCCCGGGTCGGCGACGAATGCTCGAATACCCAAGCCCGTGTCTTCCTCGTCCACCAGACACGCCAACGTCATCGGGAAGCGATCTGCAAGACCGGCATGGTTCACCGCATCCATAGCGGCCACCACTGCGGCCACTCCCCCCTTCATGTCGCATGCTCCCCGTCCGACCATGCGCCCCTCTCGCACGACCGCGGTGAACGGATCCGTCGTCCAGCCCGTGCCCGCCGGAACGACGTCGGAGTGGCCGACGAACAGGACCCCGGGGGTGTCATCGGGTCCGATCGAGGCGATCACGTTCGGTCTGCCGGGAGCGACCTCGATCGTGCGAACGTCGAATCCCAGTGCGCGACATCGCTCCGCGAGTATTTTCGCGCATTTTTCTTCGGTGTCGCCCGGATTTTCACCGCCCGCCTCGATCAACGCGGCTGTGAGAGAAACGATCTCGTTCTCATCGACGGCGTCGAGCAGAGACTGCTGGGCACTCGGAACGGTCATCGCGTGGGGTCGGAGGCGAGCAGATGCTTCGATTTTTCCACCGCGACGGCCAACCGCCTGATGCCTTCCTCGATGCGCTCGGGTGTCGACGAGGCGAAGCACAGCCGTAGCGAATCGTGAAACTTGCCGCCCACCGACAACGCCGGTCCTGGAATGTAGGCAACACCCTCGGCCAGTGCGGTTTCGAACAGATCCTGCGTCGAGAAATCGTGGTCGTTTCCACGCAATGTCGCCCACAGGAAGAAGCCCCCGTCGGGATCCGTGGTGGACATCGCGTCACCGAAGTGTGTCGCAATGCTGTTCTGCATCGCCATCTTTCGCGGTAGGTACACCGCAGCCAGCGACCGCAGGTGCTCCTCGAGCAGCCCGCGCCGGATGTACTCGGCCACCATCCTCTGGGCCGGAAGATTCGTACAGGTGTCCATCGCCTGCTTGGCGTTGACGATCAACCGACGCGCTTCGGGGGCCGCGTCCACCCACCCCACGCGCAGACCGGGAGCGATCATCTTCGAGAAGGTCCGCACCGAGAAGATCAGCGGATCGTTCGGACTCAGCGCCCCGAAACTCGGAATCGGGTCCCCCGAGAAACGCAGCAGGCCATAAGGATCGTCGTCGAGAATCACCGAACCCCATCGGTGTGCCAACTCGATCAACAACAGTCGACGCTCGAGCGAGAGCGTGACCCCGGACGGATTCTGAAAGTTGGGAATCACGTAGATCATCTTCGGTAGACGCCCGGCTCGCTCGACGAGTTCGGGTAACGCCTCGACGATCAGACCGTCACTGTCCATCGGTGCCTCGAGAATGTCGCCGCCGTAGCTCAACACGGTGGCAGTTCCGTTGGTGTACGTGGGACTTTCGACGATGACCAGATCACCGGGATCGACGAACAGCTTGCAGGCGATGTCGAGACCCTGCATGCCGCCCGAGGTGATGACGACCCGATCCTCGGACGTGGGTTCGCCGACGGACTCGAGATACGCCAACAACGCGTCGAGCAGACCCGGATCACCCTCGGTGGCACCGTAATCGAAGGCGTCCGCTGTGAGGACACTGCCGGCGATCTCGGTGAACGCGGCAGCCGGAACCGTCTCGGCTGCAGGAGATCCCATCGCGAACCTGACGATGTCGTGTTTCTGGGCAGCGAGAAGCGATGTCGACGAGTCGATCACCGATCCCACCAGTTGGTCGGTGCGCAGGGCCCAGGGAATGGCAGGAGTGGAGCCCGCGGAACGACCCTTCTGGGCGGGAGTGGAGCCCGCGGAACGACTCGGGGTGGCAGGAGTGGAGCCTGCGGAACGACCCTTCTGGGCAGGAGTGGAGCCTGCGGCGGAGGTGGTCATGTCTCACTCCTTCGTCAGTAGTTCTCGGGGGTATGCGGTGAATGTTTCGACGCCGGTGTCGGTGACTCGGACTGCTTCGGACACCTCGTATCCGTAGTCGTCCATCCACATTCCGCCGATGATGTGAAAGGTCATGTTCTCGGCCAGGACGGTCTCGTCGTCGGTGCGTAGGCTCACCGTGCGCTCGCCCCAGTCGGGGGCGTACGCGACGCCGATCGAGTAGCCGATGCGCGAGGGTTTGTGGAGGCCATGCTTGGCCAGGCTGGTGTTCCATACCTGAGCCAGCTCGGTTGCGGTGACCCCGGGGCGGACCGTTGCCAGTACCTCGTTCAGCGCTTCACCGGTGGATTCCGCGAGGTATTTCAGACGCGGACTCGGCTTGCCGAGCACGATCGTGCGGGCCATCGGAACGTGGTACCGCCGGAACACGCCGGCCAGTTCGACGACGGTGGTCTCGCCGCGTACGAACCGTTGATCCGACCACGTCAGGTGCGGAGTGTCCGCTCCTGCCCCGGTCGGCAGCATCGGCACGATGGCAGGGTGATCGCCGCCGAAGTCGGCAGTGCCGCGTACCTGTGCGTTCATGATGGCGGCAGCGGCATCGCACTGCCGTTCCCCTACCGAAATTGCTTGGTGCGCAGCAGACATCGCGGCCTCGCACACCGTCGCCGCACCGCGCATCAACGCGATCTCGGCCGGCGACTTGACCACGCGGATCCAATTGACCAACTCGTACGAGTCGGTGAATCGGTACTCGGGTAGCGATTTGACCAGCGCTTCGAAGGCTTTGGGGCTGAAGTAGTACGAGTCCATCTCCAGTCCCACTTGACCGTGCTCGAAGTTGTTGACCAACCCCAACTCTCGTAGCTTGGCGGCTACCCAGACGAACGGGTGGGTGTCTCTGCGCTGAACGAACGTCTCCGGGTATCCGAAGGTGTGGTCCTGCGGCAACCACGACGTACGGAACGCACCGTTGGCATCCATCTCGCGAGCGAAGAAGTACAGCTCGCCGTCCAGCGGCACGTACAGCATCTGCGGGGTATAGAACGAGAGTGCGTTGTAGCCCAGCAGATAGTAGAGATTCGCGGGGTCGGTGACGATCAGCGCAGTCAGGTTCTGCGACGCCATGCGCTGACGGACGGCTGCGAGCCGGTCGGCGTATTCCTCGTCGGTGAACGTGATGGGCGTGCTGTTCGGTACGTCCGGGTAGCGAGCCAGGCCGGGAGCAGCCCGTCCTGGAGTCTGCGCGGGTCCGATTGCGGTGACGTAGGCATCGTCGGATGAGGCGTTCACGGGCACCCCCTTCGGGAGGTCTTTTAGTAGATTGTTGACAATCAGGCTATCCGCAGGTGCCGGTGGGGAGCAAGGGCTGCCGTGTTAAAGCTGTGTTGCGCCCGAAGGCTCTACCCGGGTGTGGCGAGTACGGATTGCTCGGCCTGCTCGTCGACCATGGCTCGCGTCAGATCGTGCACGGCGGTGTCCATGTGTTCGTGGACGCCATTCTCGAGCGCATCCCAATCCGATCCCAGCAGCAGATCGACGATCAGCTGATGTTCCTCGACCAGGGCTTCGGGACGGTAGTAAGCAGTTTCGAGATTTGCCATGCAAATGCGTGCCTCGGCCGCCAGCGTGGCGTACATACGAGACATCCGACTGTTTCTCGTGGCCGCTACCAGGGCAGTGTGAAAGGCAAGGTCGCGTTCGGCGAGGCCACGCCAATCCGCCCGATCGATGAAAGGCTGCATCTGCATCACGATGGCCGAGAGTTCGTCTGCGGTCTTGATCAGCTGGGCACGATCTCCATGTACCAGAGTCCATGCCGCACCGACCTCGATCGCTGCACGCGACTGGTAGATCTCGGCGACGTCGCCGCTGCTGAGCTCGACGACGAACACACCGCGGTTGCGGTAGCTGACGAGCAGTCCCTCCTGATTCAGACGCTGCAACGCCTCTCGCACGGGGCCACGTGAAATCTCCAGCTCCGCCGCGACATTCGCCTCGTTGATCTGTTCTCCGGGCGCGTAGGACCCGTCGATGATGCGATCGCGAATCTGATCCGCGATCACCATCGACGTGTTGCGTGCGTCGATCGGTGTCAGGCGTCTCGAACCGGGCATGATCAGAACCTTCCTCAGCTGCGGGGAATCGCGAAGTATTTGTACTCCAGAAACTCGTCTATTCCGACTTTCCCGCCCTCGCGGCCGAGTCCCGATTGTTTGACACCACCGAACGGGGCTGCCGGATTCGACACCAACCCGGTGTTGAGCCCCACCATGCCCACCTCTAGGCGCTCCCCCATTCGCAGAGCCCGATCGATGTCCTGGGTGAACACGTATCCGACCAGTCCCCATTCGGTGTCGTTGGCCAGCGCGACGACCTCGTCCTCGGTGTCGAAGGGAACGATAGCGGCCACCGGTCCGAATATTTCCTGGGACATCAGATCCGATTCGGTATCGACATCGGTCAGGACGGTCGGTGGGTAGAAGTAGCCCGGCCCGTCCGGGGCCGCACCACCGACGACGGCGCGGGCACCGCGCGCGAGAGCATCGTCGACCAGAGCCTGGACCTTGCCCCGGCCTGCGTCGTCGATCAGCGGCCCCACCTCGGTCCCGTGAGAAGCGCCCGCGCCCACCCTCAGCGCGCCCATTCGGTCGGCCAAAGCATCCGAAAAGCGTTGTGCCACACTGCGGTGAACGAAGAACCGGTTCGCTGCGGTACATGCTTCGCCCATGTTGCGCATCTTGGCAACCATGGCTCCGTCGACGGCGCGGTCGAGATCTGCATCGTCCATGACCACGAAGGGTGCATTCCCGCCCAGCTCCATCGACGTCCGCATCACCGTCGCCGCCGCTTGTTCGAGCAGAATCTTGCCCACTGCCGTGGATCCTGTGAAGCTGATCTTGCGGGCAGCGCCGCTGCTCATCCACGACCCCACGACACCCGACGCATCGGTGGTCGGCACGATGTTGACGACGCCCGCAGGCACCCCCGCCTCGTGGAGAATCTGCACCAGCGCAAGTGCCGTCAGCGGCGTCTGCTCGGCGGGCTTGAACACGACGGTGCAGCCTGCCGCAAGGGCAGGCCCGATCTTGCGAGTTCCCATGGCCAGCGGGAAGTTCCACGGCGTGACGAGAATGCAGGGCCCGACCGGCGCGCGGGTGACCACGATGCGGTTCTTCCCGTCTCCGGTCAGGGTGTGATCACCCGAAATGCGTACCGCTTCCTCGGAGAACCAGCGAAAGAACTCGGCTCCGTACGCCACCTCGCCGCGCGCGTCGGCGAGCGGTTTACCCATCTCGGCGGTGATGATCGCAGCGAGCTCCTCCGAGCGGGCCATGATCATCTCGTATGCCGTCCGCAGTATGTCGCTTCGCACTCGCGGTGCGGTGGCCGCCCACTCCGCCGCGGAGTCGACGGCTGCAGCGAGCGCTTTCTCTGCGTCCGCGATACCGCCGTCCGCAACCGTGGCGATGACCTCGCCTGTGGCCGGGTCCACGACATCGAATCGGGCGTCCGATACCGACGGCACCCACTCACCACCGATGAAACAGTCTGTGGGAGAGGTGATGCGCGGACGCGTGAGGCTGGTGGTCGAGCTGGCGGTCATGGCCGCGGTCCTTTCGTCGAACGTGGATCGAGTATCTGTGCCAGGTGTACGGATGCATCGTCGCCCGAGTCACCGGTCAGTTGGCGCACCTGCATGTGACAGCTGAATCCGTCGGTCAGAACAGGAGTGTCGGGTTCGGTGGCCCGCAACGCGGGCGCGAGAGCCTGCTCGGCGACATCCATGCTGAGCTCGTAATGCCGACTCTCGAAACCGAAATTACCTGCTACACCGCAACATCCGGTGGCCTCACGTACCGACTCGATGCCCACGGCGGCGAGGGCTCGGCGCTGCGTTGCATCGCCGAAGACGGCGTACTCGTGGCAGTGAGTCTGCACCGTGACCGCAGCCGGCATGTCGCCCGAGGGCTGCCAGCCCGCGCTTGCCTGATCGATCACCGCTCCCGCGAAGCTCTGGACGCGTGCCGCGACCCTCCTCGCCGCGTCCGTGGGGACCAGTTCGGGCATGTCCTTACGGAACGCGGCCGCACAGCTCGGTTCGGTCACGACGATCGGCCTGTCGGTACCGTCGTCCAGCGCCGCAACGGCTTTCGTCAGCTGCTTGCGAGCGGACTTCAGCTGACCCGTCGAAATCCACGTCAAACCGCAACACACATCCGTTCGGCATTCGGTGGTGCGTCCGGAGTCTTCGAGAACGCGTTGTGCCGCACCCGCGACCTCGGGGCGAAAACCTTGTGTGAACGTGTCGACGACGAGCACCACATCGGCGTCGCGGCCACCGCCGACTCGGACGGCATCGGCCAGTTCCTTCGACGACGCGAACCGAGGCAATGCGCGTTCGGTGGTCAGCCCACCCAGACGTGCCGCCACTGCCGACACCCGGGGTGTCAGCAGACGATTGAGCAGCGGTGCCGTTCGCTTCGTCACCGCGAGCCATCGAGGCAACCACCCGAGCGAGTAGTGCGACAGCGGCCGCAGCCGCCTCGCGTAGTGATGGTCGAGGAACTCCGATTTGTACGTGGCCATGTCGACGCCGACGGGACAGTCCGAGGAGCAGGCCTTGCACGACAGGCAGAGATCGAGCGACTCCGCAACGTCCTTCGATGCCCATCCGTCGGCCACCGTCGGAGAACTGCGCACCATCTCCTGCAGCACCCGCGCCCGGCCCCGCGTCGAATCCTTCTCGTCACCCGTCGCACGGTAGCTCGGGCACATGACGCCACCGGTTGTCGTTCGACATTTCCCCACGCCCACACAGGATTGGGTGGCATGGACGAACGGGTCCAGATCGGGTCGCGACCCTATCTGGTGCAGATCGAAGCTGGTCTTCCACTCCCGGGCCGGGATGCCTTGAAGCATCAGGTTGTCCATCAGGGGTTCGGGGTCGGTGATGGATCCGGGGTTCAGGATTCCCGCGGGGTCCCAGATGCGCTTGAACCGGGAGAAGGCGTCGAGCATGCGAGGGGAATACATGACCGGCAACAGCTCCGAGCGTGCGCGGCCGTCACCGTGCTCGCCCGAAAGACTGCCGCCGTGCTTGACGACGACGCGTGCGGCAGCGCGCAGGAAGTCGTACATCACTCGTCGTCCGGCGTCGGTGCGTTGGTCGAAGGTGATCCGTACGTGCATGCAGCCGGCACCGAAGTGGCCGTACATCACTCCGGTCAGATTGTGTTCGGCCAGTAGCGAATTCAGGTCCGCGAGATACGCCGACAGGTTTTCCGGTGCCACGGCGGCGTCTTCCCAACCGCCCCAGGACTCGACTCCACTCGCCAGGCGCGTCGCCAAACCGGCACCGTCCTCGCGCACCCGCCACAACGCTGCGCGATCGGCCGCATCGGTCACGATACGACCCTCTTTGACGCGCCCGAGCCGACCGAGAGCCTCGAGCAACCGAGATGCCTTGTCCTGCACCTCTGTCGCGTCGGCCCCGTCGAGGTCGACGTACAACCAGGCATTTCCTGCAGGGAGCCCTCGTACCGAGTCCGGTCCGCGGCGATACTCCATCGTGCCGGCGATGTTGTCGTCGATTCCTTCGACGGCGGCGGGTGAGAACTCGAGAATGGTCGTCACGTCCGCCGCGGCGGCCACCACGTCGTCGTATCCGAGACACAGCAGCAGTGCGGCTGGGGGTACGGGCACGACGGCGACGGTCACCGACACGATCACCGCGCAGGCACCTTCGCTTCCGACGAGGGCCCGGGCAACGTCGAAACCGTTCTCCGGCAACAGATGCGAGAGGTGGAATCCCGATACCTGACGCGGGATGCGACCCAACTCGACCCGTAGAAGGGCCAGATTGTCCGACACCAGCGAGCGCAGCTCGTTCGAGATACGTTCGGCTGCAGCGACAGCCGCCGAGTCCTGGGTTCGCAGCGCCTGCACACCACTGCGGGTGACTCGCAGCAGGTATCCGTCGGCGGTCACCACGTCCATGGCCACCGTGTGGTCGGCGGTGCGTCCGTACCGCACGGAGTGGTTACCGCACGCGTCGTTGCCGACGGCTCCGCCCACCGTCGCGCGGGTCTTGCTGGACGGATCGGGCGCAAAGGTGAAGGCACCGTCGGTCCGCGTCACCAGCTGACGTTGCAACTCCGAGATGACGATTCCGGGCTCGACGACGGCAGTCCTGGACTCGGTGTCGACCGAGAGCACCCGGTTCATGTGGCGCGAGAAGTCGAGGACGATCCCACGGCCGATTGCGTTGCCCGCCATGGAGGTACCGCCGCCACGCCCGATGACGACAACGTCGGCGGCGGCACACAGCGACACGACCGTAGCCACTTCGTCGGCGCTGCGCGGAAAGACGACAGCGGCCGGCGGGACTCGGTAGTTCGACGCGTCGTAGGAGTATTCGGCCAACCGTCGGGACGAATCGTCGACGTCGATGCCCAGTCTTCGCACTCGCTGTACGAGTGCGGGCACCTCGGAACGAACTGGGGCTGCTGTCACAGCACGTTCTTCAATGTCCGCGACAACGCGTCGAGTCCGAACGTCATCTCGTCGTCGCTCACGATCAGTGCGGGGATGATACGAACCACGTTGCCGAGCGCACCGCAGGTGAGCAACAGCAGCCCTTCGTCGATGGCACCCTGTTGCACCCGCAGAGCAGCGGCGGCGTCGGGATTGCCCGAGCTGTCGACGAATTCGAGCGCCTGCATCAATCCGAGTCCCCGAGCATCACCGATGGCCGGGTGCTGTTCCTTCAGCGCGAGAAGGCCGTCGAGGAGAACTCGGCCCTGCGCTGCCGCGTTGTCGACCAGCCCTTCCTCGCGCACGACGTCGAGGGTAGCGACTCCCGCCGCAGCAGCGACGGCGTTGCCGCCGTAGGTTCCGCCTTGCGACCCCGGCCATGCCTTGCCCATCAGCTCTGCCGATGCGGCGATCGCCGAAATCGGGAACCCGCTGGCGAGTCCTTTTGCGGTGATGAGGATGTCGGGGGTGATCGACGAGTGCTGATGGCCCCAGAACGTTCCGGTGCGTCCGACTCCGGCCTGCACCTCGTCGACTATCAGGACGATGCCGTGGGTGTCGGCGCGTTCGCGCAAGCCCTCGAGGAATGCAGGGGGTGTGGGGAGGTATCCGCCGTCGCCCAGCACCGGCTCGATGATGAACGCAGCCGTATCGGCGGGGCTGGACATCGTCATCAACAGGTAATCGAGTTCCTTCAGCGCGAAGGCGACTGCGGTGTCCATGTCCCATCCGTACCGAAATGCATACGGAAACGGTGCGATGTGCACCCCACCCATGATCGGCGAGAATCCCGATCGGAACTTGGTTCCCGCCGTGGTGAGCGATGCAGCCGCCACCGTTCGCCCGTGGAAGCCGCCGTGGAATGCAACGATGTTCGGTCGACCGGTTGCCATGCGCGCCAATCGGATCGACGCCTCGACTGCCTCGGATCCCGAGTTCGCGTAGAACACACTGTCCAACCCGGCAGGCAACACTTCTCCGAGCTTGTCCGTCAGCGCGAGCAGAGGCTGATGCATGACGGTCGTGTATTGGGCGTGGATGATCTTGCCCACCTGTTCGCGAGCTGCCTCGACCACGCGGGGATGGCAGTGACCGGTGCTGGTGACGCCGATCCCGGTCGTGAAGTCGAGGTACTTGCGCCCGTCGGTCCCGATGATCCAGCTGCCCTTTCCGTGGTCGACGACGATCGGGGTCGCCTGCTTGAGTGCGGGGCTGAGGTGGGTGCGAGTCGACGCTGTCATGGGTGCCATCGTCACCCACCGATTACGGATTGTCAACAATCTGCAATTACGAATTCGGGGCCGGATCACGCCGTTCGGTCGAGCCCAGGGCGATAGGTTTCGGTCGTGTCCGCATCGAACCCTCGCTCGAACAGCCCACGCATCGTCGTACTGGGCAGCATCAACATGGACCTGATCACTCGGACCCCCGCCCTGCCGGAACCGGGCGAAACCGTGTTGGGGACCTCGTTCGACACCGCTCCCGGCGGCAAAGGTGCCAACCAGGCGATCGCGGCGTCGAAATCGGGAGCTCGCGTGAGCTTCGTCGGGGCGGTCGGGGACGACGAATTCGGGCCGACACTGCGGCACACACTCACCAGCGCAGGCGTCGACGACCGTGCTCTGCGAACCGCAGCAGGAGCGTCCGGTATCGCCGCCATCACCGTCGACGACCGAGCCGAGAACAGCATCGTGGTCGTCGCCGGAGCCAACGGCGGTGTACACGAGCTCACCGACGACGACCTGGCAATCATCGACGAGGCCGATATCCTGCTGTGCCAGTTGGAGATTCCTCTCGAGACCGTGCTCGCGGCGTTCGAGTACGCGCACTCCCACGACATCGTGACGATGCTCAACCCGTCCCCCGTCCGGGATCTGCCCGACGCTCTGGTTGCCGCCACCGACGTCCTGGTGGTCAACGAGGCCGAGGAAGCGCGCATCGGGAGCCGAGCGGACGACATAGAACATGTGGTCACCACGCTGGGCGCACGAGGCGCGAGATACCGCGGCTCGGAATCGTTCGATGTACCGGCGCCGAAGGTCGAGGCGGTCGACACCACCGGAGCGGGCGACGCTTTCGCCGGGGCACTCGCGGCGTCCTGGTCGAGCGGTCCCCGCGCTGCAGTCGAATGGGCCGTCGCCGCAGGTGCTTTCGCTGCGACGGGAGCCGGCGCGAGCGCGTCCTCGGGAACGACGTCCCAGATCCAATCCCTCCGCAGTTCGGACGCGCGATGAATGCGTACGACCCGACCGAGCTCCGCCTGCTGCGCCGCGCACGCGATCGAATGGATCGCGATTTCGCGCAACCGCTCGACGTCCCGTCACTCGCCAGAACCGCGCTGATGTCCACTGCACATTTCAGTCGCCGGTTTCGGGAGGCCTACGGCGAGACGCCGTACGCGCATCTGATGACACGACGAATCGAGCGCGCCAAAGCACTGCTGCGACGCGGAGACGTCACGGTCACCGAGGCGTGCTTCGCCGTCGGCTGTACCAGCCTCGGGTCGTTCAGCTCGAGATTCACCGAGATCGTGGGCGAGACACCGAGCGCCTACCGCGCCCGCGATCATCGTGGCAGCCACGCCGTACCCAGCTGCACCGCGATGGTTCTCGGACGCCCGATGCGAGGGCCCACATCCCCGACGGCGGCGGTGACCGAGCCGAGCAGAATCGAAGAAGCATCTGCGGCCGGGGCGTCCTAGCCTTCATCCATGACACTTTCACTGAGCCACGTTCACGTCTACACCGACGACCCCGATGCCTCGGTTGCGTTCTACCGAGACGCTCTCGGACTCGAGGTCAAGAGCGAGGTGGCCAACGACGGCTACCGCTGGATCACGCTGTCCACCAGCGAACAACCCGAGATCGAGGTCGTGTTGTCGCAGCCGCACGCGGGCCGTTCTCGGGAACTGGGCGATCAGCTCGCCGCGCTGCTGGCCAAGGGCGAGTTGCCGGGACTGCTGTTCCGCGCCGACGACCTCGACGCCGCGTTCGAGCGGATCCGCGCGGCGGGTACGGGCGAGATACTGCAGGAGCCGACGAGTCAGCCCTGGGGTGCCCGCGATGCCGCGTTCCGTGATCCGGCCGGAAACATGGTGCGCGTCAGCCAAGCCTGAAGTGTGGCGCCCGCCTCGACTACAGAGCCGAGGCGAGCGCCAGACCGCCGCCGCACGCGAGTACGGACGCCACCAGCGTGCCGATCGCGTTGACGGCGGCGTCGACCCGGCGGCCCTGCTGCAGTAACCGCACGGTGTCCACGGTCGAGGTACTGAAGGTGGTGTAGCCCCCACAGAACCCGGTTCCGAGAACTGCCTGCGCATCGGTGGAGCCGGCGCGCAGCATCACCCAGCCGGCCAGCAACCCGAGCAGGAACGAGCCCGAGATGTTGATGCCGACGGTTGCCCACGGGAAGCTCGTGCGCGAGCTCAGCCGTGACTTCACCTCCGCATCGACGAAGAATCGCGCGACCGACCCGAGCGCGCCGGCCAGGATCACCAGGGCCGCGATCATCGGATCACTCTGTTGGCGAACATGATTCCGGCTCCGGCCGCCACAACTCCCAACACCACACTGACGACGGCATATGCCGACGCCAGTCCGGTGAACCCGCCCCGGACACCCTCGACCGCTTCGAGGGCGAAGGTGCTGTACGTGGTGAACGCGCCACAGAACCCCGAACCGCCGAGCAACCGGAGCCGACGCCGTCCACCCGTATCGGGACCACTGCGCAGCAGCGACTCGAGCAGCAACCCCAGCACGAAAGCACCGACGATGTTGATTCCGAAGGTGGCGAGAGGCCACTGCGACGTCGTGTGCGGGAGACGTTCCTCGATCGCATAGCGAGCAGCAGTGCCTGCCGCGCCGCCGACGAACACCGTCGCCAAGGCCGCGAGGTTGCGGTGCGATGCCGGGTCGCTCACCGCCGGCTCTGCTCTCTGTCGTACCGATGCTGCACGATGAACAGTATGACGACAGCGACGCACGCGACCGTAGGCAACTTGCGCGAAGACGCCGAAAGGCTGCTGCGTGAGCTCGCCGGCCCCGAAGCGGTGTTGCGCGAGGACCAGTGGACGGCAATAGAGGCGCTGGTCGTGCACCGTCGGCGTGCGTTGGTGGTCCAGCGGACCGGTTGGGGTAAGTCGGCTGTCTACTTCATCGCCGCGAAACTACTGCGCGCCCAGGGTCTGGGACCGACGGTCATCGTGTCGCCACTGCTGGCGTTGATGCGAAACCAGGTCGCCTCTGCGCAGCGCGCCGGGGTGCGGGCGGCGACCATCAACTCGGGCAACATGACCGAGTGGGACGAGATCCATCAACAGGTGAACTCGGGCGAGCTCGACGTGCTGTTGGTCAGCCCCGAGCGCCTGAACAATCCCGACTTCCGCGACCAGGTGCTGCCGTCGTTGGCCGGTGACGCCGGCCTGGTCGTGGTCGACGAGGCCCACTGTGTCTCCGATTGGGGACATGATTTCCGGCCCGACTACCGGCGGATCCGCACCCTCATCGCCGAACTGCGCGACGGCATACCCGTGCTGGCCACCACGGCGACCGCGAACGACCGGGTGGTCGACGACGTCGCCGCCCAACTCGGGGTCGGCGGCGGAGACACCCTGGTCCTACGCGGCGGACTCGCACGAGACTCACTACGGATGTCGGTGGTGCGGATCGAGAACGCCACCGAGCGCGCAGCGTGGCTCGGCGATCACCTGAAGACCCTGCCGGGCTCGGGAATCATCTACACGCTGACGGTCTCGGCCGCCAAGGATCTCGCCGCGCTGCTCACCGACCAGGGCCACGTCGTGGCGTCGTACACCGGTCAGACCGACCCCACCGAACGCGAATCACTCGAAGCCGACCTACTCGCAAACCGGGTCAAGGCGCTCGTCGCGACCTCCGCACTCGGCATGGGGTTCGACAAACCCGACCTCGGCTTCGTCGTGCACATGTGGGCACCGTCCTCGCCGATCTCCTACTACCAGCAGGTCGGTCGCGCCGGCCGCGCCACCGAACGCGCCGACGTCGTGCTCCTCCCCGGCCACGAGGACCGGCAGATCTGGAGTTATTTCGCCTCCGTCGCATTCCCGCGGGAACATCTCGTGCGACAGGTCATCGAGGCACTCGATACCGACAAGGCTCAGTCGACCCAAGCTCTCGAGCCACTGGTCGAGCTCAATCGCAGCAGGCTCGAGATGGTGCTCAAGGTCCTGGACGTCGACGGTGCCGTCAGACGCGTCCGTGGCGGTTGGATGGCCACCGGTGAGTCGTGGACGTACGACGCGAGCCGCTACGAACGCCTCGAGCAAGCCAGGGACCGTGAGCAGCAGGCGATGCTCGACTACCAGAGCACCGATGGGTGCCGGATGGAATTTCTTCGTCGGCAGCTCGACGACCCCGATCTCGGCGCACCCGGCACCGAGTCCGACCGTTGCGGCCGATGCGACAACTGCACGGGCGAGCATCTCTCGTCCGCGGTCGATGCCACGTCGGTCGACTCTGCGAGGGCCCGGCTCGATCGCCCCGGACTCGATCTCCAGCCCCGAAAGCAGTGGCCCAGTGGGATGAAAAAGCTCGGTGTATCGCTCTCGGGCAAGATCGGCAACCCGCACCGACCGGGTCGCGTTCTCGGCCGCCTCACCGACCTCGGGTGGGGTGGACGCTTGCGAGCCCTGCTGGATGCACCCGACGCTCCCGTCACCGAAGCGCTGGAGAAGGCCTGCATCTCGGTGCTGGCCAACTGGGACTGGGCCGACCGCCCGACCGCCGTGCTGGCCCTGGACTCCCCCACCCACCCGCTGCTGGTGCGCTCGGTAGCCGAGCGCCTGGCAACCGTCGGGAAGCTGGAGAACCTGGGAGTGATGCAGGTCAGACCGGGACATCCTCCGGTATCGGCCGCAAATTCGGCCTTCCGAGTTGCCGGCCTGGTGGACTCGTGGGAGGTTCCGGACGTATCGTCCGTAGACGGGCCGATTCTGCTCGTCGATCTGCTCACCGACACCGGTTGGACGTTCACGTGTGCGACCGCTGCACTGCAGGCTGCGGGAGCGGATGCGATCCTCCCCTTCGCATTGGCAACGCCCAAATAGGGCGCATTGGCATCGCCGAACCAGGGCCTTCTCGGAATGCGAGTTTGAAAACGCGCCAGATGGGTACCGCCAGCCGATCCCGAAATATGTGAGCACCATCACAATCGGCGGTTAACCAGGCAAAGCATGTTCGATTCGGGCGTCGATTCTCCGACGCACTCGATATGCTCCCGACTCCTTGTTACGGTCGTATTTCCTATGAAGCCTGCATTGCTGAGAGGTACCCCGCTCACTGCGCCGGACGCAGTGAAGTTTCGTAAGCCACAGATCTCCGACGGAGTCCGGCTCTGGGAGATCGCAAGAGATTCACGAGTTCTGGATCTGAACTCCAGCTACTCGTACGTGTTGTGGTGCCGAGATTTCGCGGCCACCACCGTCGTGTCCGACATCGACGGCCGCGCAGTCGGTTTCGTCACCGGATACATCCGCCAGGACGCCCCTCGAACGCTGTTCGTGTGGCAGGTCGCCGTGGATGCGGACCAGCGCGGCAAGGGACTTGCCGGTCGCATGCTCATGGAGCTGCTCGACCGCCTCGAGCCACAGGGCATCACGCACCTCGAAACCACGATCAGCCCGGACAACGAAGCGTCCATCGCAACCTTCACCAGCCTCGCACGCAAGCGAGGTACCGACATCGTCAAGTCGGATTTGTTCGCGCCCAACGATTTCCCTGATAGCCACGAAGCAGAAGAGCTCTACACCGTAGGCCCGGACGCATCGCGGAATTACGAAAGGAACAAGCAGAACATGACCGAAAAGAACACAGTGACAACAGAGAAGCCCGACGTATTCGAGACCGTCGAGTCCGGCGTGCGTAGCTACAGTCGCCAGTGGCCCGCCGTATTCACCACAGCGAAGAACTCGGTCATCACCGACGAGAACGGCAACGACTACCTCGATTTCTTCGGTGGCGCAGGCGCACTCAACTACGGCCACAACAACGACATGATCAAGAGCGCGTTGGTGGACTACATCACCAGCGATGGCATCACGCACGGACTCGACATGTCCACCGTCGCCAAGCGTGAGTTCCTCGAGTCGTTCAAGAAGAACATCCTCGACCCCCGCGGCTTGGACTACAAGGTTCAGTTCCCCGGTCCGACGGGCACCAACACCGTCGAGGCAGCGCTCAAGCTCGCTCGCAAGGTCACCGGGCGCGAGGCGATCATCAACTTCACCAACGCATTCCACGGCATGACACTTGGCGCGTTGTCGGTCACCGGCAACTCGATGAAGCGAGCTGGCGCCGGAATTCCATTGGTGCACACCACTCCGATGCCGTACGACAACTACTTCGGCGGCGTCACCGAGGACTTCCAGTGGTTCGAGCGCGTTCTCGACGACTCGGGCAGTGGATTCAACCGACCGGCCGCGGTGATCGTAGAGACCATTCAGGGCGAGGGCGGAATCAACGTCGCACGACCGGAGTGGTTGCGCGCGTTGGCCGAACTGTGCTCGCGACGCGAAATTCTGCTGATCGTCGACGACGTGCAGATGGGCTGCGGCCGCACCGGCCAGTTCTTCTCGTTCGAGGAAGCCGGCATCACCCCGGACATCGTCACCCTGTCGAAGTCCATCGGCGGCTACGGCATGCCGCTGGCGCTGACACTGTTCAAGCCCGAGCTGGACGTCTGGGCACCGGGTGAGCACAACGGCACCTTCCGCGGCTTCAACCCGTCGTTCGTCACGGCAAAGGCAGCCATCGACCACTACTGGTCCGACGACAAGTTCGAGAAGGAAACCCTCGCCAAGGGCGAGCACATCCAGGATCGGTTCATGAAGTTGTGCGCCAAGTTCGACGGCATCTCGACTCGCGGTCGCGGCATGGTCCAGGCTCTGGTGTTCGACGACGCGGAGTTGGCCGGCAAGGTGTCTCAGCTGTGCTACGACGAGCGTCTGCTCGTCGAGACCGCGGGCCCCAAGGACGAGGTCGTCAAGCTTCTTCCCCCGTTGACCACGACGATCGACGAGCTCGACCGCGGCCTGGACATCATCGAAAGTGCAGTGGCGAAAGTTCTGTCCTAGCAGCGTCCAGCACACACCGACATCGAAGGAGACATCGCATGATCGTTCGCACCACCGAAGAAATCACCGGAACCGACCGCGACATCTCGAGCGAGGACGGCAACTGGCGCAGCAAGAGAATCATTCTGGGCGGTGACAAGGTCGGCTTCTCGTTCCACGAGACCACCATCCAGCCCGGAACGGTGAACAACTTCCACTACGCGAACCACGTCGAAGCGGTGTGGCTCATCGAGGGTGAAGGAACGCTGACCGATCGCGAGACCGGACAGACGTACGAGCTCGGACCGGGGTCGATGTACCTGCTCAACGGGCACGAGCGTCACACCGTGGAGCCGCGCACGACAATGCGCATGCTGTGTGTGTTCAACCCGCCGGTCGTCGGCAACGAGACGCACGACGAAAACGGCGTGTACCCCCTCGTCGAGGTACCTGCGTAACGCATTTCGTCACAACACCGGGCCCGCACCGACGCATCGTCGGTGCGGGCCCGGTGTCGTCGTTGTCGGTCGATGCGTGACACGACTCTTCGCTATCCTGGACGAGGTGAATGCTCCGACCGCGCCCGCGGAAACGTATCGGCAATTGCTCTCGATGCTGGACGGAAGAACTGTTGCAGTGCTCACCGGTGCCGGCATGTCGACCGACTCCGGAATTCCGGACTATCGGGGTCCGAAGTCACCACCGCGCAATCCGATGACTTTTCAGCAGTTCATCGGTGATGCCGAGTTCAGAAGGCACTACTGGGCGCGTAATCACGTGGGTTGGCGACACATGGACGCGGCAGTGCCCAACGACGGCCACCGAGCCCTGACCCGTCTCGAACGCGCAGGAGTCGTCACCGGCATCATCACCCAGAACGTCGATATGCTGCACACCAAGGCCGGCAGCCGCAACGTCATCGATCTCCACGGTGTCTACGCCCGCGTGCGCTGCCTGAACTGCGAGCGGTTGGTGTCGAGGTTCGAGTTGGCCAGACGCTTGGATCGAGCCAACCCCGGCTTCGTCGAATCCGTTGCTCCGGCCGAGGGCGTCGAGATCGCACCCGACGCCGACGCGATCATCTCGTCCACCGCGCATTTTCGGATGGTCGATTGCGAATCCTGTTCCGGCATACTCAAACCCGACATCGTCTATTTCGGCGAGAGTGTCCCCAAACCGCGCGTTGCCGAGGCCTTCGACCTCGTCGATCGCAGCGACGCGCTGCTGGTGCTGGGGTCCTCGCTGACCGTGATGTCGGGCCTGCGATTCGTCAGACACGCGTTCAAGACCGGCACGCCCGTTGTCATCGTCAATCGGGGTTCTACCCGTGGCGACGAATTCGCCTCTCTCACACTGCATACCGGCTGTTCGGAAACAGCGACAGCGCTGGCCGACGCGTCCGATCAGGCGCGGACGAGATCGTCCGCGTGAACCACCGGACGCTGTAGCTCCGCGGCCAACTCCCCCGTGGACCGCCCGAGCATTCCGGACAACTCCCCGGAGTCGTAGGCGACGACCCCACGGGCCACCAGTACACCGTCGGTATCGACGAGAGAGACGACGTCTCCGCCGTGAAAAGAACCGGACACGGCCGTGATCCCCGCAGACAACAACGACCTGCGCCGCTCGACGACTGCTCGCACGGCACCGGCATCGAGGTGTAGCTCACCTGCCGCATCGGCCGCATGCCGCACCCAGAACTTTCGTGCCGACAACCGCGTCGGGCGCGCCGCGAAGGCGGTGCCCACTACGGATGTCGTCAGAGCGTGAGCAGCATCGGATGCCGCGGCCAGCAGCACCGGAACCCCGGCGTCGGCCGCCAGGCGCGCAGCAGAGAGTTTGGAGGCCATACCGCCGGTACCGAGCGCTCCCCCGGACCCGGCGACGACGCCGTCCAGATCCTCCGGGCTGGTCACCTCGGGGATCAACGTGGCCGAGCCCTTACGCGGGTCACCGTCGTACAGCCCGTCCACATCCGAGAGCAGGAACAGCGCGTCGGCACCGACGAGGTGTGCCACGAGTGCCGCCAACCGATCGTTGTCACCGAACCGAATCTCGGCGGTGGCCACGGTGTCGTTCTCGTTGACGATCGCTACTGCGCCGAGCGACCGTAGCCGATCCAAGGTGCGCTGCGCATTACGGTGATTGGTTCGCCGCGCGATGTCCTCGGCGGTCAGCAACACCTGCCCGACCGTGCGGCCGTACCGGTGGAACGACGAACTCCAGGCGTGGACCAGAGCAAGCTGCCCTACGCTCGCCGCAGCCTGCTTCGTTGCGAGGTCACGCGGGCGTCTGGTGAGGCCGAGTGGTGCCATGCCTGCACCGATCGCGCCCGACGAGACGACGACCACGTCGGTGCCGCTACGCATCCGCGACTCGATGGCGTCGGCCAACAGGTCCAGTCGAGCCAGATCGAGACCGGCATCGAGGCTGGTGAGCGCCGAGGATCCGATCTTGACCACGATGCGCTTGGCGTCGGCGATCGTACGACGGGTATCGGTGAGAGCCTCTGCGGGCGAATCGGATTCACGCACCGACACCTCGTCTACTCCTGTTCGGTATCGAGCCCGCGGCGAACCTGACGGGCGTGCTTGCGCTCGGAGGCACCGATGCGCTCGACCTGATCGAGTCGAGCATCGGTGCCGCGACCGGTCATCGTGATCTCGACACCGGCCGGGGTCTGCGGTTCCCAATCGAAGGACACGTCGCCGATGGTGACCGACGCGCCCGGCTGAGCGCCCGCCTTGATCAGTGCATCCTCGACGCCGAGCCGCGCGAGGCGGTCCGCGAGGTAGCCGACAGCCTCGTCATTGGTGAACTGCGTCTGGCGCACCCACCGTTCCGGACGGGTACCGCGCACGATGAAGCCGTCCGGGATGTCCGGATCCTTGACGACCTTGAAGCTGTCGTCGTTTCGTGCGACGGGACGCAGCACCTGACGCCGCGGCTCCGGTGCCGGGTGCGCTGTGCGGTAATCCTCGACGAGCTTCGCCAACGCGAACGTCAGAGGCTTGAGACCGGCGCGCGTCACTGCGGAGATGGTGAACACCGGCCAGCCGCGAGACTCGAATTCCGCGGTGACCATTTCGGCGAGCTCGGCACCCTCGGGAATGTCTGCCTTGTTCAGTACGACGATGCGGGGCCGGTCGGCGAGATCACCGAGGCTGGCATCACCGGACAGGGCCGGCTTGTAGGCCGCCAGCTCCGCTTCGAGAGCGTCGACGTCGGAGATCGGGTCACGGCCCGGATCCAGTGTCGCGCAATCGACTACGTGTGCGAGCACAGCGCATCGCTCGAGGTGACGCAGAAAGTCCAGTCCGAGACCGCGGCCCTGACTCGCGCCGGGGATCAGTCCGGGGACGTCGGCGACGGTGAACGTGGTGTCTCCACTGGAGACGACACCGAGGTTGGGCACCAGTGTGGTGAACGGGTAGTCGGCGATCTTCGGCTTCGCTGCGGAAAGAACCGAAACCAACGAGGACTTACCGGCCGACGGGAATCCGACGAGGCCGACGTCGGCGACGGACTTGAGTTCGAGGACGAGTTCGCGTTCGATGCCCTCTTCGCCGAGCAGAGCGAAACCGGGCGCTCGACGAGCCTTGGACGCCAGTGCTGCGTTGCCGAGCCCGCCGCGCCCGCCGGGAGCGGCGTCGAAACGCGTTCCCTCACCGATCATGTCGGCGAGGACGTTGCCCTTCTTGTCGAGCACGACGGTGCCGTCGGGGACCTTGAGAATCAGGTCCTCTCCGTTGGCCCCTTCTCGGTTTCCGCCCATGCCCTGAGTTCCGTTGCCGGCCTTCGCATGACTGGAGAAGTGGAAGTCGAGCAATGTGTGGACGTTGCTGTCGACGACGAAGATGACTCCGCCACCCTGACCGCCGTTGCCGCCGTCCGGGCCGCCGAGAGGCTTGAACTTCTCGCGGTGAACCGAAGAGCAGCCGTTGCCACCTTTGCCGGCGCTGACGTGCAGCACCACGCGGTCGATGAATCGTGACATAGCTGTCTTCGATCCTTTCTGGAAGAAAAACGGGGTGAAAAAAGCGATAGGGGCGGACCGGTCTCGTGACCCTGGTCCGCCCCTATCGGGAGCTGTGAACGTGCGCGGTGGACGTCCGACCCGGGCAGTTGCCTGCCGTGCCGGTCATCGTGAGCGCGAGCTGCAGAAGGACTAGGCCTCTACAGTGACCGGAACGATGTTCACGGTCTTGCGTCCGCGCTTGGCACCGAATTCGACTGCGCCGGGAGCGAGTGCGAACAAGGTGTCGTCGCCGCCACGGCCGACGTTGACGCCGGGGTGGAAGTGCGTGCCGCGCTGGCGGACCAGGATCTCGCCTGCGCCGACGGTCTGGCCGCCGAAGCGCTTGACGCCGAGGCGCTGTGCGTTCGAGTCGCGACCGTTACGGGAGCTTGATGCACCCTTCTTATGTGCCATGTTGCATACCCTCCTCGGGGTGAATCAGCTGAAAAGAACTCGGGTCCGGTAAGACCTGGTTACTTGATGCCGGTGACCTTGAGGACAGTCAGCTTCTGCCTGTGTCCCTGACGCTTGTGGTATCCGGTCTTGTTCTTGAACTTGTGGATGCGGATCTTCGGGCCCTTGGTGTGCTCGACGATCTCACTGGCGACCGAGATCTTTGCCAGCTTGTCTGCATCTGTGGTCAGGTCGGATCCGTCTACGACGAGGACCGGAGCAAGCGAGACAGCAGTGCCGGGCGCTCCCTCGATCTTCTCGACCTTGACGAGGTCACCAACAGCGACCTTGTACTGCTTTCCGCCGGTCTTGACGATCGCGTACGTTGCCATCGGAGGGCTACCCCTTGCTTCTTCGAACTTGCTCGCGTTGCGCATGGCACCGCGACTGGTCTGGTAAAACGTGTTTGCTTGCTCCCATTCGGCCGATTCGGACCGAACTGCATCCGAACCACTCGAGAACTGTTTCCACTTGCAGGACCGCTAGGCACAACAAGACAGTGTCACCGGGAGCGACTTATCAAGGTTACGGCAGAGAGACGGCCAGGGTCAAACCGCCTCGACCCCTACACATCGATGTCCACCGGCGGGCCTGCCGGACGTGCCGCTGCCCGTCTCCTGCGCGGACGTGCGGTCGGCACGTCCACCTGCTCGACAGGCTGCTCCGCCGCCGCTGTCAGCGGTGCTGAATCGGCCACCGTGTCACCGCCGACCGAACCTGCGTCGGCACCATCGTCGGCGTCTGCCGTGGCCGAAACCACCATCAGCACACCGGCATCCGGCGCAGCACTGGTCGGCGCGGCGGCCTTCCGCGCCACCCGTCGACCCCGGCGTGGAGTGGCCACCACCGGCTCCGGCTGAGCGGGGGTGGCGTCGGAGGACTGCGTCGCCCCGGTATCTGCGGAACCGCCGTCGCCGGCGGATTCTGCAGCCGGCACCGGCTCGTGAGACTGCGCGCTGTCCACGGTTGCCTGCGCGACGTCCGCGTCCTCGTTCGCCGCTGCCGCGACAGCCACGTCCTCCGCCGAGACCACGGTGACCGACTCGTCCTTGTCACCGGCGGAGCCGGACGATGCCTGCGAGACCTCCGCGGGGCTGACATCGGCCACCACGTCGTCGTGATGCGCTGCCATCGCCAGAGCCACGGGGTGTGCCCGCTTGATCGACGGGTCGACCACCGGGTGGTCGGTCCCGTCCGTCGTGCCCGACTGTCCGTTGGGCGTCGACCGCTCGGTGTTGTCGGACCGATCGTTTCCGTCGGACTTGGCGTCCTTGCCGCGTCGACGCCTGCTGCCGTTGCCCGAACCGTTCGAGTCCGAACGTGACGAGCTCGGGCGTCCACCGTCGGAGTCCGGCTTGGCGTCAATGGGGAACGGATGCACGATGATTCCGCGACCCTGGCAGTGCTCGCACGTGGTGGAGAAGGCCTCGACCAATCCCGTGCCGAGCTTCTTGCGCGTCATCTGCACCAGACCGAGGGAGGTCACCTCCGACACCTGATGACGGGTCCGGTCACGGCCCAACGCCTCGGTCAGGCGGCGGAGCACCAGATCACGGTTCGATTCCAGCACCATGTCGATGAAGTCGACGACGATCATGCCGCCGATGTCGCGCAGACGCATCTGGCGGACGACTTCTTCGGCCGCCTCGATGTTGTTGCGGGTGACGGTCTCTTCCAGGTTGCCGCCGGAGCCGGTGAACTTTCCGGTGTTGACGTCGACGACCGTCATCGCCTCGGTGCGATCGATCACCAGCGTGCCGCCCGAGGGCAACCACACCTTGCGATCGAGGGCCTTGGCCAGCTGTTCGTCGATGCGGTGAGCTGCGAACACGTCCACGGAGCTGCCGTTGGCCTCGTAGCGCTGCAGGCGCTCCATCATGTCCGGAGCCACGGTCTCCACGTAGTTCGACGTGGTCGTCCACGCCTTGTCGCCCTCGATGACGAGCTTCGAGAAGTCCTCGTTGAAGAGGTCGCGGATGACCTTCACCAGCATGTCGGGCTCTTCGTACAGCGTCTGGGGCTGCACGCCCTTGCCTGTTTCGGCGTTCGCGGACCGCTCTTCGATGCTGGCCCACTGGGCCTGCAGCCGCGTCACGTCGCGCGCGAGTTCTTCCTCGCTGACGCCCTCGGCCGCGGTCCTGATGATGACGCCGGCCTCGGGGGGAACGATGTCGCGCAGAATTTCCTTGAGTCGCTTGCGCTCGGTGTCGGGCAGCTTGCGGCTGATG
This sequence comes from Rhodococcus sp. KRD175, assembly GCF_017168275.1. NCBI lineage: Bacteria > Bacillati > Actinomycetota > Actinomycetes > Mycobacteriales > Nocardiaceae > Rhodococcus > Rhodococcus sp. KRD175. The sequence goes on from NZ_JABFAQ010000007.1 coordinate 378,904, forward strand.
CCGGTGGAACTGCCACCGGGAACGTAGACGAGGAAGCGTCCGGCCAACGACAGCTGAGTCGTCAAGCGAGCGCCCTTGTGGCCCACCGGGTCCTTGCTGACCTGCACCAGAACCTGATCGCCCGGCTTGAGGGCCTGCTCGATCTTGCGCGCGCTTCCGCCGAGACCGGCGGCGTCCCAGTTGACCTCGCCTGCGTACAGCACACCGTTACGACCACGGCCGATGTCGATGAACGCTGCTTCCATACTGGGCAGGACGTTCTGCACGCGGCCCAGGTAGACGTTGCCGACCATCGAGGCGGTGGCGCTACTGGTCACGAAGTGCTCCACCAGAACGCCGTCTTCGAGCACGGCGACCTGCGTGGTCAACGGATGGTCCGGGGTGGCCTTCTCGCGAACGACCATAACGCGGTCCACGGACTCACGACGAGCGAGGAATTCCGATTCGGTCAGAATCGGCGGACGGCGTCGCCCGGCATCGCGGCCGTCACGGCGACGCTGCCGCTTCGCCTCGAGCCGAGTCGAACCGGAGATGCCCTGCACCTCGTCGCGCGCTGCGCGGCTCTTGTTGCGCGGCTCGCGTTCGTGCACGACGGTGTTGGGCGGGTCGTCCTCGGACGACGCAGCTGCTTCTGCCGCGGCCTCGGCTCCGGTCTTACGACGGCGGCGGCGCCGACGACGACGGCTCGAGCCGTCTCCGTCCGAATCGCCGTTGTCGGAATCACCGTTGTCGGAGTCGCCGAAGTTGTCCTGAGCGCCGGACTCGGACTCGTCGTCACTGTCCTCGCCCTGCTTGTCCGACCCGTCGGTGGTGGCGTCGGTCGTGGCGTTCTGCCGATCGGACCCGCGGCCGCGTGACCGCGAGCGACGCGAACGCCGTCCCGAACTCGAGGGCTGGTCGTCGCCGGAGGTCTCGTCGGCATCGGAATCGTCGGACTCGTCCGCTCCGGTGGACTCGCCGTCTGCCGAAGAGGCGGACGTGCTGCTGTCCGTCTCGGAGTCGGTGTCGTCCGAATCCTCGTCGGTCGAGTTGTCGTCGGTCGAGTTGTCGTCGGACGACTGCTCTCCGCGTCCACGCCCACGACCGCGGCGACCGCGCCGACGGCGACGGGGCTGAGACTGGTCGTCGTCGTCTCCCGAGCCGTCCGCTGCCGAGGAAGCCCCGGACTCGTCGGAGGACGCATCCGAAGCACCGGACTCGGACACGGGAGCACCGGACACAGCGGTGTCCTGCGTGGCGGTGTCGGAGGCGACCGTAGAGACGTTCTCGGCGACGGGTGACTCGCCGGTGGCGGGCTCGTCCGTGGCCTTGTCGGACGTAGCGTTGTTATCGGACGGTGCCTCGTCCTTGGGTGCGGCCTTGCGGCTACGTCGACGCCGCGCGGGGGCCTCGGACGGCGCATCCGCCGATTCTGCTGCGGGCTCTGCCGCTGCCGGCTGCAGGAACACCGGCGTCGCAAAGGTCGTGGCCGTGGGTTGGGCGGCCTCGGGCTCGGCCGTGGGCGCGCTGGTGAACAGCGTTGCCTCGGCAGCGGGGACCTCTACCGAGGGAGCCGTCTCGGCCGGCACCTCTACCGATGCGGGCTCGGGCTGCTGGTCTGTCGACGCATCCGGTGCCGGCGACTCCGCTGCGGAGGCATCGGGGGCGGGTGCGGTCGGCCCGTTCACCGAATCGCGCACCGACTCGGCAACGTCTCGGCTCAGACTCGACTGCGCGCTGCGGGCTTCGATGCCGAGCTCACCGAGAGTGACGAGCAACTGCTTGCTGGTCACACCCAGAATCTTCGCCAGTGCATGCACGCGCAGCCTGGTCGGCAATTCGATGGTGTCGGGTTGCACGGAAACCGCGTCGGATTTCGCGGACGACACCGCGTCGGTGTCCTCCGGATTTCCTGCGTTCGTGCTCTGTACATCTTCGGGCGGGCTTTGATCGGCCACGTAGTCTCCTCGGGCCCCCGGGCGCGTTCATCCGAAATCGGGTGTGACGCGGCCACGCGAGGGCAATCCTTGTGTACTCACGTCGGGTTGGACGTCAGCTGTTCGGTCTCGCTCTCCACAAATCGTGTGAGCCACCTCGTGAATCTCGGTGGCCGACGACGGCGTGTGCAGTGCCTGGCTGGATGGTGGTGTCTCGGCGATCCGAGCGCCTGATCATCAAGCATGAACGCGAACGAGCCTGTCTCTCGTTCGCGACTCTGCGATGACGGGCAGCGGGTCGACGACAGTCATCCGATCGATCCCACGAGCACTTTTTCTCTAGCGAACTTCGGTGGAGCTGAACAGAGGTGGAGCGTGTGAACGTACAAGTGCTGTGGGGTCGATCTCCGTCGAGTATCCCACACGCGATGATCCGTACGAGCCACGCCGCACCGATCGGACGTCGAGCGGGTGCGGCGTGACTGCGGAAAGGCTCTGCGACGGGCTTCTAGGAGGCGGTCAAGTCGGGGAACCACAGGGCGATCTCGCGCTCTGCGGATTCCACCGAATCGGATCCGTGTACCAGGTTCTGCTGACCGTCGAGGGCCAGGTCACCTCGGATGGTGCCGGGAACTGCTTTGGCAACCGGATCCGTGCCGCCGGCGATCTGACGGAAGGCTTCGATGGCACGGGGGCCTTCGAGAACCGCGGCCACCACGGGCCCGGAGGTGATGAACTCGAGAAGGTCGGGGAAGAACGGCTTGCTCTCGTGCTCCGCGTAGTGAGCCGAGGCCACGTCGCGAGAGACGGTCTTGAGCTCGAGGGCGACGATGCTCAGACCCTTCTTCTCCACGCGGCCGAGGATCTCTCCTACGTAACGCCGGGCAACTCCGTCTGGCTTGATCAGTACTAGGGTGCGATCGGTCACGTCGACGACAGTAATGGACACCGGCACCCGGTCGCGCGGCGCATGGCCCCAACCGACCGGTCCGGTGTCAGTCGCGTTGCCCGGGCAGCATGCCGCGTCGAATGCGTTCGGTGATGTCCCGGCGCAGATAGAGCAGATACAGCCACACGGCAAGGAAGATCAGACCCACGGCGCCGATGGACAGATGGAACACCGCCCCGGCCATCACGAAGAACTGCAACGCGAGGTTGAGCTTCATCGCCCAGGGTTCGCCCTGTTTCCCCGCGGCCAGAATCATCACCACGGCGAGCGCCACGATATAGGTGGTCGAGAACCACGTTGCGCCGCCGCCGAGAGTCGCCACGACCGGAAGAGCGAGCAGAGTCACGATCGCTTCCAGTACCAGTGTGCCCGCCGACACACCGCGAAATCCCTTCCACGGGTCGGTTGTCGGTGGTCGAAACTCTGCTTCGCTCACGCGGGATCCTTTCCGAACAACGTGCGCGCTGCGCCCACGGTCACCACCGAGCCGGTGACGACGACCCCGGCACCGGACACGGCTTCGCCGGGCTCGGCCACTTCTTCGGCCAACCCGATTGCCGTTTCGAGCGCATCGGGCAGCGTCGACGCCACCACGACCCGCTCGTCGCCGAACTTGGCCACGGCTATGTCGGCCAACGCGTCGACATCCATCGCTCGACCGGACCCGTTGTGGGTGACGACGATGTCGTCGAACACCGGTTCCAATGCTTCGAGGATCGCGCCGACGTCCTTGTCCGCCATGACACTGACGACCCCGACGAGTTTGCGGAAGTCGAATTCGTCGGTCAGGGCGGCCGCCAGTGCAGCGGCCCCGTGCGGGTTGTGCGCGGCATCGAGAAACACCGTGGGCGCGTTACGCACTCGCTCGAGACGACCGGGATTGACCACGGTCGCAAAGGCTTCGCGCACGGTGTCCTGGTCGAGTTGACGGTCCGGGCCCGCCCCGAAGAATGCCTCGACTGCTGCGAGAGCGAGAGAGGCGTTGTGCGCCTGGTGCTCTCCGTGCAACGGCAGGAAGATGTCGGTGTAGACACCGCCCAGCCCCTGCAACTCCAGCTGTTGTCCGCCCACGGCTATCTGCCGACCGAGAACGGTGAACTCCGATCCGGCACGTGCCACGGCAGCGTCTGCCTGCACCGCCGCACGAAGCAGGACCTCGGACACCTCGGGTTCCTGCTTGGCGAGGATGGCCACCGTGTCCCGTGGCACGAGTAGTTCCGGTGCCTTCTTGATGATGCCGCCCTTCTCCCCCGCGATCGTGGACAGATCGTCCCCGAGGAATTCGACGTGGTCGAGACCGATCGGGGTGATGACGGCGATCTCACCGTCGACCACGTTGGTGGCATCCCAGCGGCCGCCCAGCCCGGTTTCGATGACGGCGACCTCGACCGGTGCCTCGGCGAAGGCCGCGAACGCCATGGCGGTGACGACCTCGAACTTGCTCATCCGCGGTCCACCGGCGGCCTCGGACTGTGCATCGATCATCTCGACGAACGGTGCGATCTCGTTGTAGGTGTCCACGTAGGTGCGCGGGGACACCGGACGGCCGTCGATACTGATCCGCTCGGTGGCCATCTGCAGATGCGGGCTGGTTGTCCGGCCGGTACGCCGATGGAAAGCTGTCAGCAACGCATCGATCATGCGGGTGACGGACGTCTTGCCGTTGGTTCCGGCCACGTGGATCGACGGATACGCCTTCTGCGGGGAACCGAGCAGGTCCATCAGGGCCGAGATTCGGGCGGTAGACGGCTCGATCTTCGTTTCTGGCCAACGCTTGTCGAGCTCGGCCTCGACGAGTGCGAGCTCGGCCAGGTCGACCGGGGTCGGTGGTGGTGACGGCAGGGCGTCGTCCGGCTCGGTCACTTAGCTTCCCATCGATTCGAGGCGCGCGCCGATGCGCGCGATCTCTTCGCGAGCGATCGTCTGACGAGTTCTGATCTTGTCCACCACCGCATCCGGGGCTTTGGCCAGAAATGCCTCGTTGCCCAGTTTGCCGGTCGTCTGGGCCAACTCCTTCTCCGCAGCAGCGAGATCCTTCACCAGTCGCGCGCGTTCGGCGACCAGATCGACTGTGCCCGAGGTGTCGAGCTCGACGACGACGGTGGCCTTGCTCGTGCGCACCTCCACCGATGCCGTCGCCGCGAAGTCCGCACCCGGCTCGGTCAACCGGGCCAGCGAGGTCACTGCCGAGATCTGGCCCTCCAGGTCGGCGTCGCCCACTCCCACGATGCGAGCGGCGACCTTCTGCGAGGGCTTGAGCCCCTGATCGCTGCGGAACCGACGAATTTCGGTGATGAGGCGCTGCATGTCCTCGATGCGTTGCGCAGCAACAGGATCGACCGGATCGGCGGCAGGGGTCGGCCACGTGGCGACCACCAGGGACTCGCCCCCGGTCAGCACCTTCCACAGGGTCTCGGTCACGAACGGGACGACCGGGTGCAGCAGGCGCAGCACCGCGTCGAGAACGTTGCCCAGGACTCCACGGGTGGATTCGGCGATGCTCTCGTCGGCGAACTGCACCTTCGCAATTTCGAGGTACCAGTCGCAGACCTCGTCCCACGTGAAGTGGTAGAGCGCCTCGCACGCCTTGCTGAACTCGTAGCGATCGAACGCCGAATCCACCTCTGCTCGAACCTGATCGAGCCGGTCGAGGATCCAACGGTCGGCGTCGGTGAGTGCGGCGCGCGACGGCAGCTCGGCCGGCGCTGCGCCGTTCATCAGGGCGAACTTGGTGGCGTTGAACAGTTTGTTGGCGAAGTTGCGCGAGGATTGCGCATGATCCTCGCCGACGGACATGTCGGCACCCGGGTTGGCACCGCGGGCCAGCGTGAACCGCAGTGCATCCGCGCCGAAGCGGTCGACCCAGTCGAGCGGATCGATGCCGTTGCCCCGAGACTTGGACATCTTCTTACCGAACTGATCGCGAATCAGTCCGTGCAGGAAGACATCTCGGAACGGAACCTGTGGGCCCTGCTTTCCTGCGGTGATGGCGTCGTCGGCTCCGACGTAGGTGCCGAACATCATCATCCGGGCGACCCAGAAGAACAGAATGTCGTAGCCGGTGACGAGTACGCCGGTCGGATAGAACTTCTCCAGTTCGGGAGTGGCCTCCGGCCAGCCCATCGTCGAGAAGGGCCACAGGCCGGAAGAGAACCAGGTGTCGAGGACGTCGGGGTCCTGCTCCCACCCCTCGGGTGGGGTCTCCCCCGGTCCCAGGCACACCGTCTCGCCGTCGGGGCCGTACCAGATCGGAATTCGGTGGCCCCACCACAGCTGACGCGAGATGCACCAATCGTGCATGTTGTCGACCCAGGCGAACCAGCGTGGCTCTTGACTCTTGGGATGAATGACGGTGTCGCCGTTGCGAACTGCGTCACCGGCCGCCTTGGCCAGGGTGTCGACCTTGACCCACCACTGCAGCGACAGACGCGGCTCGATCGGCTCACCGCTGCGCTCGGAGTGTCCGACGCTGTGCAGGTACGGGCGCTTCTCGGCGACCACTCGGCCTTGCTCGGCCAGGGCCTCACGGACCTTGACACGCGCCTCGAATCGGTCCATACCGTCGAACTGCGTTCCGGTATCGGCGATGCGGCCGGCCTTGTCCATGATCGACGGCATCGGCAGTGAGTGCCGAACGCCCATCTCGAAGTCGTTGGGGTCGTGCGCCGGAGTGATTTTCACTGCGCCGGTACCGAATTCGGGATCGACGTAGTCGTCGGCGATGATCGGTATTCGTCGTCCGGTGAACGGATGTTCGAGGGTGGTGCCCACCAGAGCCCGGTAGCGCTCGTCGTCGGGGTGCACCGCCACAGCAGTGTCGCCGAGCATCGTCTCCACGCGAGTGGTGGCCACGATGACGTGCGGTTCGGAGTCGTCCAGCGACCCGTATCGCAGCGAGACGAGTTCACCCTCGACGTCCTCGAACTTCACCTCGATGTCGGAGATTGCCGTCTGCAACACCGGCGACCAGTTGACCAGCCGCTCGGCGCGGTAGATCAGACCGTCGTCGAACATGCGCTTGAACATGGTCTGCACGGCCTCGGACAGGCCGTCGTCCATGGTGAATCGCTCACGGCTCCAGTCGACACCGTCGCCGATACGACGCATCTGGCCGCCGATCGTGCCGCCCGACTCGCGCTTCCAGTCCCACACCTTGTCGATGAACAGTTCGCGACCGAACTCTTCCTTGGTCTTTCCGTCGGCGGCGAGCTGCTTCTCCACCACCGACTGCGTGGCGATGCCCGCGTGGTCCATTCCCGGGAGCCACAGCACCTCGTACCCGAGCATGCGCTTGCGCCGACTCAGCGCGTCCATCAACGTGTGGTCGAGGGCGTGGCCCATGTGCAGGCTGCCCGTGACGTTGGGCGGCGGCAGCACGATGGAGTACGGCGGCTTGTCGCTGGTGGCATCGGCCTCGAAATAACCGGCATCCACCCAACCCCGGTACAGCTCGGCCTCTACCTCGCTGGGGTCCCAGCTCTTGGGCAAACGGTCGGCTGGGTTGTCTGGGGTCTCTGGCGCTGAACTGGTCACCGGTCGATTCTAGTGGCCCAGTATTCGCGGCATCGACGCGCTCTCGCCCAGGACATGCCCCGCCAGAAATGCCAGTACCACCTCGTACCAGACCTTGGCGTGTTGAGGCGTCAGAATCCAGTGGTTCTCGCCGGGGAAGTACAGGAATCGGTGCTCGGTCTGACCGTCGTCGTCGGCGGGCAGTCCCGATTCGCTGAGCAGTTCGTACCACAACCGTAGGCCCTCGCCGATCGGCACGCGATAGTCCTTGTCACCGTGGATGACCAGCATCGGCGTCGAGATGTCCGCGACGAACAGGTGCGGAGAGTTCTCCACCGCCATCTCGGGGGACATCTCCCGCGCCCAGTACCACGGTGCGTCGGTCGTCGGTCCGAACTGATCGAGTGCCCACAGACTGGCGTGGGTGACGATGGCGTCGAATCGGTCGGTGTGCCCGGCGATCCAGTTGGCCATGTACCCGCCGAACGAGCCACCCATTGCGGCGGTGCGCGTGTCGTCGATATCGGTTCGGGCAACCGCCACATCGGTCAACGCCATCAGATCGGTGAACGGGGCACTGCCCCACGCGCCCCAACCACGCTGCACGAAATTCTGGCCGTAGCCCGTGGACAACGCCGGATCCGGGAGCAGCACCGCGTACCCTCGCGCCACCATCAGCCATGGATTCCACCGCCAGGACCACGTGTTCCACGAACCCAGTGGGCCGCCGTGCACCCACAGCAGCAGCGGCGCGGGCGAATCGTCCGACACACCGTGCGGCAACGCCAGCCATCCTCGGACTCGACTGCCGTCCTCGACGGCGGTCTCGATCTCGGTCAACGTGCCGGGCAGCGGGCCGTTGTCGATTCCGGCGTCGAGGTCGACCACGGTGCCGTCGGACAGGTCGATCGAGACCGGGTGCGGGGCGGCCAGATACGAGGCGGCCACAGCGACTACGCGCTTTCCGTCCGACGACACATGGATGTGGGTGTACGCGTCGTCGGTATGCGTCAGACGACGCGGCTCCGCACCCGCCTCGATCACGAAGATCGGCGACCGGCCGTCGTCGTCCGCGGTGACCAACACGCCGGACCCGTCCGGCAGCCAGACCGGACCGATCGGCCATCGATCCCAGCCCGGAGCGAGATCGGTGACGGAGTCCGTACCGAACTCGTACTGCTGCAACGTCATTCGTGGCGCTTGTTCGGGAGTCGAGATCGATTCACGGACGAACGCGACGGCACGGCCGTCGGGCGAGATGGCCGGTGCACCCAGATCGGCATCCGCGTCGTCGACGATCGTGGTCCGTTCTCCGGTCCCGGTGTCGATGCGCACCAGTATCGTGCGGACGGTTGCCAGCGGGCCGGGCACCGACCACGTGGAGACGACGAAAGTGCCGTCGGCGCTGATGTCGAAGGCCGCTTCCTGCAGAGCGCCTGCCGCGTCACGCGTCAGATCACGCAGTGGTGCCGACTCGAGGTCGGTTTCCGTCTCGCCTGCGAACAGATGCGGGGTTGCGGGACCGAGATCGTGATCCCAGAAACGCACCGGCACACCGGTGTGCAGAATTGCATCCACCTTGTTCGTCTTGCGCTCGGTACGCAGGCCGTCGTCGTCCTCGTCTGTCGTGGACGAGCCGAACACCGGCGAGAAGCCGGCGAACCGATCGACGGACCGAGCCGCTCGCACGTCACCGATTCCCGCCGACCGGGTCTCGACCACGTGGGCCTCCCCGCCGGCGGCGGGCAGTATCCACAACTGTGCCGGATCATCCTCGCTGGAGCGGCGCGAGAACATCAGATTCCCGGACGCGGTGAACACCGGCGCGCTCTCTCCCAGCTCGCCGTGGGTGATTCGCCGCGCCGGAGACCGTCCGTCCACGTCGATCTCCCACAGCGACGTTCGGTACTCGGTGCGCGAATCACTCAGAGCAGCAACGACAACGACCGCACGAGAACCACTGCGATCCACCGCCAACCCCGTGACACGTCGGGCCGCGATGTACTCGTCGATGTTGTCGTAGACACTCATGCGAACGACAGTAGTGGCAACAGATCGTTCCGCGTCGGCTGTGTCCGGTTCAGTCCTCGCCGAGATCCTCACGCAACTGAGCGAGCGTGCGCGCCAGAATGCGCGACACGTGCATCTGCGAAATTCCGACCTTTTCGGCGATCTGCGTCTGAGTCATCGACCCGAAGAACCGGAGCACCACGATGCGACGCTCGCGCTCGGGCAGCTTCTCCAGTGCGGGCCGCACAGCGAGGTAGCTTTCCATCTTCTCGAGTTCCGGGTCGTCGGCACCGAGCGTGTCCATCAGCGGGAGGCGATCCTCGCTCACCACCGAATCGACCGACACGGTCTGATACGCGCTGCGGGCAAGCAGTGCCTGCGATGCTTCCTTGACGTCGATCCCGAGTTCGGCGGCGATTTCGCTCGCGGTCGGGGCGCGACCGAGCTTCTGCGACAACGATCCCACCGCCTGCGAGATCATCGAGTTCAGCTCTTTCATGCGTCGCGGTACCCGTACCGACCAGCCGGCGTCGCGGAAGTAGCGACGTGCTTCGCCCATGATGGTGGGGACGGCGAACGAGACGAAATCCGACCCACGCTCGATGTCGAACCGGTCGACTGCATTGACCAGACCCAGCCTGGACACCTGCAAGAGGTCCTCGTGCGCTTCACCGCGCCCACCGAATCGGCGCGCGATGTGTTCGGCAAGGGGAAGGCAGCGCGTGATGATGCGGTCACGCAGCACGGAACGCTGCGGTGAATTCTCGTCCAGCGCCTGCATCTGCTGGATCAGCGCGACCACGTCGCTGTAATCGTCGGACTCTCGCCGTGTGCTTCGTTCCTGCGGCACCGGCACTAGACCTTGCTCCTCCGCTTGACCACGTCGATCGCGACGGTGCGGCCGGCAACGTCGTCGATCGCGTCGTCGGCGCGGAGTTCGATGGAGTCTGCGAGAGTTTGCAATACGTGCCAACCGAAGCTGTCCTGCTTCGGGACCGACGTCGGAGTCAGCGTGGACGTCACGACGATTCGGATCCCGGCATCGTTGACGGAGAACCTGCACGAGAGTTCCGCGTCGGCGACCGAACCTTTGATGAGCTGGGAGCACACCTCGTCTACGACGAGTTTCACGTCGGCGATGTCGTCGAGAGTGAAGTCACTGAGCACCACGAGAGTCTCCGCGACGGCCCGCACCACCGGCAATTGGTCGGCTTCGGCGCGCACCCTCAGCTCGACCGGTGCACCGGAATCTCGCTCCAGTTCTTCGATCTTGCTGACCCCAGCCATCCGCACTTCCCATCGTCGCCAAGCAGTTCGTTTCTCGTGTGCCGAGCAAGACTACCCAGCGGGGAAGCTTTCAACCCTCGCAGTACACGGGTGTCGCCCCCCGAACACACCGCGGAACGAACCTGCGGTGAACGGCCGACCGGTGCGGGTGACGTGCGCCCGTCGAACTGGCACGATCGACACCGTGGCACATTCGGATGAGGATTACTCGCAGGCCCTACGAACTCTCGCCCAGCGGCTCGGTACGTCGACGTCGTACCGAGGCTGGGACGACACCGAGCACGACGTGAGCGACGCGACCCTGCGGCAGGTATTGGCTGCACGCGGTTACGCGACCGAGACCACCGAGGATGTCGATCGGGCACTGGAGGACATCGAGAACGCACCGTGGCGTCGCCTGCTTCCTCCTGTGGTCGTCACGACCCAGGGCACCGAGGCGACGGTGTGGGTGCATGTGCCACACGGCAATCCGGTGGAAGTGTCGATGGTGTCCGAGGACGGCGACGCCATCGAGGTACCGCAGGCCGACGTCTGGGTCGATCCGCGCGAGGTGGACGGACGGCTGATCGGACGTGCCACGTTCGTGGTGCCCGGCGATGCCCCGCTGGGATGGCACAGCCTCACAGCGACGACGATCGGTGAGGACAACACCGTCCGAACCTCGGACACGGTCGTCGTGGTCACACCGAAGTCGTTGTCGCCCAATGCCGAACTTGCCGACAGGCAACGTACCGGTCTGCTGGCACAGCTGTACTCGGTGCGCTCGACGCGTTCGTGGGGCATCGGTGATCTCGCCGACCTGGAGGACATGGTCGACATCGCCGGCCGCGTGCATGGATTCGACTATCTGCTGGTCAATCCGCTGCACGCCGACCGGCCGACGACGCCCGTGGAGGCCTCTCCGTATCTACCGACCACGCGACGCTTCTTCAATCCGCTGTACATCCGTGTCGAGAACATTCGGGAGACGGCGCTGCTCTCGCCCAAGCAGTTCGGCAAGATCCAGGATGCCGCGGCTCGATTCGACAAGGCGAACGTTCGCACCAAGAAGCTGAACCGGGACGCGACGTTCAAGGCCAAGCTCCGCGCCCTCGAACGCGTCCACAAGGTCGAGCGCAGTCCGGCCCGCGAGTCCGCGTTCCGGGCGTTCGTCGAACGCGAGGGCACCGGGCTCCGGGATTTTGCGGTGTGGAGCGCGCTGGCGGAGAAGTTCGGCCCGAACGATCCCGCATGGACCGATCGCGCAGCGCACCCCCGCACCGACTTCGTCCTCGAACAACGCGCAAAGCTGGCCGGGCGCATCGACTTTCACATGTGGCTGCAGTGGATCTGCGACGAGCAACTGGCCGCTGCCCAGCGGGCCGCGCTCGACGCCGGGATGGAGATCGGCGTCATGCACGACCTCGCGGTGGGAGTCGCCCGCGGCGGGGCCGATGCGTGGACGCTCGGCGACGTGCTGGTGTCCGGAGTCACCGTGGGAGCGCCGCCGGACAACTTCAACCAACAGGGCCAGAACTGGAATCAGCCGCCATGGGATCCGGATCGACTGCGCGAGATGGCCTACGTCCCGTACCGAGACATGCTGCGCACGATTCTGCGTCACGCCGGGGGCATCCGCGTCGACCACATCCTGGGCCTGTTCCGGTTGTGGTGGATTCCGCAGGAGGCCGAGAACGCCGGCGGCGGAACGTATGTCGAATACGACCACGAGGCGCTGATCGGCATCCTCGCCCTCGAAGCCGAGCGCGCGGGTGCGGTAGTGGTCGGCGAGGACCTCGGGGTGTTCGAGCCGATGGTGCAGGAATACCTCACCGAGCGCGGAATCTTCGGCACCTCCATCCTCTGGTTCGAGGCCGATGATTCCGGACCCATCCCGCCCGAGGACTACCGGACTCTGTGCCTGACGTCGGTGACGACGCACGACCTGCCTCCCACCGCTGGATACCTCGAAGGCGAGCACATCGAACTGCGGTCCCGACTCGGCCTGCTCGAGCGCGACATCGATGCGGAAAAGGAAGTGGATTCCCGTGCGCGAGAGGCGGTCCTGGACCTGGCCCGCACCCGTGGTTTACTCGCTGCCGATGCCGACAACCACGAGACCGTCGAGGCCCTGCACCGGCTGGTCCAGCGCAGCCCGTCGCTGCTGATCGGCGTCGCTCTCGTCGACGCGGTCGGTGAACATCGCATTCAGAACCAACCGGGTACGGACGAGACCCAGTACGGCAACTGGAAGGTCCCGCTCGCCGACTCCGACGGCTCGGCAGTGCTGGTCGACGACCTCGCCGAACACCCGCGATTGGTGTCGCTCGTGCGGGCAATGGCAACCGAGTCGTCGGACCGATGACACGAGGGTCCACAATCGAGGTATGAGCTTTCGACGTCGCCGCGTATCGAGTCGGCACTGATGGGCCGGATCACCGCTCGCAGACCCGTCGTCCGAATACGCGGCGAACACCGAGTCGACCGTCCCGACACCTTGGTGGTGGAGGAACCGATGGAACTGCGCGTCGACGGCAGAGCCCTTGCCGTCACGATGCGTACGCCGGGCCACGACGTCGAACTGGCCCACGGTTTCCTGCTGACCGAGGGCGTCATTGCATCGCGTGCCGATATCGCTGCGGCGCGGTACTGCGACGGCGTCGACGACGAGGGCGCGAACACCTACAACGTCCTGGACGTCACGCTGGCACCGGGCGTAGCAGCCCCCGAGACCGGGGTGGAACGCAATTTCTACACGACCTCGTCGTGCGGGGTCTGCGGCAAGGGATCACTCGACGCAATCCGGTTGCGCACCAAGCATTCTCCTGCTGACGACGACGTCGTGGTGACGTCCGATACCCTCGCCGGGCTACCGGACACCCTGCGCGCAGCGCAGAAGGTCTTCGACACCACCGGCGGCTTGCACGCTGCGGCACTGTTCACTGCGGACGGCGACATGCTCGTCCTCCGCGAGGACGTCGGACGCCACAACGCGGTGGACAAGGTCGTCGGCTGGGCCACCGAGCACGATCGAGTTCCGCTGCGCGGCACGATATTGATGGTCAGTGGCCGCGCCTCGTTCGAGCTGGCACAGAAGGCGGTGATGGCCGGGATCCCCATACTTGCAGCGGTGTCCGCACCGTCGTCTCTCGCGGTCGATCTCGCGACCGAATCAGGACTGACGGTGATCGGCTTTCTCCGCGGCCGGTCGATGAACATCTATTCCCGCGCCGACCGCGTCCTTGTGTCAGACGGTATCTTCTGAGTCGTTCCGCAGGCTCCACTCCCCAGCGACATCGACGAGTAGCTCGGCTGCGGTGGCGTTCCTGACGTCGTCCACCGAGATTCCCGGCGCGGTCTCGACGAGGCGCAGTCCGTTGTCGGTGACGTCCAGAACCGCCATGTCCGAGATGATCCTGTGCACGCAGGCCTTTCCGGTCAGCGGCAGAGTGCAGGACTGCAGAATCTTCGGTTCGCCCTTCCGGGAGACGTGCTCCATCATGACGATCACGCGGCGGGCACCGTGCACCAGATCCATGGCACCACCCATCCCCTTGACCATGTGCCCGGGGATCATCCAGTTCGCGAGGTCGCCGGTGGCGCTGACCTGCATCGCACCCAGCACGGCGACGTCGACCTGACCGCCGCGGATCATTCCGAACGACTGCGACGAGTCGAAGTAGGACGAGCCGGGAAGCACCGTGATGGTTTCCTTGCCCGCGTTGATGATCTCGGGATCGAGTTCGTCCTCGGTGGGATAGGGGCCGACGCCGAGCACGCCGTTCTCGGAATGCAGAATCACCGAGACGTCGGTCGGAATGTAGTTGGGCACCAGGGTCGGCATGCCGATTCCGAGGTTGACGTACTGCCCGTCGCCGAGCTCCTGCGCCACCCGAGCGGCCATCTGTTCGCGGGTCATCTTTTCGCTCATGCTCGTACCGTCCTCTGCTCGATGCCGACCTCGACCGGGCCGACGTGCACGACCCGCTGCACATGGATGCCCGGGGTGTGCACCTCGTCCGGACCGATCTCCCCCGGCTCGACCAGGTGCTCGACCTGCGCCACGGTGATCCGACCCGATGCGGCGGCGGGTGGATTGAAGTTTCGTGCGCTGGCGTGGAACACCAGGTTGCCGTGCCTGTCGCCCTTCCAGGCGTGGACCAGGGCGTAGTCGGCGACGATGCCGCGCTCCATCACGTAGGTGATCCCGTCGAAGTTCCGGGTCTCCTTGGGCGGACTCGCCACGGCGATGCCGCCGCTGCCGTCGTAGCGCAGCGGCAAACCGCCGTCGGCCACCTGCGTCCCCACGCCCGCGGGGGTGAAGAACGCCGGAATGCCGGCACCGCCGGCTCGCAGCCGCTCGGCGAGGGTGCCCTGCGGGGTCAGCTCCACCTCCAGTTCACCACCGAGGTACTGCCGGGCGAATTCCTTGTTCGATCCGACGTACGAACTGATCGTGCGCCGAATACGGTGGTGCGCCAGTAGCACTCCCAGACCGAAGCCGTCGGTCCCACAGTTGTTGCTGATGGTCTCGAGGTCCGTTGCTCCTTGCTCGAGCACAGCGGCGATCAGGATCTCCGGCACTCCCACCAGCCCGAACCCGCCCACTGCGATCGACGACCCGTCGGGGATGTCCGCTACCGCTTCTGTGGCACTGGCCACGACTTTGTCCAACATGCCAGCGACGGTACCCGACAATGTGCGTGATGTGAACAGGTTGCCACCATGCGAACACCTGTATACGGTGATGAGTGCGCTTGATCACCACGATTGTCAGGAGCTGTCGATGCTTCATCTCCCGCCCGAGTACCGGGACCAGACGGGTGTCCATGCACCACGCGACTTCGCCGAGTACCGGACCACTGCCCTGCGGCATCCGGCGCAGCCGTTGACGCTCCTCCCCCAACGATTGACCGAAATCACCGGTCCGGTTCTGGGCGAGGGACGGGTCACGGCTTCCGACGCCGACCTGACACTTGCGCGAGGTGGTGAAGCTCAGGGTCAACGCATCATCGTTCACGGACGAGTGCTCGACAGCGACGGCAAAGCGATCCCGAACACACTCGTCGAGGTGTGGCAGGCAAACGCAGGCGGACGGTACCGACACTCGGGTGATCGCTGGCCTGCACCTCTAGACCCACATTTCGACGGCGTGGGCCGAGTACTCACCGATGCCGACGGCCGATACCGGTTCACCACGATCAAGCCGGGCGCGTACCCCTGGGGTAATCACCACAACGCATGGCGGCCTGCCCACATTCACTTCTCGCTGTTCGGTCACGCCTTCACCCAGCGGTTGGTGACGCAGATGTACTTCCCCGACGACCCCATGTTCTTCCAGGATCCCATCTACAACGCAGCTCCCGAAGACGCGCGCGCTCGCATGATCAGTACCTTCGATTACGAAGCCACACAGCAAAACTGGGCTCTCGGATTCAGGTTCGACATCGTTCTGCGCGGACGCAACGCCACCCCGTTCGAGGAGGACGACCACGATGACTGACCCCGAGTTCGCTCCCCGGTACCCGGTGGTGACCGGTGCCGATTTCACCACCGCACCGTTCGGTCAGACGCCTTCTCAGACGGTCGGGCCGTACGTCCACATCGGTCTGCTGTGGCCGGACGGACAGGACGTGGTACCTCCCGGCACCGCCGAGGCGATCATCCTGACGTTCACCCTCGTGGACGGGGCTCGTCAACCGGTGTCCGACGCGATGATCGAGACCTGGCAGGCCGACTCCGACGGACGCTTCGACCATCCGGACGATCCACGGGGTGCCGTGGCACCACGTGTCGCAGGTTTCCGCGGCTTCGGTCGAGCATTTGCCGATGCACGGGGAACGATGACGATCACGACCATCAAGCCGGGGCCGTTGCCCGCCGAGAACGACCTCGTCGAAGCACCCCACATCGACGTCGGAATCTTCGCCCGCGGAATGCTCGAGCGGGTCGTCACGCGGATGTACTTCCCGGACGAGGCCGAGGCCAACGAAATCGATCCGGTGCTGTCCGCCTTGCCCGCCGACAAGCGAGCCCGACTCGTCGCCACCACAGTGGACGGCGGCTACCACCTCGATATCGTGTTACAGAACACCGATCCGGACGGAGACGAGACCCCGTTCTTCGCGCTGTGATGCACGCTCCCGAACTGATCGACGATGCGGTGAAAGAGGACCATGGCTTCCGATAGAGGGGCACTGTTCGATCCGACATTCGGCAGCGAGATCATCGCACCGATCGTCGGCGACCGAGGCTGGGTTCGGGCGATGTTCGATGTCGAGGCAGCCCTCTCCCGGGCCGCTGCCTCTGTCGGCGTGGTCGACGCGAAGCATGCGGACATCATCACCGCGGTCGCGGCAGAGCTGGGTGAATCTCTGGACATCACAGCACTCGGAGCGGCTGCAGCGGCCGGTGGGAATCCGGTGATACCACTGGTGAAAGTACTGCGAAACGCGGTGTCCGAGCGCGGAGTTCCTGCTGCTGCAGTGCACCCCGGGGCGACCAGCCAGGACATCATGGACACCGCGTCCATGCTCGTCGCACGTGACGCACTCACGGTCGTCGAGGCGTCGCTCGGTGATGCACATACCGCGGCGCGAGGCCTGGCGCTGGCGCACCGGACCACTCCTATGGTCGCGCGCACTCTCGGCCA
Source organism: Rhodococcus sp. KRD175 (assembly GCF_017168275.1). NCBI lineage: Bacteria > Bacillati > Actinomycetota > Actinomycetes > Mycobacteriales > Nocardiaceae > Rhodococcus > Rhodococcus sp. KRD175. The sequence goes on from NZ_JABFAQ010000007.1 coordinate 396,209, forward strand.
GCAGGCGTTACCCACTACTTTCGGGCTGGTGGCCGCAAATTGGGCTGGGGCGCTGCATCGTTCGAGTCACCGTCTCGCTGCGGTTCGGCGGTCGTGCTGTGTGCAATACGGAGGTGCCGCCGGAACGATGGCCGCCGTACATCCGCACGGTCCGGCCATTGCCGCCGCGCTCGCGGAAGCACTGGATCTGGCACCACAGACTGCGCCCTGGCACACCGACCGCGTCACCGTCGCAGATCTGGCGTGCGCGTTGGGTATTGCCGCGGGCTCCATTGCGAAGATCGCCGGGGACATCGTGTCGATGTCCGCCACCGAACTGGCCGAGGTGTCCGAGAACGCACCGGGAGGTTCGTCGGCAATGCCACACAAGCGCAACCCGATCGCCGCCGTCACCGCGCGAGCTGCGGCCCGCCGGGTGCCGGGAGCCGTTGCGACAGTGCTGGCGAACATGGACCACGAGCAGCAGCGCGCCGCTGGACCGTGGCACGCCGAATGGGAGACCGTCACCGATCTGCTACGCCTCACCGGCGGCGGTGCGCATCGTATAGCGACGAGCCTGACCGGTCTGCATGTGCATCCAGATGCCATGGTGCGCAACCTCGAAGCGACGGGTGGTGCACTTCTCGCCGAACGGGTCACGGCGGCGCTGGCACCGCACACCGAGCGCGCCCGCGACATCGTCACCGACCGATGCGCAGCAGGTGCGCCACTGGACACGGATCCCGCCATCACCGCCTTCTTGACGCCGGCGGCGGTGCGCGAGATGTTGGATCCAGCAGGCTATGTGGGTCACGCACCCGACTTGGTCGACGACATCCTCGCTGCGTGTGCACCGGACACCGAACGCCCCACGGACTCGAAGGACATCTGATGACAGTCACTCTGGCTCACCACCGCACCGAGGGGCCGCACCCCGATGCGGATACCGTCGTGCTGATCGGCTCGCTCGGCTCGGACCGATCGATGTGGGACCCGCAGGTGGGCGCACTGTCGGCTTCCGTCCACGTGTTGACGGTCGATCTACGGGGACACGGTCGATCACCGGTACCCCCCGGCCCCTATTCCGTGGCCGATCTCGCCGGTGACGTTCTTGCACTGCTGGATTCACTCGCTCTGGAACGCGTCCACGTGGTCGGACTCTCCCTCGGCGGTGCCGTCGCTCAATGGATTGCGATTCATCGCCCCGAGCGGGTGCGCACTCTGACCCTGCTGTGCACGTCCGCCAAGTTCGGTGAAGCCGTGCAGTGGATCGACCGTGCCGCGACCGTCCGCGCCTCGGGGACAGCAGCACTCGCGGACGCTGTACTCGCACGGTGGTTCACGCCCGAACTCGCCGCCCGCGACACCGATCTCGTCGCACGGTGTCGACGCATGATTGCCGAGACCTGCGACGAGGGCTACGCGGCATGCTGTGAGGCGTTGTGCGAGTGGGATTCTCGCGCGGACCTTGCCAGGATCGCCGCTCCCACCCTCGTGATCGCGGGCCGACAGGATCCGTCGACCACTCCGGACGATCTGCGCATCATCGCCGATGGCATTGCAGGATCGACGTTCCTGACACTCGACCCGGCCGCACATCTGGCCAATGTCGAACAGGCAGGCCGCGTCACGGCGGCCATTGCCGCTCACGTCGGAGCGAATGCGTACTCCGCCGGACGGTCCGCGGCGCACGACACCGGAATGGCCGTACGGCGCAGTGTGCTCGGTGACGCCCACGTCGACCGCAGCATCGCATCGAGAACCGAATTCACGTCCCCGTTCCAGGATTTCATCACCCGAACCGCATGGGGCGACGTCTGGGCTCGTCCCGGACTCGACCACCACACCCGCCGACTGCTGACTCTGGCCGTTCTGACGGCCCTGGGTAACCACCACGAACTCGACATGCACATCCGAGCGGCGTTGCGTGCCGGTATCGCACCCGACGAACTCGCCGAGGTGTTCTTGCACACCGCCGTCTACGCGGGAGTACCGAACAGCAACAACGCTTTCGCATTGGCTCAGGCCGCCATCACCGAGAGCGAAACCTCGTGAGTGCCGCGGACACACCGCCGTCCTCGGATTACGTCCAGTCTCTCGGACGCGGCTTGGCAGTGATCAGAGCCTTCGACGGCGAGCATCCGCGTCGAACGCTGGCGGACGTGGCCCGAGCGACCGACCTGACTCGCGCGACCGCCCGGCGGTTTCTGCTCACACTCGTCGAACTCGGATACGTGCGTACCGACGGCTCGATGTTCTGGCTCACCCCGCGAGTACTCGAATTGGGGTACAGCTACTTGTCGAGTCTTTCGCTCCCCGAGGTCTCGGGTCCCCATCTCGAGGCGCTCGCCGAACGAGTGCGTGAATCGTCCTCGGTGTCGATACTCGACGGTGACGATGTGGTGTACGTCGCCCGGGTTCCGGTGAGCCGCATCATGACCGTCGGCATCAACATCGGCACCAGATTTCCGGCGTTCGCGACCTCGATGGGCCGGGTGCTGTTGGCCGGTCTTCCCGAGGACGAGCTGGATGCGTACCTGGAGCGAGTGCGGTTGACGCCGTTGACGGGCAAGACGATCACCACCGCGGCCTCGCTCGCGCGGGAACTCGAACGAGTGCGGGTCGACGGCTTCTGCCTGGTGGACCAAGAACTCGAAGAGGGACTGCGTTCGATCGCCGCACCCATCCGCGACAGCGCCGGCGTGGTTGTCGCCGCAGCCAACGTCTCGACCCAAGCTGCACGTCATTCTGCGGACGCCGTGCGCGCCGAACTACTCCCGGCCTTGCTCGACGCCACCCGCGCCATCGAGACCGATCTGCTCCGGGTGAGTACCGGAGCCAACGACAAGCGAGGAAACACCCATGCCTGAAGCCGTGATCTGCGAGCCCCTGCGTACCCCCGTCGGCCGTTTCGGTGGCCAGTTCCGCGACATTTCCGCCCAGGCCCTCGCGGCCACGGTCATCACCGAACTCGTTGCGCGAACGGGCATCTCCGGAGCGGACATCGACGACGTGATCCTGGGTCAGGCGTCACCGAACGGTGATGCACCGGCCATCGGTCGAATCGCCGCCCTCGACGCCGATCTCGGCATCGACGTGCCCGGCATGCAGATCGACCGACGCTGCGGCTCCGGCCTACAAGCAGTACTGCAGGCGTGCATGCAGGTGCAGTCCGGCGGCAACGACCTGGTTCTGGCAGGCGGCGTCGAAAGTATGAGCCAGACCGAGTTCTACGCCACCGGCATGCGGTGGGGCGTCAAGGCCGAGGCGGTCGCCCTCTCCGACCGACTTGCGCGGGCCCGAGTGACGGCGGGTGGCAAGAACTTTCCGGTGCCCGGCGGCATGATCGAGACCGCCGAGAATCTTCGCCAGGAGTTCTCCATCAGCCGCGCCGATCAGGACGCGCTGGCCGTGCAGTCGCATCGGCGGGCGGTCGCCGCGCAGAACAGCGGCGTGTTCGCCGAGGAGATCGTGGGTGTGGCTGTCCCCCAGCGTAAGTCGGAACCTGTTCTGGTCTCGACCGACGAGCATCCACGGGCCGACACCACCGTGGAGTCGTTGGCGAAGCTGAAGGCAATCCGTGCATCGATCGATCCCGAATCGACGGTCACCGCGGGCAATGCCAGCGGGCAGAACGACGGTGCCGCGATCGCCATCGTCACCACCCCCGAAAAGGCTGCGGCGCTGGGACTCCGACCACTGGCGCGACTCGCGAGCTGGGGCGTTGCCGGAGTCGCTCCGCGCACCATGGGAATCGGCCCGGTGCCCGCAAGCGAGAAAGCGCTCGGACGCCTCGGGCTCACTCTCGACGACATGGGCGTCATCGAACTCAACGAGGCCTTCGCCGCCCAGGCGCTGGCCGTGACTCGGTCCTGGGGTATCGAGTCGGACGACCCGCGGTTGAATCCTCACGGTTCCGGCATCTCGCTCGGCCACCCGGTCGGGGCCACCGGTGCCCGAATCCTTGCCACCCTGCTTCGTGAAATGGACCGCCGAGAAGTCCGCTACGGACTCGAGACGATGTGCATCGGCGGCGGACAGGGCTTGGCCGCGGTGTTCGAGCGACTGTCCTGATCGCTACTCACTGCTGTAGTTGCGCAGCCAGGCGCACAGCCGAGTTGGTCTCCCCGTAGCCTTCGTACCCGCCTGCCCGCTGCACCACCTCGAAGAAGAGGTCGTCGCCCACGGTGCCGGTGAAGAAGTGGAAGAACTCGCCGCCTGCGGAGTCGGCGTCGTACAGGATGCCGAGCCGCTGCATCGCGTCGAGGGTGTCCGGACCGAGACCGAACCGTGCGTTCAGGTCGCGATAGTAGTTGGGCGAGATACGCAACGGCGTGAGACCGCGTTCGGTCATCGCCTCGGCCGCGGCGTAGATGTCCTCGCATCCGAACGCCACATGTCCGACGCCTCCGCGGCGGGCGGCGGGCAGGGGGTCGGCATCGGACGGGCGACCGGGAACCATGTTGAGCGACAGGCGAATGGTGCCGTTCGTGGTCGTCAGGGTGAGGGCCTGGCTTCGCACCAGTCCGATCGCGTCCACGACGTCCTGACCGTCCCGGGGCACCATGCCGAACACCGAGCGGAGCAACAGCATCACGCCGTCCCAGCTTTCCGCCGGGACCGCGAGGGCGATGTGGTCCACGTGCGAGACCAAGGGCTTCACCTGCGGCACAGGCACTCTGGGAGCGAGGTCGAATGCGGACTGCCAGGCACCGGCGCTGTCTCGGGTGCGTAGGTCGAGCGAGGTTGCACCGGTGACGGCAAGCCGCACCACCGCGTCGTTCGCGTCGGCCACGCCCGGCATGGTGACCGTCGCGGCGGGGACACCCAGAGCGCGGGCTCTGGTCAACCACAGATCGGGCCGTTCGCTGCGGACCCCGATCTGGGCCAGAGCGGGCAGGTGGGCGGGGACGCCCGGTGCGGTCCACAGGGTATCGACGGTCGTGTCGACCGCGACGGCGAGTGGGCCCTGGGTGAACAGCGACAGTCCGTGTTCGCTGTGCGCGGCGGTGAGGTCGAAGCCGAGGTGACGCAAGGTGGTGCCCAACTGGGCGGCCTTGGCAGGGCCCGCGGCGATACGTAGGGACACGATGTTCTCGATCGGGCCGGGCGGAGGCGGGGAGAACAGATCGGGATTCGGCACGACGGTGTCGACGCTGCGGACCTGCTCCTGCAGGTGGAGCAGCGAACGGTGCGCGTCCGACGCCGTTCGGCCGGTGTCGGAATGTCGGAAGACGTCGTTGAAGATTTCGAGCGACCACGGGCCCGTGTAGCCCGAGGCCACGACGTCGGCTCCGAAGGTTGCCAGATCGAAGTTCCCCTGACCGGGGAAGCATCGGTGATGGCGACTCCACTGCAGGACGTCCATCACCAGGTGCGGGGCGTCGGCCAGTTGCAAGAAAAAGATCTTCTCGCCGGGTATCTCGCGGATGCCGGATGGGTCGTCGCCGCGGGAGAGGATGTGAAAGCTGTCGAGACAGGTCCCGAGCGCTGGGTGGTCGACCTGCCGGACGATGTTCCAGGCATGACGGTAGGTGTCGACGTGGCTACCCCAGGCGAGCGCTTCGTAGGCCAGCCGCAGTCCGCGGCGATGTGCACGCTCGGCGAGAGTTGCCATCTGTTCGATCAACATGTCGTCCTCGCGCACTGCGCCGGCCAACGGTGACGAGCAGACCAGCAGCAGGTCGCATCCCAGCTGTTCCATCACGTCGAATTTGCGTTCGGCGCGAACGAGGTTGCGCGCGAACTGGTCCGGGTCGTCGGAGTCGGCGTCACGGAAGGGTTGGTAGAGATCGACGGTCAGTCCCAGGTCTGCAGCCTTCTTCGCAATGTCTGCAGGCAGGTCCGGTGAGCTGATCAGATCCGGCTCGAACACCTCGAACCCGTCGAACCCGGCTTCGGCGATGGCGCGCATCTTCTCGTCGAGAGACCCACTGAGCGAGACAGTGGACACCGACGTGGCAATGGCCGTCATGCGGAGGCCCCGGCAGCAGCGACGCGATCTTCGCTGTCGATGAGGGTGCCCATGTGCGCGATCATCCGATCTGCGTTCGCAATTCGGCCGGTGAATATCTCGAAGGCGTCCGCTGCCTGGAATACGGCCATGCCGGTGCCGCTCAGGGTTCGGCACCCCGCTCGCGCTGCCTGCATGAGCAATTCGGTCTCGGCCGGCCTGTACACGACCTCCGAAACCCACATCTGCGGACGCAGAAATTCCTGCGGCACAGCAGATCCCGGGTGCTCGAGCATTCCGACCGGCGTTGCGTGCACCAACCCCGACGCTGTGCTCAGCACGTCGCCGAGCCGATCGAGGCCGGTCGAGCAGATCTCGGACTCGGGGAACAGCGAGGCCAGCGAGTCTCGAAGTTGCTGCGCCCGAGAACGATCGGCATCGACGAGTGTCAGCTTGACGGCTCCCCGGCGTGCCATTGCGTACGCGACGGCCGCACCTGCTCCCCCGGCTCCGAGTTGCACCACATCACTCAGATCGGCTCCCGGTAAGCCACGTCCGAAATTTCGGTCGAACCCGGACCAGTCGGTGTTGTGACCGATCGCGCGCCCGTCGGAGAACACAACGGTGTTGACGGCACCCAGACGCGCGGCATCCTCCGAGAGATCGTCGAGGCAGTGAAGAACCCGTTGCTTGCACGGGTGGGTGATGTTGAGGCCGCGAAATCCGAGGTCGGCTGCCGTGGCCACCAGCCGCGGTAGGTCGTCCACGGTCAGCCCGCGCCGATCGAGATCGATGATCCGATAGAGGTAGGTCAGACCGTGCTCGGCACCCTCTCGCTCGTGCATCGCGGGCGTGAGCGATTTGCCGATACCCGTCCCGATCAGCCCGCAGAGCAGGGATTCCGGCATGTCGATCTCCTCGAGCTTTAATGTACTAATTGGTGAGTTAGCTCGACGGTACTACGGTGACGGCACGCACACACCCTTTCTCCGCAATTCGCGGCGATAGAGTCGACCCATGGCTCCGCGTACAACCGACACCTCCGACGACAGCGGACCGGCCGTCAAACGTCGGCGCAACAGCGATCTGACCCGACACAACATCCTCGAGGTAGCCACGGAGGAGTTTGCGGACAAGGGCTTCGCCGGCGCGCGCATCGACGAGATCGCCGAGCGAACACACACGACCAAGCGGATGCTGTACTACTACTTCACCGACAAGGAAGGCCTGTACAAGGCCGTTCTGGAGCGGTCCTACCTCCGCATCCGCGAGCGCGAACGAGCCGTGGACGTCGAAGGACTCGGTCCGGTCGAGGCGATCCGCGCCATCGCATCGCTCACGTTCGACCATCACGAGCAGAACCCGGACTTCATCCGGCTGGTATCGACCGAGAACATTCTGCGCGGCGAACATATCGGCACTTCCGAGGCACTGAACAATCTCGGCAATCCGGCCGCCGAGCTGTTGGCCGACATTCTTGCGCGCGGGCAGGCCGACGGGCTCTTTCGAACCGATGTCGACGCGTTGGACATCCATATGGCGATCAGCAGCTTCTGCGTGTTCCGGCTGTCCAACCGATACACGTTCGAGGCACTGTTCGGGCGCGACCTCACCGACCCGGCGCACCGCACACGACTGCGGGCCATGCTCGGCGACATGATCATCGCGTTCCTCACCTCCACCGACGCCTGACACCGAGATCGAGCGACCCGCATCGCATCGGGGGTTGACACGTGGCATGGATCACGTTCAATATCTAAGAGCGCCCGGAGTTAACTATTTCGTACATTAGCGGCCGATCGGGTCGTGGATGTCGAACTGTGCGCCCGGCTTCCCGTCACACGAAAAGAGACGACACCGATGGATCCCCTCACGTCCGGTCACCCGCCCCTGCGCCCCGGAGCCAACCCGCGTAAAGCCGCAACCGCGGCCTGGGTGGGCAGCGCCCTCGAGTACTACGACTTCTTCATCTACGGCACCGCCGCTGCGCTGGTCTTCGGCCGCGTGTTCTTTCCCGGCTCCAACCCCGCCACCGGAACGTTGTTGGCCCTGGCGACTTTCGGGGTCGGCTACCTGGCCCGCCCACTGGGCGCATTGGTGCTCGGTCACATCGGTGACCGTTACGGCCGCAAGAAGGTCATGGTTGCCACCGTCCTGCTGATGGGAGTCGCCACTCTCGGAGTCGGCGTCCTTCCCTCGTACGAATCCATCGGCCTCGCGGCCCCGATAATCCTGGTCGTGCTGCGCCTGGCCCAGGGCTTCTCTGCGGGCGGTGAGCAGGCGGGCGCCAACTCCATGACCCTCGAGCACGCACCCGACCACCGACGGGCGTTCTTCACCAGCTTCACCCTCAGCGGCACCCAGGGCGGTCAGATCCTTGCCACCGCAGTCTTTCTCCCGGTCGCCATGCTCCCCGAGGACCAGTTGCTCAGCTGGGGCTGGCGAATCCCGTTCTTCCTCAGCGCATTCGTCGTTGTCGCCGCATTCCTGATCCGACGCTCGCTCGACGAGACCCCCGTCTTCGAGGAAGAGGTGGCGTCCGCCGAGCCGCAGCGTCTCCCGCTGACCGAACTGCTGTCCGAGCACTGGCCCGCCGTTCTTCGAGTCATGTTTGCCGCCGTGATCGCCTCGGTCAGTACGATATTCACCGTCTATGCGCTGTCGTACGCAGTCAACACAGTCGGCTTGGAACGAACTCCGATGCTGTGGGTCGGCGTACTCGCCAACGTCGTCGCGCTGTTCGCACTCCCGTTCTTCGGGTCGCTGTCCGATCGCATCGGTCGCAAGCCGGTGTTCCTGTTCGGATCGATCGGTTGCGCAATCCTCATGTTCGGATACCTCTGGTCCATCTCGGTCGGAAACTACGCGCTCATCTTCGTCTTCGGCATCGTCATGTTCGGTTTCGTCCACAGCGCGACGGGCGGTGTCTGGCCCTCGTTCTACGGCGAGATGTTCCCGGCTCGGGTACGTCTGACCGGAACTGCGCTGGGTACCCAGATCGGTTTCGCCATAGCAGGATTCGCGCCCACCATTGCCGGTGCCATCGCCGGGGCCGAGATCGGTGCGTGGTTGCCGGTCGCCATCGTCACCGCCGTGTTCTGCGCCGTCAACGTTGCGATCGTGTCCACGTCCAAGGAGACCTATCGCACGCCCACCGACGAGCTCGGACGATCCACTCGAACGACTCGGCGCGAGTCGGTCGCTCGTACGACGTCGAACTGACCCGCGATGATCGACGGACTGCGACCGGATCGCAGCGGTGAATGGCGTGTGTACGCCGTGCGCTATGCGAGCCGAACTTCCCTGCGCAGCAAGCACTTCCACTATGCGGACGAGCGCGGTCACGAGCCGCACCCCACCGCGTACTACGTGTGGCTCGCGCTGTCGGACACCGAGACCGTCCTCGTCGACGCCGGTCTCGCACCGGCGACGGCGTCACGGATGAAGGGACTGGACTACGTCGGCTCCCCCGTGGACCTCATCGGAGAGCTGGGAATCTCCCCCGGTGACATCGACGTATGTGTGCTGACCCATCTGCACTACGACCACACCGGAGTCGTCGCAGATCTGCCGTCGGCCCGCTACATCGTCCAGCAGAAAGAGCTCGACTACTGGAACGGTCCGTGGGCGACCCGCGTCGGGCAGGAACGCTGGTTGCACTCGCGGTCCGACATCGACCACGTCACGGGAAGTCCGCGTCTCGACATCGTCGACGGCGACCGCGAACTGGCACCGGGACTCTCGGTGCATGCGGTGGGCGGACATACCGCGGGCATGCAGGTAGTCAGCGTGCACACCGAGCGCGGGACCCTGGTGCTGGCGTCGGATGCGAGTCACTTCTACGAGAACATCGAATCCGACAGTCCCTTCGCGATTCTGCACTGCCTGCCGGACATGTTCGGCGCGTTCGACCGGATCAAGGAACTCGCCGACAGCCCCGAGCATGTCGTGCCGGGCCACGACCCGTTGGTGGCGCAGCGGTGTGTTGCGGTCGACCCGGACCTGCACCCGCACATCTCGGTCCTCGGCTGACAACCTCCCTGAAACAGAACGAGCCCCGATCATCGCGTTCGATGATCGGGGCTCGTTCTGTGTCGTGCCGGAGCTGGTCAGGCCGACTTGTCGCGTCGCTCCGGGCGTTCGGGCTTGCGCGGAACGATGGTCGGCAGGACGTTGTCGTTGACCGTCTCTGCCGTGACCACGACCTTCTCCACGTCGTCCCGGCTCGGGATGTCGTACATCACCGGAAGCAGCACTTCTTCCATGATCGCGCGCAACCCACGAGCACCGGTGCCACGCAGGATCGCCTGATCGGCAATTGCCTCGAGTGCCTCGGACGTGAACTCGAGCTCGACGCCGTCCATGTCGAAGAGTCGACGGTACTGCTTGACCAACGCGTTCTTCGGTTCGGACAGGATGGTGACCAGTGATTCCTTGTCCAGGTTGGTCACCGACGCGATCATCGGGAGACGACCGATGAACTCGGGGATCAAACCGAACTTGATCAGATCCTCGGGCATCACCTCGGCGAAGTGATCCTGCGTGTCGATCTCGGCCTTGGAACGCACCTCGGCTCCGAAGCCGAGACCACGCTTGCCGACGCGATCGGACACGATCTTCTCCAGACCGGCGAAAGCACCGGCGACGATGAAGAGCACGTTGGTGGTGTCGATCTGGATGAACTCCTGGTGCGGATGCTTACGTCCGCCCTGCGGCGGGACGCTGGCCTGGGTACCTTCCAGGATCTTCAGCAGTGCCTGCTGCACGCCCTCACCGGAGACATCGCGCGTGATCGACGGGTTCTCGCTCTTGCGAGCGATCTTGTCGACCTCGTCGATGTAGATGATGCCGGTCTCGGCCCGCTTCACGTCGTAGTCCGCGGCCTGGATGAGCTTGAGCAGGATGTTCTCGACATCCTCACCCACGTACCCGGCTTCGGTCAGTGCGGTGGCGTCGGCGATCGCGAACGGCACGTTGAGCATCTTGGCGAGGGTCTGGGCCAGATACGTCTTGCCGCACCCGGTGGGACCGAGCATCAAGATGTTCGATTTGGCCAGCTCGACGGATTCGCCGCGCACATCGCGCGCCTTGTCGCCGGCCTGAATGCGCTTGTAGTGGTTGTAGACAGCGACGGCCAACGTGCGCTTCGCAGCGTCCTGGCCGATCACGTAGTTCTCGAGAAAGTCCTTGATCTCGGAAGGCTTGGGCAGGTCGTCGAGCTTGACTTCGCTCGATTCGGCCAACTCCTCCTCGATGATCTCGTTGCACAGGTCGATGCACTCGTCGCAGATGTACACCCCTGGTCCTGCAATGAGCTTCTTGACCTGCTTTTGGCTCTTGCCGCAGAACGAGCACTTCAGCAGATCGCCACCGTCACCGATGCGTGCCATTCGGAGGTTCCTACTTCCTTGTCCGCGTACGACCCGGCCGACCGCATACGCGGAAGGACGGGCTACTTCTCGATCGATGGCATGCCGAGTTCGAGATGCTTCGACCGAGTTCTTGGATGCGACGCTACCCGTGTTCGCCGAACATGGGCGGGTTGTTTCCGGTGATTCGCCGCCCGTTTTCACCAATCACGGCATTCGGGGCGTGAATCGAGACAGCCGGGCCGAGTTGTCCACTCGTGCCCGGCGTCCGATCGTCTGCCGGACCGCGAGGCGATCCGACCGGTGGTACTTGCGTGCTACTTCTGAGCCGAGAGCTTGCGGTACTCGAACACGGTGTCGATGATGCCGTAGTCCTTGGCCTGCTCGGCGGTGAGAATCTTGTCGCGATCGGTGTCCTTGCGGATCACGTCGGGATCCTTGCCGGTGTGGCGGCCGAGGGTGGTCTCCATGAGTCGACGCATACGTTCGATCTCGGCGGCCTGGATCTCGAGGTCCGAGACCTGGCCCTGGATGCCGCCGCTCGAGGGCTGGTGGATCAGCACTCGTGCGTTCGGCAGAGCCGCGCGCTTGCCGGGGGTGCCGGCTGCGAGCAGTACCGCGGCAGCCGAAGCCGCCTGGCCGAGGCACACTGTCGCCACGTCGGCGCGGACGTACTGCATCGTGTCGTAGATGGCCATCAACGAGGTGAACGAGCCACCGGGCGAGTTGATGTACATCGTGATGTCACGGTCGGGGTCGAGGCCCTCGAGCACCAGCAGCTGTGCCATGACGTCGTTGGCAGACGCATCGTCGACCTGGACGCCGAGGAAGATGATGCGCTCCTCGAACAGCTTGTTGTACGGGTTCGACTCCTTGACGCCGTAGCTCGAGTGCTCGACGAAGGACGGAAGGATGTACCGCGAGGACGGCAACTGGTTGGGATCGAACAGGTTTGTCATCGTTTCTCCAAGATGTGAGTGATCGAGGGTCGCCGGTAGCGGCCGAATTACTCGCCGACTCCGCCGGCCTGCCGCGCGCGGCTGACGACGTGATCCACGAACCCGTATTCCTTGGCCGCCTGTGCCGTGAACCACCGGTCACGGTCGGAATCCTCGGTGATCTGCTCGACGGTCTGGCCGGTGTGCTGAGCGATGAGCTCGGCCATCTCACGCTTGGTGTGCGCGAACTGCTCGGCCATGATCGCGATGTCCGAAGCACTGCCGCCGATACCGGCCGAAGGCTGATGCATCATGATGCGCGCGTGCGGCAGGGCGTACCGCTTGCCCTTCGCACCGGCCGAGAGCAGGAACTGGCCCATCGAGGCAGCCAAGCCCATCCCGTAGGTGGCGATATCGCACTCGGCGAATTCCATGGTGTCGAAGATCGCCATACCTGCGGTGACCGAGCCACCGGGCGAGTTGATGTACAGCGAGATGTCGCGGGTGGGGTCCTCGGCCGACAGGAGCAAGATCTGCGCGCACAACTTGTTGGCGATGTCGTCGTCGACCTGGGTACCGAGGAAAATGATGCGGTTTTGAAGCAGACGCTCGTACACGGAGTCGCTGAGATTCAGCCCTGCTGCGGCCGAAGTCATGACGGGACTCTGCTCGTGCGAAGCCGCCGGATTCTGAACAGTCACGGTACCTGCCTTTTCCATAACAAATCGTTGGTTCCTGACACAGACACTAACGAAAGACGGCGGCTCCGGAGTCCCGGAACCGCCGTCGTTCGCTGTGAGCGTTACTTCTCTTGTTCGCCCTCGGAAGAATCAGCTGCTTCGACCTCGTCGGGAGCATCGGCGGGGCTGCCGAACAGCTCGGCGGTGTCGACGCTGGCTCCGTTGGTGTCGGTCACGGTGACGCGCTCGACGACCGAGGCAAGCGCCTTGCCGCGCTTGACGTCGGCGAACACGGCACCGAGCTGGTTGGCCTGCTGCACCTGCTGGATGAACTGCTCGGGCGGCATGCCGTAGCGCTGGGCCTGGAAGATGATCCGCTCGGTCAGCTCGTCCTGGCCGACCTGAGTGTTCTCGGCCTCGGCGATGGCGTCGAGCAGGAGCTGGGTGCGCACCGACTTCTCAGCACCCTCCTTGACGTCCTTGTCGAACTCCTCACGGCTCGAACCCTGCGACTCGAGCAACTCGGCGAGCGCTTCCTCGTTGTGATCGAGGCCGTGGATGGCCTCGTGCACCTGGGAATCGACCTCGGCCTTGACGACGGCCTCGGGAGCCGGAATCTCGAGGGTCTCGAGCAGCGTCTCGAGCACCTTGTCGCGGATCTGACCGGCCTGCTCCACCTTCGCGACTCGCTCGACGCGCGTCTTCAGATCGGCGAGCAGCTCGTCGAACGTGTCGAACTCGCTGGCGAGCTGGGCGAACTCGTCGTCGGCCTCGGGCAGCTCGCGCTCCTTGACGGAGACGACCTTGACCGTGACGACGGCTTCCTTGCCCGCATACTCACCGGCAACGAGCGTGGAGGTGAACTCCTTCGACTCGCCGGCCGAGACGCCGATGATCGCGTCGTCGAGGCCCTCGATGAGCTGACCGGAGCCGACCTCGTGGGACAGTCCGCTGGCGGTGGCCTCTTCGACGTTCTCGCCGTCGACCGTGGCCGAGAGATCGATGGACACGAAGTCGCCGGACTGAACCGGGCGATCGACACCGGTGAGGGTTCCGAAACGCTGACGGAGCGACTGCAGCTGCTCGTCGACGGCTTCGTCCTTGATCTCGAGCGGATCGACGACGACGCTGATGGTCGAGTAATCCGGCAGCTCGATCTCGGGACGCACGTCGACCTCGGCGGTGAACGTGAGCTCGGTGCCGTCTTCGATCTTGGTGATCTCGATCTCGGGCTGGCCGATGACCTTGACCTTCTCGTTGGTCACGGCCTCGGAGTAGCGAGAGGGAAGAGCGTCGTTGACGACCTGCTCGAGTACTGCACCACGGCCGACTCGCGCCTCGAGCAACTTGGCCGGAGCCTTGCCGGGACGGAATCCGGGGAGACGGATCTGCTGAGCCAAAGCCTTGTACGCGCGGTCGAAATCAGGCTTGAGCTCCTCGAAGGGCACCTCAACGTTGATACGGACTCGCGTCGGGCTCAGCTGCTCGACGGTGCTCTTCACGGGACATGCTCCTTTGTGGTGATTCTTGCTTGCTGGCAGTTCTGGCTTGCTGTCTTCCGCTCGCCACGAGCACGGTGAGCCGTGCCCGCGGCTCTCATTTGTCGGGGTGACAGGAATTGAACCTGCGACCCTCCGCTCCCAAAGCGGATGCGCTACCAAGCTGCGCCACACCCCGTCGTACGGACACCATTGAACAGCAACCGATAGTAGCCCCTCATGGGCGCCCCACCCATGACGTTCCGTGAGACCGGGCTCGACGGGCCGGTTTGGAATCCGGCAACCACTTTGGGTACAGTCTTGAAACGCAGGCGACGGAACTGGCGATCCCACGACTGTTGTTTGCACGCCGATGTAGCTCAATGGTAGAGCCCCTGTCTTCCAAACAGGCTACGCGAGTTCGATTCTCGTCATCGGCTCCATCGAAAGCCCCGCACTTCACGAGTGCGGGGCTTTTTCGTGTCCGCGTATCGTCGACAGTGTTCGAGTGAATCGGACGAACTGGACATGTATCGCCGATGGAAGGCTCAGAAGTGGAAATCGTCCTGATCGTCATCGTCGTGGCCGTAGTGGCACTGCTGGTGCTTCGCAGCAAGAAGAAGTCCGCCGCAGCCGCGGCCACCGCACTGGCCGATGCCAAGGCCGACGCCCGCCAGTCGATCGAACGGCTCGGCGGCCAGGTCTACAACCTCGTCGGCTCCGACACCGCATCCAAGCAGGCCCTCGCCGACGCATCCGAGCGCAATATCGCAGCAGGCTCGCAGATCGACCAGGCGACAACCGTCGAGCAGGCGAGGCTGGCCAAGCAGACCGCGTTGGAAGGGCTCTATTACATTCGCGCAGCGCGCCTGGCGATGGGCATGGACCCGGGCCCCGAGGTGCAGGGCATCGACGGCCAACAGCAGGCAGGCCGTGTCACCGAGGAACGCAAGGTCGACTTCGAGGGACGAGAGATCGCGGCCTCACCGGACCCGTCGGACCGGACCCCGAACTACTACCCCGGCGGACGAGTAGCGGGCCGACCCGTCCCCGCAGGCTGGTACTCCGAACCGTGGTGGCGTCCGGCCTTGGTCGCCGGCGCATGGGGAATGGGCTCGATGTTCCTGTTCTCGGCGATGTTCTCCGGCATGGCCGGGGTTCCGGACGAGACCGCAGCGGGTGGCGACCTGGGTGCGGACGGTTCCGACGGGGGTGCTGGCGACAATTACGACGGTGGCGACGCCGGAGCAGGTAACGACGGCGGTGACGGCGGCGGCTTCTTCGACAGCGGAGACGGCGGTGGCTTCTTCGACGGCGGCGGAGGCGGAGGGGATTTCGGCGGGTTCTAGCTCGCCGGCCCTACGTCGCCTGACAGACGGGGCACCAGAACAGGTTTCGCGCCTGCATCGTCGAGTGCAGGATCTCGGCTCCGCACACGCGGCACGGGAGGCCTTCCCTGCGGTAGACGTACGAACGCGGTCGGCGGGCACCGTAGGTGTCGCCGTGATCGTCCTCGGGCCGGATGGTGATGATGCGACCGCGTCGGACACCGATGGCCATGAGGTCCACGAGATCGAGCCAGATGGCGTCCCACTCGGCTCGGTCGAGGTCCTTTCCGGGCCGCATCGGGTTGATCTCGTGCCGGAAGAGGATCTCGGCGCGGTAGACGTTGCCGACGCCGGCGAGCACCTTCTGATCCATCAGCAACGTGCCGATGGCCGTGCGTGACTTGGATATTCGTGCCCAGGCCGCATCCGGGTCGGCGTCCTTGCGGAGCGGGTCCGGCCCCAGACGCGCCAGGAGGGCGTCGACCTGCTGCTCGGTGTACATCTCGCAGGCCGTGGGGCCGCGGAGGTCGGCACCGTACTTCTCCCCCACGATGCGCAGACGCACCGCACCCACCGGATCGTCCAAAGGCACAGCGTGTTCGGTGAACTTTCCGTACAGGCCGAGGTGAATGTGCACGATCAGGTCGGATTCGTAGCGGTGCAGCAGATGCTTGCCCCACGCCTCGGCCTTCTCGAGGACGAGGCCGTCGATCAGCGCGGCACCGGAAACGAACCGTCCCTGGGGACTGCTCGCCTCCACCGGTGCCCCGCCGAACCGACGTTGATGCAACCGAGCGAGTCGGTGCAGGGTATGCCCTTCGGGCACTTACTCGGGCTTTCCCGGAACCTCGGGTGCTTCGCCGCTGCGCTCGTACTCGGACAGGATGTCGATGCGACGCTGGTGGCGCTCCTCGCCCGAGAACGGGGTGCCGAGGAACGCGTCGACGATGGCCAGTGCTTCGGGCAACGTGTGCATGCGGCCGCCGATGCCGATGAGCTGCGCATCGTTGTGTTCGCGAGCCAACTTTGCCGTCTCGACGCTCCACGCGAGGGCACAGCGTGCGCCCGGCACCTTGTTCGCGGCGATCTGCTCGCCGTTTCCGGATCCGCCGAGCACGAGGCCGCGGCTGCCCGGATCGGCGACGACGCGACGTGCTGCGTCGATGCAGAAGGCCGGGTAGTCGTCGACAGGGTCGTAGTCGAAGGCACCGCAGTCGACGGGCTCGTGCCCGGTTGCCGTCAGGTGTTCGATGATCTGATTCTTGAACTCGAGGCCGGCGTGGTCGGCACCCAGGTATACGCGCATGCCTAGAGTCTGACAGGTGATGTCACGAGCCGAGAAATTCGCCGGTGTCGACGGCGCGAAGGGTGCGTGGGTGGTCGCATTGTTCGACGGCACGAGAGTGACGTGGACGGCCTGCTCCTCCGTCTCCGACGTGTTGGAGCACACCCGAGACTGCGCGCGAGTGGGCGTCGACATGCCGCTGTCGCTACCCGTGGACGGTTATCGCGTCAGCGAACTGGAGGCGAAGAAGTTCCTGGGGACGGCGCGCAGTTCGATCTTTCACACCCCGGTCGCGGATGTTCTGGGCGCGGTGTCGTACGAACAGGCGTGCTCGATCTCGCGGTCGAAGACCGGCAAGGCGATCAGTAAACAAACGTGGCACATCTTGCCCGCGGTCCGGGCGTGGCGAGATTCGGACTTCGATCCGGAACGGTACGTCGAAGTGCATCCCGAATGCTCGTTCAGGGCGATGTCACCGACCACGGTCTACGCATCGAAGAAGACCGGCCGCGGCGTCGGGCAACGGTTGGCCGCACTGACACGATGGACCGGGGATCTCGATCTGGACGACCTGCCGAACGGGCCGCTCGTCGACGACATCCTCGATGCCGCCGCAGCGGCGTGGTCGGCCAGGCGCTTCCATCTGGGCGAGCATCTGACGTTCGGCACCGACAACGGCTCGGATCGAATCGTCGCCTGATCCCCCGTGCGTGAACCAGCCCCTCGTGCGTGAAAGTTCGGATCCTGCTACGAGTTTCCACGCACGAGGGTCTCGCGATCAGTCGAACTGCGGGTCCTCGTTGCGGGTGCGCTTGAGCTCGAAGAAGTGCGGGTACGCCGCGAAGATCACCGACGCGTCCCACAACTTGCCTGCCTCTTCACCGCGTGGAATCCGCGAGAGCACAGGGCCGAAGAACGCCACGCCGTTGACATGAATGGTGGGAGTGCCCACGTCGGGGCCGACCTTGTCCATTCCTGCGTGGTGGCTGGTGCGCAGGTCCTCGTCGTAATCGGTGCTCTCGGCTGCCGAGGCGAGATCGGCGGGCAAGTCGAGTTCGGCCAAGGACTCTCGGATGACGACGTCGAAATCCTTGTTGCCCTCGTTGTGGATTCGCGTGCCCATGGCCGCGTACAGCGGCGCGAGGATCTCGTCGCCGTTGCTCTTCGCCGCGGCGATCGCCACCCGCACCGGACCCCACGCCTTCTTCATCATCGCGGCGTACTCCTCGGGCAGGTCGCGGCCCTCGTTGAGGACGGCCAAGCTCATGACGTGGAAATTGACGTCGATGTCGCGCACCTGCTGGACCTCGAGAATCCAACGTGAGGTGATCCAGCACCATGGGCACAGCGGGTCGAACCAAAAATCAGCGGTGTCTTTCTGTCCTGAACCGGCCACTGTCTGCTCCTCGAAAGTCGATGTCGCTGTCTCTTCATGTCGTAACACCCGGCCACCGCGCGGACATTCCACGCGACCCGTCAGCCAGCGCGCGACACGGCGGACGTGATGGGATGGACGGCACTACCCATAACTACACGAAGAGGTGTCGACTGAAGTGGTTGCTCCCAACCTGACGCGTGACCAAGCCTCCGAGCGCTCGGCGATCATCGGGGAAACGAAGTACGCGATCGTTCTCGATCTCACCGACGGCGAGGGCAATCCCGGCGAGAAGACGTTCCGCTCGCTCACCACCATCACGTTCGCCGCGACCGCCGGAGCGTCGACTTTCGTGGACATCGTCGCAGGCACCATCCGGTCGGCGACGCTCAACGGCACAGCGCTCGACACGACGAACTACGACGAGTCGACGGGGCTGGCGCTGGTCGATCTCGCCGAACACAACGAGCTCGTGGTCGATGCCGACTGCGTCTACTCGCACACCGGCGAAGGCCTGCACCGTTTCGTCGATCCGTCGGACGGTTCGGTGTACCTGTACTCGCAGTTCGAGACTGCGGACGCCAAGCGCATGTTCGCGTGCTTCGATCAACCCGATCTCAAGGCCACGTTCGACCTGAAGGTCACCGCTCCCGAGAGCTGGACCGTCATCTCCAACGCAGCGCACGGCGCCGAGCCGGCCGCAGGTGAGCACGTGTTCGATACGACTCCGCTGATGAGCACATACCTGGTTGCTCTGATCGCCGGTCCCTACGCCGAGTGGACCGATTCGTACACCGACGATCACGGCACCATCCCTCTCGGAATCTACTGCCGCGCATCGCTTGCCGAACACATGGATGCCGAGCGACTGTTCACCGAGACGAAGCAGGGTTTCGGTTTCTACCACGAGAACTTCGGCACCCCGTATGCGTTCGGCAAGTACGACCAGCTGTTCGTGCCCGAATTCAACGCCGGAGCCATGGAGAACGCCGGGGCCGTCACGTTCCTCGAGGATTACGTCTTCCGGTCCAAGGTGACGCGGTACTCCTACGAGCGACGCGCTGAGACCGTGCTGCACGAGATGGCGCACATGTGGTTCGGCGATCTGGTGACGATGACGTGGTGGGACGACCTGTGGCTCAACGAGTCGTTCGCGACGTTCGCCTCCGTGTTGTGCCAGTCCGAGGCGACCGAGTACACCAACGCGTGGACGACGTTCGCCAACGTCGAGAAGGCCTGGGCATACCGACAGGACCAGCTGCCCTCGACGCACCCCATCGCCGCGGACATCCCCGATCTGGCCGCCGTGGAGGTCAACTTCGACGGCATCACGTACGCCAAGGGTGCCAGCGTGCTCAAGCAGCTGGTTGCGTACGTCGGTAAGGAAGACTTCCTGGCCGGGTTGCGGGCCTACTTCGTCGATCACGCGTTCGCCAACGCAACGTTCTCGGATCTGCTTGCGGCACTGGAGAAGTCATCGGGTCGCGATCTCTCCGATTGGGGTGCGCAGTGGCTGCGGACCACCGGCCTGAATACTCTGAGCCCCGATTTCGATGTGGACTCGGAGGGCAAGTTCACCCGGTTCGCAGTGTCGCAGACCGGCGCAGCACCGGGCGCGGGCGAGCATCGCGTACACCGCATCGCGATCGGCATCTACGACGATGTCGACGGCAAGTTGGTGCGTACCGACCGCGTCGAGCTGGACCTCGATGCTGCCGAATCGACGAATGTCGAAGCGCTCGTAGGTGTTTCGCGCGGCAAGCTCGTGCTGGTCAACGACGACGACCTGACGTATTGCGCAGTGCGGCTCGATCCGGATTCGCTCGGTGTTCTCGTCGATCGGATCGGCGACATCGCCGAGTCGCTCCCCCGCACTCTCGCCTGGTCGGCCGCATGGGAAATGACTCGGTCCGCCGAGATGAAGGCACGCGACTTCGTGGCTCTGGTCCAGCGCGGAATCGGTAGCGAGACCGAAGTGGGTGTGGTGCAACGCCTTCTGCTCCAGGCGCAGACGGCTGTCACCAGCTACGCCGATCCGGCGTGGGCGGCCGAACACGGAGTCCCGGAGTTCGCCGACGCAGTGCTCGAGCTGGCCCGCGGTGCCGAGTCGGGCTCGGATCACCAGTT
Organism: Rhodococcus sp. KRD175; assembly: GCF_017168275.1. Lineage (NCBI taxonomy): Bacteria > Bacillati > Actinomycetota > Actinomycetes > Mycobacteriales > Nocardiaceae > Rhodococcus > Rhodococcus sp. KRD175. The sequence goes on from NZ_JABFAQ010000007.1 coordinate 416,721, forward strand.
GGCGTTCGTCAACGCCCTCACCGGTACCGAACTCAGCGAGCGCCATGTCGAGGTATTGCGCGCCCTCCTGGACGGTGACGCCCAGGGGCAGTCCTTGGCCGGACTCGACATCGATACGGATCTGCGGTGGCGCATCGTCACCGCTCTTGCGGCGGCCGGAGCCATCGATGCCGAGGGGCTCGATTCGCCGGTCATCGATGCGGAAGCCGAGAAGGACAACACCGCCGCCGGAGCGCGGTCGGCTGCCGCTGCACGAGCTGCGCGTCCCAGTGCCGAGGTGAAGGAGCGGGCATGGACGACCGTCGTCGACGACGACGCGGTTCCGAACATCACGGCGCGGTCGATCATCGGTGGTTTCGCGGGCCCCGGCCAGGGCGAACTGCTCGAGCCGTACGTCGACCGCTACTTCGAGGCGATCGACGGCGTGTGGGCTCGTCGATCGAGTGAAGTCGCACAGACCGTCGTGGTGGGCCTCTACCCATCGTGGTCGATCAGCGAGCAGTCGTTGGCCGCAGCCGACAGGTTCCTCGAAGGCGACCTTCCACCTGCTCTGCGCCGACTGGTGATCGAAGGCCGGGCCGGAGTCGTTCGGGCACTCGCGGCCCGGGCATACGACGCAGGCTGATACAGGCACACAAACGACGAGGGCCGGTTGCGTCTCACCCGCGAAGGTGAGATGCAACCGGCCCTCGTCGTCGCCGGAACCGCCGGCCGAGAACTACGGGGATGGAGCGCGACGAGCTACGGCGCGAGGATGGATGCTGCCATCACGCGGACAGAGGTCACGAGACCGTCGATGAGGTTGCCGTCGCGGAACGGGCCGAGCGCAGCGGTGACGCCGAGCTGAGCAACCCGATCGGTAGCACGGTTCGAGACCCGCTTTCCGGTGCGGATCTCGAGCGCGTGCCGGTTGGGGTCGACAGCGATCAGAACCGAACGAATCGCATCGGGGGTGCCGGGGAAGACCGAATCCGCTCCCGCAGCCGGATCGACTCCCAGGTCACCGACGTAGATGTTGAACCGAATCTTCGTCTTCCGGGTCGCCTCGCTCAGTGCGTCGTCGAGCGCGACCAGATCCTGCGTCGCGAAAGGCAGGTGCTCCGGGCTCGGCGTGCCGAACTCGTGTGCCACCGATACGCGACCACTCGCCGTCAGCGCAGCCCCGAACGGCAGGTCCTCTTCTCGGACGTGACCGCCACGTACCAGCTCACCACTTGCCACTTGCAGCACCTCCGATCGAATCGGCTGTGTCCGCGTCGTGCGATCCGTGGCCTCCGAACGGAGTCACCTCGTCCGTAGCGCTCCACAGCAATGGCTCGCGCGTCCACTCGTCCGTCAGCCGGTACGGAGCGACGTCCATCCCCGGCTGCTTGTCGGTCAAGTAGGACAGCGCGCCGACGATTCCGATCACCGCAACCGGAATCACCCCGAATATCAGCGTGGTCTCCAAAATGCTCACGGGGTGTGACGTTAGTCGACAATTGCCCGTCGGACCACGTCGGGGCCGGTGTTGTGACCGAAAAGAGCCAACGACCGACAGTCAGGCAGCACCTTCGCCGAGGTACGCCAACCAGCTCGGGTCCAACTCCTTGGTCGTCGCCAGCAGACGCCAGTGCGGGCCCTTCGGCGGCACGAGCTGGGCTCGCAACGTCCACCCGATCTCACTGAGCAGCTTGTCCGCCTTGCGGTGATTGCAGGAGGCGCAGCACGCCACGCAGTTCTCCCACGAGTGGCCGCCGCCGCGGCTGCGAGGCACGACGTGATCGACGGTCTCGGCCTTGCTGCCGCAATAGGCGCAGCGGAATCTGTCGCGATGCATCAGTGCCGCGCGCGTCATCGGCACCCGCGCTCGATAGGGAACTCGGACGAACGTCCGCAATCGAATCACCGACGGCACCTGGACGGAGTAATCGGCCGACCGGATGAACGGCCCCTCCGGATCGTCGTGAATCACGTCGGCCTTGCCGCAAACGAGAAGAACCACCGCCCGGCGCATCGGAAGCGCGGTCAGTGGTTCGAAAGTTGCGTTGAGGAGCAGCACACGGCGCTTGACCCACGCCGGCACGGCGTCGTCACCCGTGGCGTTGTGGGCCGTCGGCACCACGCGCAGCGGAGAAGCCCCCGAGGCCGTCTCACGCTGGTCGTGCGTGGTGCGGCCCTCAGTGGGCGGGAGTTGTCGGTGGCGGTGTTGAGAGTTCTTCATGTATTACTCCATGGAGTGTCGGCGCCCGCGCATGGCTTGCGTGGAACACGGTTCACAGTGGAACACGAATACACCGCCCGCGCACAGCCTTTTTCTGCGCATTTTCTGTTGCCGATCGGTGAACATTCCGGTTTCCGATCGGCGAGTTCGAGGATCGATACCGCTATGCGCTGCGTGACTGGCAAGATTTCTGTGTCTCCGTAGACTTTTCGGGTGGCTGTATCAACCCTTCTGTCCGTATCGCCGTTACCCGAACCTTCGCTGCTGCGAGAGCTCGACACCCGAGCATTCGAACTGACCGACACCGGACGCGACTGGCTGGTCGACCGTCCGTTGCAGATCCTCGGATATCTGGTTCTGGCGATCGTGCTCAGGCTCGTGTTGCACCGAATGATCGACCGCTTCACTCGACACGACGCCGGCCGATCACCTGCACTTCTCCGGCCGTTACGCGACCGGTCCTCGGGAACGGTGAAGGGCGAGATACTCAACGAACGGCGCAGACAGCGGGCCAACACGATCGGTTCGGTACTCCGATCTGCGGTGTCGGTCATGATCCTGACCTGGTTCGTGCTGTCGGTGCTCGACGTCGTGGGTGTGAACGTCGCCCCGTTCATCGCGTCGGCGGGGATCGTCGGTGTCGCCCTCGGTTTCGGTGCGCAGAACCTCGTCCGCGACTTCCTGTCTGGAATCTTCATGCTTCTCGAGGATCAGTACGGGGTCGGCGACGTCGTCGATCTCGGTGAGGCGATCGGCACGGTCGAAAGCGTGGGATTGCGCGTCACCACGATCAGAGATGTCAACGGCACCGTGTGGTACTGCCGAAACGGTGAAGTTCTGCGGGTGGGCAACATGAGCCAAGGGTTCGCGGTAGCTGTCCTCGACCTCCCCGTCTCCCACACGGCCAACATCGACGAGGCCTGCGCGGTGGCCGAGAGAACCACCAACGAGGTCGTGGACTCCGGCGACTTCGACAGTGACATCCTCGAACCCCCGGAGATGCTCGGCGTCAATGCCGTCAGCGCCGATACCGTGACCATCCGGATCACGATCAAGACCCGACCCGGCCGCCAATGGGCGGTGCAGCGTCGCCTCCACCGCGACATCCTGCAGTCGTTCGACGATGCCGGTATCAAAGCCCCGTATGCGCTGGGCCGTCCGGGTGGGGTTGCAGTCGAGAGCAGCAGCTGAGGGACAATGAGCGTGACCGACGCCGACGAGGAACGAACAGAGAGAGTGTGATGACCGAACCGCAGCAGACGTTCTACGACGCGGTCGGCGGTGCGGAGACGTTCCGGTTGCTCACGGCGAAGTTCTACGAGGAAGTGGCCAAGGACGAGATCGTGCGGCCCCTGTATCCAGAGGAGGACCTGGCACCGGCCGAACGGCGGATGCGAATGTTCCTCGAGCAGTACTGGGGCGGGCCTCGTACGTACTCCGACGAACGTGGTCATCCACGATTGCGGATGCGTCACAACCCGTTTCGGATCGGGCCGCTCGAACGTGACGCCTGGCTTCGATGCATGCACATCGCGATCGCCTCGATCGACCCGGCGGTCCTCGATTCTGCGCACCGAACGCAACTCGTCGACTACATGGAGATGGCCGCCAATTCGATGATGAACTCGGCAATCTGAGAGCTACGGCGTCACGTACTACGGCGTCACGTACTACAGCGTCACGAACTACAGCGATGCGCCTCGCCGCGGGCCCGCTGCGCCACCTCTGAGGCGGCCGAGCCGTCGGCGGAGCGAGCCGGCTACCCCGAGCACGAAGCTCAGCGGCGCGGGCAGGTGCTGCCGCAAGATGGCGTGCTTACGCACGTAGTTGTCAACGCGCCATTCCGACCATGTGCCGGCGCGGAACAACGCCGCGTCGCCGGCGACCAGAGTCCGGGGCGCGTGATCTTCGCTGGACACCACGACCGACCCGTCCATGATGTGGACGATCTCGTCGACCGCGAAGTACCACCGAAAGCGTCCGGCCGTGCAATCCCACACATTGGTGGTCGTGGTGCCGTCGGTACTCCTGGACCACTCCGCGACGCGAGCCCGCGGGTTTCCCTCGAGGATCCACGTGGGTTCGATGGGACTGTCGGAGAGCGAAACATCTTCCAGCCGCACGGCTTCTATGGTCGAGGTTCTCATGGTGTCGTCGCGTCCTCACCGTCGGGCGCGGCGCCGGCCGCTGCACGTTTTACGTTGCAGAACATACAACACTTTCCAAACGTGCGGATACGTGTCGGTCATGTGAATGAGCACAATCCTTTACCTTCGGATCGACCGCCAGTGCAGGGTGCCGGGTGCACCCCAGCGCCCTCGAATCGTTCGCAGCCCATTCGTTTGGCACTATTGCCAGTTGTGACCGATCCGATCGAAAGCACCGAGTTGTCGTGGTGGCAGGACGCCGTCTTCTACCAGATCTATCCCCGGTCGTTCGCAGATGCGAACGGTGACGGAATCGGTGATCTCGACGGCATCAGAGACAAGCTCGGCTACCTCGAATTGCTCGGTATCGACGCCATCTGGATCGGACCGATCACGCGGTCGCCCATGGCCGATCACGGCTACGACGTTTCCGACCCCCGCGACATCGACCCCATGTTCGGCAGTCTCGAGATCTTCGACGCGTTGCTCGACGAGGCGCACGCCCGCGACATCAAGGTCACGATGGATCTGGTGCCCAATCACACCAGTAACGAACACCGGTGGTTCCAGGCGGCTCTGAACGCCCCTCGTGGCAGCGCCGAGCGAGCGCGCTACATCTTTCGAGACGGGCTCGGCGACGACGGTTCGCGGCCGCCGAACAACTGGCCGAGCATCTTCGGGGGTCCCGCCTGGACGCGAGTCGACGAGAAGGACGGCTCCCCCGGTCAGTGGTACCTGCACATCTTCGCGCCCGAACAACCGGATCTGAACTGGGACAACCCCGAGGTCTTCGACGACTTCGCGCGCACACTTCGGTTCTGGCTGGACCGAGGCGTCGACGGATTTCGACTCGACGTCGCCCACGGCATGGCAAAACCTGCCGAGCTGGCCGACATGAGCCTCGAGTTCAACGCACTGATGAAGAACGACGACGACGATCCCCGGTTCAACAACCCCCGAGTCCACGAACTGCACCGCCGCATCAGAGCCGTCATGAACGAATACCCCCACGCGGTGACGGTCGGCGAGATCTGGGTCCAGGACAACGTCCGGTTCTCCGAATACATCCGCCCCGACGAGCTGCACCTGGGCTTCAACTTCCGCTTGGCCAGTGTCGATTTCGACGCCGAGACCATCCGCGATGCGATCTCCAACTCGCTCGCGGCCGTCGAACTGGTCGGCGGCACCCCGACGTGGACACTGTCGAACCACGACGTCGAACGCGAGGTCACCAGATACGGCGACGGAGACCTGGGCTACCACCGGGCCCGGGCCATGATTCTCGTCGAATTGGCCCTTCCTGGAACAATTTTCGTATACAACGGTGCCGAGCTCGGGCTACCGAACGTGCAGCTGCCCGACAGCGCCCTGCAGGACCCGGTGTGGGAGCGGTCCGGGCACACCGAGCGCGGACGCGACGGCTGCCGAGTCCCCATGCCGTGGGAGGGTGATGCCCCTCCGTTCGGGTTCTCCACCACCGATCGCACCTGGTTGCCGATGCCGCCGGAGTGGAAGGGGCTGACCGCCGAGGCGCAGCTCGAAGAGGTCGATTCGATGCTCAGCCTGTACCGCACGGCGTTCGAATTGCGCACCCTGCGGCCGGAGTTCACCGGCGGCGGAATCGATTGGTACGGTGCCCCTCCCGGGTGCCTGGCCTTCCGGCGCCGCGGGGGCTTGATCTGCGCCCTCAACGCCTCCGACGAGTCGATCCCACTCCCACCCGGCGAAGTGTTGCTGACCAGCACTCCGCTGGTCGACGGGATGCTTCCCGCGAACGCGGCCGCCTGGCTCGTCTGAGCCGGCCGGCCGGCTCGTCCGAACCGGCCGACCGGCCACGCTCAGCGTTCGACGGTGAGCGACAACTGTTGGCCCGGGCGGCGAACGAACACCGACCCGAACCTGGCATCGAGGCGCAACCACACCTTGGTGGCGCGTACTCGTACCACCTCTGCGGCGGCGATCCTCTCCGGGTCGACGTCGATCGTCAACGGATCGTTACCGTCGTGCGGCACGAAACCCATTGCGGTCAAAGCGAATACGGTGCGCATGGTGACCGAGACGTCGTCGCCGTCACCGGTCACGTGCAACACCTGCTGTTCGAGCAACGAGCTCGGCGGCCCGTGACTGCTGCCGTGTTCCTTCGCCAGTGCGGCACCGCGCTGTGCGAGTCCGATGAGCACCCGCGCGGGGACGTCGTCGAGATGCTCGAATCCGCCGTCGGGAGGAAGGGTGCCACGCCACGCGGAGTCCATCGAGAAGCCCGGGTCGATCACGCCGTCGTCCGCGTTCTGCAGTGCGGACACCAACACATCGGCACCCGCACTGGTGTCGTCGGGCACGATGGTTCCCGCAATCACACGCGCGGCGAGCGCATCGAAACCGGTTGCCGCCCAACACGACACGCCCCCGCCGGCCCGAGTGCGCAACCGAACGACAGCAGCCTCGTCCAAGCGCAATGCCCTGCTGCAGAACGTCTGGAGGTTCTCCCGCTCGACCGCATCGGGAACGGTCAGAACGCGCTCATACACGCTGCCAACTCACCAGGAACTCGCGCTCGGCGGGAGTGAGCCGACGCAGTCGCTGCGCGTCGATGTCGAACGCCGCGATCTGCGTCGACGCCACCACCGCTGCCGGAGTATCCAGCGACGCCCCGCGTGCCCGCACCTCGTACCCCACGACGAAGTCCACCGCGCGGACCGCATCGATCCACATGAAGACGTCGAGGGGTCCGTCCTCGTGTCGCAGCTGGCCGCGATACTTCACGTGCAGATCGGCAATGACGGCACCGTGACGCAGATTCGCAGTCGGCCTGCCGTCCACCAGCAGCCACGGGATCCGCGCCTCTTCGAGCAACGTCACCATTCGCGCGTGGTTGATGTGTTGATACACATCCATATCCGACCACCGCACATCCACAGCGGCGTGAAAGCCCACCCGCTCGGTGGCGGGTCGCTTGTCGGACAGATGGTCGTCGGGCACACTCACGCGCTTACTACCTCTTCTCGATCGAACGGAAGTTCCATGGTGTCAGGGAACCATGTTTCTCACCTGTCGGGCGGCAACCGAGAGTGTGGCCAGGTCCAGCGTCCCCGTCTCGGCGATCTCGGTGAGCGCTGCACGCGAGCGGGCCAACCGCGACGAATTGGTCGATTCCCATTCGGCGATCTTCTCCGTGACCGACTCGTCCGGTTCGCCCGCGGCCAACACGGCCTTGGTGATTCCGCGAAGGGAGGCGTACAGATCGTCACGAAGAGCCAAGCGCGCCAACGAATGCCATCGATCGCCGCGGGCAAGCTTCGAGACCGCGGTGAGCAACCAGTCGATGCCGATGTGCGCGTCGAGCGCGAAGTAGAGCTCGGCCACCTCCGCCCCGTCCCGGTCGACGATGTCGGCGATATCGATGATGTCGAGCAAGCAGTACACGTCGAGCAAGCCGTAGATCCGACGTGCCAGCTCGGCCGGAGCACCTCGTTCCATCGCGGCCCCCGAACGCCGGTCCAAATCGACCGCCTGGTGACCGGAGATCCACGACGCGACCCGCGGCTGCAGAGCGCGAACCTGCCCGGCATAGCGACTGATCTCGGCCCCGACCGCCAACGGCTGCGGCCGATTGGCCAACAGCCACCGGGATACTCGATCGAGCATGCGACGCGATTCGAGCAGCAGCTCGGCGGACACTGCGGTGGGTACGTCGGCCGCACGAATCGAATCCCACACCTCGTCGAGGCCGAAGATTTCGGTGGCCGCGGCGAACGCGCGAATGGCGTCGGTGCCTGCGGCACCGGAGTCCTCGGTCAACCGATACGGGTAGGTGATTCCACCACAGTCGATGGCCTCGTTGGCGAGCGTCGTCGCCACCAGTTGACGCCGTAGCGGATGCGCCTTGATGGCATCTGCGTACGGATCCCGCAGTGGCTCGGGGAAATACTTGGGTAGCCGGGGGGCGAAGACGTCGCTGTCGGGAAGCTCGCTGTCGAGCAGTTCAGCTTCCAGTGCCAATTTCACGTGCGCCATCAACGTCGCGAGTTCCGGCGACGTCAGTCCACGCCCGTCTTGCTTGCGACGACGGAGATCGGCCTCGGTGGGCAGAGCCTCGAGCTCCCGGTCGAGCCCTCGACGCGTCTCCAGATCCTCGATGACCCGGCTGTGCACCGTCACCAGATGTGGTGCGTCGAATCTGGACGTACCGAGCAACTCGTTCTGCATGATGTTGTCCCACAACACCAATCGCCCGACCTCGTCGGTCATGGACGCAAGCAGCTCATCGCGGTCTTCGCGCGCCAGGTTTCCGTTGGTGATGGCAGTCTCGAGCAGGATCTTGATGTTGACTTCGTGATCGGAACAGTCGACGCCCGCCGAGTTGTCGACGGCGTCGGTGTTGATCTTGCCGCCGGCTGCGGCGTACTCGATCCTGCCCAGTGCGGTGGCACCGAGGTTTCCGCCCTCCCCCACCACGGCCGCCCGCACATCCACGCCGTCGACCCGCACTGCATCGTTGGCCTTGTCGCCGACTTCGGCGTTGCTCTCACTGGAAGCCTTGATGTAGGTGCCGATTCCGCCGTTCCACAGCAGATCGGCGGGAGCCTTCAGGATCGCGTTCACCAACTCTGGTGGTGACAGTGCAGCAACCGATTCGTCCAACCCGAGGGCCGAACGTGCTGCGGCGCTGATGGGTACGGATTTGCGGGTCCGCTCCCACACCCCTCCGCCGGCACTGATGAGCGAGGTGTCGTAGTCCGCCCACGACGACCGCGGCAGGGCGAACAAGCGCTCCCGCTCGGCGAACGACGACTCCCGATCGGGGTCGGGGTCGAGAAAGATGTGCCGGTGGTCGAACGCCGCGAGCAAGCGAATGTGTCGGCTCAGCAGCATGCCGTTACCGAATACGTCTCCGCTCATGTCGCCGACGCCGACGACCGTGAAATCCTGACTCTGCGTGTCGATTCCGAGCTCACGGAAGTGCCGCTTGACGCTCTCCCACGCACCCTTCGCGGTGATTCCCATGGCTTTGTGGTCGTATCCGGCGGATCCACCGGACGCGAACGCGTCACCGAGCCAGAATCCGTACTCGGCAGCGATGCCGTTGGCCATGTCGGAGAAGGTCGCGGTGCCCTTGTCCGCCGCGACGACGAGGTAGGTGTCGTCTCCGTCGCGGCGCACCACCCCGGTAGGGACCGATACCGACCCGGTGGCGCGGTCGAGATTGTCGGTGATGTCGAGCAACCCGGCAATGAACAGTCGGTAGCAGGCTTTGCCTTCCTCGGCGTATGCCTGTCGATCTCGGTCGGCTTCACCGGTGGTCACCGGAGGACGCTTGACGACGAATCCACCCTTGGCCCCGACGGGCACGATGACTGCGTTCTTGACCATCTGAGCCTTGGCGAGCCCGAGAATCTCCGTCCGGAAGTCCTCCCGTCGATCGGACCAGCGCAACCCGCCTCGGGCCACCGCACCGAACCTCAGATGCACCCCCTCGACGCGCGGGGAATACACGAAGATCTCGAACGTGGGCTTCGGTTTGGGCAGCTCTGCGATGGATTGCGGGTCGAACTTGAGCGAGAGGTACGGGCGATGTGCACCGTCGGATCCCACCACGAAGTGGTTGGTGCGCAACGTCGCTCGAATGAGCTCGAACATGCTGCGCAGAATGCGGTCGGCATCGAGGCTGACGACCTCGTCGATCAGCTCGCCGAGCTGGGTTCCGATGGCCTGCGCGTCCGCCTCGGCACTGGTCTCGGGGTCGAACTGCGCCTCGAACAGTCCGACGAGCAGCCGCGCGGTACGCGGATGCGCCAGGAGGACGCCCTCGATGTTGAACTGACTGTAGGGAAAACCCGCCTGCCGCAGGTACTTGGCGTATGCACGCAACACCACGGCCTGCCGCCAGTGCAGACCTGCACGCATCACCAGTTCGTTGAAACGATCCGCTTCTGCCGCGCCGCTCCACACGGCCGCGAATGCGTCGGTGAATCGATGCTGGACCCGGCTCTCGCGATCGGCCGTGCCTGCCTCGGACAGCTCGGCGTCGAGGTCCCCGTCGATGGCCGAGCGCAACATCTCACGCGAGGCGGAGAGACCGAAATCGTATATCCAGCAAGACATTCCGTCCGGACGCACCACCGGGTACGGCCGCTCGTCGTCGACCTCCACACCGAGACTCTGCAGAATGGGCAACACCTGGGACAGTGATACGCCCGCACCGCCGATGTACAGCGAGAAGCGCCAACTCCCCACGGCCGAACGCTCGTTTCGGTAGAGCTGCATGTCGATCGCTTCGTCGCCGAGTGCTTCGAGGCGGGCAATGTCCGTGACGGCCCTGGCCGGACTGAAGTCCTGCTTGTACGCCTCGGGAAAAGCCTCGGTGTAGCGCTGAATGCGCGCCGGGTCGACGGCTCGGTCGAGGGACACGGCGTCACCCAACGAGTCCTCCCACGTTCGGGTGGTCTCGGTCAGCGCCGCTTCGATCCGGGTGATGTCGTCGGCGGACAGGTGGGGAGAGACAGTGCCCGGTGCGCGGCGCACCGTCACGTGCAGCAGCGCGAGATCCGATTCGGTGACGCGTGCGGTGTAGTCGAGCGAGGTACCACCGAGCTCTCGGAGCAGTCGGTCCTGGATCGCGAGTCGGACGCGAGTGGTGTAGCGATCTCGCGGCAGGTACACCAGAGCACTGACGAAGGACCCACACGCATCGGGTCGCACGAACAGCTTGACCTTGCGCCGGCGACCCAGCGCCAGAACAGCACTCGCCGTTTCGAACAGCCACGAAGCAGAGGTCGCGAACAGTTCCGACCGCGGCATCGACTGCAGCACCTCGAGCATGGCCTGGCCGGAGAAGGACCCGAGATCATGGCCGGCCTTGGCGATCACCGACCGCACTCGACGCTCGATCACCGGAATGTCGAGGACGTTCTCGTGCAGCGCGGTGACGGTGAAGACTCCGACGAATCGATGCTCGGCGGAGTCGTCGGCGTCGATCACACTGACGAAATAGGGGTAGACAGCACGATGAACCGTGGCGGGGTTCGGACCCTGCGTCAGAGCAACCAGGTCGCGCTCACCGACCGGTTCGGGTCCGTCTCCATGTTGACCGGCATCGCGCAGCACACCCAGGCTGCTCGATTCCACACCGGTTGCGGTTCGGTCACCGTCGCTACCGTCGATCGTGTATCTCCGGTAACCCAGCAAGGTGTAATGGCCGTCGCCCAGCCAACGCAGCAAGGCAGCCGCATCCCGGTGTGCGACGGCTGCTTCGGAATCGAGGTCGCCGGACGCCGCGGCGACACCGTCCAACCGATCGGCCACGGCAGCCTGCACGCGACGCATCTCGTCGGTGTCGCCGACGACCTGACGCACATCGGCGAGTACTCGACTCGTCTCCTCTTCCAACTGCGCGACGGCATCGTCGGAGGTGGACGGGTGCAGCTGGACGTGTATCCAGGATTCGGCGATGCCGGCCGAGCTCAGCCCGACGAGCACTCCTTCTGCGTTCCGATCGACGGAGAGAATGGGATGGACCACGTCGGTGTATTCGATGCCGAGACGCGAGAGCAGCGACATGATCGATTCGACCAGCAACGGCATGTCGTCGGTGACGATTTGTAGGTAGCTTCCCGCAGCCTGCTGTGCTGCAGACTCGTTCGGTCGATGGACCGCCACTTTCGCCGTCCCCGGCAGCCGCCGCTCTGCGGCGAGCCGAACGTGCCGTCGGAAAGAGGTGATGTCGGGGGTATGCGCGGACACTGCGACCGCAGTGGCGTCGGTGTGCTCGAAATACTCCGTACGCAATGTCGCCAACTCGGCCACAAGCCTGTCGTCGAGCCGGTCGGCCCAGTCGTCGTCGGTCAGGTCAAGCGAGCGTGACATTGTTTTCGAGTACTCCCTCGTGAGGATTTCCCGACGCCCGCCGATCGCCGGTCGTCGATGACCCCTCGACCCTAGTGCGGGTGACCCCGCAACCGCAGAGATCTCGGGAACCAGCGCGTCAGGCCGATCCGGCAGTCAGGACGAATCGCTGTGTAGATACTCGCTCAGTGCAGTTCGTTCGTGTTCGCGCAGCGGCCTGGACGAGGAGGTGTCGAGATCGAAGGCCACCATCAGTGCCTCCGCGTCTGCACACACCGTTCCGTTTCGATCGGTGACGACGTGCCGAACGCCGTACGAGGTGGTCCCGATACGAGTGATCCACAGCTCGATCACCAGCGGGCCGGAGTCGTCCAGGATCGGGTGCAAGAAGTTGGTGGTCAACGTACGAACCACCACCGCGCCGCGACCTTTCGAGCCCCCCAGGACCGCGTTCAGAAACTGAACGCGGCCTTCCTGAAGGTACTCGACGAACCGGGTGTTGTTGACGTGCCCGAGGCGGTCGGAATCACCCCACCGCACCTGAAGTGTGCAGGTGAAGGTCTGTGCCGACATGTCAGTCTCGGGTCAGCTTCCGGTGCGTGACGCGGTGGGGACGCGCCGCGTCGGGGCCGAGCCGCTCGACCTTGTTGGCCTCGTAGCCCTCGAAGTTGCCCTCGTACCAGTACCAGGCAGCCTCGTTGTCTCCGAAGCCACCTTCCCACGCCAGGATGTGGGTGCAGGTGCGGTCCAGGAACCACCGGTCGTGCGAGATGACCACGGCGCAACCGGGGAATTCCTCGAGCGCGTTCTCGAGCGATCCGAGTGTCTCGACGTCGAGGTCGTTGGTCGGCTCGTCGAGCAGGATCAGGTTGCCACCCTGCTTGAGCGTCATTGCCAGATTCAGACGGTTGCGCTCACCGCCGGAGAGAACTCCAGCGGGCTTCTGCTGATCGTGGCCCTTGAATCCGAACGAGCTGATGTACGCGCGCGACGGGAATTCCGAGTTGCCCACGGTGATGAAGTCCAGGCCGTCGGAGACCGTTTCCCAGACCGTCTTCTTCGAGTCGATGCCGGAGCGGTTCTGGTCGACGTAGCTGAGCTTGACGGTCTGCCCGATCTTCACCTCGCCGCCGTCCGGCTCCTCGAGCCCGACGATGGTCTTGAACAGTGTCGTCTTACCGACACCGTTGGGTCCGATAACGCCGACGATTCCGTTGCGCGGCAACGTGAAGGACAGATCCTTGATCAGCACGCGGCCGTCGAAGCCCTTATCGAGGCTCTTGACCTCGACCACGACGTCGCCGAGGCGCGGCGGGTTGGGGATCTGGATCTCGTCGAAGTCGAGCTTCCTGGTCTTCTCGGCCTCGGCCACCATCTCGTCGTAGCGAGCCAGACGAGACTTGCTCTTGGCCTGGCGAGCCTTGGCACCGGAGCGAACCCAGGCGAGTTCGTCCTTGAGTCGCTTCTGCAGCTTCTGGTCCTTCTTGCCCGAGACCTCGAGGCGCTCGGCCTTCTTCTCCAGGTAGGTCGAGTAGTTGCCCTCGTACGGGTACAGATGTCCGCGGTCGACCTCGGCGATCCACTGCGCGACGTGGTCGAGGAAGTACCGGTCGTGAGTCACGGCGAGAATGGCACCGGCGTAGGCGGCCAAGTGCTGCTCGAGCCACAGCACACTCTCGGCGTCGAGGTGGTTGGTCGGCTCGTCGAGCAGCAACAGGTCGGGCTTGCTGAGCAGCAACTTGCACAGGGCGACGCGACGCTTCTCACCACCGGAGAGGTTGGTGACCGGGGACTCGGGCGGCGGGCAGCGCAGCGCGTCCATCGCCTGTTCGAGCTGCGAGTCGATCTCCCAGGCGTCGGCGTGGTCGAGCTTCTCCTGCAGCTCGCCCATCTCTTCCATGAGCTCGTCGGAGTAGTCGGTTGCCATCAGCTCGGCGATCTCGTTGTAGCGCTTGAGCTGGACCATCGTCTCGCCGAGGCCGTCCTCGACGTTCTCGCGAACGGTCTTGGTGTCGTCGAGAATCGGCTCCTGCATGAGAATGCCGACCGAGGCACCGGGAGCGAGGAACGCCTCACCGTTTCCGGGCTGATCGATTCCCGCCATGATCTTGAGGATGCTCGACTTACCGGCGCCGTTCGGGCCGACGACGCCGATCTTCGCTCCCGGGTAGAAGCTCATCGTCACGTCGTCGAGGATCACTTTGTCGCCGTGCGCCTTGCGCACCTTCTTCATGGTGTAAATGAATTCAGCCATGCCGCCCAGCTTATCGGTGCGGCCGCGTCGGAACACCATCGACCGAGTCCGCGCCGAGCCCACATCCGTCGTCCGCGGTCGTGCGCGGGTTGCATCCACCGGGGACGACGGATGTCGGCGGGCCGTCAGGCGGGTACCGCCTCGCGGACGTCGTCACCGATTCGATCGTGATCCGGCTCGTCCTCCGGTGGTTCGGCGGCACCCCGATCGTCGTCGGTGAGTGCCTCGTCTGCAGGTACTTCGGGCGCCACCGTCCTGGTCCGATGGATTGCCACGTTGCAGCGCGCAAGGTCCGGCCCGACGGCGCTGGCCCGCATCTCGAGGTCGGATCGTTCGACGCCGTCGCGATTGGTGTATTCGTTGGTGCGCAGCTGTCCGTAGGCGATGATCGGATCGCCCTTCATCAACGATGCGCCGACGCCGCGCACGAGTCGACGCCAGCACGTGACCGTGAGATAGAGGGTGCCGCCGTCGGTCCATTCACCGGTGTTGCGGTCCTGCCGTCGGGCATTGCTCGCCATCCGAAAGCTGAGGACCTCGTCGCCGGTGGGCGTGGAGCGCTTGACGGGATTGGTGATGACGGTGCCCACAACAGCGCACTGAGCTTCGTACATGGTGTCTTCCTCTCGATGAATATCGCGTGATTGCGATCGAGATCGACACTGCTACGCCGGAGCCGCCCGTGACGGACGTGTTCGCGAAATGTGGACAACCGCTGAGCCTGTGGATGAACGTCCAGGATCGGCTGGTCATGACGCCACTCGTGTCGGACCGGTGTGCTACTCGGTTGTTTCTACGTAAACGTGCCCACCGAGAGCCGGCACCACCCGTCCGGCGGTGAGCGACGCCACCAGCGCTGCAGTCGAATCGGCGTCTGCGACGGCGACGGTGAGCACGGCTCGAGTGTCGTAGGCGGTATCGAGCACCAAGGCCCCGTGTCCGCGTAACTCCGATTCGACGCGTCCCACCTCGGCGTGGTCGAGTTCGAGGGTCAGCACGTCGCGTCGCTCTCGGGTGAGAAACCGAGCCTGGGCAAGTGCCTCGGTGACCGCACCGCCGTACGCGCGGGCCAATCCGCCGGTACCGAGCTTGGTGCCGCCGAAATATCTACCGACCACCGCGACCACGTTGGTCAGCCGATGACCGCGCAACACCTCGAGCATGGGCGTTCCTGCCGTGCCGCTGGGTTCGCCGTCGTCGTTGGATCGCTCGATGCGGTGGGTCAAGTCTTCGTGGACGACAACGATGCCTGCAGCCGAGGATTCGACGATGAATGCCGAACAGTGATGTCCGGCAGTCGGATCCGCTTTCCGCGCCGCTGCGATGACCGCGCGAGCGTCGGCCTCGGTGCTCGCCCTGTCCACCACGGTGACGAACCGCGATCTCTTGACCTCGGTCTCGCACACAACCCGGCCGGCGATCGTTCGAAGCTCGCTCACGCGGCAGCCCAGCTCATGCAACAACCCTGATCATGCAATAGCCCTGATCATGCAGCAACGCTGTCCACGACATCGTCTGCGGCACGGACCAATTGGGCGTACATGCCGTCTTCGGCGAGCAGCGCCTCGTGGCTTCCGACCTCGCGCACGATGCCGTGATCGAGTACCGCGATGGCGTCTGCTGCTCGCACGGTGGACAGGCGATGGGCGATCAGAATGGTGGTACGGCCGTGCATCAAACCGTCGAGCGCTGTCTGCACTGCGCGTTCGGTGCGATTGTCCAGGGCGCTCGTCGCTTCGTCGAGCACCAGAATCGGCGGGTTGCGCAGGACAGTTCGGGCGATTGCGATGCGCTGCTTCTCACCGCCGGAGAATCGGTAGCCGCGCTCGCCGACCATCGTGTCGTAACCGTCGTCGAGGCCGTCGATGAAGTCGTGTATCTGGGCCGTCCGAGCGGCAGCCACGATCTCGTCGTCGGTGGCGTCGGGTTTGGCGAACCGCAGGTTCTCCCTGATGGTGGCGTGGAACAAGTAGGTCTCCTGAGAGACGACGCCCACCAGGTCGGCAATGTTCTCCGACGCCATGTGCCGCAAGTCGACACCGTCGATGGTCACCGAGCCGGCTGTCGGATCATGCAGGCGGGCAACGAGGTATCCCAGCGTGGTCTTGCCCGATCCGGTTGCGCCGACGAGCGCGAGCGTGCTCCCGGCCGGTACGTCGAGATCGATGTTGCACAGTGTCGGGACAGTCGCGGCGGCATAGGTGAAGTCGACGCCGCGGAAAGCGACATCGCCGCGCACGCTCTCTCGCGAGAGTGTGACCGGGTGCTCGGGTTCGGCGACATCGATGGGCAGGTCGAGATACTCGAAGACTCTGCCGAACAACGCCAAGGATGCCTGTACTTCGACGCCGGTGTTGAGCAATTGCATGGTGGGCCGGAACAATTGGGTCTGCAATGCGGTGAACGCGACCAGGGTGCCGATCGTCAATGCACTCCCCTGACCGATGGTGATGCCGGCGAACCAGTACACCAGAGCGGGCATCACGGCGAAGCTGATCTGAATTGTCGCCATCCGCCACTTGCCCGCCATCATTGCGGCCAGTTCGACACCGGCCACCTCGTGCGATCGGTCGGCGAATTTGTCGGTCAACGCCTGGGCGGAACCGGTGGTCTTGCCCAGAAGAATTCCACTGACGGACAGTGATTCCTCGATCTGGACGGACAGATCGCTGAGCAATTTCTGCCGCTTGGTCGAGATCTTGCGACGCTCGTCGCCGATACGTCGAGCGACTCGCACGAAGATCGGCAGGATGATCAGCGAGAACGTGGCGAGCTTCCAATCGAGCAGGAAGAGCGCGACCACGGTCGCTGCGACCGTCGTGGCGTTCTGCGCGATGGACGTCGCGGTGTTGGTGACGACGGATTGCATGCCGCCGATGTCGTTCGCGATACGCGATTGCACCTCACCGGTGCGCGTTCGCGCGAAGAATCCGAGGGACTGTCTCTGCAGGTGCGAATAGACCTGCACGCGCAGATCGTGCATGAGTTGCTGACCGACGCCGTTGGACATCCAGGTCTGCACCACGCCGAGAGTGTTGGTGGCGACTGCAACAGCGATCATGCCGACCGCGATGAGGCTGACGAGCGTGACGTCGCGGTCGGGAATTGCATGATCGAGGAGTTCGCGAAGAAGTAGAGGAGAGGCGAGCGCAATGATGGCGCTGGCCACGATGATCGCGCTGACGACAGCGATCTTGCGCCGGTAGGGCGTGAACAGAGCCAGGACTCGTCGGACTGGCGCTGGATCGGAAGCGAGTGGTACGCGTTCGGGACGGCTTTCCAAGTAGACCTCCGTGGTAGCTGAAGTAATATGCAGAGGTTACCTCACTATGAGGTTGTGAGCAAGCCTCGCTATGATCCGTCGTATGGACACCGGACACTCGCCCAACCTGAGCGATTCGTTCATGGCCGTTGCCCGAAGAATTCGGCGAAGCCACATGACCGCGCTGGAACCGTTCGGACTCAACCCGTCGCAGAGCAGGGCCATGCACGTCTTGGCGCGCGAACGAGAATCGGTCCGATTGCGTGATCTGGCCGAGCACCTCCGTATCGTCGCTCGATCGGCCACCGACATCGTCGACTCACTCGAAGCGGCAAAACTGGTGACGCGAGCGCCGGACCCGAGTGATCGACGCGCTGTCCTGGTCGAGCTGACCGACGCCGGCCGCGCCCTGCTCGACCGCGTCGACGAGGCACGACGTCAGGTGTCCGCGGACCTGTTCGACGGCCTCGAGCCGGCCGAACGCACCGAACTCGACCGGCTTCTGCACAAGATCGCCGGCAGCGACTGAAACGACGCTACTGCCTGCCGTCCCGATCGCGACGGGCCAGCTCGGCGAACATCGCGTTGTGCGCGGCCAGGTCGGCGTCGTGGTCACGTTCGGCGGCTCTATCACCGCGCCTGGCGTCGCGATCGTCGCTGCGGGACCACTGGATCAGCAGTGCGAGCATGACCAGCACCAGAGGCACCTCGCCGGTTGCCCACGCGATGCCGCCACCGAGCTTCTGGTCCCCCAGTAGGTCGGAGTTCCAGTCGAGGCCGAGCGTGCGGTAGAACCAGGCACCCATGACTGTGTTCATGCTCATCAGCGCCACACCGAAGAACGCATGGAACGGCAGTGAGCCGAACACCACGGCGAGTTTGGTGACCGGAGCAATCTTGCGCGGAGACGGATCGACGCCGATGACCGTCCAGTAGAACAGGTATCCGCTGAGCACGAAGTGCAGGTTCATCAACAGATGAGCTCCGTGACTGTCCAGCACGGCCCCGAAGATTCCGCCGAGATAGAGCACGTAGAAGCCGCCCACGAAGATCAGCGCCGCGACGAGCGGGTGGGTGACGAACTGCGACAGTCGACTGTGCAGGCCCATCAGCAACCACTCGCGCATCCCCGGGACGCCGTCCTTGCCTGCCGCGGGCAGGACACGCAACGACAACGTCAGTGCACCACCGAGCGCGAGCAGAACCGGCGCGAGCATCGACAGCATCATGTGTCCGGTCATGTGCACGCTGAACACTGCCGTGGAATACCGTCCTATGCCCGACGACGTACTGATCAGCAGTGTGAGGCAGCCCAGGACCCAGGCGACGGTGCGACCGACGGGCCACGCGTCGCCGCGCAGTCGCAGCCGACGGACCCCGATCAGATACACCACGGCCAGGACGATCGCGGCGGTGCCGAAGATCAGGTCGAAGCGCCAGTCGAAAGCCATACGAGCGAACGTCGGCGGTCCGCTGAGGTCGTATCCGAGCGCGGCCTCGGTCGGCGTCAGGTTCGGGTCGATCTCGGCGGGCGGTGGTGTTCGCCCGAGGCCGACGGCCAGACCAACGGTCGCGGCGAGAACGAGCACCTCGGCCCCGGCGAACCGGAGCAGCGGTCCACGGGCGGTGGGATCGGCGATCAGTGCGGGCAGAGCGCGGCGCCGCTGCATCCAGCCGAATCCGCCGAGCACGATCAACGCGAGAATCTTGCCCACGATCAGCAGGCCGTACGTCGTGGTGAACAGGTCGGCGAGGGACACCCGAACCAGGGCGTTGATGACTCCGCTGATGCCCATGACGACGAAGCAGACGCCGGCGATCGTGGAGAACCGCCGAGCAGCGACGTCGGTGTGCGCGCCGCGTCTGCGGACATGTGCAAGCAGTGCGAACAGCCCGCCCGCCCACAACGACGCGGCGCCGAGGTGCAGGATCAGCGAGTTGGTCGCGATGTCGTGCGATCCGCCCGCCGAGGAGTGACCACTGAGCGCAATGGGCAGCAGAGTGGCCAGCGAGAATCCGAGCAGCGCAGGCGTCCAGGACCACCGCAGTACCGTCCGCGATGCGATGGCGACGACGACGGCCATGATGGCCGTCCACCGCCATGCACTGGCGATCTCCACCTGATCCAGCGCGATCCACAGATTCGCCGGCTTCACGGCCTCGGCGAACCGCTGGCCGGAGGTGTCGGACAGCGTCAACGGCACGAGGAGAAGCGCACATACGGCCCAGACGATGGATGCGACCGAGCCGGTGCGAACCGCCCGGTAGCCGTCCACGTCGAGCACGCCGTTCTTCTGTGGCGGAACCAGGAACGCCGCCAGCAGGAACGAGCCGACCGCGATGACCGCTGCGATCTCACCGATCGCACGCAGGGCGGGCAGTCCGTAGGTGGTGGCCGGGCCGGGATCAGGGATACCGAGCAGGACCAACGCGTCCGACGCGGACAGCATGACGATCAGGGCAGCGACGACACCGGCGATGACGCCGGCAGTGACGAACACCGACGTGGTTGTCGAGCGGGGATCTGCACTGCCCGCACCCTCGTCCGACCGCACATCGCCGGTGGAGTCCCCGGCGTGCGACGGGTCGGTCTTGTCGAGATCCGGTGTGGCCATACCACCAGAGTAAGAGGTGTTCGGCAGTACTCGAAACGCGAGTCCTACACAGCGTCGTACTTTGCCCCGTCCTCGGCGTCCAGCGAGTCGTGGTGGATGCGTCCGTGCTGCTGCCGGAGAGGCGTGCCGCTCCCGCCCCATCTCTGGGCGATGATCTCCGCCGCAATGGACACCGCGGTCTCCTGCGGCGTGCGTGCACCCAGGTCGAGTCCGATCGGGCTCGACAATTGCGCGAGTTCGGTCTCGGTCACTCCTGCCGCCCGTAACCGGGCGATGCGGTCGTCATGGGTTCGCCGCGAGCCCATCGCTCCGACGAACGCCAGGGCCGGAATCCGCAACGCCACTTCGAGCAGTGGCACATCGAACTTCGGGTCGTGAGTCAACACACAGACCACGGTCCTCTCGTCCAACTCCCCCGCCGCCCACTGTTGGTTCAGGTAGTCGTGCGGCCACGCGACCACCACCTGCTCGGCAGCGGGAAAGCGCTGCGGGGTCGCAAACACGGATCGGGCGTCGCAGACGGTGACGCGGTAGCCCAGAAAGGCACCCTGCTGCGCAACCGCCGCAGCGAAGTCGATGGCACCGAACACGAGCATTCTCGGCGACGGCGCATGACTGGACACGAACACCTGCATTCCCCGACCGCGGCGCTGGCCGTCGGTTCCGTACGTCAGAACAGTCGAACGTCCCGCTGCAAGTAGCCCTTTCGCGTCGTCGGCAATGGCGGCGTCCGCCCGCGAGCTGCCGAGGGAACCGCGAATACCCGACTCCGTCAGAACTGCTCTCCGACCGACCCGTGTTGCGTCGGCATGAGCGATCACGGTGGCCACTGCAACCGGGACGTTGCGGCGCACGTTCGCCACGACGTCACCGAACTCGGGAAAGGTGTGCTTCGACACCGCCTGCACGAACACATCCAGCGTTCCCCCACACGTGAGCCCGACTGCGAATGCGTCGTCGTCCGACACCCCGTATCGAGTGAGTATCGGGGTACCGGACTGCATCACGTCGTGCGCCGACTCGTACACGGCACCCTCGACGCAGCCGCCGGACACCGAACCGGCGACCGCACCGTCCTGGCCGACCATCATCGACGCACCCACAGGACGCGGCGCGGAGTCGAATGTCTGCACAACCGTTGCCACCGCGGCCGCGTCGCCGGTCCGCCAGGCGTGCAGTAGCTCGTCCAGAATGTCGTGCATCGAACCTCCTTCGGGTGCCGGCCGGAACGTCTACGACATCACAGGCTTCCCCCTGCACTGCTCCCTCAACCCATGCCGGTGTGATCGCCGTAGGCGGAAAGGTACACTCGTCAACCGTGCTCGAGCGGGCCTGTCCGCGCGTGCCAGCCTCCGTAGCTCAGGGGATAGAGCAAGGGCCTTCTAATCCCTTGGTCGCAGGTTCGAATCCTGCCGGGGGCACCCTCTGACCAGCGCGAACGCTGGCCGACTCGCGTTACTGTGGTTGACTTCGCGTAACGAAGGGTTACACGTGCATCAGCTCACTCTCGGAGTCCTCTCACGTTCGCGCAAGCCCGATGAGCGTCGACTACCGATTCATCCTCTTCATTTCGATCGCATCGACGCCGACATTCGAAGCCGAATGTTCCTCGAATCCGGCTACGGCGAACCGTTCGGAATCTCCGACGAGCACCTGGCCACGCAGGTCGCGGGTATCGGCACCCGCGCCGAACTCATTGCTCGGTGCGACGTGATTCTGCTGCCGAAGCCTCAGGCCGAAGATCTCGAGTCTCTTCGACCCGGCCAGACGCTCTGGGGTTGGCCGCACTGTGTGCAGGACGAAAGGCTCACCCAGATCGCCGTCGATCGCAAGCTCACGCTGATCGCCTTCGAGGCCATGAACCACTGGACGCAGGACGGCTGGTTCAATCTTCATGTGTTCCACAAGAACAACGAATTGGCCGGGTACTGCTCGGTGCTGCACGCATTGCAGCTGATCGGTTCCACCGGGGACTACGGCCGCAGGTTGCGGGCCGCTGTCATCGGTTTCGGAGCCACGGCGCGCGGCGCGGTCACCGCGCTCAGTGCACACGGGATCCACGACGTCGATGTCCTCACTCAGCGTGGGGTCACGGCGGTGGGTTCGCCGATCCACTCGGCCAACATCGTCAATTTCGATCTCGACGACGCCGATCCCCGCCAGAGCCGAGCTCTGACTCCCGACGGTCGAATCCCACTCTCGCAGTTTCTGTCCGACCACGATGTGATCGTCAATTGCGTACTGCAGGATACGAACTCACCACTGACGTTCTTGGCGAACGAGGACCTGCCCACATTGACTCCGGGCACCCTGGTCGTGGACGTCTCGTGTGACGAGGGAATGGGATTCGAATGGGCTCGGCCCACGTCGTTCGCCGACCCGATGTTCACCGTCGGTGACAATGTGCACTACTACGCCGTCGACCACAGTCCGTCCTATCTGTGGAATTCGGCGACGTGGGAGATCAGCGAATCGTTGCTGCCCTACCTTCGCGTGGTTCTCGACGGGCCCGCGGCGTGGAGTGAGGACGCCACCATCGAGCGTTCCATCGAAATCAGGGAGGGTGTCATCGTGAACCCCAATATCCTTGCCTTCCAACATCGCAGTGCGGAGTACCCGCACACTGCAGCATGAGCGTCACGTGGGTCGAGGACGGCATCGAACGATCCGCGCGTTGGCAGTCGGAGAACGGTGCGCCGCCACCGCGGGTGATACGGATCGTCGACGACGCGACGACGGCGGACGTGGCCTACAAGCTGGCGACGATCGGCGAGTCTCTGCTGTGGCGTGGCGATTACAACAACGCTCGCCAGCTCCTGTCGGCCATGACGCGGCGGGTACCACCGGCCACACAGCCCGAGAACGCGTCGCCCGCCGAGCGGTTCCACCTGCATCGTCAGTATCAGGCGCGGCGCGCACGGGTATTGGGAATGCTTCTGGTGCAACTCGATTCGGATCTACGGCTCGATCTCGGCCGAGCGCCGGAGGTGCGATCGGCCGTAGCGGAAGCACTGGGTCCCGATGCCTCGGCCTGCGTGCTGTCACTCCGTGAACTCCTCGGGATCATCGGCGCACACGAGTGGCGCCGCAAGGGAGTGTTCGTGCCGGCGCTGGACGCGTCCGTTCATCCCCACTACGGAGTGTTCTCGCCTGTCCGCGGTGAGTACATCCAGCTCGTCGCCGACGCACCGCTACCTGCCACGGACCGGGCTTTCGACATCGGGACGGGCTCGGGTGTGCTGGCTGCGGTACTCGCGCGCCGGGGCGTACCTGCGGTGGTGGCGACCGACAAGGACCCCCGATCGGTCGCGTGCGCCCGCGCCAATCTCGACGCACTCGGGTACAGCGATCGGGTCGAGGTGGTGCAGACCGACATCTTCCCGAGCGGCCGCGCGGGATTGATCGTCTGCAACCCGCCGTGGATACCCACCAAGCCGACGTCGGGGATCGAGCATGCCGTCTACGATCCCGGTTCTCGCATGCTGAAATCGTTCCTCAGCCGCCTCGGCGGGCATCTGACGCCCGACGGCGAGGCCTGGTTGGTGTTGTCCGACCTCGCCGAGTTGCTCGGATTAGTCACGCGCACAGACCTCCTCGCGTCGATCGACAAGGCCGGCCTGACCGTCGTCGACCGGATGGACACCGTGCCATCGCATTCTCGAGCGACCGACGCCTCCGATGTTCTGCACGAAGCCCGGTCGCGCGAAACCACGTCACTGTGGAGACTGCGCCGCCGCTAGCCATCCGCGCCGAGACACGAGAAAGCCGCCCGAGCAATGCTCGGGCGGCTTCGTCGATCGTGCGGTGAGTCAGTGCCGGTCGCGGGTCTCGAACTCCCCGTTGATCACGGTGCCCAGCGGCGCGTCACGCTCGGCCTTCTTCGCGGCCTCGCGCATTTCGATTCCATCGGTGATCAGATCACCGATCTCGCGAGTGACGTCACGGACCGCTCCGGCGATGATCACCACGATTCTGCCGACGTGTGTCGCCGCAGACTCGGTGAAATCCTGCACGGTGTCCTTGTTGCGCTCGAACCTTCCCACCACCAGGACCGCCCCCTTCGAAGTCGTCACGCTGCGTCGGTCTTCTTACGCTCGACGATAACACTGGCCGGGGCCGCCGATCCGGTGAGCGAGTTGGGCAGAGCGAGCTTGAAGATCTTGCCCCACACGGTGCCGATCTGGTGGAAGAAGCCTCCGGTGTTGTACGGCAGGTCGTACTTCTGGCACAGAGCCTTGACCTCGGGTGCGATCTGCGGGTAGCGGTGCGCGGGCAGATCCGGGAAGAGGTGGTGCTCGATCTGGTGCGAGAGGTTGCCGGACATGATGTGGAACAGTGGCGAACCCTCGATGTTGGCCGATCCGAGCATCTGACGGACGTACCATTCGCCCCGGCTCTCGTCGGCGGTCTCCTCCTGACTGAAGGTCTGCACCCCCGTCGGGAAGTGGCCGCAGAAGATGATCGAGTACGTCCACACGTTCCGGATCAGGTTCGCAGCAACGTTGCCGACCACGGTCGAGGCGAAGAACGGCCCGGTCAGAGCGGGGAAGATGACGTAATCCTTGAGAGCCTGCTTGCCCGCCTTGCGCCACATTCCCTGCAGCAGCGGCTTGACGTCGTGCCACTTCCTCTTACCGGCGACGATGTTCTCGGTCTCGAGGTCGTGCAGCATGACGCCCCACTCGAAGAACGTCATGAGCAGGAATGCGTAGACGGGGTTGCCGAGGTAGTACGGGTTCCACTTCTGGTCCTGATCCATGCGCAGGATGCCGTACCCGATGTCGCGGTCCATGCCGACGATGTTGGTGAACGTATGGTGCATGTAGTTGTGCGAGTGCTTCCACTGGTCTGCCGGGCAGACTGTGTCCCACTCGAACACCTCGGAGTTCAGACCCGGCTCACGCATCCAGTCGTACTGGCCGTGCATGACGTTGTGGCCGATCTCCATGTTGTCGAGGATCTTCGCGACGCCGAGTGCGCCGACACCGGCGAGCCACGCCGGCGGGACGAAAGGCAGGTACATCAGTGCGCGTCCGGTGATCTCGAGCCCGCGCTGCGCCTTGATGATCTTGTAGATGTATTCGCGGTCCTCGTCGCCCAGTTTGGCGACGGTGCGGGCCCGCAGGTCGTCGAGTTCGCGGCCGAGCTCTTCGACCTGTTCGTACGTCAGTACGGTCGGCTCGTCGGGCAGCGTTTCGTTGCGTCGGAAGGGAATGACGGCGGTGGGCAGGATCGAGAGAATCGTTCCGAGCATCTGCTGATCTCCAATTCGATCGGGTGGTGGGCGGGAGCTCCGGGACTAGATGTCGATGTCGACGTCGCCGACGGCAACGGACACACAGAGCTGGATCTTCTTGTCGGATTCGGTGTCGGTCTCACCGGTCTTGATGTTCTTGGTGCAGCCGGACTTCTTCACCGAGGTGCAGGTGAAGCAGATGCCCATTCGGCACCCGTTGGCCGGCGACAGACCGGCTCCCTCGGCTTGTTCGAGCAACGTTGCACCGTCGTTCTCGGCGGCGACGTCACTTCCGGAGAACGTGGTGGTTCCCGTGACGTCGTCGCTCACGGTGGCGAAGGACGGTGTGAATTCCTCGAGGTGCAGTCGGTCGCCGAGCCCTGCGTCGTCGAAGAACGACGTCACGCCCTTCATCAGCCCGGGCGGACCGCACAGGAAGGTATCCGCGTCTGCGAACCACGGTGCCACGGCGTCGAGATGCTCTTTGCCGAAGAACCCGTGCAGGTCCCCGCCGGTCGTCTGCTCGGTGTATGCGAAGACGAGGTTCACGTTGTCGTGCTCGGCGGCGATCTTCTCGAGCTCCTGCTTGTACGCGACGTCGTTCTCGGTGTACGCGTAGTGCAGGAAGGTCAGGTCGCTGCTGTACCCCTCGTCCAGCAGCGACCTGAGCATGGACAGCACGGGCGTGATGCCGCTGCCGCCGCTGATCAGCAGCGTGCGCGCCGGGCGTGGCTGGGGAAGCTTGAAGGTGCCGTCCGCCTGCGACAGGCTGACGACGAGGCCGACGTGGGCGTTCTTGTGCAGATACTGCGAGACCAGCCCCTCGGGGTGCGCCTTGATCGTCAGCTCGATTCGGCCGTCCTTGCGGTACTGCGAACAGGCCGGCGAGTAACAGCGAGTCTGACGTACGCCGTCGATGACCACCCCGACCTGAACGAACTGGCCGGCCTGAAAGCCTTTCCACTGTCGGGTGGGGCGGATGGTCAGCGTCAGCGAATCTTCGGTGGACCGGTGTATCTCGGTCACTTCACCGCGCAGATCACGAACGGTCGTCATGGGGTCGACCAGCTCCAGGTACCGATCGAGCGCGTGGGGCGTGGCCATGGCCTCGAACAGGGAAAGAAGCGAGAACTTGCGCGAACCCGTGGGTCGCGTCGGACGTTCTTGAAGCGTCATTCCATCCTCCCTAACCGGATCGAACCCTACGACCCATTCAGTGAACGATTGTACACTAACATGAGTGTGACAGAGCGACACCGGTACCTGTCAACGTTTATGTGACCGCCATTACAGACCTCATGTGAAGTTCACGGGGACCGCGGAAGCAACCGGAGGGGAGATCACAGAGTGCCCGCCCATAAACTGGACGCCGTGACAGAACCGGGTACCCGCGCGGAGCGCAAGGAGCGCACGCGGCAGGCCTTGATCGACGGCACACTCGATCTGCTTCGCGAACGGTCGTTCGCGAGCGTGAGCCTGCGTGAGGTTGCGCGGTCCGCCGGCATCGTCCCCACCGCGTTCTATCGACACTTCGCGTCCATGGAAGACCTCGGGGTCGCGTTGGTCGAGGACAGCATGCGCATGCTGCGCCAGATGCTGCGCGACGCCAGACGCAACCCGAGTACCAAGACGGCCACCGAATCCTTCGGCATCCTGGTTCGTCAGGTCCGCAGCCACGAGGATCAGTTCCGCTTCCTCAGTCGCGAGCGCTACGGCGGAGTCACCGAGGTACGTCGCGCGTTCGCCACCGAGCTCCGGCTGTTCGTCAGCGAGCTGACCATCGACCTCTCTCGCATGCCCGGTCTCGAACGATGGGACGTCGCCGATCTCGAGATGACGGCCGACCTCCTGGTCTCGACGATGCTGACGGCGGTGGTCGGTCTGTTGGAAATCGACCGACCGGGTAGTCAGAACGAGAAAGACCTCATCGAACGCACCGAGAAGCAGATCCGGATGATCATGCTGGGGATGAGCAAATGGGAACCGCGACGGGCTTGACCGTCGGGCACGAGCGCGAGCCGCGAAGGAGCATCATGACCACCGAGGTACACATCGGCGAGTACACGTTCGAGCTGGCGCAGGCAGGTCCCGTCGACGGCGTACCCGTCGTTGCGCTGCACGGCTTTCCACAGACCAACGCGTCGTGGTCGCGGGTGACCCCCGAATTGACGGCCGCGGGCTGCCGCGTCCTGGCCCCCAACCAGCGGGGCTACTCCCCCGGTGCCCGCCCGATCGGCGTCGAGCACTACCGCATCGAGCGTCTCACCGAGGACGTCCTCGGTCTGCTCGACGCCTTCGACCTGAACTCGGCGCACCTGGTGGGTCACGACTGGGGCGCTGTGGTCGCCTGGCATGTCGCCGCCGAGCATCCCGACCGCGTCCGAAGCCTCACTGCCGCATCCGTTCCGCACTCTGCGGCGTTCAACTGGGCCATTCGCGAGGACCCGGACCAGCAACAGCGGTCCCAGTACTTCGGCTTGCTTCGCGAACCTGAGAAGGCCGAACGAGTACTGACCGAGAACGACGCCCAACGGCTCCGCGCGATGTTCGGGGCCGAAAGCCTCGACGACGAATACGTTCGCCATCTGACGGTGCCGGGAGCACTGACGGCTGCGTCGAGTTGGTATGCCGCGATGACGCGGGAGTTCGCGAACCTACCTGCGGTGACGGTGCCGACCACCTACGTGTGGAGCAACGGCGATACCGCCATCGGTCGAGCCGGCGCGGAGCGCTGCGCCGAGTTCGTCGATGCGCCGTACCGATTCGTCGAACTCGACGGCATCTCCCACTGGATCCCCGAGGAAGCCCCCGACAGACTCGCAGCCGAGATCTTGGATCGTATCGGGTCGGTCTAAACCTGTTCCGGGGCGCGAACTTTCAGCAATGCCAGCAGCCCGGCGGCGAGGACGATGATCAGCCCGGCGATACCTGCGCGGTCGGCGTCGAACATCCACACGAACAGCCCGAACAGCGAGGGCGCGAGAAACGACGCGGCCCGACCCGTCGTCGCGAACAGTCCGAAGAACTGACCCTCGCGCCCGGGCGGTGCCAGTCGGGCCAGGAAGGTACGCGCAGACGATTGCGCGGGCCCCACGAACAGGCACAGGATCAGCCCGAAGATCCAGAACATCGTCGGTCCCGACACGAACAGCAGAATGGTTCCGGCACCGATCATGGACGTGAGCGAGAAGACGATGACCTTCTTGGGTCCGATTCTGTCGTCGAACCGCCCGGCGACGATGGCACCGAGGCCTGCGATGACATTGGCGGCGACGCCGAACAGCAGTACGTCCGCCGCGCCGATGCCGTAGACGCTGACCGCGAGAACGGCTCCGAAAGTGAACACGCCCGCCAGTCCGTCTCGGAACAGTGCGCTGGCGATCAGGTAGTAGACGGCACGCCGGTCTGCGCTCCACAACTCGCGCACATCACGAAAGAGAACGCGATAGGACTCCGCGAAGCCGGCCTGTGCCGCCTCGGGATCGGCGATGGCCCTGGGTACTTCGGGAACTGCGAACATCACCGGGATGGCCGAGACCGCGAACCAGACGGCCGCCAGCACGGCGACGAGCCTGATGTTGAGCCCTCCATCGGTGCTCAGCCCCAGCAGGCCCCGAGTGTCGCCGTCCCCGACGATGAAACCGAGGTAGCCCAGAAGGAGTAGGACAATTCCACCGAAATAGCCCATCGCCCAACCGAATCCGGACACACGTCCGATATTGGCCGGGGTGGAGACCTGCCGCAGCATCGAGTTGTACGGAATACTGGCCAGCTCGAACATGATGGATCCGAGACCGAGCAGCAGCAGCCCGAGCCACAGATAGTGGTAGTCGTCCTGTACGAAGAACAAGCCGGCCATGGCCACGACCGTCAACGCGGTCAATAGCCCCAGCAGCCATTTTCTCTTGCCGCGGGCGTCGAAGTACTGCCCGCACACCGGTGCCAGCAGTGCGATTACGACGCTCGACAGCGCGATGGACCAGCTGAACCACGTGGTCGCCGAGATGGATCCGGGTAGGTCGTCACCGACGGCATCGGTGAGATACACCGAGAACACGAACGTGAGAATGACGGCATTGAACGCGGCCGATCCCCAGTCCCAGAACCCCCAGGCGGTGACCTGCTTACGCGTTGTGGCGACTCCGACGACAGCGGCCTCCGGCTGGGTTCCCATGGTTGCCAACACTAGCCCGCGACGGGCCCACGTTTGGGTGCACCTAGTTGCATAGTCACCACGTTGCATACATACTCTCGGGTGTGGCTTTGGAACACGCGATTCTGGTCTCCCTCACCGAGCTGAGCGGCTCGGGGTACGAGCTCGCCCGACGGTTCGACAAGTCCATCGGCTTCTTCTGGAGTGCAACTCATCAGCAGATCTACCGCACTCTGACGCGGATGGATGGAGCGGGCTGGATCACCGGCGAGGCAGTCGCACAGGACGGCCGTCCCGACAAGAAGGTCTATTCGGTCAGCACCGCGGGCCGCGCCGAGCTCGATCGCTGGATCGCCGCGCCGACCGATCCCTCGCAGCTTCGCGAGGAGCTCGCCGTGAAGATTCGCGGTGCGGCCAACGGTGACATCGAAGCGTTGAAAGTCGAAGTCGCCCGCCACCGCGACGTACATGCCACCCGTCTCGACGTGTATCGACTGATCGAGAAGCAGGACTTTCCGGCCCCCGCTGCCCTGACCGGTACCGCGCTGCATCAATACCTGGTGCTCCGCGGCGGGATTCGTGTCGAAGAAGGATTCACCGAATGGTGCACCGAGGTATTGGAGAAACTGTGAAGACCGAGCAGACCACTGGTCCGTACCCGAATCTGTTGTCGCCGTTGAACGTCGGCGCAACCACGCTGAAGAACCGCGTGATCATGGGATCGATTCACACCGGCCTCGAAGATCGCGCCCGCGACACCGGCCGCCTGGCTGCCTACTTCGCCGAGCGTGCCCGCGGCGGAGTCGCACTCATCATCACCGGGGGTTACGCCCCCAATCGCACCGGGTGGCTGTTGCCGTTCGGGGCCAAGCTGACCAACCGCATCGAGGCCCGTCGGCACCGCAGGATCACCACTGCCGTGCACCGCGAAGGCGGCAAGATCGCGCTCCAGATCCTCCATGCCGGACGCTATTCCTACCAGCCGCTGAGTGTGTCGGCATCGTCGATCAAGGCTCCCATCAATCCTTTTCGGCCCAGGCGATTGACCTCGAGGGGCGTTCGCTGGCAGATCAGAAACTTCGTGCGGTGCGCCCGACTCGCACAGAGCGCCGGCTACGACGGCGTCGAAATCATGGGCGGCGAAGGCTACTTCATCAACCAGTTCCTCTCCGAGCGCACCAACAAGCGACGCGACGAATGGGGTGGTTCCGCGGAGAACCGTCGCAGAATGGCAGTCGAGATCGTGCGGCAGATCCGTGCCGCCGTCGGATCCGACTTTCTCATCGTGTTCCGGCTGTCGATGGCCGACCTCGTCGAGGAGGGCCAGAGCTGGAACGACATCGTCGCCCTCGCCGAGGACGTGGAGGCCGCAGGCGCGAACATCATCAACACCGACATCGGCTGGCACGAATCGCGGGTGCCGACCATCGTCACCTCGGTTCCGCGAGCAGCATTCGCCGACATCACCGGCAAGCTCGAAAAATACGTGAGCATCCCCGTCGCCGCGTCCAACCGCATCAACATGCCCGAGATCGCCGAGAACATCCTCGCCCGCGGCGACGCGCAGCTGATCGCCATGGCCAGGCCGATGCTCGCCGATCCGTTCTGGGTCGAGAAGGCTGCTTCCGATTCCGCGGATCGAATCAACACCTGCATCGCCTGCAATCAGGCCTGCCTCGACCACGCCTTCGTACACAAGAAGGTCTCGTGCCTGGTCAACCCTCGCGCCGGTCGCGAGATCGACCTGCAGTTGTTGCCGACGAAGAAGACCAAGAAGGTGGCGGTCGTCGGGGCCGGGCCCGCCGGACTGTCTGCGGCGCTCACCCTTGCGCAACGCGGACACGCCGTCAGCCTGTTCGAGGCCAGGGGCGAGATCGGCGGCCAATTCGGTATCGCCCGTCTGATTCCCGGCAAGGAAGAGTTCGCCGAGACCATTCGCTACTTCTCCACCGCTCTGCGCGACGCGGATGTTGCGGTACACCTCGATACTCGGGTTACCGCCGCAGAACTCGCCGCGGGCGAATTCGACGAGGTGGTCCTGGCCACCGGTGTCACTCCCCGGATGCCGCAGATCCCAGGTATCGATCACCCGTCCGTGCTCTCGTACGCGGAACTGGTGCGCGACGGTAGGGCCGTCGGCGACCGGGTCGCGGTCATCGGTGCCGGCGGTATCGGCATCGACATCTCCGAGTTCCTCACCACCGACGCCTCCCCCACGCTGGACCTGAAGGAATGGAAGCAGGAGTGGGGAGTCACCGAGCCCGAGGCCGCGCCGGGCGCGTTGACCACCCCGGTGCCTGCCGCATCTCCTCGGGAGGTCTACCTCCTGCAACGCAAGCCGGGACGTATCGGGGCCGGTCTCGCGAAGACCACCGGGTGGGTTCACCGCGCAGCATTGAAAGCCAAGGGCGTGCACCAGCTTTCGGGCGTCAACTACGAGAAGATCGACGATGCGGGCCTGCACATCTCGTTCGGCGAGAAGCACGAACGACCACGCTTGCTCGAGGTGGACACCATCGTGATCTGCGCGGGCCAGGAGTCGGTCCGGGATCTGGTCGGCGAGCTGAAGGCCGCGGGCACCACCACACACATCATCGGCGGTGCGGACGTGGCGGCAGAGTTGGACGCCAAACGGGCGATAGAGCAGGGCACCCGGCTCGCGGCCACGATCTGATCTGTCCGCTAGCCTGTCTCACCGTGAGCCTGCCCAAGCCCAGCCCCGATGCCCGCGCCGTCGTCACCGGAGCCTCCTCCGGTATCGGTGAAGCCCTGGCCACCGAACTCGCCACCCGTGGTCACTCGTTGATCGTCGTGGCCCGACGTGGTGAACTGCTCGAGGCGCTGGCCGCGAAGCTCACCGCCGAGCACGGCGTCACCGTCGAGGTGCGGGCGTCGGATCTGTCCAACCGCGAGCAGCGCCAGGAGCTGGTCACCGAGCTCTCCGAGCGTGAGATCTCGATCCTGTGCAACAACGCAGGCATCGCGACGTTCGGACCGGTGGCCGGGCTCGATCCCGCGTACGAGCGCGATCAGGTGGAGCTCAATGCCGTTGCCGTACACGACCTCACGCTGGCAGTCATGCCCGGCATGATCGGTCGCGGAGCAGGCGGCATCCTCATCACCGGTTCTGCGGCGGGCAACATGGCCATCCCCAACAACGCGACCTACGCCGCGACGAAGGCCTTCGTCAACACGTTCTCGGAGTCACTGCGCGGTGAGCTCGCGGGCACCGGCGTCAACGTCACCCTGCTCGCTCCAGGCCCGGTCCGCACCGAGACACCCGACCCGGCCGATGCGTCGATCGTCGACAAGATGGTTCCCGACTTCCTGTGGATCGACAGCGCCTACACCGCGAAGCTGTCACTGGACGGCCTGGCGAAGAACAAGATGCGCGTCGTTCCCGGACTGCTCAGCAAGGGCATGTCGGTCGCCGGGCAGTACAGCCCGCGCAGCATCTCCGCGCCGATCATCGGCAGCTTCTACAAGAAGCTCGGCAGCTAGTACCCGAATCCTGGTCGTTCCGCGGGCTCCACTCCCGACTGAACAAGCTCAGCGCCGCCGACGCCGACCGGTTCCGAAGATGCTGCGCGAGATTTCCCGCCCGGCGGCCGAGGCAGCCGATCGAAGGAAGCTCTTCACCGCCGGGTTGCTCATGATGCGCTCCGCGGCCGACGGCCCGTCCGGCTCGCTCGGAGGCAGATCCGGCAGATCGGCGGGCAGCGGTGGGATATCGAACTTCTCGGCCGGCACGGCCACGTCCGTGACGCGTGCGTTCATCCGCTCGTAGGCGGACTCGCGATCGATCGTCTCGCGGTACTTGGCGGACAGGGTGCTCGACGACGCGGCAGCCGCGATGGCGTCGTTGCCGATGGTGTCCATCAGGGAGCGGGGCGGGCGAATCTTCGTCCATGCCACCGGTGTCGGCGCGCCTTTCTCCGAGAGCACCGTCACGATCGCTTCTCCGGTCCCCAACGACGTCAGTGCCTTCTCGAGGTCGTAGGCGTCGGTCTTGGGGTACGTGCGCACCGTCTTGTTCAACGCCTTCTGGTCATCGGGCGTGAACGCGCGAAGGGCATGCTGAATTCTCGCGCCCAATTGGGAGAGAACGTCGTTGGGGACGTCGGTGGGCAGCTGTGTGCAGAAGAAGACGCCGACGCCCTTCGAGCGAATGAGCTTGACGGTCTGTTCCACCTGCTGCAAAAAGGCTTTCGACGCGTCGGCGAAGAGCAGATGCGCCTCGTCGAAGATGAACACGAGCTTGGGCTTGTCGACGTCACCGACCTCGGGCAACGTCTGGAAAAAATCGGCCAGTACCCACATCAGGAAGGTGGAGAACATCACCGGGCGTGACGCCTGAGCACCGAGCTCGAACAGGGTGATGACGCCTCGTCCGTCGGGTCCGACGCGGAGTAGGTCCTCGGTCTCGAGTTCCGGTTCGCCGAAGAAGGTGTCGCCGCCGTCGGCCTCGAGATTGGCCAAGGCACGCAGGATGACTCCAGCGGTCGCCGACGAGACACCGCCGATGCCTTTCAGGTCGGCCTTGCCTTCGTCACTCGTCAGATGCATGATCACCGACCGCAGGTCCTTGAGATCGAGCAAGGCAAGTCCCTGGGAATCGGCCCAGTGAAAGATCAGCCCCAGGGTCGACTCTTGAGTGTTGTTGAGCCCCAACACTTTGCTGAGCAAAATCGGTCCGAACGCGGTGATCGTGGCCCGCACCGGCACCCCGATTCCCTCGGTGCCGAGCGAGAGAAATTCCACCGGGTGTCCGGCGGGAGCCCAGTCCGTCAGGCCGGTGTCCGCAGCGCGGCTGCGGATCTTGTCGTTGCCTTCGCCCGGCGCGGACAAGCCCGAGAGATCTCCTTTGACGTCGGCCATGACAACGGGAACCCCTGCGGCAGAAAGCTGTTCGGCTATCCCCTGGAGCGTCTTGGTCTTGCCGGTTCCGGTGGCCCCGGCAACGAGACCGTGCCTGTTCAACGTGGCCAACGGAATACGAATGCGGGCAGCGGGGTCGGTGACACCGTCCAGAACGACGGTTCCCAGTTCCAATGCCGCACCTGCCGATGTGTATCCGGCGGCGATCTCGCTTGCTTTACCGTGCACCGCCGGTGCCGACCCTTGCTCTGCGGCACGCGCCTCGGCCTCGGCGGCGTCGGCCGCAGCCAGAGCGTCGGCAGCCACCCGTGCGGCTTCCACGGCCGCCGCTTTGGCCGCCTTCGCCTTCTCGGCAGGGCTGAGCGTGGGTGCCGGCTGCGTCGGGTCGCCTGTCATGTCCGCATCCTTTCGTGAACGTGCGCTGAAGTGAACGGGGTCGATCGCCACCGCAAACCCTAGTGGCTGTGGTGCGCGCACTACTGTGGAGCGAGTGCAGGACAAACTCGTGTGGATCGACTGTGAAATGACCGGCTTGGACCTGAGCAAGGACAAGCTGATCGAAATCGCGGCGTTGGTGACCGACAGTGAGCTCAACATCCTCGGGGAGGGTGTCGACATCGTCATCCACGCCGACGACGATGCGTTGGCGAACATGCCGGCCGTCGTCACCGACATGCATGCCAAGTCGGGCTTGACCGACGAGGTGCGCGCGTCGACGGTGAGCCTGGAGGAAGCCGAGCAGCGCGTGCTCGCGTACATCAAGGAGCACGTCCCGGTGGCCGGAACGGTTCCGCTCGCGGGAAACTCGATCGGGACCGATCGTGGATTCATCTCTCGCGACATGACCGCGCTCGACACCTACCTCCACTACCGAATGATCGACGTCAGCTCGATCAAAGAACTTTCCCGACGGTGGTACCCGCGGATCTACTACGGGCAGCCGGCCAAGGGCCTTGCGCACCGCGCCCTGGCCGACATCAAGGAGTCAATCAAGGAGTTGCAGTACTACCGTCGTACCGCCTTCGTCGCGCCCCCGGGGCCGTCGACCAGCGATATCGCGGCAGTCGTTCAGGATCTCGACACGCAGCAGGGGGCGGATTAGCAACCTCGGATTCAACCCGCTAGTATTGTCGACGCTGCTGATGGAGAGCCCGAAAAGGTTCTGCGGACGCATGCAATGGTGGGCGTAGTTCAGCTGGTAGAGCACCAGGTTGTGATCCTGGATGTCGCGGGTTCGAGTCCCGTCGCTCACCCCAAACGAAGAAGGCCGGTCTCCTCGCGAGACCGGCCTTTTTTGTGTATCCTCTCCACCCTTCGCCAGGGTGTTCGAGCGGACGGTGCGTACCCACCCTGACCTCGAATTACGTTGTTGTAATTCACTTTTCGAGTTTCTTATGGGGTTTCTGTGACGTACGGTTACCAATGGCACTTTTGGGGAAGAAAAGTACCAACGTGATTCATGTGTTTTCTGCTACGTGAGTTCAGCGTGCCCCGAAGCGTCACCGAACATGCTCGACGCCCAGCTCGCACCCATCCGACGGGTGCACGGCGGGCAGAGACGAGGAGGCTTTTTCGTGGGTCGCAGAATGCACAGAGTCATAGCGGGTTCGATCTTGTCGGCAGCACTGTGCATCGGCACAACCGGCTTGCTCAGCCCAGCGGTGGCCACCGCTCAACCCACGATCGAATTACCTCAGATCCCAATCCCCCAGCCCGATGCGCAGCAGCGGGCCGCAATACTCGCCGCGGTGCTCGACGCCACCGGTGTGCTCATCAACCAGGTCGCGGCGATCGTTCTCGACGGCGACGTGCTGTCGGTGCCGGATACCGCAAATCCCGCGGATGTACCCGAGATCGAACTTCCGAGTGCGCCGCCCACGGTGGGGCTCGGAGGTGCCGTGCTCCCGATCGACGCAGGCAAATATCGCATCACTTCGGGTTACGGCGGACGCAACAACCCGACCGGCAACGGCGCGCAGTACCACCAGGGTGTGGACCTGGCTGCCGACAGCGGAACCCCGATCCATGCGGTGACCGGCGGAACCGTCGTTCAGGCCGGAGACGCGGGCGACGGCTACGGCAAGCTCGTTCGGGTCAAGAGCGGAAACACCGAGACCTACTACGGCCATCAGTCCAGCCTCGCTGTGTCCGTCGGTGACGAGGTGGCACCGGGAGATGTCCTCGGGGCGGTCGGCAGCACCGGCAATTCGACGGGACCGCATCTGCACTTCGAGGTCCGCAACAACGGCTCGAGCATCGAACCGGTCGCGTACCTGAAGACACTCGGGATCGATCCTTCGCTCTACCAGACCCGCGATCGAAGCTGATCGACACCGATCAGACAGTGGTGGCGTTGCCCGCTTTCCACTCGTCCCAGGGGATGTTCCAGTCGCCGAGACCATCGGTCCCCGACAACGTTCCACCGACGGTGTTCTTGACGACGACGATGTCGCCCCGCTTGGTGTTGTCGTAGACCCACTTGGCATTGGTGGGGCTCAGATTCAGGCAACCGTGCGAGGCGTTCGAGTACCCCTGCTGTCCCACCGACCACGGTGCGGAGTGGAAGAAGATGCCGCTGTACGACATCCGCGTCGCCCAGTCGACCGGAGTGCGGTACCCGGTGGACGAGTTGACCGGCACACCGTAGGTCGACGAATCCATGACGAGATGCTCGAATCGATCACCGATGATGTAGACGCCGTTGTCCGTCGGGGTGGAGTCCTTGCCCATCGACGTCGGCATCGTGATGACATCCTGGCCGTTGACGTTGAACGTCACCTGCTTGGTGTTGTCGTCCGCAGTGGCAATGACCGCGTCGCCGATCGTGAACGACGTCGTCGCATTCTCCTGGCCGTAGATGTCGTCACCGAGATCACGCCCGTACACGTTGACGGCCACGTCGACCTTGGTGCCCGGTGCCCAGTAGTTCTGCGGTCGCCAGCGAACCTCTTTGTTGTTTACCCAGTAGAACGCACCTTCCACGGCCGGCGTCGTGGTGACCGTGATCGCATTCTGGGCAGCAAGCTTGTCGGTGATCGCCTCGTCGAACTGGACCGCGACAGGCTGCCCGATACCCACCACGTCGCCCGGGTTCGGCAGAACGTAGGGCTTGGTGAAATTGCCCGGCTGGCTGGTGGTGAAGCTCGACACCGTGCTCGACGATCCTCCGAGTCCGTACGCATCGGCCTGCACTCGATACTCGCGGTTGTAGCCGAGGGGTTCGGTGTTGGTCCACGACAGCCCGTCCGGAGCAATGGCTCCCGATACCGGCTCGCCGTCGGGGTTGAGCATGGTGACCGAGGACAACTTGCCGTCGGCAACCGAGACGGTCACCGGGTCTGCCGGTGAGAATCCGACTGCTCCGTCGAGCACGCTCGCGGTCAGCTTCGGTTTCATCAGTTCGGTCATCGGGTTGGAATCGATCGGAACGGAGGGTTCGGAGATGTCCGTCTGCGAGCTGCACCCGGACAGCACCGCCACCGAAGCGACAACTCCCACCGCGGCGAGAACGAATCCTCGAGACACCCTCATGAACACACCACTTCCCACTTCGAGCCCGACCCGGACGATTCTGCCAGCGCAGAATCCACACATTCCACTCGACAGCCCGTTCGACAAATAACGTTCGAGTACCAATCGTGCTGCAGAAAGTTGGTGTTACCTCCCTGCCACACAGGGCGGTGCCGCGAACGCACATCACCGCCTCGTTCGACGCCCGGTGAGGACAACGTCATATCCGGCTAACCGATGTGTAATGGCCGCGCACACTGCACCGGGCACTGTGGAAGCCATGGTCACCACGGTGAAGACACTCTGCGCATACTGCGGCGTGGGATGCGGCATGGTGCTCGAGGTCGGTGGGCCGTCGGCGGCGAAGTCCCAGTCGAGCTCCCGGTCGACGCTGCCGATCGGGCCCACGGTCACCAAGTCGGTCGGCGACAAGACCCACCCGGCGAACTTCGGCCGACTGTGCACCAAGGGAAGCACCACCGCAGACATGCTTGCCGCGCCGGGCCGCCTCGACAAGGCTCGAATTCGCCACCGGCGCGGTGACCGGCCGGAGAGTACGGACACCTCGGTGGCCATCACCGATACTGCCCGCAGGCTCCGCACGATCCTCGGCGAACACGGACCCGATTCCGTTGCGCTGTACGTATCGGGGCAGATGTCGATCGAGGCTCAGTACCTGTCGAACAAACTGGCCAAAGGGTTCATCGGTACCAATCAGATCGAATCCAACTCACGACTGTGCATGGCCAGCGCGGGGACCGGCTACAAGCAGTCACTCGGAGCCGACGGTCCGCCGGGGTCGTACGAAGACTTCGACAACGCCGACGTGTTCCTCGTCATCGGCTCCAACATGGCCGACTGCCACCCCATCCTGTTTCTGCGAATGATGGACCGGGTCAAGGCCGGTGCGAAACTGATCGTGGTCGATCCGCGGCGCACCGCCACCGCCGACAAGGCGCACCTGCACCTCATGCTCGAACCGGGATCCGATCTGGCGCTGCTCAACGGCCTGCTGGCTCTGATCGTCGACAGCGGAAACACGGACCCTGACTTCATCGCCCAGTTCACCGACGGCTGGGACGCGATGCCGGAGTTTCTTCGCGACTACACCCCCGAGAAGGTCTGCGCTGCAACCGGTCTCGCCGAGGAAGATCTGCGTGCCGCAGCGGAGATGATCGGGACTGCAGAGAACTGGATGAGCTGTTGGACGATGGGACTCAATCAGTCCACCCACGGCACCTGGAACACCAACGCACTGTGCAATCTCCACCTGGCAACGGGTGCTATCTGCCGGACCGGAAGCGGCCCCTTCTCGTTGACCGGTCAGCCGAACGCGATGGGTGGCCGGGAAATGGGGTACATGGGCCCCGGACTGCCGGGCCAACGGGCGGTCACCAACGACACCGACCGCGCGTTCGTCGAGCAGGCCTGGAAAATCCCGCCCGGAACACTCCGCACCGACGTCGGTGGTGGAACCATCGAGATGTTCTCGAAGTTGGCTGCGGGCGACATCAAAGCTTGCTGGATCATCTGCACCAATCCTGTTGC
The DNA here is from genome assembly GCF_017168275.1 of Rhodococcus sp. KRD175. Taxonomy (NCBI): domain Bacteria; kingdom Bacillati; phylum Actinomycetota; class Actinomycetes; order Mycobacteriales; family Nocardiaceae; genus Rhodococcus; species Rhodococcus sp. KRD175. The sequence goes on from NZ_JABFAQ010000007.1 coordinate 456,369, forward strand.
GTCCGTGGCCAATCGAACAACCGTGATCGACGGTCTCGAGCGTGCCGAACTGGTGATCACCCAAGACGCCTTCGCCGACACCGAGACCAACCGATACGCCGATGTGATGCTGCCCGCTGCGCTGTGGACCGAGGCCCACGGTGTCATGGTCAACTCCGAGCGGAACCTCACGCTGTTCCAGCCGGCTGTCGATGCACCCGGCGGAGCACTCCCCGACTGGAAGATCATCGCCGACATGGCCTGCGCTCTCGGCTATTCCGAGTCGTTCACGTACTCCAGTGCCGAAGAGATCTTCGAGGAGATCAAGCAGTTCTCGAACCCCGCCACCGGTTACGACATTCGCGGCATCACCTACGACGGGCTCCGCGAGGGTTCGATTCAGTGGCCGTGCCCGCCCGAGTCGACTACCACCAGACACCCCATCCGGTACCTCAACGACGGAGTCAGCCAAACCCTGCGGGTGTCGGAGGACGGCTCGATTCCTGCCCTGTCGTTCCCCACCGCGAGCGGTCGAGCGCAGTTTCTCGCCCGACCCGCCATGGCACCGGCCGAGATGCCGGACGACGACTATCCGTTCCTGCTCAACACGGGGCGACTCCCCCATCAGTGGCACACCATGACCAAGACCGGCAAAGTCGCGAAGCTGAACAAACTGAACCCCGGCCCGTTCGTGGAAATACACCCGACCGATGCGGGCCGGCTCGATCTGTCCGACGGCGATACCGTCGAACTGTCGTCGCGTCGAGGCCGTGCGGTACTGCCCGCCGTGGTCACCGACCGAGTGTTACCCGGCGGCTGCTTCGCACCGTTCCACTGGAGCGACGAGTTCGGTGAATCCCTGGCGATCAACGCGGTGACCAATGACGCCGTCGATCCCTACTCGCAGCAACCCGAATTCAAGGCCTGCGCCGTGTCGCTGACGAAAGTATCTGCTGCTCAATCGGATTCGCCCGATACGTCCGAGGACGTGCACGATCCGGTCGACGCTCTCGCCGTGTTGGTCGGCCGCCCGAGCCGACCCGCAGAACCTTTCACCGTCATCGAGCAAAGTTACATGGCCGGCCTGCTGGAGGGACTTCGGACCGACGCAGGTCGCTCCGCGCCGGGAATCCCCACGTTGCCCGAACGGACCCCGCTGACTCCCGAGACGCACGCGTGGCTCGACGGTGCTCTCGCAGGCCTGTTCTCGCGCACTCCCTCGCCGGGCACCGAAGGAACCGCCGGGGACACCTCGTCGGCAGCGGGCAGACCACTGCTCCTGCTGTGGGCCTCGCAGACGGGAACTGCCGAGGAGTTCGCCCAGTCCAGTGTTTCTCATCTGCGAGCTGCTGGGTCTGCCGTCACCGAACACTCCATGGACTCGTTCACCGCAGACCGACTACCGGCCGAGGCCGACGTGTTGATCGTCAGCAGTACCACCGGGGACGGCGAAGCACCCGACAACGGCGCAACCTTCTGGGAGAGCCTGACAACCGATTCGGTACCCGCACTGGACGGAATCCGTTACGCCGTGCTGGCGTTCGGCGACTCGAGTTACGCAGACTTCTGCGGGCACGGCCGCAAGATCGACGAACGTCTCGAGCAACTCGGTGCGCGGCGACTACTCGGCAGGGTCGACCTCGAGCCCGACTACGAGAACGAGGCCGCCGAGTGGCTCGACTCGGTGAGCGCGCTGCTGGCAGGTGACTCGCCAACGTCCGACCCCGCGACCGCGCCTGCGGCACCCGCACGTCGGCCTGCGGCCGCTGACGTAGAACCGCGGTACAGCAAGAAGTCGCCCCTCGTGACTACTCTCGTTCGGAATCGAGTGCTCACCGCACGCGGATCGCTCAAGGACGTCCGTCAACTCGGATTCCACCTTCCTGCGGGCACCCTCGAATACGAGGTGGGTGACGCACTCGGGGTCTGGCCTCGCAACAGTGACCAGTACGTGCAGGAGTGGCTCGGTGCCACCGGACTCGACGGTGACGCCGTCGTCGACTTGGCCGAGCACGGTGAAATGCCGCTCCGTACGGCGTTGGGTCGGCACCTCGAGATCGCCCGTGCCACACCGGATCTATTGAAGTTCGTGCACCGGCGTACCGCGGACGACGACCTCGAGGCCATGTTGCATCCGGACAACAGACACACGCTCACCGACTGGATGTGGGGACGGCAATCGATCGATGTACTTGCCGCACATCCGGTTCGCGCGTCGGTGGACGATTGGCTCGGCGTTCTCAAGCCGTTGCAGCCGCGTCTGTATTCCATCTCCTCGAGCCCGAAGGAGAATCCCGAGGAGGTGCAGGTGACCGTCTCGGCTGTGCGATACAACGTGCACGGTGTCGCTCGACGCGGGGTGTGCTCGACGTATCTGGCCGACCATGCCGCCAACCATGACATCGGGATATTCGTACAGAAATCGACCCATTTCAAACCGCCCGAGGATCCCGCCACGCCGATGATCATGGTCGGTCCCGGCACCGGCATTGCACCGTTCCGGGCGTTCCTGCACGAGCGGCGCGCGCTCGGGCACACCGGCCCGAACTGGCTCTTCTTCGGCGAACAGCACGCGGACACCGACTTCTACTACCGCGACGAACTCACCGCGATGCTGAGCGACGGGTCGCTCGACCGTCTCGACGTCGCCTTTTCCCGGGATCAGAAGGACAAGGTCTACGTGCAGGATCGCATGCGCGAACACGGCAGCGAGCTCTGGAACTGGATTCACCGAGGTGCCCACTTCTATGTCTGTGGCGACGCGTCGAGAATGGCCAAAGACGTGGATGCGGCCCTGAAAGGCGTAGTCGCACAGCACGGGAAACTGGCCCCGAGCAGTGCCGAGGCGTACGTCAAGGCTCTCGCTGCGGAGAAGCGGTACGTGCGCGACGTCTACTGATCCGCAGCCACCAGCGGCGGGACAGTGCGCAGGAGGAAGGCGATTTGGTCTGCGACCACCTGCTCGAAGTCAGCACCGAGATAGATGTCGAAATGGCCTGCGTCGTAGGTTTCGATCTCGCCGAGCGGGGCTGTCCGGGCGTATCGCAGGGTGGCCTTCGCCGGTGCCACAGAATCCGTGTTGCAGACGACGAAGAGTATCGGGCAGCGGACGTCCTTCGCTCGACGTCCGGGCCGATGGCGCACGATCTGCAGCGCGAAGCGGGCGGCAACCCGATTGTGGAACGACTCGTCGGAGTCCGGAGCGAGCGCGAGGTACCCGTCGTAACTGTCGGGTGACGTCATCAATGCGGTAGTCCCCGGTCGTCCGGCGGTCGCCACCATCACCGGCGGCCGCCCGATCACCGATCCCAGCAGGTCGCGCACGGCCCGCACGGACAGTTTGACCGAGGTCCATGTGTTCGATGCGAGCCCGGAGGCGATGCCGTCGGTGAACGGACACTGCGCGACCACCGCGGCGACACGCTGATCCCGTGCTGCCGCGACGATGACGTGGCCACCGCCGAACGACGAGCCCCACAACACGATTCGCGAACCGTCCACGTCCTGCCGACCCCGGGCGCACGCGATCGCTGCCGCCCAGTCCTGCAACTGGGATTCGATATCGAGCAATTGTCGCGGTCGCCCGCCACTGTCTCCGAAGTACCGATAGTCGAACACCAGGCACGCGTAGCCCTCGGCGCGAAATCGTTCTGCGTAGGCGTCGAGTCGCATTCCCCGGGTTCCGCCGAGACCGTGCGCCATGACGATCACCGGGGCCGGCTCGGTGCTGTCGGGCAGGTACAGCCACGCCGCACAGTCGACGCCGTTCGAGTCGAACGTGATGTCCTTACGATCAGGGACCGCGCCCCCCGGCTGCGAATTCATGGGCGAACCATAGCCCAAAAGGATCGTCGGCGAAACGAAAGTGTGGGCAGTGAGGATAAGCGCCGCGCCCGCCGCCCGCAGGCGTGGGGCAGAGACCGACCGGGGCTTTTCTGCGGCTCCGACAGAGTATTGTTCCGACAAATTCGAGCGCTTACACGGCTTGGGTGAGTAATATAACATGGCCTGAACTACCATGTGGACAATGACGACTGGGTACCCGGGTTTCGACGACCGACTGAACGAGCTTCTCGCACGGCAGGCGGAGAAGTCCTGTGTATCCCCCGAGGCGTATATTCGGCGAGCGGTGATCGATCGACTGGTCGACGAACTGTCCGATGATCAGGACTCCGACGTCGGCTCATTACTTCGTGCTCTTCGGGACAGAACTGGGGATCGGCCTGTCACGGCCGCGGCGACCCGATTGTTCGGCACTGCGATCGACGAGCCCGAGCGTCTCGCTGCAGTTGCTCGCACCGGCCTGATGGATACCGACTCGGAGGCGGACTACGACAGGGTTGTGGCGATTGTTGCCGATGCTTTGAACGCCCCGTCTGCCGCCTTCTCTCTGCTGGACGACAAGCGTCAGTACTTCAAGAGCGCACTGGGGTTACCACCCGAAATCGGCAGCGCGCGTGAGGTTCCCATCGAAGGTTCGATTTGCCGATATGCGATCGACCTCGGTCAGCCCCTCGTGGTAGAGGACGCACGATTGATCGAGACTCTCAAGGATCACCCATCGGTTCAGGCCAAGATGCTGGTTTCCTACTTGGGCGTTCCGATCGTCGACGACGATGGCTTTTCCGTCGGCACCGTCTGCGTTTGGGATCAACGACCCCGCCAGTGGACGACAGGTCACGTTCAGATACTTCAGGATCTGGCCTGGATTATTCGCGAGCAAGTTTTCCAATAAACACGCTTTTTCCCACCACGCATTGACAATTTCCGCCCGCAACAGACCTGGGGTTTTTTTCAGCAACTCGGCTAAAAGCTTTCGGTCGCACGGGTATAGATTAAATAGGATACTGGGGATCATCCGAAACGAACTAGCCACCGGAAGTAGCTGTGTCCAAAACTCTGGAATCGCTGCACTCTCGCCCGCGGGCTGCCGGGACAGTGCAGAACTTCGCACCGCACTCTTTCGCAGATCGCCTTCGAGTCGATCCTTGGCACACCGCGATCAATGTCGCCGTCGACGCGTCCGCTGCTGCCGTCGCATTGATCGGTGCCCTGCTGTGGTACTCCGGCGATCTCGGCGAAACAGGCCGGTTGCCCTGGCTCTACTTGCCGCTCCTCATCGGAATCCTTACGGGAAAGTCGATGTACCGCCGCGGGCTTCGACGTAACTTCCTCGACGAGATCGGGCCAGCCGAGACATCAGTAGCATTCGCGTCGCTTGCTCTGCTCGTAGTGATGTTTCTGTCCGACACCGAATATCGGCCCAGTGCGTTCGTACTGAGGTTGTGGGTGCTGAGCGCCTTGACCATTGCGGTCGCTCGTTTGATCCGCGTGATTGTTCAGCGCGTCACTAGGACCCGGTTCGGCTCTGCCGCCCCGACGATAGTCCTCGGCAACGATCCCATTGCGCATCAACTGGTCTCGCGGATGCGCCAGTTTCCGGAGTACGGACTCGCGCCTGTTGGTTACGTCGGCGATGCACCAGTAGCCACTCTGGACTCCGGCGAGGCAGTTGCGGGGGAACTTCCCCATCTCGGCGTCCCCGCCGATCTCGAGACTGTGGCGCGCCGAACCAACGCCGAGGAATTGATCATCGCATTCGCGACCTCCGATGAACGAGACCTGGTGACAACGATCAGGATCGCGCACCGACTGGGAATGCGGGTGTGGGTGGTTCCACGGCTCTATGACGCAGTCAGCCTGAATACCCGCGTGGAACACATCGGCGGTCTGCCCCTGATGGTTTTGCCGCACGTCGATCCGAAAGGCTGGCAGTTCGCCGTCAAGGGAGTGTTCGACAGAGTACTAACCGCTGTTGGGCTCCTGCTCCTGTCACCCGTGTTCTTGACCTTGATGCTTCTCGTTCGTTTGAGTTCTCCCGGTCCGATCTTCTTCAAACAGGAACGGATCGGTCGGGACGGACTTCCCTTCGACTGCTTGAAGTTCCGCTCGATGCGTCCTCCGCGAGCTTCGGATGCCGAGTTCGAGAGAAAAGTTGGCGATGCCCCCGGCGGAGTCGAGGGGGTAGATCGCCGGACGCGTATCGGAAAAATCATGCGCCAAACATCCTTGGACGAGTTGCCTCAATTAATCAATGTTATCCGCGGCGACATGAGTTTGGTAGGACCTCGTCCGGAACGCCCTGAGTACGTGCACCCTCTTCGAGATGCAAATTCGTCGTTACGGCGAGCGACACCGAGTCAAAGCGGGCGTTACAGGCTGGGCACAGGTTCATGGCTTGCGTGGACAGACATCCATCGCCGACCGTGCCGAATGGGATAACTACTACATCGAGAACTGGTCGATCTGGCTGGATGTGAAAATTCTGTTCTTGACGGTCCTTGCCGTCCTCAAGCGCGCCGAAGATTGATTGTGCTCGCTGTGTTGTTCACGCCCCAAGCGTGCGCCACAAATCCGCTGCCCGGACGGGCGACCACATGACCGACGAATCGACAGTTCTCTTCCTCGCGCACACCGGCCAGGTGTCCGGTGCCGAGAAGGTGCTGCTGGATTTGATCGACGAGGCCACGCGCCGCGGCCATGCCACCGTGATCGCCTGCCCCGCAGGCCCATTGGCAGATCGCCTGCCCGACACGACGCGACACGTCCGCATCGACGAGCTCGGACTGGGTGGGCAACGTGGTGCCGCGCGCGGTATCGCGGCGATCAAGATGGTCGCACGATGGGTCGGGGCGGCGCGCGCCGTGCGCACGATCGCCCGCGCACCGGGCACCGCCACGGTCGTCAACTCGCTGTTCGCGCTTCCGGTGGCGCGGTTTGCGCGGCCCGCTCGCGGGGCGTCGTGGCTCGTACACGACACGATGACCTCTCTCAAGCAGCGTGTGGTGGTCCGGTTCGCCCGGCCGGCCGTTCGCGTTGCGGTATCGGTGTCCGAGGCCACCGCAGAACCGCTCCGAAAGGCCGGCCTCCCCGTGGTGGTGTCACACAACGGCGTGCCGTGGCCGGTTCCGCGGTTCGGCGGTGCGCTGCACTCTCCGCCGGTCGTCGGGATGCTTGCGTTGTTGACGCCATGGAAGGGGCACCGCGTGCTGCTCGACGCCGTCGCCATGCTCCCTGACGTCCGAGTCGAATTGGCCGGGGGAAGCTTCCCCGGTGATCGCGAATACGTCGACGAACTCCGCGCGCGCGCCGCGGAACCGGATCTTGCCGGACGTGTCGAGTTCCTCGGACACACCGATGCCGAGTCCGCTCTTCGCAGGTGGGATGTCGTCGTGCCGGCCAGTACTTCTCCCGAGGCAGGTCCGTTGTCGGTCTTGGAAGCGATGTCGCACGGATTGCCGGTGATCGGAACCGATCACGGTGGCACGCACGAATTCCTCGCCGACGGTGCTGGAATTCTGGTCGAGCCCGGCAACTCCGATGCTCTCGCTGCCGCCGTCTCGGCGGTGGTCGACGACGCCGATCGACGGCGGCTGCTCGGTGAGGCCGCCCGCTATCGGGTGGCCAGCCGGCACGACATCAGCGAGACACTGCCGGAGCTGTTACACCAATTGACCAGCTGATCGTGCCGCACCGTCGGCCAGAACACGGTGAAAGCCGAACGTCGAGCGGTGCGACTGTGTTTCAATCGACTCCCGATTGGAACGAGGGGGCACTGTGACTCGCGCACTGACGAGGTCCAACGAGCATTACCAATGGGGCATGGGCGTGATGACGTCGCTCGCTGTCACGACGCTCGTCAAGCGGATCGTGTCCGCCGCCGCCCTGGCCATGGCCGTCGTGGTCACCCTCGAGCTGGCGTTCGGGTACGGCGCGACCACCCCCATCCCCGCGATCGTGCAATGGACGTGCATGATCGCCGCGTACGTCATGGGCGCGTTCTGGTGGTTCGGACCGTGGCCGACGCTCGGGCAAGCCTTCGCCTTCGTCGTCATCGCCGATCTGTCGATCTTCGGAGCCACCATCACCGCGAATTTCGCGCCGGAAGTCACCCTCGGCAAATGCACCTTCCTCATCCCGATGGGAATGTTGGCCGGGTTCTTCTTCGACAAATGGCGACTCGCTGCTCACATCGCCCTGTGCCTGTTGGGAACGTCGATCGTCGCGGTGTACATAGTGCTGGAACGGGATGTGGACACCTTCGTGGCGGTGGTGCTGTGGGCCCCGATCGTGGTGACGCTGACCGGCTTCGTGCTGATGCTGCAGCTCACGACACAGTCGATACGAACCGAATTCGAGTAGTAGCCCGTCAGAACGTCAACAGGACTTTGCTCGATCGGGATGCATCGGCGGCGAGCGCGAACGCGTCGAGGGCGTCCCTCACCGGATACTCCGCGGTGATGACGGGTGCCACATCGAGTGAACCGTCGGCCAGAGCTTGGATCACGTCGTCCATCTCGGTGTTGAACCGGAACGAGCCGATCAGGTCGATCTCCCGGGTGATCGCCAATGACAGCGGCACCGGCTGAGGCCCCGCCGCAGGTAACCCGACCATGACGACACGACCGCCGCGAGCCGTGCCGTTAATTGCCGACGCCAGACCATGGTGGTTGCCCGAGCACTCGAACGTCACGTCGGCCTCGACCGCCGCGACTGCCGTCCCGTCTCGGGCGTCGACTGTTCGATGCGCTCCGAGTCGACGCGTCACTTCCTGGGCGTAGTCCTCGAGGTCGACCGCGACGATCCGAGCTGCTCCGGCTCGGCGAGCGACCGCCACGATGAGGGCACCGATCGGACCGGTCCCGACGACGAGAACCGTCTTGCCGGACACCGCCCCAGCACGCTCGACGGCATGCCATGCGACGCTCGCCGGCTCGGCCAACGCAGCAATTCTCAGATCCAGACCGTCGGGCAACACTCTGAGCATTCGTGTCGGGACGGCGACGTGACCGATGAACAGACCGTCGTCGTGCGGTATCTGCGCGGCGCTTCCCATGTAGCGGCATCCGGGAGACAGGTTCGGACGATCGACCGGATACTTCGCGCCGGTGGCGGCGGGAGTCGCCGGATGGACAGTGACCGGGGTGCCTTCACCGGGGCCACTGCCGTCTCCTGCGCGCCGAACCACGGTGCCCGACGCCTCGTGCCCCAATCGCATCGGCGCCTTCAGTACCGATTGCCCTGCCGCCCCGTGCTTCCAGTAGTGCAGATCGGAGCCGCAGATTCCGCCGTAGGCAATTGCGACGATGGCCTCGTCCGGCGAGGGGTCGGCCACCGCCACTGTTTCGACGCGGATGTCATCGGTGCCGTACGCGATCAGGGCGACCGTTCTGTCGGGCACAGGATTCGGTTCGGTGGTCATCGTGTCGTCCGTTCCGTTCGAGGTGGGCAGGTCAGACCCGGTCGAACACCGGATCGGTTGCGTTGGCCGGATCGGTCAGATCGCGATCGCGAGTTTCCGGTGCGAAGGATGCGGCGACGAGCACCGAGACCGCCATGATCATCATGTAGACCGCGACCGGGACCCAGGATCCGGAGAACGCGGTGATCAGTGCGGCGCACAGCAGAGGAGCGATTCCGCCGCCGAAGACGGACGCGAACTCGCGGCCGAGAGTGACTCCGGCGTACCGGTATCGAGCCCCGAAGATCTCGGGGAAGTAGCTCATCGTGACACCGACGGCCCCCTGGCACGCCAGGATGAATCCGATGATCATCACCAGGGTGATCAGTACGTGCGAACCGGTGCTGAGAGCCATGAACGTGGGAACCGGAAGAACGACGAGCAGGCTGACGATACCGATGTACACGGGCTTACGACCCACCTTGTCCGATAGCCATCCGAAGCCCCAGGCCGCGATGCCGCCGCAGATTGCGCCGATGAGCAGAACCTTGGGTATGAACGTGGGATCGACGCCGATGTCGTTCTTCATGTAGGACGCCATGAACACTTGGTACGTGTAGGACTGAGCGCTGATGCCGACGGTCATGAACATGACGATGAACAGCGGTCGCTTGCCGTTGGTGAACACTTCCTTCACCGGTGCCTTGGGTCGCTCCTGGGCCGCCTTCAGCTCCTGGAACACCGGTGACTCGTTGAGCTTGCGCCTGATGATGAACGCGGCCACGGTGACCAGGATGCTGCTGAGAAACACCATCCGCCAGCCCCAGGACATGAGCTGATCGTCGGGGAGCAACTGGGCGAGGATCCAGGCGATGGCTCCGAGAGCGGTGCCGAGCGCCGCGCCGGTCATGACAAGAGCGGCCAATCTGCCACGCTTTCCGATCGCGGCCGTTTCCGTCAGAAGCGTTGCGCCACCTGATTGTTCGGCACCAGCGCCGAAGCCCTGGAAGAATCGGCACAGGACCAGCAACACCGGGGCCAGTAGTCCCACCTGCTCGAACGTCGGCAGCAGACCGATGGCCATGGTCGCGCCGCCCATCAGCATCAGCGTGGCGACCAGAACCCACTTGCGACCGAGCCGGTCACCGTAGCGTGCGAAGAACAGTCCACCCAGTGGCCGGGCGAGGAATCCGACGGCGTACGCGCTGAAGCTGGCGATGATGCCGGCCGCCGGAGAGATGTTGGGAAAGAACAACTTGTTGAAGATCAGCGCGGACGCCGTGCCGTAGATGACGAAGTCGTACTGTTCGAGTGTGGTTCCGATGAGGCCGGCCCACGCTGCGCGTCGTACGGCGGACGGATCATGTTGGGCCGGAGCGATTCTGGGAGAATCTGACGGTTCTGTGGTCGTGTCCATGGTTGTCCTCGGGTGAGTTTCGGCCTCGGCCGAACGAAGGAAGGAGAATGAGTCAGTCGAGTGTGGTCCGGGATGCCGTGACGACGGGGCGGAGCGAAGAACTCGCCGCTTCGACGGCTGCGGCCATCGGACCGTGACGAACAACAGTATCCATCAATTCCGCTGTGCGTGTGATGAATTCGGGAAACTGCGCCAACTCGATGGGGAGTATGTCGCCGCGTTCGAGAACCGAGCGGACGAAATCCTCACTGGACGCTGCCGAAGCGGCAAGTCCTGCCAAACGCGCACGTGCAGGGTCGGCCATCGCATGCGCATGCGGGCCCGGGTCGAAACCGTCGGGCGGGCACACGCAGCAGAGATAGGCGGCGATGGTCAAGGAAAGGTGTTGCGGTACAACACCGTTTCGTAGGTGGTGGAGCGCTGGGTCCGGGATCCTCTGCGCGAGCTTCGCCGAGCCGTCCGAACCGACCTGCGCGGTCTTGTGCCCCAGAGCGGAGTTGGACCACCGCACGAACAGCTGGGCGATGTAGTCGTCGATATCCACCCCGTCCGGAACGGGCACGGTCGGGAGGTATTCGTCGACCAACACCGCTCGAGCTGCGGCCTCCACGAACGGGCGACCGATCGAGTCCGGAATTGTCGCGCGACCGTCGAGTGCGCCGAGATAGGCAATGAGAGAGTGGGTTCCGTTGAGCAGTCGAACCTTCATCAGTTCGTACGGTTCGACATCCTCGGTGAACACGGCACCACCGGCTTCCCAGCGGGGACGTCCTGCGGCGAACTCGTCCTCCATCACCCACATCGTGAACGGCTCCGCCGGCACGGCAATGGTGTCCACAGCGCCCAGCTCGGCGGTGGACTCGGCGTCGTACAACGCACTGCTGGACGGAACGATGCGATCGACCATGGAGTTGGGGAACGTCACCGCCGCCGCCAGCCACTCGAGCACGTCGTCCGCACCGCAACGGTCCAAGAACTGACGCACGAGTACAGCGGTGCGATCACCGTTCCCCAACAGGTTGTCACAGCTGGCCACGGTGATGGGAGCCCCGTGCGTTCGTGCCCGCATCGCCAGAGCCCTCGCGAGCTGCCCCACCGTGGTCGTCGGCGTTTCCGGCCGCTGCAGGTCCTGTTGCACTGCAGTCGATTCGAGGTCGAGGGAGCCCGTCCGGGACGACAGCGTGTAGCCCAACTCGGTGACGGTGATCGTCACGATTCGGACGTCCTCGTCCGCAATGGCCCGTACGACGGCGGCGGGGTCGTCGGCGGCGACCATGGCTCCCGTGTGCGCTCCGGGCACGCTCACCCTTGAACCCGACGGCGATATCTCGACGACGCCGTAGAGCAGTTCCTGAGCGAGCATGGCATCGACAATCGTCCGAGATCTGTTCGCTACACCCAGAATTCCCCACGAGCCGCCGTCCTGTGCCAGTGCCGCAGCGGTGTACACGGCCTGATGCGCGCGATGGAAGTTGCCCAGCCCCAGATGGACGATTCCGGTGCCGTCCGGTCGTGCTGGGACGGCCCCCGAGCAAGCGAGTGCCGAACGAGACAGTCTGGATTCGCTCATCTCGTCACCAGTCCGTCATCGAGCCGTCGAGGCGGCGAGCGACGGGGAGATACGCGGGCTCGTACGGGTACCGCGCCGCCAACGACTCGTCCATGTCGACGCCGAGGCCGGGGGCGTCACCGGGGGTCAGGTAGCCGTCGGCGAACGACCATGCGTGTGGGAACACCTCGTCGACCAGTGGGTCGTAGCCCATGAATTCCTGAATGCCGAAGTTCGGAGTGGCCATTCCGAGGTGCACGCTCGCGGCGAGGGTGATCGGCGAGACGTCGGAGGGCCCGTGCGGTCCGCAACGAACCTGGTGTACCTCGGCCAGCGAGAAGATCTTTCGGACATGACTGATACCGCCGGCATGCGCGATGGCCACCCGAATGAAATCGATCAGCTTCTCGGAGATCAACTGCTGGCAGTCCCAGATGGTGTTGAACACTTCACCGATCGCGAGCGGGGTCGTGGTGTGGTGACGCACCAGCCGCAGGGCGCTCTGATCCTCGGCGGTGGTGACGTCCTCGAGCCAGAACAGATCGACGTCCTCGAGCGACTTGCCCAGTCGCGCAGCCTGTTGCGGTGTCAGCCGGTGGTGCGCGTCGTGCAACAGCTTGAGCTCGGATCCCACGTGGTCACGCACCGCTGCGAGCACCCCGCGAACGTGATTGAGATACGCATCGGTATCCCAGACCTCTTCGACGGGAACGGCACCACGGCCTGCGGGTTCGTATCCCTGCGCGCCTCGGTGCACTCCGTACACGGACTCCAGGCCGGGAACACCCGATTGGGCCCGCACGGCGCGAAAACCCTGTGCTCGGCGTCGATCGACGGAATCGATCAATTCCGACGTGTCCCAGCCGGTGGCGTGGGTGTACGAGAGAATGCGGTCGCGGACGGCTCCACCGAGCAGCTGGTAGACGGGTTGCCCGAGGGATTTGCCCTTGATGTCCCACAAGGCGAGGTCGACGGCACCGATCGCGGCCATCGTCACCGGCCCACGGCGCCAGTAGACACCGCGGTAGAGGTATTGCCAGGTGTCCTCGATGCGTGCGGGATCTCGGCCGATGAGAAGCGGCGCGACATGATCTCGCAGGTACGACGCCACCGCGAGTTCTCTGCCGTTCAAGGTCGCGTCGCCGTAGCCGACGACGCCGTCTGCGGTGGTCACTTTGAGCGTGACGTAATTACGAGTAGGGCTGCAGACGATGACGTCGGCAGCAACGATCGTGTCGGTCACGAGTGCTCTGCCTTCTCCGTGAAGTTCTCTCCGGCAACGACATCGGTCAACGGTTCGCGCGCGGCGAGTCGACCGATGTTGGCGGTGATGTCGTCGACCCGACCCTCGAAGGTTTCGCGTGTGATGCCGGACGAATGGGGTGTCATCAGGATGTTGGGCAGTGTGTGGAACGGATGACGCGAGGGGGCACCGATGCCGTCGGCCGACGGGTAGTCGTACCAGACGTCGATGGCGGCGCTGCCGAGCGATCCGGCGGACAGCGCGTCGAACAGTGCATCCTGCTGCACGAGGGGGCCGCGCCCGACGTTGATCAGCACGCCGTCCGGTCCGAGAGCTGCGAGTTCGGTATCGCCGATCATGCCGGTGGTGCGCTCGTTCAGTGGTGCGGACACCACGACGACATCTGCTTCGGTCATCAGGTCGGACAGACGATCGGTCGATGCGGCCCAGGCCAATCCGTTCTCGGCAGCGTTCACCGATCCGCTTCCTGTGACCGCGATGCCCCGGCAACCGAAGGCCCGCAGCAACTGCCACGACTGCGCACCGATATGACCGAAGCCCACGAATCCCACCGTTGCCGAACCCAGCGAAGTCGACTGCCGAAGCGTGCGGTCGTACACCGGTGACGCCCACCGATCCTCCCGCATGAGGCGGTCCTGGCCGAGAAACCCGCGCCGGAGCACGACGGCGGTGGCTACGACGTATTCGGCGATCGAGCGTTCGTGGTGAAAAGTGTTGGCCACCAATGTCCGAGCGCTCAGGTCGTCGAAGGAAACGCCGTCCGTGCCTGCCCCCGCAACGTGCACCAGCTGCAGATCGGGTGCCGCCTCCGCCAGAACGGCCGGGAACTTTCCGCCGACATACACGGTCGCATCGGCGATGTCCGCGACGAGTGCATCGACGTCGAACTTCTCGTGCCACGACAGCTCGATATCGGAGGCGACTCGGCTCTCGAAGCGGCCACGATGCGGTAGGAGGTTGGAATCTGCGATGACGACCTTCATTTCGAGTCGTCCTTTCCTGGTGCGAGAGTGCGAATCCGAGCGGGCCCCGATGAGCCGCGGACCACGAGTTGGGTAGGGAGGTGGATGGTTCTGGGCGACGACTCCGGTTCGGCTGCCCGCTGGAACACCAGATCGGAGGACACCAGACCTGCACGGCCCATCGGAACGTTGATACTCGTCAGAGCGGGATGCGCGAGTTCGGCCAGGGGCGAATCGTCGATGCCGATGACGCTGAGGTGTTCCGGTACTGCCAGGCCCATCGACCGGACCCCGTTCATGACGCCGATGGCCATGGGGTCGTTGTGGGTCATGACGGCGGTCGCACCCGTGGCGACGACGCTGGCAGCCGCAGCATGGCCGCCGGCCAAGGTCTCCTGCTGCCACCCCAGTACATCGAGCACGATTCCTCGTGCTGCGCAGAACTGTTCGACGGCGTCGACGCGTCGCTCGTTGGACCACGATTGCGGTGATCCCTGGACGTACGCGAGATGCGTGTGACCGAGAGCTGCCAGGTAATCGACGGCCTGCCGGATACCGTCCTCGGAATCGGCCACGACACAATCGCATTCGCTGGAGGATCGGTTGACCAGCACCAGCGGTGTGTCGCCCGCCAGCTGCACGATGTCCTCGGCCGGTAGTCGTGGAGCACAGACGATCAGAGCGTCGACTCGGCCCTGCAGGTCACCGATCACTTCACGCTCACGGTCTGCGCTTCCGTCGGTGTCGGTGAGGACGATGGTCTGTCTGCGATGCCAGCCCTGCGCTTGCGCGGACTTGACGAAGCTGGCGAAGACGGTGTGGCCGATGTCGGGTACCACGACTGCGACCGTCGTCGCCGAGACGCGGGTGTCGGAGGAGCGCCCCGAGGCCGCGACATAGCCGATCTGGTCGGCGACGGCGATGATCCGAGCCAACGTGTCCGCCCCGATTCGATCCGGGTTGCTGAAGGCGCGCGATGCCGTCGACAGCGACACACCTGCTCGTTGTGCGACCTGCGTGAGCGTGGGTGCCACGGTTCACCTCCTGGGATCTTTGTGATGCCGAGCACAACGATGGCAGAAGTTGCGCAATATTGTCAACGCCTTGCGCAACAGAGGCCCGGGCGTACTGGGTCCGCGGTTTGACACACTCGACTTCGACCACGTCCGCACAGAGGGAGACTCACCTTGCGCACCTTTACGCACCCCCAGACCGGCACAACCGTGTCGAGCATCGTCCTCGGGTTCATGCGCATCCTCGACCTGGACGACGACAGGATTCGCAGGTTGGTCGACACCGCCCTGGACGTGGGAGTGACCGTCTTCGATCACGCCGACATCTACGGCGGCAGACCCCACGGGTGCGAGGAGCGCTTCGGACAAGCGGTGACACTCACTCCGTCGCAGCGTGAGCGCGTCAGCATTCAGAGCAAGGTCGGCATTCGCGACGGCTATTTCGACTTCTCGGAAGACCACATCGTGTCGACCGTCGAGGGTTCGCTCTCGGCTCTCGGCGTCGATCATCTCGACACCCTGCTGCTGCATCGACCGGACAGCCTGGTCGAGCCCGACGAGGTCGCGGCGGCATTCGACACACTGCACACGTCGGGCAAGGTGCTCGGTTTCGGCGTCTCGAATCACACTCCCGGTCAGATCGAATTGCTCGAAACGGCAGTCACACAACCACTTCTGTTCGATCAAGTGCAGTTGAGCGTCGTCCATTCGCCGCTGATCGCTGCGGGCCTGACCGCCAACATCGGCGCGCTGGACCAGTCGGTGGATCGTGACAACGGGTTGCTCGACTACGCGAGGGCACGCGGCATCACCGTGCAAGCGTGGTCGCCGCTCCAGAGCGGGACCTCGTCGGGTGTGTTCGTCGGAGATCGCGAGAACTACCCTGCCCTCAACGATGCGCTCGACGACATTGCCGGCCGATACGACACGACACCGTCCGCGATAGCGGTCGCGTGGATAACACGCCACCCGGCCGACATTCAGGTGGTCCTGGGGACCACCACGCCGGATCGGATAGCAGAGGCCGCTACGGGGTCGGACATCCGCCTGACCAGGGCGGAATGGTACGGCCTGTTCCGCGCAGCGGGTCACACACTGCCCTGATGCCGGGCATCGAACTGCGTTACCTTGCCGTTACCAAGTAGCGACGAATTCGTGATGTTGCAGGCTCGGTTCGGTGATGTTGCGCTGTCAGGATTACCGGACAGCGTGCACCGGAACCTGCAGCCCTCGGGTTCCACACCGAGCACGCCGGTTCGATAGGCCACCCGAACTGAGAGGTTCGCACCGTGACTGTTTCCGATTTCACCGATGTTCGCTCCACCGCCCCCGCTCGACGCCACTCGATCGGTATCGAGTCCTACTCCCCCGATCTGACCGTTGTTCGCGCCGTCGGCGAGCTGGACATGAGTGCACGAGCAGATTTGGTGAACGCCCTCGACGGTGCCCTACGGGGCAATGCAGTTGTGCTGCTGGACTTGTCGGCGGTGGACTTCATGTACTCGGGTGCCGCGAGCGTGATCGTCGATGCTGTCGAACGTTCCGACGGACGCGTCGAGGTCTTCGCTCCTACCCGGCCGGCGCGCCGGGTGCTCGATGCGGTGGGTGCGAGCTTCATCGGGGAAGATCCCTCCGCGCGCTGATTCGCAAGGTTTGCGTGCCGGTACAACCGGCAAACCTCGTGTGGACAGCGGCTCCAGTCGGTAACGACCGTGAATCGTCTCGAGAACTGGGGCGGCTTTCGTTTTGCCGCAATGGGTCCTCTTCACACGAGGCAAGGATCGACAATGTCCGACCAGTTCACCAAGAGCGACCCCACCACTGCTTTCTCCATGCCCGATCGGGACGACCAGCCCGAGCTCGAGCATCCGGGATTGACTCGCGACATGGTCACCGCACCGGATCACGGCGAGAAGTCGTACCGGGGTTCGGATCGGTTGCACGGCCGAAAAGCGTTGATCACCGGTGGTGATTCCGGGATCGGACGAGCGGTGGCGCTGGCATTCGCACGAGAAGGTGCCGATGTCGTCATTGCTCATCTCGAATCCGAGGGCCCCGATGCCCAAGCGACCGTCGACCTGATCGAAGCCGCTGGACGGTCGGGCCGAGCGATCGCCTGCGACCTCACCGACGAAACGCAGTGCACCAAGTTGGTCGACACTGCCGTGGAGGTTCTCGGAGGCCTCGACATCGTCGTCAACAACGCCGCGTTCCAGATGGCCCAGATGGGCGGCATCGCCGATATCACCACCGACCAGTTCGACCGTGTGCTCAAGACCAACTTGTATGCCTTGTTCTGGATTTCGAAGCACGCCGCCGCCGTCATGGGTGCGGGCGCCACCATCATCAACACCACCTCGATTCAGGCATCGAATCCGTCGCCGGAGTTGCTGGACTACGCCACCACCAAGGCGGGCATCGTCGCATTCACCAAGGGCCTGGCCGGCGACCTCGCCGGCCGCGGCATTCGAGTCAATGCCGTTGCGCCCGGACCTATTTGGACTCCCCTGATTCCTGCGACCATGCCTGCCGAGAAGTACGGCGAGTTCGGCGAGACGGTTCCGTTGGGCCGCCCGGGCCAGCCCGCGGAGTTGGCTCCGGCCTACGTCTTCTTGGCCTCGAACGAGTCCAGCTACATCACAGGCGAGACCATTGCGGTCACCGGGGGCACCCCGTTCAACTGATCTCGGGGTCTTCGGACTTCGACGCCCGCCACGCCAACAGCACCCCGTCTCCTTCGGGTCGCCGCCATGGCAAGAAGAGCGCCACAGCGATCGCGCATGCCATGGCGGCCCCGACGGTGACGAACGACGCGAGCTGAAATCCCTCCAGAGACGCGGCTTTCATCGCATACACGAGCTCCGCCTTCTGCGTCGCGAAGATCGGGTTGGTCGGCGCTTCGACGATTTCGATGACGCTGACGACGGTCTCACGGGCAAAGGCCTTCTGGTAGGGCTCCATGATTGCATCGGGAATGGCGTCGATTCGGGGGCCACTTTCGTGGTGTAGATCGACGCGACGATCGAGCCCAGCACCGCGACGCCGAGTGTTCCACCCACCTCACGGGTGGTGTCGTTCACCGCCGAGCCCGCACCTGCTTCGTCGAGCGTCACCGACGACATGATGGATTCGGTGGCCGGGCCTTGCACGATCGCCAACCCGAGGCCCATCAAGATCATCGAGACGACGACCGGTCCCAGGTACGGCGTTTCGACCTCGACCTGGCCCGCAATGAACATGCCGATGCTCATCACGACGAGTCCGAAGACGATGACGGCTGTCGTTCCTATTCGCTGCGCGATCAGTGTGGCCAGTGGTGCTCCGACCGCGATGGATACTGCGAACGGCAGTGAATGAACGCCGAACTGCAACGGCGTCAGTTCCATGACACCCTGAAAATACTGGGTGATCATGAACAGGAAGCCGAACATACTGAAGTACCCCACAGCAATGGCCAAGGCGGGCAGCGAGAATCGTCTGATTCGGAACAGATTCAGGTCCAGTACCGGAGACGGTGTTCGCAACTCCCACCACACGAACGCAGCAAGCGCGACGCATCCGGCGATGTAGCCTCCGACGCTCGCCGGTGACAACCAACCGTTGTGCGGCGCTTCGATGATCGCCCACACCACGACCGTGATGCCCGTCAACGACAGCACGATTCCGACAGGGTCGTACTTGCCCACATGTTCGGCTCTCGACTCCGGAACGCAGGCCAGTGCGGCCAACAGAACGAGCAGGGCAACCGGAACATTGATCCAGAACACCGAATGCCACGAGAAGTGCTCGAGCAGAAAGCCGCCCGCTGTCGGACCGATGGCGATGGCGAAACCTGCCATCGCCGTCCACGCTGCGATGGCCAGCGCTCGCTCTTTGGCGTCGGTGAAGATATTGATGATGAGAGCCAAAGTGGCCGGAAAGACCGCCGCCGCACAGACTCCCATCGCGGCGCGGGCGGCAACGACCTGCCCGAGGTCGGCGGCGACCGCGCCGCCCACCGACATCAGCGCAATGCCCGCCAGGCCGATGATCATCACCTTCTTGCGCCCGTATCGGTCTCCGAGGTGGCCGAAAGCGAGCAGCAATCCCGCGAACGTCAGCGTGTAGGCGTCGACCACCCACTGCAAGCCGCTGATGTCGGCGCGTAGCTGTAGCCCATCGACGGCAGGGCGACGTTGACGACGGTGTTGTCCAGTACGACGAGCAGCTCCGCTGCGCAGATCACGAGTAGAGCCAGATATCGGCCGCGAAGCTTCGTACCCTCTACGCGGTGTCGAGAAGTGGTGAGTGACGGCATGAGATCCCCTCCGGCTATGACGGTCGACATAGTTCCTGAAGGGAAAGTAACTGTAACTCGGCGTTATCGCAATACTCGCTATCGGGAACTCTGCCCACCCACTGCGTCCAGGACCGCGTCGAGCAGAGCCAACAACTCCCCCTCGGTCCGATCCAGCGCGGTGGTCGATCGCTGCGCTTTCGCCACGATCAGCGCACCCTCGATCGCCGATATGGAGAACGTCGCGAGCGCCTGGGCCCGCTCTCTCGTCAACCCGTGCTGCCAGAGCGATGCGGCGATCGTGTCTTCCCACGACGAGAACGACTCCCCGGCCGCGGTGACGGCACCGGGGGCGTTCGCCCCCTCGAGTGCGGCAGGAGCAATGGGGCAACCGGACACGAAATCGGTGCTCGACAGTTCACTGCGAAAGCCCTCGATGATCGCGCGCACCGTCGCCGCCGGCCCGACCTGAGCCAACCCCTCGGAGATCATTGCCCCCATCGCCGCGCCGGCCGTTCGCGTGGCCTCCTCGACCAGTTGAGGCTTGCCCCGTGGAAAGTGGTGATAGATCGAGCCTCTCGGCGCACCTGCGTGCTCGATGACGTCGGCCAACGAAGTCGCTTCGACTCCGCGCTGCCGAAACAACTGCGCAGCACTGCGCAGCATGTCCTCACGAGCACTGCTTCGATTCGCCATCCATCACCTTTCCGAACACGATCATTGACGTGACACCGAGTTACATCTACAGTCGCGTGTGACTATGACGGCAATCATATCCCGTCACGCTATCGCTGAACCGGAGTCACGCCATGCCCACCGAGACCGACGTCGTCGAACTGAGCACCCCGCTCCCACTTCCCTGCGGGCAGACCCTTCCGAACCGCGTGATGAAAGCGGCCTTGAGCGAGGGCCTTGGGACTGCCGAGCACGCGCCCGATACCCGGCTCGAAACGCTGTACCGCCGTTGGGGCGCGGGTGGCTACGGATTGGTGGTGACCGGCAACGTGATGGTCGACCGATCTCACCTGGGCGAACCCGGCAACGTCGTCATCGAAGACGACCGCGACCACGATGCGCTGGCGCGCTGGGCGAAATCGACCTCCGACGGTGGCGTCCCCATCTGGGTGCAGCTCAATCACCCTGGAAGACAGGCCAATCCGATCGTCACCCGTGCCACGCCCGTCGCCCCGTCTGCCATCGCGTCCGGC
This sequence comes from Rhodococcus sp. KRD175, assembly GCF_017168275.1. Classification (NCBI taxonomy): domain Bacteria; kingdom Bacillati; phylum Actinomycetota; class Actinomycetes; order Mycobacteriales; family Nocardiaceae; genus Rhodococcus; species Rhodococcus sp. KRD175. Next base: position 477,278 of record NZ_JABFAQ010000007.1, read on the forward strand.
GTACCCGGGCTACCGACACCGCGTGCGTTGAGCGAGAACGAGATTCGAGACATCATCGACAGGTTCGCCCTGGCCGCGTCGGTAGCGGAGGCGGCCGGCTTCGATGGTGTGCAGCTCCACGGTGCCCACGGATACCTGGTGTCCCAGTTTCTCTCACCACTGTCGAACCGACGCGAGGACGCGTGGGGCGGAGACCTCGACGGCAGGATGCGATTCGTTCTTCACGTCGTGCGCGCCATCAGAGCGGCCGTGTCCCCCGGCTTTGCAGTGGGAATCAAACTGAACTCCGCAGACTTCCAGCGCGGCGGATTCAGCGAAGAGGAATCTCGCATCACCGTCGAACATCTCGTCGAGGAAGCGATCGATCTGATCGAAATCAGTGGCGGCAGTTACGAATCACCCGCGATGATGGGCACCTCCAGCACTCGCGATCGCGAAGCCTACTTCCTGGAATACGCCCACACGGTGCGCGACGCAGCCGAGAGCGTTCCACTTGCAGTGACCGGTGGTTTCCGCACCCGCTCGGTGATGAGTGCGGCCGTACGATCGGGAGAGTGCGACGTCGTCGGTCTCGGTCGCCCGACTGCTCTCGCCCCGGCAGTAGCCCGTTCACTGGTCGACGGCTCACTGGATCGGGTCGAGACTCCGCTCGTCGCGTTGCGAGTTCCGTCGAAAGCTGGTGCTTTCAAACAGATCAACGGCGCTCTGGACTTGCAGTGGCACACCGACCAACTGCAGCTCATCGGCGATGGAAAGCAACCCGATTCGGGACGCCCCGCCTGGCGAACAGCGATAGCAATGGTGCAGCGCAACGGCTGGGACGCGTTTCGCAGTCGGCGCGCCGGGGGCACCACGACGGCGTCCGCCGCAGCTGCGAAGTTCCGCCGGGAGCGGTGGATCGGAAAGCACATCGCCAACCCGCTCGTGAACGGGCTGGCGTCCGTCGGAGTCAGGACATCGCTGGTCACCGATATCGAGACCGTGGGCCGTCGATCCGGTCTGCGCCGGCAGGTGCCGGTCTCTGCATCGTTCGACCGGGCGGGAGCGTGGGTGATCTCCCAGCACGGAACCAGGTCCGGTTGGGGAGCCAACATCGGCGACGAGCCGCATATCAGGATTCGCGTCGGCGATCGCTGGCGAGCGGGCACAGCTACGTTCGTGCCCGAGGACGACGTCAGTGCGCGAGCGCGCTCTTTTTCCGCGAACCCACTGTTCGGGCGGCTCATCGGCGCAGGTTTTCGCGCCCTCCAGACAGACCCGATATCTGTGCGGATCGATTTCACCGATTGACAGGATGAGTGCTCGACGGTGGATCGTCGCACGACGCATAATGACCCGATGGCACCGATACCCACGGGCACGCTGCGCGAGACCGAGACCGGCTACGCCCTCGAGCTGAGCCGAACCGTCGCCGCGTCACGAGAGGATGTGTGGGCCAGCCTCACCGAATCCTCTCGGACCGCGTTGTGGTTCGGGCCCTGGGAACGAGTGACGGACGACAGCATCCGCGTCACCATGATCTTCGAGGACGGCGAACCCGTCGCCGACATGGCAATCGACGCCTGCGAGCCGCCCCAACGACTGGCCGTCCGTATGTCAGACGAGGGCGGCTGGCCGCTCGAGGTCAGGCTCACCGAGAAGGGCTGCGACACACTCGTCGTGCTGACCCACGGCCTCGACAGCACGGACGGCATCGGCGACATAGGTCCGGGCTGGGAGTACTACCTGGACATGCTGATCGCATCCAGGGACGCCGCACCGCTGCCGAGCTTCGACGACTACTACCCCGCACAGCAGGAGTACTACTCGTCTCTGCGGCCGGAATGACGTCAGTGATTGCGTAACGCCTCGATCAGCTCTTTCTTGTTCAGCTTGGAGTAGCCCTCCAGGCCGATCTCCTTCGCTCGATCGGTCAGTTCGTCGACGGTCCAGTCCTCGTACGATCCGGACTCGCCGCCCTTCTTGCCTACGTTCTTCCTGCCCTCGTTGGCCGCGGCATTCGAGATGCGCGCCGACTTCTCCTTCGAGTTTCCTTCGTCACGGAGCTTCTCGTACAGATCCTGGTCCTTGAGCTGGGGCTGGTCATCGTTGGTGGGCATGCTGGTCCTCCGTTCGATCGTTTGTACTGATACAACTACCCGGTGCTCCCGCCGGCAAACACACTTGCCTTCTGTCGCTGTGGGGTAGAACAACGAAAGCTGGGTACCTTCGGGACATGCCATACCTGGATCGTGTCGCGGACGTGTTCGTATTGAATCTCGGCACTCGCGACGTCGAGGACACCGAGAACCGGATGGGGCCGGATTGGGTGGCCGAGGTCAACGCTCTGCTCGACGAGGTGGAAGCCAGTAGTGGCCCGACTGCACTGGTCACGACGGCCACCGGCAAGTACTTCTCCACCGGAGTCGACTTGTCCTGGGGTGCCGAGAACCTGGACCAGATCAACCGGTTCATCGGAACGGTGCAGGAACTGCTGGTGCGGTTCTTGACCCTCCCGATGCAGACGGTGGCGGCCATGCAGGGGCACACCTACGGGGGTGCCGCATTTTTCGTCATGGCACACGACTACCGCGTCATGCGCTCCGATCGCGGCTTCCTGTGCTTTCCTGGCGTCAACATCGGTGCCACCTACAGCCCGGGAACAGTCGACATGGTCCGAGCCAAGCTCGCCCCGCACACGTTCCACGAAGCACTGACCACGGGCCGACGCTACGGCGGAGTGGACGCAGCCGCCCTCGGCTTGGTGGACGCAGTGTCCACCGAGGATCGGCTGCGTGACGACGCACTCTCGCGGGCAACGGATTTGATCGGAACCCGCGGCCCCGTCCTCGGCGAAATCAAGCGCACGATGTATGCGAGCGAGATACGTTCGCTGTCCACTCCGGTCGCCGGTGTGGACGAAATGGAATGGGCCGCAAACTGATTCTCGCTCGCTGCCGCTTACGCGTCGGCGACCAGCGGAGCGACCTCGGTACCGAGTAGCTCGATGCCGCGCAACAGATCACCGTGGGCGAGACGCGGATTGGTCATCTGCAGCGACAGTCGATCCACACCGCCGAGTTGCTCGCTCACCCGAACGATCTTGTCGGCCACGGTTTTCGGGTCTCCCATGAAGAACGCACCGTTGGGTCCCGACGTGGCGTCGAACTGCTGTCGGCTCGGTCGAGCGAACCCGCGCTCGCGAGAGATCTTGGTGAACATCTCGTTCCAGCCCGGGTAGATGGTGTCGGCTGCCGCCTCGGTGGTGTCGGCGACGAATCCGAACACGTGCAATCCGACTTTCAGCTTCTCCGGCGAGTGACCCGCTTGCGCGCCCGCGCGCCGATACAGGTCGACGAGCGGCGCGAACTGGCGCGGCTCTCCGCCGATGATGGCAATCATCAGGGGTAGGCCCAAAAGCCCTGCACGAGCGAATGATTCGGGGGTGCCGCCGACACCGACCCAGATGGGTAGCGGATCTTGCAGCGGACGAGGATAGATCCCCTGACGGTTCAGCGCCGGCCGGTGCCGGCCGGACCACGTGATCTCCTCGTTGTCGCGAATCTGCAGCAGGAGATCCAGCTTCTCGGCGAACAAGGAATCGTAATCGGCCAAGTCGAGTCCGAACAGTGGGAAAGACTCGGTGAACGAGCCTCGGCCGACCACCAAATCGATCCGGCCCTTCGAGATCAGGTCGAGAGTGGCGAACTCCTGGAACACTCGCACCGGATCGTCGGCACTGAGTACCTTGACCGCGCTGCCGAGCCGGATGTTCTCGGTGCGCGCGGCTGCTGCGGCCAGAATGATCGACGGAGCGGAGTCGTAGTACTCGCTGCGATGGTGCTCACCGATGCCGAACGAGTAAAGACCGACCTGATCCGCGAGGGCGATCTCCTCGAGTAGGTGCCCCATCCTCTCCTCCGGCGCGATGACGCGGCCGTCGGTCGGATCGGTCACGGAAGAGACGAAGCTGTCTACGCCCAGGTGCATTGGGTACCTCTCGATTCGGGATGACGAACCCATCAGCGTCGATGAAGGTTCAATTATTCCAGTGGACGGTGGGCAGAAAACTACTACTCTCCCCAACGCTTCGCCTCATCCGCAGCGAAGTACATCCGATTACTTGCACCGAAGCCGACCGACGCAACGCGTCACGCATGAGCTGTTATCGTGCGTGGGCGTTGGTTTTCGATGGCCGTGCTGGTCATCGGATCGTAAGAGGGAATCCGGTGAAAATCCGGAACTGCCCCGCAGCGGTGAGTGGAAACGACCGCGGTCATCGAGCACTGGGATTCGTCCCGGGAAGCGACCGCCAGTAGGAATCGTCCGAGCACGTGGTCGGACGGCGCGTCCGCGAGTCCGAAGACCTGCCACCGCGGCTGCGCCGCCGGCGTGGTCGCCTGTCGATCCCGAGGGACACGGTCGACGAGGTCGTCGTTCGCGCTGCGCGGATTCGCCTCGGATACCGTGCTTTTCGCAGGTCGCCAGGTCAGGGATCAGCGGAGAAAGTTGCGCATGCAGTCCAGATCGGTCCTGCCCCTCACTGTGCTCGCCGCCGCGATCTGGGCAGTGTCAGCCCTGTCGGCACTGATGTTCGGGGCCGCGCACATCCCGGCAACCGACGCGATGGGCTATCTGTGGGCCCAGCTGTCCGGCGGCACGATCACCGTCGGTGACGTTCCCGACTACCGCATCGTCGTCGATTCTCGGCTGCCGCGGGTGTTGCTGGCGACGCTCATCGGAGCAGGTCTCGCAGTGGTCGGACTGGTGGTGCAGGCGATGGTGCGCAACGCGCTCGCAGACCCCTACGTTCTCGGAATCTCGTCGGGTGCATCGGTAGGCGCGACGTCGGTGGTCCTGTTCGGCACGTTCGGCGCCCTCGGCATCTACGCCCTCTCGAGTGCAGCGTTCCTCGGCGCACTCGCCGCAACCGCCCTGGTGTATCTGATGGCACGCTCCCCGGTAGGGCTGGTGCCACTGCGCCTGGTCCTGACAGGTACCGCGTTGGGATACGGGTTCTCTGCAATGACGACCGTGCTGATCTTCCTGGCACCTCAGGGCGACGGCGCTCGCAGCGTGATGTTCTGGTTGCTCGGCAGCCTCGCCGGTGCTACCTGGGCCAGCGTCCCGCTGGCCGCCACAGTCACCGTGGCCGGAGTAGCCGCGACCGCTCTGACGGCCCGCAGACTCAACGCGCTGTCGATGGGAGACGAAGTCAGCGCGGCACTGGGCTTGAACGCAGCACGGCTACGGCTGACTCTCTTCGTGACATCCGCGGCGATGACAGGGTGCTACGTATCCATCTGTGGCGCAGTGGGATTCGTCGGTCTGGTCGTCCCTCACTTAGCACGGTTACTGGTCGGGGCCGACCACAGCAGGCTTGTCGTGATCACCCCGGTCCTGGGTGCGGCTTTCCTCGTCACCGCGGATCTGGTGTCCCGAACGGTTCTACCGCCGCAAGAGCTCCCCCTGGGGGCGATCACCGCGGCAGTCGGAGTTCCGGCGTTCGTACTGCTGATGCGTCGCCGCGGCGCGATGATCGGCGACCGTTGATGCGCGTCGACTACGACGACGTCGCAGTCGATATCGACGGCACCCGCATCATCGACGACATCACCATGAGCCTGGACGCCGGCAGCATCGTCGGCATCGTCGGCGCGAACGGGAGCGGCAAGTCGACACTGCTGCGGTGTCTGTATCGAGCGACCGAGCCCTCGACCGGACGTATCGAGGTAGGTGGCCGCGACATCACCGCAATCACCATGCGAGAGAACGCACGTCAGGTCGCAGCACTCACCCAGGACTCCTCGATGCACTTCGACTTCACCGCGCGCGAGGTCGTCGCCACCGGACGTCTTCCACACAACTCCACGTTCGGACGCAACCGCACCCAAGACGACGACGCGTGCGCTCGTGCCTCGACCGTCGCCGACGTGGAACATCTGTTGGACCGATCGTTCCTGTCATTGTCCGGAGGCGAACGCCAACGTGTTCTGATCGCACGGGCTTTCGCCCAGCAACCGAACGTGCTCGTGCTCGACGAACCCACCAATCACCTCGATATACGACACCAATACGCAGTGCTGAGCGCCGCTGCGAGCCTGCAGATCACCGTGATCGCCGCGCTTCACGATCTGAACATCGCCGCCCAATTCTGCGACCGCTTGGTCGTACTTCACGCCGGCCGCATCGTCTGTGCGGGTTCACCCGACGAAGTCGTGACCGAGAAGGTGCTCTCGACCTGGTTCGGGATCGGCGGACACATCGTCACCCACCCACGCCTGGGAGTTCCCCAGGTTCTCTTCGACGACAAGGACACTCGATGACCCACCTCTTTTGCCGGCCCGCACGATCGCCATTGCCGCGACCGCCGTTGCAGCACTGGTCAGTTCGTGCGGAGCCCAGGTCGACACAGCCACCGAGCAGGGTGGCGATCAGGTGACGGTCACCAACTGCGGCGAGCCGCTGACCGTGACCGGTACCCCACAGCGGGTACTGACCAACGACACCGGCATCACCGAGATGATGTTCGCCCTCGGCCTCGCCGACCGCCTCGTCGGATACACCAGCTACCCGGGCAAGGAGCGAGACATCGACTCCTCGCCGTGGAGGAGCGACTTCGACGCGGCACCTGAACTGGCCGACGCCTTCACCCGTGAGGTGATTCAGTCCGCGAACCCGGACTTCGTTTTCGCCGGCTGGAATTATGGCTACAAGGAGTCGACCGGTGTGACTCCCGATTGGATTCGCAGCATAGGCGCAGTTCCCTACCAACTCACCGAAGCATGCCGGCAACCCGGCAGTACTGCACGCGGAGTCATGGAGCCCCTCGACGCGCTCTACACCGACCTACGAAACCTCGGCGACCTCTTCGGAGTTCGTGACCGGGCCGACCGACTCGTCACCGACTACGAGAACCAGATCGGTGCCGCGAACGCCGGGGCTCCGGACGGCCGAGACCCGGCGCGGGTGTTCCTGTTCGACAGCGCCGATCCCGAGCCCTTCACCTCCGGCCGCACCGCAGCTCCGTCGCAGATCATCCGAGAAGCCGGTGGCAGCAACATCTTCGACGACCTCGACGATTCCTGGACCACCGCGTCCTGGGAAGCCGCAGCCCAACGCGACCCCGAATTCATCGTCATCGTCGATTACGGTGCCGGACCGTCGAATTCGGTGGACGCCAAGATCGCGCAACTCCGCGCACAACCCCTGATGTCCGGCACCACCGCCGTACGCGAGAACAACATCATTGCCCTCCCCTACGCAGCGCTCGTCGAAGGACCACGCAACCCCGCCGCCGTCACCACCGTGGCGGACTTCCTCCGATCCAAGGGCCGCTGACCGCCCACAGAAACCGACGGCAGCGATGCCTCGGCAAGTTGCGGCTACCGAGGCCCAAATCCAGTGCAGGCGCTCAGTCTTCGATCGTCACAATCGGAGAAGCCTGCTGCACCGTATAAGAGTTCCACGGCAGGGTCGCGAGGACGTCGGGCAGCCCGGGGTAATCGGAGACCCACGCTGTCGTCGGATCGACGCCTTCGGTTACGCACGATGCGAGCGCGACATAGGTGCCGGCCGGGATATCGGTGACGTGTTGGGTGCTGATTCCGATCTGGCCCCCGTCGTCGGTCGAATACAGCGACTGGCCGTTACCGACGACCTCCCACACCGGCGGCAGCACTCCGCCCGGTGCGGGAGCCAACGATGTGCCGCAGGCCAAGTCGCTACCGGAGTTGTTGGTGATCGTGTTGGTCACCGTCGATCCGTCGACCTCGAACGCATACGTCACGTCTGTCGATTGCGCCGCTGATGCCGTCGCTGGAAACGCCGCTAGTGCTGGCGCACAAAGTAGCGCTCCGATCAGAATCCGACTGGTCGATCGCATGGCAATCCTCCTGGTTCGCGTGAAGTATGTCCGAGTTGCCAGTCTGCATCAAAAAATACCGATCAGCATCTTTCGAACCGAATGCACCCGAACGGGGCGAGAAACAGGGTCGAGAACCGTTGTGTCCGTGTAATTTTGCAGATCCCTACCGGCCGTCGCTCAACGCTTCGCTTCGGCGCGCTTCTTGATGTATGCGTTCCGAACGCACAGGACGCGCCGGAGATACAGCTTGCCTGGAATATCCAGGATCGCAGCGCCGAGTCGTCCGCCACGGAATTCGACCGACATGATGTCGACCATCTGCGTATGACCCCGGCGTGCGAGAAAGAAATGCTCGTGGCGCATCGAGGCAAAGGGTCCGGTGACCTGCTCGTCCACGAAATATCTCGCGGGCTCGTACTCGGTGATGCGGCTGGTCAAGGTGAACCACACACCGAGATGCCTGGAGCGAATATGGATTTCATCGCCCAAACGAAGAGCACTCCGCTTCGAATCGACTCGCACACTCTCTCCGTACGCTCCCTGAGACTCGGCGTGAACGATTGCATCCGACTCCAGATCGAACACGTCAGCGGGGTTGGCCGCGATCGAAGTCGTGAGCCTGATGGTGAACGCCATGGGCACAGCTTTGCAGGTCGGTGGCAGGGTTGGCCGATGAGCTGATGGAACCGCTGTCGATCGGTGGCGTGGCCCTCACGTTCGCCACTCAGGTCGGCCACAGCAATGTCGCCCAGTGGGTCGACGGTGCTCGAACGGCAATGTTCGATGCGCTCCTGAAGGACGGGCCGAGTTTCGACGAACCTGACAGCCCCTGGCGAGATCGCATGCGTGAAGCTGGCGATGACCCCGACGGCGAGGGTCCGATGCCCGACGGCCTGTTTCACACTGGAGGTCTACATAGCAATGATCGTCAACCACACTGGAATCGAACTTACTCAGGAACTGTTGCGCAGCGGACAGTTTCAGGTCGGCGACTCGCTCGAATAGTGGAGGGCAGAGCCGAGTACAGCCGGTTGCGAGTTGTCGAGGGCTAGCGCGACTCGGAGGGATGTGATGGCCGGCCGAGTTGCTGACTGTTTCTCCCTGCCGCTCGACTGGATCCGAGCACTCAGCGGCGGAAACGGTCGAGATGGGTTGACGACGCGGGCTACCGAACAAAAATGCCCGTTCACCAACTTCGGTGAACGGGCATTTCGCTGTGCGCCATCAGGGATTCGAACCCCGGACCCGCTGTACAAGAGATGACAATTCAAGTGGATGCAGTCACGTCCATCATCGGCCCGTTGAGCTGGGTGTTCGGCGAATCGAGTGACCACCTGTGTCCGTCTGTGTTCATGCGAGTTCGACCCAAAGTAATGAGTAAAAGATGACCTTCAGCAACCCGCTCCCAGTCCACTGACGTCCCGCAAGATCTTGCACCGTCTAAACGGACCGCCGTGGATATTCGACTCCACCATGTTTCAAAGTGATGAGTTCGGAACCTTCTGAAACTACGTACTTCGGGACTACCTGCTGAACCGCACGGACCGATAACTCGCACATTTGCGACGCGACATAGTGCCGATAGCAAAGAGACCGAGTCAGCTGCATGAGCTGCGGGCGATAGATCACCCTCTCCTGGAGGCGACACCAACTACTACACGCCCGGTAGTATGAAGGTGGCGGTAAACGTCGATGCGCGCATTTGCCGCGGGCAGGGGCCAATCGACGGGAGTAGCTGCATAACCCGACGACACTGTCGCCGTCGGCTCGAAGGGGGGATCCACCATGAAGTCCACAGCGTCAGACCCGCTCCTACTCGGACACGGGACGGTGTACGAACCGCAGCACGACTCGCACATGCTTGCCGAAGCCGTCCTTGCCTGCGGCATTCCGAACGACTCACGGGTACTGGACCTGTGTACGGGGTCTGGAATTCAAGCCCTGACGGCCGCGACGCTCGGGGCTCATCGAGTACTGGCAGTGGACATCTCACCGGCAGCGGTCGAATCGACGAGGGCTGCCGCGCGGCGACTCGGCCTCGATATCGAAGCGCGTCAGGGCGACCTCTCCGTCGCACTGACACACGGCCCCTACGACGTCGTACTGTGCAATCCCCCGTATGTACCGAGTGCGCACCTACCACCCACCGAAGGCCCCTCGGTGGCGTGGGATGCAGGGGTGGACGGGCGAGCGTTCCTGGATCCACTGTGTCGTGCGGCTCCAGACCTACTGTCCGACAACGGGTTCCTCCTACTGGTCCATTCCGAACACGCTGACGTTCCGAAGTCGCTTGCGATGATGGAGGAAGGAGGCTTGACAGCATCGATCGTGGCCAGGCAAACCATCGGATTCGGACCGGTCTTGCTAGCGCGCGCCGCGTGGCTGGAGGCCAACGGCCTCATCGTGCCAGGATGCCGGATCGAAGAGTTGGCAGTGATATTGGCCCAGAAAAACATTGGTACCTAATTCGTCCCCTCGAGCGAACATGACTCACCCTGCGACGTCCGTCGCCGCCGCTGTCGACGGGCAACCGGCCCTGAGCACCAGAGCGAGTGGTCTCGTCACTGCAGGGCGGCGGCGAGGTCCGTCAGTGCAGCGGTCTCCGCGCCAGGGTCGGGGGTGCTCGACCGGATTGCGGTGAGCACTACGTCGATACGCGAGTCGAGCGCTGTCCACCCCGCAGCGTCGAGCGGCTGCAACGCGGGTTGATCGTCGTCCCAGGTGGTTTCGAGCTTCTTCGCAGCAGTTTTCGCCTCGTCCTGCTGACCGGACCGAACTGCCCAGGCAGTGTCGTCGACGATCGCGCGGAGCTCGGTGACCTGCTGCGGCGGGAACTTCGCGATCGCCTCCCCCGGCGCGAGATCGGTGATCGCAGCCCCCGAACCCTCCGCCTCACTTACCGGCGCTGTATGTGGCTGCGCAGACGCCCACGACAGAAGCCCCGCCGTGGCAACCGCGACTGCCGCGAAATAGACCAGCATCGCGCGCTCACGGCGCGCGTCTGTGGCGACCGGTTCGGGCTCGACACGGTGGTTCCCGATCACGTCTCGTTTCGTTCGCGTCAGATACAGCACCGTAGCCAGGATCGCGACCAGGAACACCACACTGGTGACGAATGTGCCCAGCCCGAGACCGTGCTCAGTGGCCGGTTGGGCGAACCAGTCACCGAGATTCGCCCCCAGCGGACGGGTGAGGATATAGGCCAACCAGAACGCCAACACTGCGTTCGCGCCGAGCCGCCAACCGGCGACGACCGCCACGATCAAGCCGGCGGGCAGAAGTACCGACGTGCCCGGGCCCCACCCGGTGATACTCAGCGTCCAATCGCCCGCCGCGGTCCCGAGCGCGAACGTCACCAGAATCGCCAACCAGTAGAACAGCTCTCGGGGCACAGTGACGATGCTGTGAATCGACAGGGTCCGCTCCCGCACGAACCACACCCCGAACACCACCGCCAACAACGCGGCGAACACCGACATACTCACCGCCAACGGAACACCGCGACTGTCGGTGAGGATGTCGGTGTACAGCGTTCCCGTGACACTGAGCACCACCACCGTCAGCCAGTACACGGCAGGCACGTACTTCGACAGCAAGATCTGAACCGCAAGCACCGCAACGAGAATCGCGGTGAACAATCCCGCCGTCGCGGTCAGTCCGACACCGAGGGTCATGTTCACCCAGTCCGCGACACTCTCCCCCACTGTGGTGCACAGGATCTTCACGACCCAGAACCAGACCGTGATTTCGGGGACCTTGCTCAGCGCCCGGTGGTGAACCGTCAGATGCTCGGAATCGGTGACATCGCTCATGAACCGGGACCGTACCCACGTGTTGCTGAAGGTCCGCTGAGGATCACCCACCGTGGATGCCGACCTCGCCGAACCACGCGTCTACGGCCCCCGGCGAACCGATCCCCGCGCGACCAGTTCCACGGTCAGCGCGACGGCGATGGTCTGCGCAAGCAACAACCCGGCGAGCACCAAAATCTGTACAGCCCCCGCCTGCAAGGCCGAACCACTGGCCAGCAACACGCCCACGAACGCACCCGGCAACGTCACCAACCCCACCGTCCGTGTCTGATCCAGGCCCGGCAGCAGCGCGTCGTTCGCGGTGGGCCGCACCACCTCCACGCGCGCATCACGTTCGGTCATTCCGAGGCTCAGTGCCGCCTCCACTTCTCCGTGCCTGTCGGTCAACGCGGCCAGTGCGCGGCGCGCGGACAGTGATGTTGCGGTCATCGTCCCGCCCAGGATGATTCCGCCGACCGGAACAATCGAGATGCCCTGCGCCGGAACGACACCGGTGAGCAAGCACAACGGGACCACGATCCCGACACCCACCGCCAGGGGAACCACGAGCCAGATACCGGACCTCCCCGACTCCGAACGCCGAATCGACGTGAACGCCGCAGCCCCGAACATCACCAGCAGCACCAGCAACGACGACCACAGATGCTCGAGCGCCGCAGCGAGAATCAACGAAATCGCCGCCAATTGAACGAAGCCGCGCAGAGCAGCAGCCGGAGCGGTGATCATTCGACCGATCGACGAGACCCGATAGATGACCCCAGCGAGCGTCACCATCACGCAACAGAGAACCACGAGCGGCAGACCAGGCTGGGCCAAGGAAGAACTCACCGGTCGAGTATGTGGCGTGGCCTGCATCAGTCTCAGACCAGGTCGAGGACAGAACCACTCTCAGCGCTTCTTCAGCGGCCGGTGGGCACCATGAAGCCATGTCCATCCAGCGGTCGACGTACGCCGAACAACACGTGGTCACGCAGGGTGTTCTCTGGACGTTCGCACCCGAGTTGCAGCGAACGAACAGCGTCGTCCCAGGAAGCTCCCACACTCTGGATCTCGAGCCCCTCGACCACGCGGGCAGACCTCGGAAAGGCCTCACATGATTACACCGGAATCCGGCTTCCGCAGAGCACGTATCGCTACTGCGGCAGTGGCAGGAGTCGGGGTCGCCGTCGTGATCGGAACCTCGGCACTGGCATTCCTCGATACTCAGAACACCGATACAGCCAACGCAGCGAGCGTCTCGGAAACGACTTCGACAACGCAGTCGGACAATGGGACCACCTCGTCCCCGAACCCGTTCGGTACCTCGCCGCGCGTCTCATCGGGATCCGGAACACCACACAGCACGACCCACGGCTCATGACTGTCGTCGCCGAGAAGAACTCGATAGCCGAGTCCCGCTGGCAGATGTGGAGCACCGACGTTCATCTTGTCGTGACCGACCCGAGGTCGCTCGAGGCCGCGGAGTCGCTGGTGCGCAGCGAACTCGACGCGGTCGACCACGCATGCAGCAGGTTCCGGCCCGATTCCGAAATCATGAACCTGACGGGATCACATGTCCGACCCGCCCCCGTCAGTGCCGTACTCGCCGACCTCGTGCTCGCGTCGCTGCACGCAGCCGACATCACCGACGGTGCAGTGGACCCGACGCTCGGCTCAGCGATGATCGACCTGGGTTACGACAGGGACTTCTCACTGCTCGAACCACCCACCGGGGGTTACTCCGCAACCGTCTCCGTCGTACGCCGCGCCGACTGGACAATGGTGACCCTGCACGACGGCATGCTCACGGTTCCGGAGGGTGTTGTTCTCGATCTGGGAGCGACCGCGAAAGCGCTGGCAGCCGACCGCTGTGCCGCACTCGTCGCGTCCGAACTGGGCTGCGGAGTTCTCGTGTCTATCGGAGGTGACATCTCGACGAGCGGTCCGCCGCCGAGCACGGGATGGCAGATTCGAGTGGCCGACGGTGACAACCAACCTTCGACGAACGTCACCATCGGGTCCGGCGTCGGAGTTGCCACGTCGAGCACCCAGCGGAGGCGATGGTCGAAAGGCGGAAAGACTGCACATCACATCCTCGATCCGCAGCTCTTGGTCCCCGTCGAACCAATCTGGCGCACAGTCACTGTCGCCGCACAGAGCTGTTTTCTGGCCAACACGGCCAGTACCGCCGCCGTCGTGAAAGGTTCGGCCGCCGTGCGATGGTTGAGAGACATCGGCCTTCCCGCGCGAATGATCGATGCCGACGGTGACACGACAGTGACACCCGGATGGCTCGAGAAGAGTTCCCACAGTGGACATCCGAACACCGAGGAGGACTGATGGATCAAGCACTGTGGGCACTCGGACGGGGAACCGGCATCGCGGCGTTGTTGATACTCACCCTCTCCATGGCATCGGGAACGGTGACGCGATCGGGGCGACCGATTCTTACGTTGCCACGATTCGGCGTCGTGGAACTCCACAAGAACACATCTCTACTGGGGTCGCTGCTCATCGTGATTCATGTGGGTGCACTGCTTTTCGATCCCTACGCACAGCTGAACGTCGTCGACTCAGTGGTCCCGTTTCTCGGGCGCTACCGGCCGTTCTGGCTCGGGCTCGGCACCCTCGCCGTAGATCTGATCATCGTTGTCGTCGCCACTGCTCTGCTGAGGCACCGATTGGGGCACAGAACATTTCGGGTCGTTCACTGGTCGGCGTATGCCTTGTGGCCGATTGCCCTCGCTCACGCCCTGGGGAACGGAACGGACGTCGGACACGCATGGTTCCTTTCCATTGCTGCAGGGTGCGCGGTACTGGTGACGGCAGCGACGACGTTCCGGCTCCGCCACGATTTTCTCGAATTCCACCACTCCAGAGCAGGAGCACAGCAATGACGACCTCCAGCCTCACTCACATTTTGTCCGGTGCCGGGTTCGACCTCGACCGACATGCGCACACGTTCGGGCCGGTGCCTGCCGGCGACGATTCGGTCATCACGGCTATCTCACGTTCCGGCCTGGCCGGGCGCGGTGGCGCAGGTTTTTCTACCGGGGCGAAGATGGCCGCCATCACCGGTCGCCGACCCGTAGTGATTGCGAACGGATCCGAGGGGGAACCGATGAGCAGCAAAGACGCTGTCCTACTATCCGATTCACCACACCTCGTTCTCGACGGCCTGGCGATCGCCGCGGAAGCAGTGGGTGCGACCGACGCATTCCTTGTCGTACCGGCCCCGAATACCGACCGGTTGCGCAGCGCCATCACCGAACGGCGACACAGTGGTTGGGATCGCACCGACGTCCACGTCGTCGTGTCCGCCGGACGCTTCGTCTCCGGGGAGAAGACGGCTCTGATCGCGGCGGTCGAGGGCAAGCCACCGATTCCGCGGTCCTCACTGGCATCGTCTTCGAAATCGGGAATGAAGGGACGTCCGACTCTCGTGCACAATGTCGAAACTCTCGCGCACGTCGCCACCGTTGCGCGATTCGGCGTCGACTGGTTCCGATCGTCAGGAACTACGAGCGAACCTGGAACGATGCTCGTGACGTTGTCCGGCGCAGTGAACAACCCCGGCGTTGTCGAGGTACCGATCGGAAGCCCACTCGAGTGGGTTGTCGGCGATATCGGACGAGCGGACATGGACAACACTCGCGCCGTGCTGGTCGGCGGTTATCACGGAACCTGGATCAACCGAGCGGACCTCGCAGGGCGACGCCTCTCGAGAGAATCTCTCGCCGCGATAGGCGCTAGTCCGGGAGCGGGGGTGGTACACGCGCTGGCAGTCCACACCTGCGGTCTTCGTGCCACGGCCGACATAGTCGACTACCTTGCACGGGAAAGCGCTGGGCAATGCGGGCCCTGCCTGAACGGGCTTCCCCGGCTGGCGTCGGAATTCGCCGACCTCGCCTACCACCGTCCCGGTGAACAGACGATCCACGAGATCCGCCGCTATGCCGGACTCGTCGACGGGCGCGGTGCATGCCACCATCCCGACGGAACCGTACGGCTCGTCCTGTCGGCCTTGACCGCATTCGCCGACGACGTGCGCATGCACAGCACCGGCCACTGCGAGGCAACAGCGCGACTGCGGAGAACCTGGTGAAACTCGACAGAACTTCAGAGTCCAGGCTTCACATCGACTGGACGCGCTGCGACGGCCGGGGCCTGTGCACCGAACTGCTCCCCGAGATCCTGTCCCGCGACGAGTGGGGATATCCGCTGTCTGCAACTCCTGATCCGACCGTCCCCTCGAGATCTCTGGGTAATGCGCTCAAGGCCGTCGACCTGTGTCCGCGGATGGCATTGGCGTTGCACTCACCGGACCGAACGAGACCGTAGAGCCATCTCGGCGATATCAGGTGAGTTCCTTCGATCCGCTGGGCTGATGCGTCGGAATTCTGATCTCGAAGCGTGCTCCTCCGAGCGGGGAACGGGAAACCGTCACCGAGCCTGTGTGGGCGGCGGCGGTGCCGGCGACGATGGCCAATCCGAGACCGGCACCGCCTTCGTCGCGTGTGCGGGATGCATCCAACCGTACGAACCGATCGAAGACTCGTTCACGCTGTTGTTCGGGGATCCCCGGGCCGTCGTCATCGATCACGATGACAGCGGACCCTCCGGACGGTGTGCAGGACAATTCGATTCGAGTGACGGCGTGCCGAACAGCATTGTCGACAACGTTGCGCACCATTCTCGCCAACGCGGGTTGATCTCCGGTTACCCGGACCGGAACGATCGACGTTCCCACAGTCAGATCCGTCATTGCGTCGATCCGTTTGCCTTCCTCGTACAGCACATCGTCGAGGTCGACGTCGACCGCGCCGAGCGGTGATTGCTTCTCGTCCGAACGAGCAAGCAGGAGAAGGTCTTCGATCAGCCGGCGCATCCGACGCGCTTCGGGCAACAACGATTCGTCGATCAGCGAGGCATCGATCAGCTCCGGCCTTGCTGCGGCGAGCTCGAGAGCGGCAGTAATGGTTGACAGCGGGCTACGAAGCTCGTGGGAGGCATCGCTGACGAATCGTTGTTGCGCGCGTTGTCCGGCCTGGAGCCGCTCGAGCATCCGATTCATCGTCACTGCGAGTCGCGCGATCTCGTCGCGGGATTGTGGCACCGGGATACGTTCTCCCAGATCTTTGTTCGAGATCGAGGCGACGCGGGTGCGTATGCGTTCGACGGGGCTCAACGCCGCACCGACGAGACGGTATGTCGCCAGCGCGACCAAAGCGACCACTACCGGACCGACGATGGCGAGCAGAATCGCGACTGTGGACACCACTTTTTCCACTGGCTCACGGTCGGCCCCGACCAGTACCGTCACCGGCCCGGCCGCCGTCTCCGCGCCGCGAGCTGTGACCCAGAAGTCACCGTCTTCGGCCTGTTCGATGCGTCCGAGATCCCTAGTGGTCGAGGGTGCGACCTCGACCGTGGACAATGGACGTCCGCCATCCGCCCGCGAGGAGGCCGTTACCGCCCCGCTCCCGTCGACGACCTGCACTATGCCGATCTGGCCGTCTGTTGCCAATGACGACTCGTCGATTTGCGCGGGACGATCGGTCTCGAGTTGCTCGCTGACCTGTACGGCCCGGGTGTCAGCGGCCGTGCGAGCGGAGGATTCGAGTGAGCTGTAGAGGATACCGATCAATGCGCCACCCGCCGCGATCAGGCACACGGCCAGGACCACGGTCGAGGCGACCGCGGATCGCACCCGCACCGTCCACGATCGTGGCCGCAAAAGGTCCACGGAGGTACCGATAGCTCTCATGGCGCTCAGTCTCCTGCCAGCCGGTATCCGACCCCGCGGATCGTCTCGATGCTCTTGCGCCCGAAAGGCTGATCGACCTTCTTCCGGAGATACCCGATGTAGACCTCGACGATGTTCTCGTCCCCGTCGTAGTTGACGTCCCACACCGACCGGACGATCTCGGACTTGGTGACCACGACGCCGCTGCGCCGCATCAGGAATTCGAGCACGCTGTACTCACGCGGGGTCAGCGCCAGTTCCGTTCCGCCCCTGGTGACACGGTGACGTGCGGGATCCAACTCGAGATCGCCGGCTGCGAGCACGGAAGGGCGTTCGGGAGCGCCCCGTCGGACCAGGGCGCGTAGGCGAGCAACCAAGACCACGAAGGAAAACGGTTTGACCAGATAGTCGTCCGCGCCGAGATCGAACGCGTCGGCCAGATCGTATTCACCGTCCTTGGCCGAGAGCATCAGAATCGGCGTCCACACGCCCTGCGCGCGGAGATCCCGCACGATGTCGTATCCATGTCTGCCCGGCAGCATGATATCGAGAACAAGAACGTCGAACTCCCCGCTCGCGGCACTGTGGAACCCGTTGTCACCGTCGTGCTCGACCTCCACGGTGAACCCATCGGCTACCAAACCGCGGCGGACCATCTCCGCCAGACGCACTTCGTCCTCGACCACCAGAACCCGCATCGACAACTCCGTCCGTATATGTGACGCAAGTACAACAGACCCACTCAGGCACCGACGAGCCGCTCTCAGCGGTTCTTCAGGAGCTGCTCTACACACTGATCGGCGTGCTCCTCTCCTCATCGATGTCCGCCGTTCACGCAACAGCCACCGAAGTGCTCACCGAAGCCGCCACCGCCGACGTCGAGATCGCCGGGTTGGTGATCGCAGTTGGCCTCCTCGGTACCGGGATCATGCTCCGCATCCGCTCCGACCGGGCCGGAGCGACGATCCTCGGCACGCTCGGCTTCGCGTTCGCAGTGGTGGTGCTATCCGTCGCTGTGCACAGCAACGGATGGCTGACCAAGTCCGACGCGCCTGTCGCGGCCTGGTTCGTCGATCACCGAACGCACGCGCTCGATGATCTGGCCCTTGCCGTCACCACAGCGGGTGGACCCGCCGAGACCGCCGCGTTGGGCCTCGTGGTTGCGGTGCTTATCGTGTGGAGAACCACACACTACGGCCCGGCACTGGTGATGCTGGCGACCGTCGCCTCGGCGTCGATGTTGTGCACGATCGTGAAACTGATCGTCGGACGCGAGCGGCCGCCGCAGTCGACCCAATTGATGCTCGAAACCGATTTCTCCTTCCCGTCAGGGCACGTCACCGGGACCGCCGCCCTGTCACTGATGCTCGCCCTCCTCGCAGGCACGCGGCGATCGAGGGCGGTACGGACACTGTTCCTCGGAATCGCCGTCGCGATCGTCGTTGCCGTTGCGTGCACACGGATGTATCTCGGCGTCCACTGGCTCACCGACGTTGTCGCCGGCGCGCTCCTCGCAGCCTGCGCAGTCACCCTCGGCGGTTACGCACTGCATCGTGTCGACTCCGGCGGCACCACCGATGCGGCGCCACCTCGCCTGCTGATGAACAGGATCTCGCTGTGACATCGGGATTGACCGGCGGCGTCCTCGACCCGAGCACGCTCGTCGCGACATTCGGGTTGATCGGGCTGCTCGTCGCCTTGTTCGTCGAGACGGGTCTTCTGATCGGGTTCTTTCTCCCTGGCGACTCTCTGCTCTTCACCGCCGGAGTGCTCGTTGCGCAGGCCGATCCGTTCGTTCCATTGTGGGTGATCCTGGTGTCCGCACCGATCGCCGCCACACTCGGCGATCAATGCGGCTACTTGATCGGCCGCGCCGCCGGCCCTGCTGTCTTCGACCGACCCGGTGCCAAACGGCTCGGCCCTGCGCAGCTTGCCCGCGCGCAGTCGTTCTTCGACACCTACGGTGCCCGCACTGTCGTACTCGCCAGGTTCGTTCCCGTCGTCCGGACACTCGCACCCGTCATGGCGGGGGCGTCGGGCATGAGATACCGAACGTTCCTCGTCTACAACATCATCGGAGGGATCGTCTGGGGTGCCGGCGTACCGATGCTCGGCTACCTACTCGGCGGAATCCCGTTCGTGCGCAACCACATCGAGGTCATCCTCATGGGGGTTGTCGTCCTGTCGATACTCCCGATCGCCGTCAACTACCTGCGCTCCCGTTCCAGAGCACGCAGAACAACACCTCGGCACGGGCACCGCCCCGACCCCGATACCAGTTCCGCCGCCCGGCACTGAACGAAGCTGGCAGCGAACACGCTTCGAGGCGACGCAGGCCGAAAACTCCCCCGCGGTCGCTGGGTCGGTCCTCTCCATCCGCTGACCACACCGGCAAACCGAAGCCCGCAAGTGCGGCCCATGGCCGGGCATCGGTGGCCCAAAGTGATGAGTAAGTGATGACCTTACGCTGTGGCCGCGCCCCGACGACGATCCGAAACCCGGAAATCAGCATGATGCGCACGTAACAGGCATGGAAGCATCGGCACCGACTCACTTGACTCCACGACACACAGTCTTGCGATTCGAGTCATCACCACCGCCGCGACATCGCACGCGACCTGGGAAATCACACCAAGATTCACTCATCACTTTGCCCGCAAAGTGATGAGTTGACCTGATCCGTCGAGGCAAAAAGATGACCCCTTGACCGGCATTTCCGCTGGTCAAGGGGTCATTCTTGTGCGCCATCAGGGATTCGAACCCCGGACCCGCTGATTAAGAGTCAGCTGCTCTAACCAACTGAGCTAATGGCGCCGATCCGCACCGCGTGTTCTCTGCGGTGCGGGAGAAACATTAACAGCAGATGCGGCCAGATGTGAAATCGGCTGGTCAAGGCACCTGTTGCGTCAGTTGAAGATCCTGCGAACCACGAGAACTGCTACCACTGCGCCGACTCCGAGCAGAGTGAACTTCACGGCCGGCTCGTTGAGCTTGGCCACCACCGTCTGCTTGGTGTTGGCGACGATGTTCTTGGGGCTGGCACGGACGCTCAGCTCGTCCAGCGTGCTGGCCAGCTGATTGCGAGCGGCCTCGATCTCGCGCTCGATTCGGTCGGTGTCCTTGGCCACGTGTCCTCCAACTTGTCTGCAAATAGTCTTGGTCGTACTCGAGCCTAGAGCACGGCGGTATTTCGATACTCTCGTGCGGTGACCGAATACAGCAAGCTCGAGCCGGGCGACACCGCTCCGGCGTTCACCCTGCCCGATGCCGACGGCAACGACGTCTCCCTCGCCGACTACGCCGGCAAGAAGGTGATCGTGTACTTCTACCCCGCCGCGAGCACCCCTGGCTGCACCAAGCAGGCCTGCGACTTCCGCGACAGCCTCGCCGAGCTCAACGGCGAAGGCCTCGAGGTCGTCGGCATCTCCCCCGACAAGCCGGCCAAACTCGCCAAGTTCCGCGACAAGGAGGAGCTGACATTCCCCCTGCTCTCCGACGAGGCGAAGACGACGTTGCAGGCCTGGGGTGCGTTCGGTGAGAAGAAGAACTACGGCAAGGTCTACGAGGGCGTCATCCGCTCCACGTTCCTCGTAGATGAGGCCGGCAAGATCGAGGTGGCGCAGTACAACGTGCGCGCCACCGGCCACGTCGCCAAACTGCGCCGCGACCTATCTGTCTGAACCGGCCAGCCGCTGCAGGAACAATGCTTCGGCGACGGCCATCTTCTCGATTTCCGTCGGGTCCACGCTCTCGTTCGGGGCGTGGATCCGGCATCGGGGCTCTTCGACGCCCATCAGCATGATCTCGGCGTCCGGCAACGCCTCCGCCAACGCGTTGCACAACGGAATGGACCCGCCCTGCCCCGCCGTCCCCATGGGACGTCCGAATGCCTCTTCCAAGGCACCTGACAACGCCGCGTACCCCGGGCCGTCTGTTCTGGCCAGGAACGGCGAACCGATCGCCTCACGCTCGACGGTGACACGCGCATTCCACGGCGTACGTGCCTCCAGATGCGCCACCAACGCGTCCTGCGCCTGCTGCGGATCCATCCCTGGCGGAACTCGCAAATTCAGCCGTGCCGAGGCTCGAGGGGAGATGGCAGCGGCCGAGCCCACGACGGGTGGGCAGTCGATTCCGAGAACGGTCAGAGCTGGGCGCGCCCATACCGCGTCGGCCACGGTGCCCGAACCCGCCAGAGCGACTCCGTCGAGCACCCCGGCGTCGGATTTGAACTGCTCGGCGTCGTACGGCACCCCATCCCAGGTCTGCGCGCCATCGAGACCGTCGACCGTGGTGTCACCGTGCTCGTTGCGCAGAGTCGCCAGCACCTGGATCAGCGCGCCGAGCGCATCGGGTGCCGGTCCCCCGTACATTCCGGAATGCACCTCTCCGGCAAGCGTTTCCACGTGTACGACGACGTTGGCTATCCCACGAAGAGTGGTGGTGACCGTCGGCAGACCCACCGTAGTGTTGCCGGTGTCCCCGATCACCACGACATCGGCAGCGAACAACTCTGGCCGCTCGTCGACGAGTGCTTCGAGCCCGCCCGTGCCCATCTCTTCAGAACCCTCGCAGACGATCCGCACGCCGACGTCGAGCGACTCCCCCACCGCGCGCAGCGCCAGCAGATGCATCAAGATGTTGCCCTTGCAGTCGGCCGCGCCTCGGCCGTACCACCGACCGTCACGCTCGGTCAGCTCGAAAGGCTCACTGTCCCAGTAGCTTCTGTCGCCGGGAGGCTGGACGTCGTAGTGCGAATACAACAGAACGGTCGGTGCTCCCGCCGGTGCCGGCCGCGAACCGACGACAGCCAGTGAGCCGTCGCTGGTCTCGATCAACTGCACGTCGGGAATCCCGGCGTCGACGAACGCCCGCTGCACCCACTGCGCTGCACCGACGCATTCTTCTACCGGGAACTGCCGAGGATCGTGCACAGATCGGAACCGGACCAGTTCTGCCAGCTCCGATTTCGCGCGAGGCATCGACTTCGCGATCGCGGATCGAATGTCGGCGGGGCGTACATCGGTCGGCATGGTTCCTCCAAACGAGAAATGACAGACGGGCTCTCGCCAGTCTGTCATTTGCTCGCACCTACCGAAGCGACACGTCAGCCTCCAGCCAATTCCTGCGCGATCCACTCACCTGTGTGCTGCCAGTGCCGATCCCAGGCTTCATGCTCGAGTTGCTCCTGGGACTTGCCCGGCTCGGGAACGACGGTGGGCACAGTCAATTGCGGCGGATCCACAGTCGCCGCAGCGGGCTGCGGGGTACCTGCAGGCGCAGCGCCCGGCGGTACCCAGGACGGCGAAGTCCACTGCTGAGGAGTCTCTTGCTGTGGAGTCCACTGCTGCGTCGTCCCAGTCGGCGTAGTCGTCGGCTCGACGGCCGAATCCGCCGTGGGCGGGAGCGTCTTGGGCAGGGCGTCGACCGGCAGTGCAGGCGCAATAGTCGTCGGATCGACGTATCGCGTTGCGCCGGCCAAATCGGTTCCGCCGTCGCGTCGGTCGGCGCTCTGTTCGGCGGTGCCATCCCCGTCACTCGGCAGCGTGGCCGCAACGGCGACACCTGCCGAGGCCACCCCGGCGAGCAGCACCGCAGCGAAGATCAGTTTGCGGCCGCCGGTCACTGAACTCGACCTGCCCGTTGCTGTCACCGGAGCCGTGAGCATCACCGAAGGGATCGTCTCCGGCCCTGCGGCCTCTTCGGACTCGTCGACTGCCTCCGTAACCACGAGGGCCTGATCCTCGACCGAAACCGATGCGAGCCAGGCCGCTCCGCAGGCGGCGACTCGATCTGCGGCACCCACTCGCACGACGGGCACACCGAGACCGAGGGAGAGAATGTCGATCAAGTCCCGGTTGCTCGATCTGTCTCCGAACAGCGCCACGGCCTGCGGTTTCTTGCCGGATTCGTCGACCACTTCCCATGCCAGGGGAATCGTGCTGCCGATTCGTTCGGGGGACATCGAGTCCAGGGCAGCATTCTTGGCGGGCGTGAGTGTGGCATCGGCTGCGTCGGCGAGAGAGATGGATACGCCGCGTTCGCCCATGTAATAGAGCAGCACCGTGCTCGCGTCGGCGAGGTCCTTCGTACGGGCCAACCAGGACAGGAACGACTGGGATGCCGAGACGAACACCGTCGACTCGTCGGTCACTGCCGTGGCGAGTTCGGCGCGCTCGGACTCGGACCGATGCACGACGGCGACGGCGTCGACCGACACGTTCAGCGTTGCTGCCTCGGCACGCATATCCGAGATCGCGCGCGGTAGAACGGCGGTCACGTCGGGGTCGAGCGAGGTGGTGGAGTGCGCGAGCACCTCCCCCGAGGTCGGCTCGAGCAGGACCGTCTGCATCGAGCCGGATTCGATCGCTGTACCGATTGTTGCCACTGCAGTCTCCCTGTGCTCGGGGTGAGGCTCCCGACCATGAACGTCGTCCCACGGACACGAACGACGGCCACCCTGCACGGAAATTGATTCAATGCCTATAACCATACCGGTTGCCCGTTTGGCTGGCTGATATTGAACTTGGGGATTGTCACAGCGAGACGGCCCGACAGCTGTCGACACACACAGCGGTCCCCCACAAGAACGACCGAATCCGGAGTGGGCGATGCGACCCGCACGACAGAAGTGGATACCGTGCACCCGCGACGGATAGCCTGACCGGGTGGAATCCTCTGCTCGTGCCCAGTCCTCGCGCCGTCTCGACGCCGCGCTCGAGTCGACGGCGCAGACTCAGGAGCTGATGCCGAGGCGCCGTCCCACGCAGGAACGCAGCCAACGCAAATTCGACGCGTTGCTTCAGGCGTCGCGTGAACTGCTCAGCGACGTGGGCTTCGAGTCGTTCACATGTGAAGAAGTCGCGTCGCGGGCGGAGCTACCGATCGGCACGCTGTACCAGTTCTTCGCCAACAAGTACGTCATCGTCTGCGAACTCAATCGTCAGGACCTCGTGGGAGTCCAACAGGAATTGGCAGAGTTCGACGGCGAGGTCCCGTCCCTGGACTGGGTGCGGTTCCTGAACAATTTCGTCGACCACATGGCCGGCATGTGGATGACGGACCCGTCGCGCCGCGAGGTATGGCTCGCGATGCAGTCGACACCGTCCACCCGCGCCACCGGGGTCATTCACGAGCGCGAGTTCGCCGATCAGGTCTCACGCATGCTCGGACCGTTGACGCCGCGCACACCGCGGCATCGTCGCAATCTGATGGCCCAGGTGTTGGTACACATCGTCTACTCGATGCTGAACTTCTCGGTGCAGGACGGCCAGAGCCACGAAGATGCCGTGGCCGAACTCAAGCGAATCATGATGGCGTATCTGCTCGTCGCGGAGAAGGAGAGCAGGCGCTCCGGTGGGTCGGTCAACACCGACGACGCCTGACCCGCTCGCTTCAGCCACACGAAAGGCCCGCCCGATCTCGTGGATCGGACGGGCCTTGTCGTCGTTCAGCGCGGAGTCACTCCTCCAGGATCGCCACCGCGGCGGCGATATCGCCGTCGTGCGTCAGCGACAGGTGAATCTTGACCGTCGGCAAAAACTCCTGCGCCATGCCGTGCAGCTTGATGGACGGTCGGCCCCACGCATCGTTGACGACCTCGATCAACGGGTACGGATTGTCGCCGATCTGCGGCGGCCGTGCGAAACGTGATGTCGCCCAAGCTTTCAGAACTGCTTCCTTGGCTGCCCACCGTGCTGCGTAGTGCCGCGTCGGGTCGGAGCTCTTGGTCGCCGCGTGCCGACGTTCACCCGCGGTGAAGCTGTCGCGAATCATCGTCGTGCCGACCTTTTCCATCTGCTCGGCGAAGTCGGACACCGTCACCAGGTCGAAACCCACTCCCAGGATTGCCATCAGATGGCACCCGGCAGACCGGAGGAGTAGACGTCGTCCTCGCCGAGGCGAGCGGACTCGTTGAGCAACACGTTGGCCTCCAGTTCGCGTGACGCCTTGGCCGGCGTCCCGTCATGTCCCAGTCGTCGATCGTCCGGCCGCTCGTAGAGGGAGTCGCCACCCACCATCGCGGAGATCAGCCTGCGCTGACCGGCGATACGACGTTCGTTCGCCTTCGCGATGTACTCCGCACGCCGCTCGGCCGGAACGGCCTCGAGGAACGCCTGAGGGTGCACCAGCGCGATGAGTCCGGACACGTGCCCGAAGCCGAGCGAGGTGAGCAGACCCGCCTTCAGCGGAACCGAGTCACCGAAGCGCAGCGGCTCACGAGCCCACACCAAGTGCTCGAAACCGGTCATCTTGTCGTCGACGCAGTCGAGGCTGCGGTTCGGCGGGATGACACCGTTGGCCAGCACCTGGCACAGGCCGATGAGCTGCCAGGCAGCCGCTCCGCCCTTCGAGTGCCCGGTGAGGGACTTCTGCGAGACGACGAACAGCGGAGCGCCGTCCGAACGACCGATGGCCTTGGCCAGGCGGGTGTGCAACTCGGCCTCGTTGGGGTCGTTGGCTGCAGTCGAGGTGTCGTGCTTGGAGATCACGGCCACGTCGTCTGCGCTGACGCCGAGTGCGTTGAGCGAGAGCGCAAGTGCCGAATCCCTGCCGCCGCGACCGGCGCTGAGTGCGCCGAGTCCCGGAGCCGGGATCGACGTGTGCACTCCGTCGCCGTACGACTGTGCGTAGGCCACCACTCCGAGGACGGGCAGGCCCATCTCGAGTGCCAGATCGCCGCGAGCGAGCAGAATCGTTCCGCCGCCGTGCGATTCGACGAACCCTCCGCGCCTACGGTCGTTGGCCCGGGAGAACCGTCGATCGCTGATTCCCTTGGCGGACATCGCTGCCGAGTCCGCCGTGGCCGACATGTCGCCGAAACCGATGATGCCTTCGGTGCTCAGGTCGTCGAATCCGCCGGCGACCACGAGCTGCGCCTTGCCCAGCTTGATCTTGTCGACGCCCTCCTCGACCGAGACGGCCGCGGTGGCGCAGGCGGCAACGGGGTGAACCATCGCGCCGTAGCTACCGATGTACGACTGAACCACGTGTGCAGCAACGACGTTCGGCAAAGCCTCCTGCAGGATGTCGTTCGCACGAGCATCGCCGAGCAGGGTGTCGATGTACAGCGAGCGCATGGACTCCATGCCGCCCATGCCGGTGCCCTGAGTGTTGGCGACCAACGTCGGGTGCACCCAGCGCATCAGTTCCGACGGGTTGAAGCCTGAGGAGATGAAGGCGTCGACCGTGGTGACGATGTTCCACAGGGCAACACGATCCACCGAACTCGCCATGTCGGGCGAGATGCCCCACTTGGTGGGATCGAATCCGGTCGGAATCTGACCACCCACGGTACGGGTGAGCTTCATCTTGCGCGGAACGCGAATCTCGGTGCCCGCCTTGCGAGTGACCTGCCAGTCGCTCGAATCGGGGACCGGTGTGATCAGCGTGTGCTCGGGATCGGCAGCCGCAAACGACCGTGCGTCGATCTCGGTTCCGACGACGAACGTGAGGTCGTTGTCGAGGAAGATCGAGGTCATTAGCGGAGCGGTGTTACCGACCATTGCGCCGTCGTCGCCGTACGTGCGGATACCGCACTTCTCGACCACGATGTCGTGGTACTTGTCGGCGATGTCCTCCTCGGGAACGAGGTCACCGGACTCGATGTCGTACCAGCCCGGCTTGGGATCGTTCTCCCAGGCGATCAGGCCGGTGTTCCACGCGAGTTCGAGAACGCCTGCGGCAGAGAGCTGCTCGTCGACCTCCATCTCGAAGCGAGTACGCGCCGAACCGTAAGGTCCGAGCTCACCTGCACCGACGATGACGATCAGGTCCTTCGGATCGACATCGAGGGTCGGCCACGCTGGAGCGGTGGTCGGGGCGAGCCGCGGAGGTGCGGGCAACGCGGCGATGACCGAACTGTCTACGGCCTCTTCGGTTTTCTCGGCCGCAGCAGCGGCCGCGTCGCGAGCAAGCTCGACGAGGTTGAGCTTGGTGTTGGCCAAGCCACCCGTCAGATCGGCGACGATGGGCTCCTGCGCAGCCTGACGACGTGCGTCGAAGGTGCACAGCCGCAGCAGCTCGGTCGCCATCTCCTCGGTCGACCAGGTACGGACACCTTCGGCTTCGACCGCCTCGACGATGGGATCGTTGCCGCCCATCAAGCCGGTTCCGCGAACCCACCCGATGTGAGCGTGCGCGATGGACACCCGCTCGGCCCAGTTCTTCTCCGAGCCCCACTTCGCGACGACTGCATCGAGTGCGGCCTTCGACTCACCGTAGGCACCGTCGCCACCGAACATTCCGCGGTTCGGCGATCCGGGGAGCACCACGTGCAGATGAGTGTCGATGTCGTTGTCGTAGCCGACCTTCGACAGTCCGGTGATCAGACGCTCGACCGACCAGAGCAGCACGCGCATTTCCATTTCGGCGCGAGCTCCGGCGTCGGACATCTCGCCCATGACCCGAGGTGCGGCAAACGGGAACAGCATCGTCGGAGTGGCAGCTGCCTTGACCAATGTCTTTGCGCCACCGGCAGTGTCGATGTAGTCACTGCCGATCCACTCGATGAGGGCATCGACGTCGGTGTACGACGCGATGTTGGCCGGAACCACCCACAGCGACGCTCCGTTGCGAGCGTTGTCGCGGTAGAGCGAGCGGTAGAAGCCCAGGCGCTCGTCATCGAGCCGCGAGGTGGTGACGAAGACCGTCGCTCCCCCGGCCAACAACTGAGCGGTCACTGCCGCGGCGATGGATCCCTTGCTGCCGCCGGTGACGACTGCGACGTCGTCGGCCCACTGACCCTTGTCCTCGGATGCGACCGCGATGTCTGCGATGCGTCCGAAGGTATCGGCGAGTACGGCCTTGTTCTCGTAGTCGGCCTTGGCCTTCCACCACTGTGCCTGTGCTGCAACGGCATTGCCTGCACCGGCGAAGGACTCAACAGCGACATCACCTGCGGTACCGAGCCACAACCGAGCCAGATCCTCACGGGCGGTGGCCCACCGGTCGTCGATCAGCACGGCGCGCTTGGCGTCGAACGCGGGAGCGACCAGGCGAGGCCAGTCGGAGCCGAGCTCGGCCGAAACCAGCTCCACCAGAGCAGCATCGGGGTTCTCGGCCAGCAGCGCGTTGGGTGCGTCCGCCAGGCCGAGCTGCTCGAGCACCAACCGGGCTGCGGAGGCGAGAACGCCGTCGCGACCGGTGATGTGCTCGGTGAACTCGCCCAGAGCAGCAGCGTCGACGGTTCCGCCGGCCCCGCCACCTGCCTGCGGCATGGACACTGCGATTCCGCGACGAGCGGCAACCGAAGCAACCGCGGCGTCGATAACGTTGTCGACGGCAGTGCCGTCGGCGAGAGCGCCGTCGGCCAGGCCACCGAGTGCACCGCCGCGGACCGAGGCACCGTCACGGGTACCCAGAGCGACCTCGGCGGTGACGTGGTGCGCCCAGCCGTCGCCCAGTTCCCAGGTCTTCTTGACGCGATCGGCGATGGAGGCCGGGCGTCGTCCCGAGGGGCCGAAGACCTTGCGGAGATGGTCGTTGATCGAGTCGCTGAGCACCGGGCCGAACGGCTTGTAGGTACGAGCCAGCTTGTTGACCGTGCCCGAGAGCGCACCCATGTCGGCGTCGGCTGCGCCGTCGATGGCACCGAGCGAGAGCTCGGAGCCGAGGTCGACGAGCAGCTGGTTACGACGCGAGGACACGCCGTCGCACAGTGCCTCGATGGTGTCGGCGGGCCCGATCTGATCGAGCTGCAGTTTGGTCCACAGTCCGATGAGGATCTTGGTCGCGTCGGCGGCGACGAACGCGATGTCGTCGGGACGAGGTCCACCCGACGGTGCCGCGGCCGGAGCGGGTGCTGCAGCCGGAGCGGCCGCTGCTGCCGGAGCAGCGGTTTCGGGAGCGGGTGTTGCCTCGTCCTCGTCGGCCGGAGCCGGGTCGGTATCGGTGCCGTAGACGATCGCGGCTTCGCGCTCGAGGTTCAGTACCTCGACCGGGTGCCCGAAGCGGCCGGGCAGCTTGAGAGTCTGCGACGCGAGGTTGGCCACGGTCGGTGTTGCACCGAGCCCGATCTCGACGAAACGCTCGACGCCCATACCGCCGTCGGACTCGTCTGCGAAGAGCAGATCCTGAGTCTCGATCCACCGGACCGGGCTGGCGAACTGCCATGCGAGCAATTCGGTCAGGATCACGCGGCACAGATCGCTCGGCCGTGCGGCCCACGAATCGAACTCCGCGAGAACGGTGTTCAGCGGCTCGGACGGTACGAGGTCGGCGATCTCCTGAACGAAGGCCCGGTCGAGCGAGAACGGCTTGGGCACCAGGTTCGGAATGTAGCGACCGACCAGGATCGCGGGATCGAGCTGCTCGGGCAGCAGGGTCTCGAGGCGGCTACGGAAATCGTCGACTCCACCGCGCAGAACCGTCGAGTGGAACGGCACGTCGATGCCCGGAACCATGATGTAGGCGGCCTTGCCGCCGAACTCTGCCCGGCGGATGGCGATCTTCTTTTCGAGCTCACCGAGGCCGGCAACGGTGCCTGCGATGGCGTACTGCGAGCCACGCAAGTTGAGGTTGACGATCTCGAGGAACTCACCGGACTCTGCTGCGACACCGGCGACAAAGCCCTGCACGTCCTCGTCGGCCAGGCCGATCTGGGACGGGCGGATGGCAGCCATGCGGTAGTCACTGCGGCCGTTCTCGTCACGGGGAACGAGTGCGTGCATGGCCGAGCCACGCTGGAAGACGACCTCGAGAACGGCCTCGAGCGGGAGCACACCGGCAACGGCGGCCAGAGCGTTGTACTCACCCACCGAGTGGCCGGCGAGAATCGAATTCTCCACGAACGCTCCGGATTCGCGCAGTTCGGCAACCTGTGCGACACCGAGAACGGCCATCGCAACCTGGGTGAACTGCGTCAGGTGCAGCACACCGTCGGGATGCTTGTGCGTGACCCCGCGGGCCTTGAGCGACGTCGGATTGTCGCGCACGACAGCGAGAATGGAGAAGCCGAGCGCGTTGCGGGTGTGCTTGTCGGCTCGCTCCCAGATCTCACGCGCGGCCTTGGAGCGAGCGCGTGCGTCCAGTCCCATACCCGGGCGCTGGATGCCCTGGCCGGGGAACGCGTAGACGGTCTTCGGCGCGGCGGTGCGTGCGGTGGCGACCATGACCAGTTCGCCGCCGACTCGGCAGGACACCTCGACCAGTTCGGCACCCTGATCGAATCCGGTGCGGTCGACGCGAACGTCGATCTCCGCTCCGGGACGGACCATTCCGAGGAAACGAGCAGTCCAGGCAGTGAGACGACGCGGAGGAGTCTTGGTGTCCTCATGGTCGACTGCGGTGACGGTCTGCTGCGCCGCAGCCGAGAGCCACATGCCGTGCACGATCGGGCTACCGAGGCCGGCGAGCAACGCCGCGGCATCCGAGGTGTGAATCGGGTTGTGATCGCCCGAGACCTGGGCGAACGCGGCCATGTTGCGCGGGGCCACGATGGTGGCCTGGCGACGGCGACGACGCGGAGTGTCCTTGGCGTCGGCGCTCAGCGAACCGCCGGCGCGAGCCGGATCCACCAACTCGCCCTTGCCGGTGCGTCCACGAATGGCGAAGCGCTCCACCAGAGTTGCGACGGCCGGGGCGTCGAGCCCCTCACCGAGCATGGCACCGATTTCGACGGTGACCTCGACGACGCGACCGAGATCGGTGTCGAGCACCTCTCCTGCAGCGGCCTTGACCACGAGAATCGAAGTGTCGGTCGGCAATTCACCGACGAGGTTGACGCTGTGATCGAGGTGCACCAGGTCGAGCATGCCTTCGATGACGTCGATGCCTTCGGCGTTGCGCGTCGCTCCGAGCACGGCGAAGACGGCGGGCCAGCAGGCGCCGACGAGGACGTCGGGAACGGCTTTGCCGCTGACGGTCAGTGTGTCGGGCAGTCCGGATCCGGTGACGCCGGCGTGGTCGGCGATCAGATCGGGGATCCAGGCGATGTTCAGCCGCGCGACACCGTTCTTGACCGTCGGAAGGTCCTGTCCTGCCGCAACTCCGAGCAGTGCCGACATGGCCTGCTGTGCATCCTCTGCGGTGACGACCGGAGCGCCGCCGTCGATCGTGGAGGCAGGCACCGTCAGACGGATGCGTACTTCCTTGCCCGGGGCGAGCGGGACCAGCAGTTCGACGTGCTCGGCATCGAGCACGGTGAGCGAGGAGCCGGTCTGCGGATGCGAGGCGACCGTATCGGAGTCGACGGTCCAGTCGGCCGGATCGCCCAGGCGTGCAACGGGGTTCTGCGTCATACGCGAGGCCCACGTGACGTCGGGTGCTGCCAGCACGATGCCCAGCAGTCCCGGTGCGATCTCGGCGTGGCGTCGGCTGGCGATGGCCGCCGGCTCTACGCCCTCGGCGAGAAGCTGGTCTGCGGTGGCCTTCTCGAAGCGGTTCAGCAGTTCGCCCACCGGCTCGTCGACGCGAGTGATACCGGCGACGGCAACGGTTCCGGGGATGATGCACACCTGATCGGCCGAGTAGCGAGCGTCGTGTGCCTGCCACAGCGAGTCACTGCGCCACCAGCGGCGTACGTCACCGTCGACGACGGGAACGAAGTTGACCGGCTTGCCGGGCATGCGGCACAGCGAGGTGAAGAAGGTGATGTCGGCCGGGTGCAGCACCACGTCACCGGCGTCGGGGAACTGAGCGAGCAGTGACTTCAGTGCTGCGCGCGGACGCTCGAGTACCTCGGCGTCGGCGAACAGGGTGGGGATGGGGCCACGATCGACCGGGTGCAAGCGTGCCTCGGCGCGCTGCAGCATTTCGAGGAAGCGCGTGCGCCAGGTGACGTCGAGCCACACCGATTCACGGGCCTCGGTCACGGCATCGGTGAACTCACCGCCGCAATCGAATTCGCTGCGCGAGTCCGTTCCGATGGCCAGATCCAGGTAGCGGCTCAGCCACTGCTGGTAGGTCATCTCGGCGACGTCGCCGAAGAACGGCTTGGCGGTGCCGTCGAGTGCGGCGATGATCTCGTCGCGGCGCTCGGCAACGGCGTCGGCGTTGCCGGCGACCTCGTCGAGCAGCCGACCGCAACGCGATGCCGCGTTGTCGATCTCGTGGATGTCGGCACCGAGCTGGCTACGGCCCGACGCCATTCCGCCGTTGGCGGTTCCGGCACCGACCCAGTCGGGGGTTCCCGGAGTGTCGACGAGAAGCTGCTTGACCTCGGGAGCGGTCGTGGCTTCCAGAGTGGCCATCGCAGCGGTACCGACGAGGATGCCGTCGAGAGGCATCTTCGGGTATCCGTGCACGGCAGACCAGGTTCCGGTGAGGTAGTCCGCGGCCCGCTCGGGTGTTCCGATACCGCCGCCGACGCAGATCACCAGGTTGGGGCGCGAGCGGAGCTCGGCGTAGGTGGTCAGCAGCAGGTCGTCGAGGTCTTCCCACGAGTGGTGCCCGCCTGCGCGGCCACCCTCGATATGGACGTTGACCTGGTAGGACGGAACCTCGTTCGCGATGCGGATCACTGCGCGAATCTGCGCGACGGTTCCCGGCTTGAACGAGACGTAGCTGATTCCGGCCTCGGAGAGCTCTTCGATAAGAGCCACTGCCTCGTCCAGTTCGGGGATGCCTGCCGTGACGACGACGCCGTCGATGGCCGCACCCGCTGCACGGGCCCGCTGCACGATGCGGCGACCGCCGAGCTGCAGCTTCCACAGGTACGGGTCGAGGAAGAGCGAGTTGAACTGGATGGCACGGCCGGGCTCGAGCAACGTGGAGAGCTCGGCGACGCGGTCGGTGAAGATGTCCTCGGTGACCTGTCCGCCACCGGCGAGCTCGGCCCAGTGGCCTGCGTTGGCTGCGGCCGCGACGATCTTCGCGTCGACCGTCGTCGGCGTCATGCCGGCGAGCAGGATCGGCGAACGTCCGGTCATCTTGGTGAAGGAGGTCTCGACGACGACGCGGCCGTCCGGGAGCGTCACGGGCTTGGGTGCGAATGCCGACCATGCCGGCTGCACCTCGGGTGCGGCTCCTGGAGTGAGCAGATTTCGGTGGCCGCCGCGTGAGGATGCCGCGATGATGCCGACGCCCTGTCCACGCAGCGCCGGGTTGGTCATGCGGGTGAGGAGGTCACCGGGTCCGAGGTCGAGGATCCAGTCCGCGCCGGCCTCGACGACACCGTCGATGGCGTCGACCCAGTCCACGGAATCGACGAGGATCTTCTGCGCCAGTTCGCGGGCCAGGGCGGCGTCGAGACCGCAACGCTGCGCCCAGGCGTCGACGAGCTCCACGGCGTCGTTCAATGCGGGGTGATGGAAGCCGATCTCGACCGGGAGCTGCTCGAAGACGGGTGCGAACACCGCGCCGCCGCGCTTCTTGGCATCGCGCTCACGTTCTTCCCGAGCCGCGATCTGCTCGCACTTCTCCTGCACGCGAGCCAACTGAGCCGGCGGCCCGGACAGCACGACGCGGCGACGACCGTTGCGGATGGCCAGAGCAGCGGAGCGTTCGGGTGCTCCCGGTATCTCGAGCTCGTCGACGATCGCCTGCAGACGTTCGGGCTCGACGTTGCCGACCGAGACCATCGGCGCACGGTCACCGGCACCGATGATGCCGCGGCGACGTCCGACGAGTCCGGCAGCAGCACCGACCAACTGCGCGATGGCCAGGAAGTTGGCGTCCTGTGCGCCGTCCGCGGCGACGGACTCGGCGGCGATGAGGCCCTGCGAGTGTCCGACCACCTTGACCGGCGGGGTCTGGGCGGGGTCGAGGCCCTGCAGCTTCAGCGCGCGCAACGCGGCGACCTGAGTGAGGAAGACGCCCGGCAGAGACACCGCAGCCGAAGTCAGTGCCGCTTCGGAAGGCCCGTAGGAGCCGGCGGTGTCGTCGTCGGCGAGGTCCTGCTCGAGCATCCAACCGATCGGGTCGAAGCCGACCGAGCGGACGACCAGCAGCTCGTCGGACACGGGCGCGAGTACTGCTGCGGCCTCGTTGACGAGATCGGTCAGTTCGGGCTCGAGCGCGGAATCGCGCGCGAGCTCTTCGAGCGAACTCAGCCAGGGCGCACCCTGACCACCGAACGCCAGAGCGTACGGTTCGCCCGCGGCGAATCGATCTGCCAGAGTCCGAGAGCCGCCACTGCTTCTAGGGGCTTTGCCTGCGTTGCCTGTGCTTCGCGAGCCGCGTCCGTGTGATGGTGTGCTCTCGTTGATCGTCAAGGCTGAAGATTCCTCTCGTGGACGTCTCGGGGGGTCGAGGCGTTCGCTGTGATGACTGCCGTGGTGCGTCGTGGGCAACAGGGCAAAGCGTGAGCCTGTCTTCGTCGACAGGTCTCCTTCGCGCTGCTCCAGGTTGACACAAAATCATGAGGAAATCCTCAGGTTTGCTCGGACGTCCGAGTGCTACCAGCGAGTACGTCCGTGCAAGCGCCTTTACTTTGTGTTTACCCAACTCGCGAGTAACCCGCATCGACCCTGGCGGGAGACTCGGCGGCGACAGCGAAACATGAGGGAACCCTCGCATTTTTCGTTATCTTTTTGTGATGTGATCTCGAGCACTCCGTGAGCGTCCGGTGACCTGTCGGTGGGGTCGTCTAGCTTTCTCCTACGAACCGCATCCGACAGGGCGGTCGACGAACTCCGGGGGGAATTCATGTATTCATCGGTTACGGACACTTGCACGACGGGCGAGCTCGAAGCAATGCTGTCGCACATCGAATTGATTGCCTCGCAATCGAATTCGCCGCACTGGACACCGGGGTGGCGCGGCGAATCCGAGGCGGCGCTACTCGATGCGATCTTCTCCGCGCGCGCTCCTTACGGAGGACCGACCAGTGGGGTGCGAGCGGTGATCGGACGGTGGCGGTCACACCGCGGCGATAACCGACTCGACGACTTGACAACCCTTGCAGAACTGACTTCGGATCCGGATCAGCTCGTGCAGATCCTGTCCAACCGTCAGCTCGTTCCAGGAAACAGCCGAACCAAGGCGGCGGCAGCCGCTGTGGCAGCGCAGACGCTGATCGCGTCGGGGTTGAGCCGTTCGACCGATTTCGAGCAGCACACGAAGGAACATTTCGATGCGTTCCGCGCGATCCCTGGCCTCGGCGAGACCACCTGGGAGTGCATGCTCATGCATCTGGGCGTGCGCACCGACAAGGCCACCGCACATCTGACCGCGTTCGTTGCCGACGCTCTCGAACCACTCCATCGAGAGCTGGCCGCCGACATCGCCGAGGAACGCTCCCCCGTGATTCTCGACGCCGCAGCGGACGCACTCCACGTCGATCTCGCCTCGCTCGAGCACGCGCTCTGGCGTTACCAGCACAAGCTGCGCAGACCGCCGCAGCGTCACTCCGAGGCTGCGCTCCGATCGGCGGGCTGACTCTGCGAGATCAGCACCTCGACGCCATCGAGGATGCACTCCACACCGAAACGATAGGCATGCACGGGGTCGCTCGCGGCGTCGTACGACGTCGCCGCGGCCGTCCCGATGCGGGACGACACCGGAAAACGCTCGCGCGTCATCACCCGCTCGATGACGGGTGCAGTAGCTGCCCACCACTGAGCGTCGGACATTCCCGACTGCTTCTTCACCCGATCGACCGCGGCCGAGGCCCTCGCGGTCCCCGAGACGTGAGTGAGAACCAGTGTCAACACCGAATCGATCTCGACGTCACCGAGCCCGGTACCGACGAGGGTGCGCAGCTCTGCCTCGTACTTGTCGTTGGTGTGCGGACCGAGCACCGGACGCGCACCGACGGCGTCGATCAGCCACGAATGTCGTTGATAGAGTTGCCAATTGCGCTCGGCAACAAAACGCAACGCGGACCGCCACCCACCGGGAACCGATGCCGGCTCGTCGACGTGTGTGTACAGATCTGCCAGAGACCGATCGATCATCAGGTCCGTCAACTCTTGACGCCCCGGCACGTGGGTGTACAGCGACATCGCGCCGACCCCCAGATGCTCGGCCACATTGCGCATCGACACCGACTCCAACCCGTTCGCATCGGCCATCTCGATTGCCGCGTCGACGATCGCGTCGACGCTCAGGCCGGTTCGGCTCGGTTTCGCGTCGACCCGCCACAGCAGTTCGAGGATGCGCGCCGGATCGAACGAGTTCTCCTTCTTCACCACCCGGCGAGCCTAATCGGACGTCGACGTGGCTCGAAGAACCGCGTCGCACGCACAGCAGCATCGGTTGTAGACTTCACCGGCACGCGCGAGTGGCGGAATTGGCAGACGCGCTGGA
Source organism: Rhodococcus sp. KRD175 (assembly GCF_017168275.1). NCBI lineage: Bacteria > Bacillati > Actinomycetota > Actinomycetes > Mycobacteriales > Nocardiaceae > Rhodococcus > Rhodococcus sp. KRD175. Next base: position 513,849 of record NZ_JABFAQ010000007.1, read on the forward strand.
TTTAGGTTCCAGTGTCTCAGGACGTGGGGGTTCAAGTCCCCCCTCGCGCACAACGGTCGTTCGACCCGGCTTTTCTCGAGACTCCCAGGTCTACAGGTTCCAACGTGTGAAGGTGGCTCGTATGTCCAGCGATCCCGACGACGACGCGATCTTCGCCGAAGCTTCCGACGAACGACGCTCTCTCGCACGCACTTTCGACACCCTGACACCCGAACAGTGGGACACCCCATCGCTGTGCGACGCCTGGACGGTCCGCGACGTCGCCGCCCATCTCGTGGTGCCCCTGATCGTCCCGCTCTGGCAGTTCGGACTCGCCATGGTGTGCACTCGTGGGAACTTCGACCGGGCCAATCAGATGATGACCCAGCGAATGAAGCGCAAGCACGGCGACGAATTCCCTGCGCTCCTGACAGCTCGCGCGGACAAGAAGTTCACCCCGCCGGGCCACGGTCCGCTGGCCCCGTTGTCCGACGTCATCGTGCACGGACTCGATGTATGCAGGCCGCTGGGAATCGAGCACCACGTTCCCGAGCACCGCATGGTTACGATGCTCGACTTCCTGGTGCCGGAAAGCGGTGCGGCACCGTTCAAAGGCCCCGAGCTCCGACTGCAGTGGCGCGCAACCGATCTGGACTGGAGTCGCGGCGAGGGGCCCGTCGTCGAGGGATCGGCGGGCACCCTGGCGTTGGTGCTGACGGGGCGCAGCAGCGCTCTCGCCGACATCACCGGTCCCGGTGCCGAGAAACTTGCCGAAGCACGGGCGAACCGTCGTCGGTCGTGAGTCGCACCTGGCTCGTCCATGGTGAGAATCACCGGCCGACCACCCGATGTGACTACCTTCGGTAGTAGTCGCTCCGGTACCGTCGAGTGGTGACCTCATCCCGCCCGAATCGTCGACCCTCGCTCATTGCGCTGGTGATCGTGTCCGCGGCGGTGTGTCTCGGTCTCGGCTGGTGGCAGTGGGAACGCTTCGAGGCGGTCGGCGGTAACGGGCAGAACCTCGGATACGCGTTCCAGTGGCCCTTGTTCGCGGCGTTCGTCGTCTACGCCTACCGCAAGTTCGTCCGCCTCGAAGACGAGGACCAGGACGAGCCCGACTCCGGGCAGCCCGACGGACCGACCGAGGTCCCTCTCGACCTGCTCCCCCAGCGCCGCGCGGCAGACCCCGACGTCGGCGATCTGGACGACCCCGAGGCCAGGCAACTTCTCGAGTACAACAGCTACCTCGCGGAGCTGAACGAATCCCGCGGGACCGACAGGAGCACCACGTGAGTTCGGCACCGGACAAGACCAAGGCGTCCACCAACAAGACTCGGAAGATCGCGTCGGCGCTGCTGCGCTATCGCGTGCTCGCCTACGTCACCGGTATCTGGTTGCTCGTCCTCGTGACCGAAATGGTCGCGAAGTACATTTTCAAGGTCGAGAATGTGCCCAACTGGATTGCGGTAGTGCACGGTTGGGTCTACCTCGTATACCTGATCCTGACGATCGACCTTGCTATCAAGGTGCGGTGGCCGGCCGGTCGGACCATCGGCACCCTGCTCGCCGGAACTGTTCCGTTCCTGTCGTTCTACGTCGAACACAAGCGCACCAAGCAGGTCAAGGCCGACTTCGGCGTCTGACGTCAACAGGTGATCGGCTGCGCGTTCACCGGATCCAGCGCGTTCTCCACCAGCCCCTGCGCCAGCGGATCGTACGAGATTCCAGTGTGCTCGACGACATTGCCGGGGCACACGTCCTGCAGCACCACGTTCGTATTTCCCGCTCCGGTGAGGAGCGACGCCGTGTACGGAACGACAACCTGGTCGTATCGGGTCACGATCGTCGTGTAATCGATTCCCGCGACTGTGTCACTGCCCTCGTTCAACCGCTCGAGCACGTCGTCCTGCACCGGCGGACCGGCGGTGGGATAGTTCGGCGGAGAGAGCGCCACTATGCGCGAGACGGTGTGATCACCGCCGAGGAAGCGGGCGTAGTAGCGCGGCACCGTCCCGCCCTTCGAGTGACCCACGATCGACACCCTCGATGAGCCAGTCGACTCGAGGACGGAATCGACGAACGTGGACAGCTCCGCGGCACTCTCGGGAATCGTTCCCAGCGCTCCCAACGCGGGCACCGGCCCGGTGTTGCCATAGTCGAGTGCGAACACGCAGTATCCGGCGTCGACCAGGGCCGGTGACAGCGACGACCAGTTCGCGTAGGAGTTCTCCAGGAACCCGTGTACCAAGATCACCGGTTCGGGATGCCGAGCGCTGGGAACGCATGAATAATCGTTCGCGCCCGCCGGCGTCGCACCGGGATGAGCCACCGAGTAGACCAAGGCCTCGGCGAAAGATCCCGCGACCGGCGCTGCCGAAGCAGGGGTGCCGAGCAGGCACAGGACAGCGGCAGCGAATACGGCCGTGGTTCTCGTCAACACTGCCCGCGCCGCCACGTTTATCGCCCCGTCAACGCTTCGAGAGCAGGAACCAGCTTGCGCAGCGCGCGGCCACGATGAGAGGCCGCGTCCTTCTCGTCCGGAGCCAACTGCGCGGCACTGCGGCCGTCCCCCTCCGGCACGAAGATCGGATCGTACCCGAATCCGTTCTCCCCCCACGGCTCTCGCGCTACAACGCCGCGCCACTCGCCGCGAACGACGGTCTCGGCTCCGCCCGGGACCACCAACGCACATGCCGACACGAAAGCAGCCCCGCGCCGTTCGTTGGGGGTATCGCTCAGCTGCGCCAGCACGAGCGCCGTGTTGGCCTCGTCCTGCCCGTGAGTTCCGGACCAGCGCGCAGAGAGCACCCCGGGCATTCCGTTCAACGCGTCGATTTCGATCCCGGAATCATCGGCGACGCAGGGCAATCCGGTTGCCGCCGCACCGTCGCGCGCTTTGGCCGCCGCGTTGTCCTCGAACGTCGCTCCGGTTTCGGGTGCCTCGGGAAACGGCGGCACCTCGTCGAGACCGACCAACTCGATACCCACGAGGCCGGCGGCGTCGAGTACCCGTCGCAGTTCTCGCAGCTTCTTCGCGTTACGACTGGCTACCAGCAGCTTGGTGTCAGGCACCGAACTTCTTCTTCGTTTCTGCGGTGGCAGGCTCGGGCAGATCCCCCGGGTACGGCAACGCCAGCGCCTCCCTCTGCACCTCGAACAGCTTGTCGATACCGACGAACGCCGAGTCGAGGAGCTTGTCGAGGGTCGTGCGCGGGAAGGTCGCGCCCTCGCCGGTTCCCTGGATCTCCACCAGAGTTCCGGTGTCGGTCGCAACGACGTTCATGTCGACCTCGGCTCGCGAATCCTCTTCGTACGGAAGGTCGAGACGCACCCGGCCGTCGACGACGCCGACACTGACCGCGGCGATCATGCACGAGATCGGCTGCGGGTCGGCCAGGCGTCCAGCTACTCGTAGGTAGGTGACGGCGTCGCTGAGAGCCACGAACGCCCCGGTCACGGCAGCAGTACGGGTGCCGCCGTCGGCCTGCAACACGTCACAGTCGAGGGCGATCGTGTTCTCGCCGATCGCTGCCAGATCGATGCACGCGCGCAGTGAGCGTCCGACCAGTCGGGAGATCTCCTGAGTGCGTCCGCCGACCTTGCCCTTGACGGACTCGCGTCCGTTGCGCGTGTGGGTGGCAGCGGGAAGCATTGCGTACTCGGCGGTGAGCCAGCCGAGGCCGGATCCCTTCCGCCAGCGCGGTACGCCCTCCTCGACGCTGGCCGTGCACATCACCCTGGTGTTGCCGAATTCGACCAGCACCGACCCTGCCGGGTGAGTGGTGAATCCGCGGGTGATCTTGATGGTGCGGAGCTCGTCGTCCGCTCTGCCGTCTTCTCGTCTGGACACGACTCGAAGCCTAGCGCGTCGTCATACGGTGAAGGCGTCCCCTGGCTCGACGGCATGCACCGGTCCGCTGAACTCTGCCTTCGCCTCGGCTATGACATCCTCGCGAGACGTCCAGGGCGGAATATGGGTGAGCAGCAGCTCCCCCACTCCGGCTTCCCGAGCGATGCGACCGGCCTCGATACCGGACAGGTGGACGCCCTCGGGCCGATCCGGGCTGTCGGTCCACGACGCCTCGCAGAGAAAGACATCGGCACCCTGAGCCAGATCCTGCACCGCCTGGCACATACCGGTGTCGCCGCTGTACGCGAATGTCTTTCCGCCACCGGTGGTGACCCGCATGCCGTACGACTCCGGCGGATGGAACACCTGCCGGGTCAGAATCGACAGCTGTCCGAATTCGATGGTCCGGCCGTCCACCCAGCGGCGTAGATCGATGGTGTCGGACATGTCGTCGATCTGACCGCCGCACTCGGCCGACGCCACTCCGAGCCGAAACGCAGTGTCCTTCGGTCCGTAGACGATCGCGCGCCCTTCCGGCGGGTTCGGATGGTAGCGACGCCACACGAGCAGACCTGGAACGTCGAGGCAGTGATCGGCGTGCAGATGCGAAAGCAGAACGCTCACGTCACCCGGATCGACATAACGCTGCAACGCCCCGAGGACGCCGGGCCCGAAATCGAGAACGACCGGCGCGGTCTCCTCTTCTTCCAGGAGGTAACCCGACGCGGGTGAATCGGGTCCGGACACACTGCCCGAACATCCCAGGACGGTAATTCGCATGTAAGCCATGCTGCCACGCCGAGCGCGTCACTCGAAACGTTCGGGCAGTATTGACCGCGCGAGTCGGCGAATTTCACGCCCGAACACAGCTGTGCTCGCGGTTACCTACCGCCTACGGAGTGGGACGATCGAGTGCTCTGGCGCGCGCTCTGTCGGCCCGGGCGTCGGCGGACAGCAGCCGAGCTGCGACGACCCCACCCACTGCGCCGAACAGATGGCCCTGCCAGGAGATGTTCGGATCGCTCGGCAGCACGCCCCACAGCGCGCTGCCGTACAGCACGAACACCACGACCCCGATCGCGAGCTGGCCGAGTTGTCGAGTGAAGAATCCACGAACGAGCAGGTACGTGATGAAGCCGAAGATCAGAATCGACGCGCCGATCGTGTTGCTGTAGGTGCCGGCCGTGAGCCAGGTACCGACGCCGCCGATCACCCAGACGATCCCGGTAGCAGCCAGACCACGCGCGATGCCCGAGAGCAACACCAGGAATCCGAGCACGATCAGGGGAACCGTGTTGGCGATCAGGTGCTGCCAGTCGTCGTGCAGCACGGGCGCGAACAGGATGCCCCACAAGCCGTCGGCGGAACGAGGCTCGATACCGTTCTGCTCGAGCCGTGAACCGCTCGCGACGTCGATGATCTCGATGATCCACAGCAGCGCCACGAATCCTCCGACGAAGACGGCTGCCTGCATCCACGCGGGCCGCACTCGCTCACCGGGAAGCTTGCCGGTCTCACTCATGATCGCCTCCAACCTCGGTCTCTCCACGGTACCGGTAGCGGCTACCTGCCGGTCAGAGACGCGACGCCGTGAATGCGGAGGGGAAGATCTGGCGATAGGTGGGGATGCCGGCCACCGACGTGGCGTCGAGCAAGGCCCGGACGATGGCTCGCTCGACGACGATCGCCGCGGCTTCGGTGACCGCGGCCAGTACCGGTAGTTCCGGGGAGAATGCTGCGGGCACTGAGGACTCGGCGGTGACGGCCCTGGTACCCGTGGACACGGCGAAGACGGTGTCGCCGTCGAGTGGCGAGTGCGCAGGCCGGATGGCCCGCGCGAGTCCGTCGTGACCCGCGACGGCTATTCGCTTGCACGACGCCGCCGACAGCGGCGCATCCGTCGCAACCACGCCGATCGTGGTGTTCAGAGCAGTGGCCTTGGGTTCGAGCGCCGCCGCGGTCCGCACCTCGTCGACGTCGGGATTGCGCATGCCGAAGTCCGCGGGCCCCAGTGTGCCGGTGCCCCACAACAACCCGGTGCACGGATCGAACACCGCGCCCACAGGGTTGACGACCATCAGAGCTGCGACCGTCACTCCGTCGGCCGGACCGCCCTCGATCACCGTGCTCGCGGTGCCCACCCCACCTTTGAGCACGCCGGCGCGAGCACCGACTCCCGCCCCGACCGATCCCGTCGCGAACTCGGTCGCCGCCGTGGCCGCAGCACGGTAGCCGAACTCCGCGGTGGGGCGCGCGGCCCAGTCGCCGACCGGAAGGTCGAAGATCACCGCAGCCGGCACGATCGGCACGACGTGAGCCGGACTGCCCATCGGGATGCCTTGTTCGTGTTCTTCGAGCCACCGCATGACGCCGTCGGCGGCCGCAAGCCCGTACGCACTGCCCGCGGTCAACAGGATGGCGTCGACCTGCTGAACGGAATGGCTCGGATCGAGCAGATCGGTCTCGCGCGTTCCCGGTCCGCCGCCTCGCACGTCGACGGCCGCCGTCGCCCCACCGAGAACGCGCACCACAGTGCAGCCGGTGGCCGAACCGGACCCCATCGCGGCGTCGTCGTCGAGTTCGTGATGATGGCCGACCAACAGACCTGCCACATCGGTCAAGCAGTCCCGGGGGCCGGGTTTCGAGAAGGCTGCGGTCACGTCGGCACCCTAGGGAACGAGGACCTGGACGAGGGAATCCTGCATCCAGGTCAACCAGTGGTACACGTCCAGATGGGGAGCACGAGGATCGCCCTCGTCGAGTACGTCAGGAGTGTCCGCACTGATGCCCAGTGTGGTCCCGAGCGCCAGTCTCACGTCGTTGAGACCCGTCAACCACGCGTCGGCCTGTTCCTGGGTGAGCACGATCTTTCCGCCGGAATCGGGCAGGGTCGCGAGGATCACTGCCCCGGCAGCCAACTTCTCGTCGATGATCTCGGGCTCGTGCAACCCGCGGAGGGCACCGTTCAGATCGGCCGGATCCTGATCGTCGTGTTCGGGATCGGCGCGGTGGAAGTCCGGCAGCAACCGGGCCAGCGCTGCATCGTCCGGCGGGCTGTTGTGGCCGGTACGCAGCCCGGTCAGCGCGGCGAGCTCGTCGGTGGGTGCCGCGGCGGAACGATCGCGTAGCAGGCTGAGAACGGATGCGACCAGGGACTTGAGCACCGCCGCCTCACGAGCGTCGATCTCGGACTTGATCTTGACCCCGGACAACGAATTCCGTCTCGTCCACGTGCGCACTGTCGGTGATGTCCTTCTCTGACGTAGAGGTGGCGAACTGACTGCTGACTACTTGTCCTGCTGCATGGTGGCCCACAGGCCCGCCGCGTGCAGCCTTTTGACGTCGTTCTCCATCGCATCGCGCTCGCCGCTCGAAACGACCGCCTTGCCCTCGGAGTGCACCTGCATCATCAACTCGGTGGCCTTGGCCTTGCTGTAGCCGAAGAGCTTCTGGAACACGTAGGTGACGTAGTGCATCAAGTTGACCGGGTCGTCCCACACGATGGTGACCCACGGAGTGTCGTGCGCTTCGTCGGCAGCAACGGCCTCGGTTTCGGCCGGCACCGCCTGCGGCGACGCCGCCGCGACTTCGAGTGCCGAGAAGCCGTCCACGGGCAGAAGCGATCCATCCACCGTCAACCAAGGCATGGCAACAGGGTACGGCGTGTCGGGCCGACCCCACACGTTCGCCCCTGCGCTCGTAGTGTGATCGAGGTGAGCAATGACGCGACCACCGATCACACGCTTTCCAGCCACGGAGCCAGCACTGCACTGCTGACCGACCAGTACGAGTACACGATGCTATCCGCGGCCCTGGCCAGCGGCTATGCAGACAGACCGTGCAGTTTCGAGGTCTTCGCCCGCAGGCTACCCGGCGGCCGCCGATACGGCGTCGTGGCCGGCACCGAGCGCATTCTCGACGCCGTCGATCGCTTCCGATTCGGCCCGGACGAGCTGCGTGTCGTGTCGAAGTTTCTCGACGCCGACACCGTCGAGTGGCTGCGCAACTACCGCTTCACCGGCGACATCGACGGCTACCGCGAGGGCGAGCTGTACTTTCCCGGCTCCCCCGTCCTGACGGTCCGCGGCACGTTCGCCGAGTGCGTGGTCCTGGAAACCGTGGTGCTGTCGATTCTCAATCACGACAGCGCAATCGCCTCTGCGGCAGCGCGCATGGTCGCCTCCGCCGAGGCCAGGCCGATCATCGAAATGGGGTCGCGGCGCACCCACGAGGAGGCGGCGGTCGCGGCATCGCGAGCGGCCTACTTGGCCGGCTTCACCGCGACGTCCAACCTCGAAGCAGTCCGACGCCACGGCGTCCCCGGAGCAGGCACGTCGGCCCACTCGTTCACGCTGCTGCACACCACCGCCGACGGCCCCGACGAGAAGGCCGCTTTTGCCGCTCAGGTCCGAGCGCTCGGGGTGGGAACGACACTGCTGGTCGATACCTACGACATCAAGCAGGGCGTGGCCAACGCGATCGAGGTGGCCGGTCCGGAGCTCGGTGGTGTCCGCATCGACTCCGGCGACCTCGGTGTCCTCGCCCGTCAGGTCCGCGCCCAATTGAACGCTCTCGGTGCGCCGAACACGCGGATCGTCGTCTCCGGAGACCTCGACGAGTACGCGATCGCCGCGCTGCGTGCAGAACCCGTCGATTCGTACGGCGTCGGCACGTCGCTGGTCACCGGTTCGGGCGCGCCGACGGCAGGAATGGTCTACAAGCTGGTCACCGTCGACGGCATTCCCGTCGCCAAGCGCAGCAGTCACAAGGAATCGCGCGGGGGTACCAAGGCAGCGCTGCGGACCGCGCGTGGGACCGGTACGGCAGTCGAGGAAATAGTGCACCCGTTCGACGCTGCCCCGACGGTCGAGGACGGTCTGACGGTGGAGACGTTGACCACGCCGCTGATGCGTGGCGGCCGGCGCGTCTCCGACCTACCGACCCTTGCCGAGGGCCGGGACCTCCTCGCGCGACGCCTGGTCAGCCTGCCGTGGGAGGGGCTCGCCCTGTCCCAGGGCGAACCGGCGATACCGACCCGGTTCGCCCTGGGCTAGGGGCGGTGTCGGTGCCGAACCCGGTGGGCGATCGGCAGTAGTCTGCATCGGTGCCGTCGAAGACCGAGTTGCCCACCGTTCCCGCTCTCCTGCAGGTTGCGGTGCACTCGCTCGGTGGCAAGGAACGCAGCAATCAGCTGACGATGGCCTCTGCCGTGGCGCATTCGATCGACACCGGCGAGCATCTCGCGGTGCAGGCGGGCACGGGCACCGGCAAGTCCCTCGCGTATCTCGTGCCCAGCATCAGGCATGCGGTCGAATCGGGGAAGACCGTCATCGTCTCGACGGCCACGATCGCGCTGCAGCGACAGTTGGTCGACCGCGACCTTCCACGTCTGTCCGACGCACTGACCGAAGCTGTGGGTCGGCGTCCGAAGTTCGCGATCCTCAAGGGCCGCAACAATTATCTGTGCATGAACAAGATTCACACCGGTGCCGCACAGGAGGCACCGGACGCGGAGTTGTTCGACCCGTTCGCCGTCTCGCGGATGGGCCGCGAAGTGGTCCGGCTGACCAAGTGGTCCTCGGAGACCGAAACGGGAGATCGCGACGACGTGGTGCCCGGCGTGAGCGACCAGGCGTGGCGTCAGGTCAGCGTCACCGCTCGCGAGTGCCTCGGGAAATCGCGGTGCCCCGTCGGCGAGGACTGCTTTGCCGAGCGCGCCCGCACCGAGGCCGCACAGGTCGACGTGGTCGTGACCAACCACGCGCTGCTCGCCATCGACGCGATCACCGGAATTCAGATCCTGCCCGAGCACGACGTCGTGGTCGTCGACGAGGCCCACGAATTGGTCGACCGAGTGACCGGCGTTGCTACTGAAGAGCTTTCGGCCGCCACCGTCACCGCGGCCGCACGCCGTAGCGCCAAGCTCATCGAGGAAGAGACCGTCGATCAGCTCGAAGGAGCTGCCGAGAACTGGGCCGCGATTCTGGACGAACTACCGCCCGGTCGATGGCAGTCCCTTCCCGACGGCGTCGGACCGGCCCTGGCGTCCGTCCGCGACGCCGCCTGGGCCGTGCGCACCGCGATCGGCCCGAACAAACAGGGCATGGCGGGCAGTGATCCCGAGGCCGCCGCGGCCCGCAGCGCAGCACTCGTGGCAGTCGACGAGGTGCACGACAGCGCCGTACGAGTGCTCACTGCCTTCGACGAGCCCGACCCGGCCAAGCGCAAGGACGTCGTCTGGCACGCCGTCGACGATTTCCGAGGAAACGTCAAACGCACCGTTCGCATTGCTCCGCTCTCGGTGGGCGGGCTGCTGCGCGCACGGTTGTTCGCCGAATCCACCGTGGTGCTGACCTCGGCGACGCTCACCGTCGGCGGATCCTTCGACGGCCTGGCCGTCAATTGGGGCCTGCCCGCAGAGAAGCCCTCCCGCAGTGACACAGCCATGGCGTCGGGAGTGGAACCACCCTCGGACAACGGATCCATTCGCTGGAATTCGTTGGACGTGGGCTCGCCGTTCGATCACGCTCGCGCCGGCATCATGTACATCGCCAAACATCTGTCTCCGCCCGGACGCGACGGCCTGTCCAAGTCCTCGCTCGACGAGATCGAATCGCTCGTCGAGGCAGCCGGTGGTCGGACGCTCGGGCTGTTCTCGTCGATGCGCGCCGCCAAGGCCGCGGCAGAGGAGATGCGCGAACGACTCGACACCCCGATCCTCTGCCAGGGTGACGATTCCACCGGCGCACTGGTGCAGAAGTTCGCCGACGACGAGGCCACCTCACTGTTCGGGACGCTGTCGCTGTGGCAGGGCGTCGATGTGCCCGGTCCGTCGCTGAGCCTGGTGATCCTGGATCGAATTCCGTTCCCCCGGCCCGACGATCCGCTACTGGTGGCTCGGCAGCAGGCCGTCGAATCACGTGGCGGCAACGGCTTTCTCGCGGTGGCCGCCAACCACGCTGCCCTGTTACTGGCGCAGGGCGTCGGTCGACTGCTCCGTAGCGTCGACGACAAAGGTGTTGTCGCCGTGCTCGATTCGCGCCTGGCGACCGCCCGGTACGGCGGCTATCTGCGCGCGTCCTTGCCGCCGTTCTGGGAGACCTCCGACCCGGAGGTGGTCCGCAAGGCCCTCACCCGCCTGGCCGGAAATTAGCTGCCCCCTACGGCGTCGACACCAGACCGAGCTCGGAATCGGAGGCAAGCCCGTGGTGCCGCGGCAACACCCGCACCGTGTAGCCCACCGCTCCACTGTGCGGTAGCCGCGTCTCGCCCGCGTACACGTGCTCGTCGCCCTCACTGCCCACGTGCGACATCTCGGTGGTGCGAATGTCGCTGAGGTCCTCGCCCTCGTCGACGCGTCCCACCACGGTCTGCACCACGACGGCACCGGGTTCCATACCGCCGAGGTCGACGATGGCGCGCAGCGACAGTTCGGCACCGATGACGGGGGTGTCCGGCAACCCCTCGCTGTCGACTCGGGTGACTTTCACGTTGCGCCACGCCTGCTCGACGCGGCCGCGGTACGACGCAACATCCTTCGCGCCGTGGTAGCCGTCGGACGACACCGCCCGGGCGGAGTGCGCAGCGGGCGCGTAGTAGCCGAGTGTGTAGTCCTGAACCATGCGCGATGCCAACACTTTCGGTCCCAGCTGTTCCAGTGTGTGTCGGACCATCTCGATCCAGCGAGCCGGCACACCGTCCTCCCCGCGATCGTAGAATTTCGGCAGCACCGCCTGCTCGAGCAATTCGTAGAGGGCAGCGGCTTCCAGATCGTCGCGGCGATTGTCGTCGGTGATGCCGTCGGCCGTCGGGATCGCCCACCCGTTTTCGCCGTCGTACATCTCGTCCCACCATCCGTCGCGAATCGACAGGTTGAGGCCGCCGTTGAGCGCCGACTTCATTCCGGACGTACCGCAGGCCTCGAGGGGTCGCAACGGATTGTTCAGCCACACATCGCATCCCCAGTACAGAAAGCGCGCCATGGACATGTCGTAGTCGGGTAGGAACACGATGCGGTGTCGCACATCGGCCTCGTCGGCGAACTTGACGATCTGCTGAATGAGCGCCTTTCCACCGTCGTCGGCCGGGTGCGATTTTCCGGCTACCACCAGCTGAACCGGGCGGACGGGATCGAGCAACATCGCCCGCAATCGCTCGGGTTCGCGCAGCATGAGCGTCAGACGCTTGTACGTCGGTACGCGTCGAGCAAAGCCGACGGTCAACACGTCGGGATCGAATACATTTGCAGTCCAACTTATCTCGGCCTCGGTCGACCCTCGCTCCAGTGCCGAACGCCGCACCCTTCGGCGCACCTCGTCCACCAACTGCGCGCGCAACGCGTTTCGAGTGGACCACACCTGCTCCGAGGACAACGGCCCACCTGCCTCGGCCTCCCCCTCGTCCCATTCCCGCGCCGCCCACGTCGGCGCATGGACACCGTTGGTCACCGATCCGATCGGCACCTCCGACGCGTCGAATCCTTGCCACAGGCCGTTGAACATCTCGCGGCTGACGATTCCGTGCAGCTTCGACACTCCGTTGGCGCGCTGCCCCAAGCGAAGGCCCATGTGCGCCATGTTGAACACCGACGGATCACTCTCGCCGCCCAGCGCCAGAATTCGGCTCATCGGCAATCCCGGCAACAGGGCCGAGTCCGGTGCACCGTCGCTACCGCCGAAGTAGTGCCGCACCAGATCGGCGGGGAACCTGTCGATGCCGGCAGGCACCGGGGTGTGGGTGGTGAACACCGTGCCCGCCCGGACGGCGGCCAACGCCGAATCGAAGTCCAACCCGCTACCGGTGACGAGTTCACGGATGCGTTCGACCCCGAGGAAGCCGGCGTGGCCCTCGTTCATGTGGAACACCTCGGGATCGGGCAGACCGTGCGCGCGCGTGTAGGCCCTGATCGCGCGTACTCCGCCGATACCGGCGAGGATCTCCTGCTTGATGCGGTGGTCCTGATCGCCTCCGTACAGGCGGTCGGTGACTCCTCTGAGCTCGGGATCGTTGTCGGCGATGTCGGAATCGAGCAGCAGCAGCGGAACGCGTCCCACCTGAGCGATCCACACGCGGGCCCGCAGCACGCGCGACCCCGGCATCGACACGTGTATCAACACCGGTGAGTCGTTGTCGTCGGTGAGCAGTCGTAGCGGCAGACCGTGCGGGTCCAGGGACGGGTAACGCTCGGCCTGCCAGCCGTCGGCCGTCAGCGATTGCCGGAAGTACCCCGAGCGGTAGAGCAGTCCGACGCCGATCAGCGGTAGACCGAGATCCGACGCCGCCTTGAGGTGGTCGCCGGCCAGAATGCCGAGCCCACCCGAGTAGTTCGGCAGCACCTCGGTGACTCCGAACTCCATCGAGAAATAACCGATGCCCGACGGCAGAGCTCGCCCCTCGGCGAGCTCGTTCTGGTACCAGAGGGGTCGGGCGAGGTAGTCGTGTAGATCCGCCTCGGCGGCGTCCAGTTCGGCCAGGAACGATGCGTCTTCGGCGAGTTCTTCGAGCCGTCCGGGTGCCACGGCACCGAGCACAGCCACCGGATCGCGTTCGAGTTCGGTCCACAGCAGCGGATCGATGTGCTCGAAAAGATCCTGCGTGGCCGAATGCCACGACCACCTGAGGTTTGTCGACAGCTCGGCGAGGGCATTCAGACGGGCGGGAAGGTGGGCTCGGACGGTGAATCGACGCAAGGCTTTCACAGAGCCGAACCCTACCCACGGATACCTGTGTCGATGGGGCGCTCGGCGAAAATTTCCTCGTGCGCCCGTCGCGGGCAGTATGCGTCGGCGCACGCGCCATCTGCGCTGCTGCACTACGGTTGACGAGTAGAAGCACACCAAATATCGGTTCGATCAGAGGTTGCGCCCGCGCAGCCATACCTCTAACGAAGAATGGAGTGTGAAGTGACAGGTCGACTTGGTATCGACAATGTCCTTCCAGATACGACGACCGGGAAATACCCCGCGAAAGCGGTGGTGGGCGAGACGTTTCCAGTTTCCGCCGATGTCTGGCGCGAGGGTCACGACGCAGTGGCCGCGACGCTGTCGGTGCGTGGACCGGGAGGCAAGCTCGAACGCATCCCGATGACGCCCGGCCACGAGCCGGACACGTTCGACGCGGTGTTCGTCCCATCCCGGCCCGGCTACTGGATCTGCCGTATCGAGGCGTGGAGCGACCCGATCAGCACCTGGCGTCACGCCGTCGAAGCGAAGCTCGGAGTGGGCCAGAGCGCCCACGAACTCGCCAACGACCTCGAGATCGGGGCGCGCCTGTTCCTCCGCGCTGCCACCGGCGTTCCTGCGGAGAGCAGGCAGCTGCTCGCCGACGTCGCCGCCGGCCTGCGCGACACCGACCGCCCGCTGCCGGCGCGCGTGTCCTCGGCGTTCGCATCGTCGGTCACCGAGCTGCTGTTCCAGCACCCGCTGCGCGAGCTGGTGACCAGATCACGGGCCGTGAACGTGTGGGTCGACCGAAACCTGGCCCTCAACGGTGCCTGGTACGAGTTCTTCCCGCGCTCCACGGGCGGGTGGAACGAGGACGGATCACCGCGGCACGGCACGTTCGCGACATCCATCGAGCAGTTGCCGCGCATAGCGCGCATGGGCTTCGACATCGTCTACCTGCCTCCGATCCACCCGATCGGCACGATCAACCGCAAGGGCCCGAACAACACGTTGACTCCGGGCCCCGAGGATGTCGGTTCGCCGTGGGCTATCGGATCCAAGGACGGCGGGCACGACGCGATCCATCCCGAGCTGGGAACCGAGGACGACTTCCGTGCGTTCGTCGACGCCTCGCGAGAGCACGGCCTCGAAGTGGCGCTCGATCTTGCCCTGCAGGCCGCTCCGGATCATCCATGGGCCGCAACACATTCGGAGTGGTTCACGGTGTTGCCGGACGGCACCATCGCGTACGCCGAGAATCCGCCGAAAAAGTACCAGGACATCTACCCGATCAATTTCGACAACGACCGCCGTGGCATCTACGAGGAAGTGCTACGCGTGGTCCGATACTGGATCTCGTTGGGCGTCAAGATTTTCCGAGTCGACAATCCACACACCAAGCCACCGGACTTCTGGGAATGGCTCATCGCCGAGGTCAAGAAGACCGATCCGGACGTGCTGTTCCTGGCCGAGGCGTTCACCCGGCCGGTTCGCATGTACGGTCTCGCGCAACGTGGGTTCACGCAGTCGTACACGTACTTCACGTGGCGTACCGCGAAGTGGGAGCTGACCGAGTTCGCCGAGGAGCATGCCCGACGCGCCGACGACGCGCGGCCCAACCTGTTCGTCAACACCCCGGACATCCTGCACGAGAGCCTGCAACACGGAGGACCCGGAATGTTCGCTCTGCGAGCAGCTCTGGCCGCCACCCTGGCTCCGACGTGGGGCGTGTACTCCGGGTACGAACTGTACGAACATCAGGCCGTGCGCGAGGGCAGCGAAGAGTATCTGGACTCCGAGAAGTACCAGTTGCGACCGCGCGACTTCGAGGGTGCGCTCGCCCGCGGTGAATCGTTGGAGCCGTGGATCACCACCCTCAATTCCATCCGCCGTGCGCATCCGGCCCTGCAACAACTGCGCAACATCCATTTCCACACGATCGACAACGAAGCGCTGATCGGATACTCCAAGTTCGATCCGCAGACCGGCGACTCGGTGTTGGTGGTCATCAACCTCAACCCGTTCGGAGCCGAGGAGGGCACCGTCCATCTGGACATGCCCGCGCTCGGTCACGACTGGCAGGACACCCTGACGATCAAGGACGAGGTAAGCGGCATCCATTACGACTGGGGCCACACCAACTTCGTCCGACTCGAGCCCTGGACCTCGGTGGCGCACATATTCACGCTCCCCCACATTCCCTATCCGGCACGAATCGAACTGGCCTACCGCGGCAACCGAAAGTGAGTGGATTCAACGTGACCAAGAATCCGACGACGCCCGAAGACACCGTCGCAGCCCCGTCCGACAACGACCTCGATCTCCTCGCCGCTGGTCGGCACTACAACCCGCATTCCGTGCTCGGCGCGCACCCCGTGCCGGGCGGAACAGCGATTCGTGCGCTGAAGCCCGACGCGGAGAAAGTGATCGCGCGCGTCGGAGGCGTCGACCACGAGTTGACCCACGTCGCCCACGGCCTCTTCTCTGCGCTGGTGCCGGTCGAGGACCTGATCGATTACCGGCTCGTGGTCACCTGGCCAGGTGGGCACGTGTCCGAATCTGCCGACGGGTACCGGTTCCTACCGACCCTCGGTGAACTCGACCTGCACCTGTTCGGCGAAGGTCGCCACGAGCGTCTGTGGGACATCCTCGGAGCGCACCAGCAGTCGTACGCCACTCCCGACGGTCCCGTCACCGGCACCTCGTTCGCGGTGTGGGCCCCTGCCGCCCAGGGCGTCACGCTGGTGGGCGACTTCGACGGGTGGACCGGCCGTAGTTGGCCGATGCGCGTCCTCGGCTCCACCGGAGTCTGGGAGCTGTTCGTCCCGAACATCGAACCCGGTGCCCTGTACAAGTTCCGCGTCCACGGCTCCGACGGTTCGGTGAAAGACAAGGCCGACCCGATGGCCTTCGCCACCGAGGTTCCGCCGTCCACCGCGTCGGTCGTGACCGCGTCGACGTACACCTGGAACGACGAGAAGTGGCTCGACACCCGAGCCGGCATCGAACCCACGCAGGCTCCGATGAGCGTCTACGAGATCCATCTGGCGTCGTGGCGACCGGGCCTGGGTTACCGGGAGCTGGCCGAGCAACTGGCCGAGTACATCATCGAGACTGGCTTCACTCACGTGGAGTTGCTCCCGGTCGCCGAGCACCCGTTCGGCGGATCCTGGGGCTACCAGGTGACGTCCTACTACGCACCGACGTCCAGGTTCGGCAGTCCGGACGACTTCCGGTTCTTCGTCGATCACCTGCACAGCGCCGGCATCGGCGTCATCGTCGACTGGGTCCCCGCTCACTTCCCCAAGGACGAATGGGCCCTCGCCCGCTTCGACGGTGGGCCGCTCTACGAGCACGGAGACCCGCAGCGAGGCGAGCAACTCGACTGGGGCACACTGGTTTTCGACTTCGGCCGACGCGAGGTCCGCAACTTCCTGGTCGCGAACGCGCTCTACTGGATCGACGAATTCCACATCGACGGACTGCGCGTCGACGCCGTCGCCTCGATGCTGTACCTGGACTACTCGCGTCCCGAGGGCGGCTGGTCGCCCAACATCTACGGTGGCCGAGAAAACCTCGAAGCGGTGTCCTTCCTGCAGGAGATGAACGCCACGGTGCACAAGAAGCACCGCGGAGTCGTCACCGTTGCCGAGGAGTCGACCGCCTGGCCGGGCGTCACTCGCCCGACGAACGTCGGCGGGCTCGGGTTCAACATGAAGTGGAACATGGGGTGGATGCACGACACCCTCGGCTTCGTCGGGCGCGATCCCATCCACCGCAGCTACCACCACCACGAGATCACGTTCTCGCTCGTCTACGCGTGGAGCGAGAACTACCTGCTGCCCATCAGCCACGACGAGGTGGTGCACGGCAAGGGCACGCTGTGGACCCGCATGCCCGGGGACGACTACGCCAAGGCCGCAGGGCTGCGCGGAATGCTCGCCTACATGTGGGCACATCCGGGCAAGCAGTTGCTGTTCATGGGTCAGGAGTTCGGTCAGACTCGCGAATGGTCCGAGGAACGAGGCCTGGACTGGTACCAGATCGACGAGGAGCCGTTGCACCGAGGTGTGAAATCGCTTGTCGCAGATCTGAACTCGACGTACCGGTCGCATCCGGCACTGTGGACGCTGGACACCTCGCCCAGTGGCTACTCGTGGATCGACGCCAACGACACCGAGAACAACGTGCTCAGCTTTCTGAGGTACGGCTCCGACGGTTCGGTTGTCGCGTGTATTTTCAACTTCTCCGGTTCCGAGCACGGCAGCTATCGTGTGGGACTACCGGAACCAGGCCGTTGGATCGAGATCCTCAACACCGATGCAACGGAGTACGGCGGCTCCGGAATGGGCAACCTGGGTGAAGTGACGGCAACATCGCACTCGTGGCACGGTCGACCGGCATCAGGCCAGGTTGCACTTCCCGCCAACGGGGCGATCTGGATCAAATTGGAGCAGTAGATGACCGGCGGCCGCAGACCACGACTTCTGGCTGCGGCCGCCACTGCAGGGTTACTACTGTTGACATCGTGCGCCGCCACCGTCGGCGGTAATGCAGTGTCGATCTACGAGAATCCGTTCACGGTCGCCGGCCTTCCGGTCACCAGCGGACCGAGCGGACCGCGTCCGGGAGTACCGGATTCGACCATCGCCGTCGAGAACGCCGAAGGCACCGACTCGGACATCTTGGCAACCAACGCGATCGACGACATCCAGCAGTTCTGGGCCGAGCAGTATCCGGCCCTGTTCAAGGGCTCGTTCACGCCGGTCTCGACATTGACCTCGTGGGATGCGTCGGAGGACGAGGGATCCGGCATCCGGTTCTGTGGAGACAGAACCGGTGGAGTCCCCAATGCCGCGTACTGCACCCGCGACGACTCGATCGGGTGGGACCGCACCATTCTGCTTCCGGCGTTGGTCGACGCGTTCGGGCCGATGTCGGTGGTCATGGTGATCGCGCACGAATACGGCCACGCGATCCAGCATCAGTCGGGACTCGTCGGCGACGACACCCCGACCATCGTGGCCGAGCAGCAAGCCGACTGTTTCGCCGGCGCATTCATCCGCCATGTCGCAGAAGGCGATTCGCCGCACTTCACCATCAACACCTCGGATGGGCTCAACGGTGTTCTTGCTGCGACCGTCGCGGTGCGCGACGTGGACCCCAACGATCCCGAATCGGTGCACGGGTCTGCATTCGAGCGAGTGACTGCCGTTCAGATCGGGTTCACCGACGGTGCAGCTGCCTGCACACGCATCGACGAGGCCGAAATCGATTCACGCCGAGCGTCGTTGCCGCAGAAGTTCGACAGCGCCGACGATTCCGGTGAGCTACCGGTCACCGAGGACTCCCTGGGCGCATTCACGCGATCGTTCGAGACGGCGCTTCCCGTCGCCGATCCGCCGACCGTGGACTACTCGGGATCGGACACCGAGTGCACGGACGCCGAGGCGACCTCTCCGGTGTCGTACTGCCCGTCGACCAACACCATCGGTGTCGATGTGGAGGACCTGGCCGAAATAGGGCAACCCGAGACACCTCAGCGCGGAGACATCCTGCCACTCAACGTATCCGGTGACTACAGCGCGTACGTACTGTTCGCGTCTCGCTACACCCTCGCAGTACAGAAGGAAGCGGGCCAGACGCTCGACGACCCGCAGACCGCACTTCGATCCGCATGCCTGTCCGGAGTCATCACCGCAGCGTTGAGCGCCGAATCCAACGAGGCCGCTCTCGAAATCCGGCTCTCTCCCGGCGATCTCGACGAGGCCGTCTCCGGTTTACTCAGCGACGGATTGGCCGCCAGCGACGTCAACGGAACGACGCTGCCGTCCGGATTCTCCCGAGTCGACGCGTTCCGCTCGGGAGTTCTCGGCGGCAAGCCCCTGTGCGATTCGCGCTACAGCTGAGGGATTCAGTACAGAGCGGACGCGAGTTTACGACGTGCCGAGACCACCAGAGGATCGGCGGCGTCGAACAACTCGAACAGCTCCAGTAGGCGGGTACGCAGGGCCGTGCGGTCGTCGCCCGCACTGATCTTGATTCCGTCGATGAGCCGTGCGAAAGCCTGTTCCGGCTGCTGCCCGGCCATTTCCGCGTCGGCCGCATCGATCCGGGCCTGCACGTTGGCGGGATCGGCGTCGGCCACCTCGACGGCATCGGGTGCAACGTTCTGCACCCGAGCCAAGAACTTGACCTGACGCAGCGCGGCGACCGCGTCGGTGTTCTTCGGCTCGGCGTCGATGATTGCCTGATACGCCGCCGCTGCCTTGTCGAAGTCACCCTCGTCGATCGCCTCTTCCGCAGCGACGATGCGCGGATCCTCGACCTCGGGTTCCGGCTCGGCGGCGGGAGCCGACCCGGGTGGACCGGACAGCTTTCCGGCGGTTGCCTGCTCGACGGCCTGCAGCCACTGACGCAACTGCTCGTCGGATTGCGTGCCCTGGAAATCGGCGAGCGGCTGCCCACCCGCGACGGCAACCACCGTGGGAATGGCCTGCACGCCGAATGCCTGCGCGATCTGCGGATTGGAGTCGACATCGACGCGGGCATGTATCCACGTGCCGCCGGCCTCGACGGCAAGTTGCCCGAGCTGACGCGTCAACGCCTGGGACTGCGGCGACCGAGCCGATCCCAGGTCGACGATGACCGGTACCTGCATCGATCGCTGCAGAACCTCGGCTTCGAAATTGGCCGTGGTCACGTCGACGATGGGAGCCAACCCTCCCGCATCGCCACTGGCTTCGGCAGCGGGAGCAGGTGCCGGACGGTCCTTGAGAACGGACAGGTCGACGGCTCCGGCAATGGATGCGGGGACGGCGGCCGACGGGCGGACAGGAGGACGGGAACCGGGTCGAGTCACGCCCTACAGTTTGTCACTAACGCGATGTGTCATCCACTGGCGGGCGGTCAGGACAGAACCTTCGCGTCGGCTGCGGGTCGGCCACTGCTCAGCTCGGCAAGGCGTCCGGTACGCACGGCCCAGATCTCGAAGACCACGGTTCCGAACGGCGGAAATGCCGCGACCAGCGCCAGCAGCGTGGCCTTGACGTCCCACTTCAGCTTGACGGCCGTCAGAACGGCAACGGCAAGGTACACGATGAACACCGCACCGTGGATGGGCCCGAAGATCTTCACGCCGATCTCGTTGCCGTCGGCCGGCAGGTACTTGAACGCCATGCCGACCAGTAGTCCGAGCCAGGTGAACGCTTCGAGCACGGCAATGAAACGGAAGCGTTTGGCCGTGCTGCTCAGGTCGAAGAAATTCGTCATGCCCGCTATTGTGCCCGGTTTGCTACGACAGAACGTAGTGGCTCTGGTCTCATCGGACCAGAGCCACTACCGACTCAGCTCTTCGGGACTCGAACGATGAGCGCGTCGCCCTGTCCGCCGCCGCCGCACAATGCTGCGGCGCCCACTCCGCCACCGCGTCGCTGCAGCTCGAGAGCCAGGTGCAGTGCGATGCGAGCGCCCGACATTCCGAGGGGATGACCGATCGAAATCGCCCCGCCGTTGACGTTGACGATCTCCGGGTCGATGCCGAGCTCACGCGTCGACGCGATTCCGACCGCTGCGAACGCCTCGTTGATCTCGACGACGTCGAGGTCCTTCGGGTCGATGCCTTCCTTCGCGCAGGCCTTGGCGATGGCGCGAGCGGGCTGCGACTGCAGGGTGGAGTCGGGGCCGGCCACCACACCGTGCGCGCCGATCTCGGCGAGCCAGGTCAATCCGAGCGACTCGGCCTTGTCCTTGCTCATCACGACGACGGCGGCGGCACCGTCGGAAATCTGCGACGCGGATCCGGCAGTGACCGTGCCCGCCTTGTCGAACGCGGGGCGAAGCTTGCCGAGGGAATCGACCGTGGTGTCGGCCCGGATTCCTTCGTCGGCAGTGAACTGGACGGGTTCACCCTTGCGCTGCGGGATCGACACGGGCACTACCTCGTCGTCGAAGACCCCGTTCTTCCACGCCGCGGCAGCCTTCTGATGCGATCCGGCCGCGAAGGTGTCCTGCTCCTCACGGCTGATCGCCTCCGAGCTCTGATTGCGCTGCTCGGTGAGCGCACCCATGGCCTGATCGGTGAAGATGTCGTACAGACCGTCGTATGCGAGGTGGTCGCGCATGGTGACATCGCCGTACTTGAATCCCGCCCGCGACTTCTCCAGCATGTGCGGTGCCTGGGTCATCGATTCCTGGCCGCCGGCGACGACGATCTCGAACTCACCCGCGCGAATGAGCTGGCCGGCCAGCGCGATGGCGTCGACGCCGGAGAGACACACCTTGTTGATGGTCAGAGCCGGAACGGTCATCGGGATACCCGCAGCGACGGCGGCCTGTCGGGCCGGGATCTGCCCGGCACCCGCAGTGAGGACCTGGCCCATGATGACGTAGTCGACCTGATCCGGAGCGACGCCGGCCTTTTCGAGTGCGCCCTTGATGGCAATTCCGCCGAGGTCGGAACCCGAGAAGTCCTTGAGCGCACCCGAGAAGCGCCCGACGGGCGTACGAGCACCGGCGACGATGACTGTTGTGGTCACGATTTCCTCCGAAAGTGTGAAGACGGCCTTGTCGAGATCAACGCTCGCCAGGCTCCTACCGATACCAGCCTGGCGGAACACCGGGACGCAGCTGACGCTAACGTCTTGTCCATGACCTCCAGCACGCAGTCTTACACGGGTGCCCCACTCCGCTCCGACCTGGTGACGGCTATCGACCACGTCGGTGTCGCGGTACCCGATCTCGATGCCGCAATCGCCTGGTACACCGACCACCTGGGCATGGTTGCGGTGCACGAGGAAGTCAACGAAGAACAGGGCGTGCGCGAGGCGATGCTCTCGTTCCCCGGGGCAGGCGAGAAGTCGGCAGCACTGCAGTTGCTCGCGCCCATCGACGAATCCTCGACCATCGCGAAGTTCATCGACCGAAACGGCCCCGGACTCCAACAATTGGCGTACCGAGTAACCGACATCGAGGAGATCTCCACCGAGTTGCGCGCCCGCGGCGTTCGGTTGCTCTACGACGCCCCCCGCCGTGGTACGGCCGATTCGCGTATCAACTTCGTACACCCCAAGGACGCAGGCGGAGTACTGATCGAACTGGTCGAACCGAACCACAACGCGCACTGACCGAACTCGGTGATTACGCCGTATGGCTCTCCACTTGACTCACCGGTAAATTGACGGCCATGGCCATCGATCATGAACGCACTTCCACGGTGCAACTTCCCTTTTCCATCGTTCGGAAGGGGTTCGATCGCGACGAAGTCACCAACTACTTCGAGCGATTCGACGCCGAATTACGGCTGACGACGGCCGACCGTGATGCCGCCGCGGCACAGGCGCGTGATCTGGCCAAGCAACTCGACGACGCTCGCGACGAGATCGACGAACTGCGCAAGGACATCGACCGTCTCTCGGTGCCGCCGACCACCGCGGAAGGCATGAGCGATCGCATCTCCCGCATGTTGCGACTTGCGTCGGACGAGGCCTCCGAGGTTCGCGCGAAGGCGCACGCGGAGTCCGAGGAGATGATCTCGGTTGCGCAGCAGGAGAGCACTCGCCTGCGAAGCCGTCACGAATCGTTGGTCGCAGAACTCGAGGAGCGCCGCACGGCACTCGAAACCGAGCACGAGCAGACCATGGCTCAGGCACGCACCGAGGCTGCGCGCGTCGTCGAGGCCGCACAGGCTGAGCGCGACAAGCTGGCTGCCGAGTCCGAGGCCAAGCGCGCCGAGGTTCAGGAAGACTTCGAGATCACGATGGCCGAGCGCCGCACCAAGGTGCTCACCGCGCTCGAAGAACTGGAAGCGTCGAGCAAGGCCGATGCTGCTCGCCGTATCGAGGAGGCGACGACCGAAGCCGCACGCCGGTTGCAGTCCGCGAGCGAGCAGGCCGAGCGGCGCATCGCGCACTCGAAGGAATTGGCCGAGGAGCTGCGCGTGCTGCGAAGTCGCGTCCTCGCTCAGCTACTGGGTATCCGGGGCCAGCTCGATTCGGTACCGGCCATGCTGGCCTCGGTCAACCGCGAAAGCGAGTTGCTGGACAACCCCGACCCGACGGCCATCCTCAAGAAAGAAGAAGAAAAGGCTGCGGCGAAGGCCGAGAAGGACAACGACGAAGAGAAGGAATCCGCCGACTCGGCGTCCTGACTTCGCGGCACACGCTCGGCCTCCCCCGCTAGGACCATCTACGGGTGAGGCCTCGCGTGTTTCTGCCGCTCCAACACCCGGTGTGCCAATGTCTGCGGTTGTCGGCTCCCCCGAAGTCGTCCGACGGCCATGCCACGATGTGGGCGACCCCTGGCCGTACCTCGTGATCGCAGCCCGGGCAACGGTAGGTCTTGACGGCCTTGGCACCGGGAATCATCCGCGTCGTGTACGTGTCCCCGTCAGGACCCACCTCGACGCGATTACCGCCCAGGACGGAATCGGTAGCCGGGCCGAGACTGCTCGGACCACTCCGACTCGCTTTGCGGGGCTGATTGCGACGAGGCACGCATCCAGTGTAGAGAATCGCGCCGCTTCGACAGACAGACGTCAGAAGAGCCGGAACTCGGTGCTGTCGGTGCCGCGGAGAACGTCGTAGTCGAGTGTCAGACAACGAATACCGCGATCGGTGGCCAGAGTCTTCGCCTGCGGCTTGATGACCTGTGCGGCGAACACACCGCTGACCGGTGCCAGCAACGGGTCACGATTGAGCAGTTCGAGGTACCGAGTCAACTGCTCCACACCATCGATTTCACCGCGACGCTTGATCTCGACGGCGACAGTGCCACCATCTGCGTTGCGGCACAACAGATCCACCGGTCCGATTGCCGTCATGTATTCACGCCGCACCAGGGTGTACCCCTCACCGAGGGTGTTGACGTGTTCTGCGAGCAACTCCTGCAGATGAGCCTCGACACCGTCTTTGACCAACCCTGGATCGATCCCCAATTCATGACTGGAATCGAGTTCGACGTCGTCGATCGTGATGCGAAGTTCTTCGCCCGCCTTGTTGGTGACGACCCATTTGATGGTCTCGTCCTCGGTGGTCTCGACCATCCAACAGGGCGGAGACATCCAGTTGAGGGGCTTGTACGCCCTGTCGTCCGCGTGCACACTGACCGATCCGTCTGACTTGACGAGCAGCAGGCGTCGAGCGGAAGGGAGATGTGCAGTGAGGCGGCCGATGTAGTCCACTTGGCAACGAGCAATAACTAAACGCACTCGACCACCATAAGGCAGCACGGCCGTTACTCTGTGACCACCATGCCCCAATTCAGACGATCTGCCGCTCCGCTGGGTTCCCGGCTCCTCGGAGACACCACCGAATCGCCGCGCCGACGCCGGATCCGAATCCAGCTGTTGCTGACGGTGTTCCTGGTCCTGTCCAACCTGATCGGTGCGGTGATCGTCGGTGTCCTCATCAGTGTCGTCGTTCCAGGCCCGAACGTGCTGGACATGGACCGCTACTGGTGGGTGAACTTCATCGTCGTCCCGGTGTACGTCTTTCTGGCATTCCTGGTCGGTGTCGTCTGGGGCACCACACGCGCGCTGAGCAGTCTGCGGTGGGGCATAGAGGATCGCGAGCCCACCCGATCCGAGCAGGTCGCGACGCTGGCCATGCCCTGGCGCCTGACGCGCATGCAGATTGCGCTGTGGACCGGTGGACTGATTCTGCTCACCACGATCGACGGCATCATCGACCCCCAGGCGATCCCGAAGGTGGCGTTCACCATCGCCGCGGGCGGCACAGTTGTATGTGCCTTCAGCTACCTGCTCAGTGAGTTCGCTCTGCGGCCCATCGCGGCTCGTGCCCTGCAAGCGGGCGACCCACGACGCATCCGAATCGCCGGTGTCATGGGGCGTTCCATCCTGTCGTGGTTGCTGGGAACCGGCGTTCCGGTCTCCGGCCTGATGATGATCGCGGTGTTCCGCTTCCTTCGACCCGAGACCAGTGCAAACCAGCTCGCTGTGTCCATCCTCGCGCTCGGCGGCATCACCATCGTCTTCGGATTCGCCCTGACCGTCCTGGGCGGTTTCGCGACCACCTCCCCCATCAACAACGTGCGGGCGGGCATGGCCGAAGTCGAGAAGGGCAACATGGATGTCCGACTCGCGGTGTACGACGGCACCGAGCTCGGCGAACTGCAGAGCGGTTTCAACCGCATGGCCGACGGTGTGCGCGATCGAGAGAAGATCCGCGACCTGTTCGGACGACACGTCGGACACGAAGTAGCCGAGAAGGCCCTGCAGTCCGAAAGTGAACTCGGGGGCCAGGAGCGCGATATCGCAGTGTTCTTCATCGACCTGGTGGGCTCCACCGAATTGGCCGCTTCACGACCGCCGACCGACGTAGTGGATTTACTCAACCGCTTCTTCGCCGTCGTCGTCGACGAGGTGGACGAACACGGCGGCTTCATCAACAAATTCGAGGGCGACGCGGCGCTCGCCATCTTCGGAGCACCGAACGACATTCCGGATCACTGCGGATCGGCACTCTCGGCCGCACGTGCCATTGCCCGCCGATTGCTGGTCGAAGTTCCCGAGTGCAGCGCAGCCGTCGGCGTTGCAGCCGGCCGAGCCGTTGCCGGCAATGTGGGAGCAAAGTCGAGATTCGAGTACACCGTCATCGGCGATCCGGTAAACGAGGCTGCGCGACTATCGGAACTGGCCAAGAGCGCTCCCGGTGCGATACTCGCTTCCAAGACAGCGGTAGACGGTGCTGCCGAAAACGAAGCGGACCGCTGGGAATTCGGTGATCGAGTAACCCTTCGCGGACGATCCGCAGAGACAGTTCTGGCGAACCCCAAGGACGTGAAGGTTTCCGCAGACGAGGCCGAATCCGTTCACGCCTGATCCACCCGATCGCTGGGCTCAGTACGTGTAGTGCACTGTGCCCCTGCCGTTTTCATCACTGACGACTCGGCCGTCCTGTGCCCGGTCCCCCTCGCGAATGCGCGCGCGTTTGTCGAACGCTCACGACGTCGCTGACGATTCTGCACGCGCCTCGCGAATGCGGGCGCGTCTGCAGAATCGAAGTTTGCCCACTATCGATCGCCAAGCTTCGATGGGCAGTAGTTGGCTTGTTGGGGTTGGGTCCGGTTCGACGGCCCGACAAACGCGCACGCGTTTGTCGGGTGCGCGCAGTCTGGTGTCGCTGTTCTGCTCGCGTCCGGCGAGTGCGCGCGCGTTCGCGGCCCTGGGGCGAGGGGACGGGCGGTCCGTATGACGAGTGATGGGACTGGGGGTGCAGGTGTCGATGCCTGCGCGTTCAGTTCAACGAAAGGGGTGAATACTGTTGCGTGGGTGGTGGTTTCGAATGCAAACAACCCCCGACCGTGATGGTCGGGGGTTGTCTGGCTCAAGTTGTGTTCGGCGGTGTCCTACTCTCCCACACCCTGTCGAGTGCAGTACCATCGGCGCTGGAGGGCTTAGCTTCCGGGTTCGGAATGGGACCGGGCGTTTCCCCTCCGCTATGGCCGCCGTAACTCTGCGAAACAGTGTCACGAGCGAACCTGTCACCCACACTCGTGTGGGGTGCCGGATTCGTGTATTCGGTTGTGTTACTGAACAACTACTCGTGTGTTGTTTCAGATATTGCACAGTGGACGCGTAGCTTCTTTGTGGTAAGTCCTCGGCCTATTAGTACCAGTCACCTGCATACATTGCTGTACTT
>NZ_JABFAQ010000069.1:0-3974 GCF_017168275.1 Rhodococcus sp. KRD175
CTCCGCTACAGCGGCAGCTCATGGTCCGAGCGTGATTCGGGCAGGTGTCGAACCCTCGTTGGTGATGGCCCGAAACAGCGGGATACTAATCGGATGCACAGTGGTCAGAGGCAAACCCCGTCTACAAGATATTGACGTGCACCGATTTGGGTGGGTCGACGATGCTGCGGGTGGGTGGCTCGAAGGTGGTGGGCCAGGCGTCGAAGATGCCGGCCTCGTTGTCGGTGGTCATTGCGCGACGGCGACGGGTCGGTGGACGGTGAGGTCGGCGGCGGGTGCGGGTGTCCAGCGCAGGCCTGTCTCGCCGAAGGTGGGGGCGGTGAGGGTGTAGCGGCCGGTGCGGTGCGGCGTCCCGCGGCCGTGGACGGTGGTTTCGAGGGTGATCGACTTGATACGACCCCTCCCCTGCTCGATCCCGCCGTAACCGGCGACCGTGGAGGCGATCGTGAGATCGATGCCAGGCATGTGCCCGTCCGTCAGCAGCAGCACACTCGCGTGCCGACGATTCCTGGCGAGCAAAGCCCTTGCGCGCGTGGGCGGTACGTCCCGACCATGTACGGTGGTGACGACCAAATCCAACCCGTCGAGACAGATCGAGGCGGCGTCGAGAGGGTCGGTCGATCCTGGATCTACGAGGTGGACTTTTGCGAGATTGCCGCCGTGTTCGTGGACGGCGAGCAGGCTCAACCTCGGTTGGCCGATGAGGGCGACGTGGTGGCCGGCGGCGGACGCTTCGGCGATGAGGGCGACGAGTATCGATCCGGCGCCGGTGACGGCGATGGCGGTTCCGCGGGCCAGGGCTCGGCGTGGGAGCAGAGCTGCGAGCAGCGGGGGTACTGGCATGGTGCGAAGGGTTTTGCCGCGTACAGCGCCGGTGAGCGGTTCCGGATCGTCGTCGACGACCGGCGTGACCCGATCGATGGGTTGAACCCGTTCGGGCGCGGCGATAGTGGGCAGATCGGCAGGCGCGTGGTCTCGGCGGCCGCCGGGGACGGTGGCCATCCGGCGGCGGAGGACGTCGAGCTGGGCGGCTTTATCGAGTCCGGTGAGGTCTTCGATCGCGTCGACGGTGGCCATGTGGATCGACCTTTCGCCGTGCCGGTGGGAGCTACCGCCAGAGTATCGAACACCCGTTCGAGTTGTCGAATGTGCTGGTGAGGTCGGTCAGCGGGGAACGGCGTGGCCGTCGAGGTCGGCCGCTGTGAAGGTCCAGGCGAGGTGCCGGTACAGACGCAGGGTGCATTTGACCTGTTCGAGGGCATGAAGAACGGTCGGGTGGTCGGGGTCGTGGCCCTCGCCTCGGATGGCGGCTCGTTCGTCGTGGTCCATACCTGCTTGGACGCCGCCGGGCTCGACTTGGTTCCGGCAACAGTCATTCGCGTGAATGACTGGACGAGCGTGGAGGCCGGGCCAGACGGGACGGGTGGTGGCCCCGCCCGGTGTGGGCGGGGCCGTCCGGCTAGAGCTCGAGCGGCTGGATCGGTTCGTCGGTGCGGTGTTTGCCGAGCAGGCATTCCCAGGTCCGGGTGTCGAGCTGCTCGGGTGCGACCCACTGTCCCCATATCGTGGCGTGGTGCACGTCCGCGTGCAGTCCACCCAGGTTGTGGGTGGCCATCGTCGCGCCGCGGTTTTGGGCGGCGGATGCGATGGCGGAGAGGCGATCTGGAAGCATGGCGAGTTCCTTTCGAGGTTCGGATGAGACGTAGCGATCGGGCATGACGAGGGTGGCCTGTCAACCCCGAAGAGGGAGCCTGCGACCGTGGGTTGACCGGTCGGGGTCCCCGGCATGTCAGACTCGGCGTCCTCGTACGACCCCTTTGGTGACCCACATGGGGCGACGCCGCAGGCGGCGAGGTGGTGCCGGCAGGTACACGTGCACTCGCACGGATGCACAGCTTCCGATCTGGGAGGCAAAAAAAGGGGGGCCCGGCCCCGTGGTGGGACCGGGACCCCGGAGGGCCTGGTGCTCAGTGGGTGCACCAGAAGGACCCGACCGGGATGGCCGCTCCCGGCTGCCTGTTGCACCACCCGCAGGTGGTGTCGTGCTCGATCCGTCCGAGCACTCCCTCGGCCTCCTCGATGAGGATGGGCAGCTCTACTGCCCTGGCGAGCGCGAGCGCTTCGGTGGCCCACCGGGCCGCGCGCGGCTCCCCAGCGGGGGCATTCGCGGCTGCGCCGATGAGGCCGGTGATGATCTGGTGATCGTTGAGCAGTTCGCAGTTCTTCATGTCAGGGACACCTTCCAAAGGTTCGGATGAGACGTCCCCGATCGACATGACGAGGGTGGCCTGTCAACCCCGAAGAGCGGAGCTTGCGGAGCGTGGGTTGACTGGTCGGGGTCCCCGGCATGTCAGACTCGGGCGACTCGTACGACCAAAATGGTGACCCATATGGGGCGGCCCCGAAGGGGACGTGCGGACGCGTCCCACGCGTTCGAATACTGTTGCACTGCAACGCCTACGGCTGCCCAAAAACGTCCATCCGCGCACCCGGCGGGATTGCTTTCACTGTGCCCATAGGTCCGACTGCGGGAAATCGAATGCAGCTCAATTACCGTGTCGATGAAGAATGCGGATATCGACGCTGGTTATCCTCGAGACGACGAATGCGGTTGCGCATTGCGAATGTGTCGATGAAAGGTTTTCCTGCTGTGGCCAAACGAGTGACAACCCAATTGGTGGACGATATCGACGGGTCGGTCATCGACGACGAGTCCGGCGAGACGATCGAATTTGCGATCAACGGCGTCGAGTACTCGATCGACTTGAAAGCGAAGAACGCCAACGAGTTTCACAAGAAGCTCGACTACTACGTCGGGCATGCGACGCGGGTCGGTGGCCGCAAGCGTAAGCCCTCCCCCGCTGCCGCGTCGACCGTGACAGCGGCCGGCGGATCGGTCAAGCGTGATCCGGAGCAGACGCGGGCGATCCGGCAGTGGGCGTTCGACCAGGGTTACGAGATCAGCGAACGTGGCCGGATTCCGGCCGACATCGAAGAGGCGTACAACGCCGCTCACTGATTTCGGTGAGCCGCCTGCGTCGACGTGAGCGGGTGCCGATGGTGGTGCGCCGAGCGGGGGAGCTCGAGTGCTTCTATCTTCTTCGCAACCCCTAGCGCGCCGCAGGTCTACGGCGTAGACCTGCGGCGTAGCACGCGGCCGTCGAGACGAGACTAATTCGGCGTCCGTCTTCGTCGGTGCGGTCGCCGGATCAGGGGATGTCTGATGCGGTGGAATGCACCTGCGGTGCCTCCGTGGCTTCCCAGCTGGCGAGTAGCTGGAGTCGATCGTGTGACGTGGTTCCCGGGGCGGCAGTGAACACCAGCATCTGCAGGCCACGATCGGATACCAGGTCCATGCTCTGGTAGGTCAGGTCAAGCGGTCCGACAATCGGGTGGTGGATTTTCTTGATGCCGTCTCGGTGTTCTCGTACATCGTGGGATGCCCACAGTGTCGCGAAATATTGGCTCCGGGTGGAGAGTTCGCCCACGAGGTCGCTCAGTTGTCGGTCGTAAGGTGAGCGGCCTGCCTCGGCCCGCAACACCGCCACGATCTGGCGGGTGTCTTTTCGCGGTGCGGAGCGCAGCGGAGCTCGGTTCGGAGGGACGCCCGCAGGGTGGCCGGCACCACCGCCAGGCGGAATGCATCACGCGCGTCGCCGCCGGCCAGCGGGCCACCTCCCACCTGAGGAGCTCGCCCGGTGACCGTGCGGGAGCAACGGAGACCGGCCACGCTCGGTGTCGCGGCAACAATGGGACGAATTCGGTGGTCGGGGTGGCGTGGAATGTTGACAGACCAACATGGGTGATGTTGGAGCAAGGCATGATGCCGAGGCATGAAGTGGGTTCGTGGTGTGTCGCTGGCCTTCGGTGTCCCTGTTGTGTTGATCGTGGGAGGAATTGTGTGGGGTCCGTTGATGGACTGGGATTTGACTCAGCCGCAGGCGACGTTGATCGCGGGGTTCGTGGCTGGGCCG
>NZ_JABFAQ010000070.1:0-1435 GCF_017168275.1 Rhodococcus sp. KRD175
TGCACTGGACCCCGTGGGTTGGACCGGTTAATGGAAATCCTAGGCTGCGAGGGCCTGGGCTCGGTATTGCACCGGGCTCAGGCCGTCGAGTCGTAGCGAGATGCGGTCGTTGTTGAACCAGTCGATGTAGTCCTCGATCGCGGTGTGCAAGGCGTCGAGGTTCAGGTATCGGACGTGATGAAACATCTCCTCTTTGAGGTGACCGAAGAAGTTCTCGATGATCGCATTGTCGTAACAGTTCGCTTTGCGGGACATCGATTGGATGGCTCCCGCATCGGCCAGCAACCGCCGCCACGACGAGTGCTGATAGTGAAAACCCTGATCCGAGTGCACAATTGGATAATCCTGTTCGCCGAGGGTGCCCAACGCGGCCCGCAAAGAACGGTTGGTGAACTCCGTCGTCGGGGACCGACCGATCGAATACGAGATGATCTGGCGGTCGAACAGATCCATCACCGGCGACAGATACAACTTCGCCTCCCCGACCCGGAACTCGGTGACATCGGTGACCCACTTCTGATTCGGGGCCGCCGCCGTGAACTGACGGTCGAGGATGTTCGCCGCGACCGCCCCGACCTGACCCTGATACGAGACATACCGTCGACGGCGCCGCACACGGCACGCCAACCCGAGCTCACGCATCACCGCGAGCACGGTCTTCTTCGCCACCCGCCACCCCGCGTCGACGAGGACTCGGTGCACGCGTCGATGCCCGTAGCGTCGGTGGTTTTTCTCGAACGCCCTGGTCACCGCCGCTTTCAACGCAGCCTTCGGATCGGGCCTGCGTAACTGCGCTTGACGGTAGAAGAACGTCGACCGAGCCAACCCGGCGACGTCGAGCAACACATCGAGACGGTACTGCGCCTTGAGGGCGATGACAGCGAGAACCTTCACCGTCGTCCCTGTTCCCTCAAGGCCCGCAATTTTCCCAGGTACGCCACCTGCGTGCGCAGCCGCTCGTTCTCCTCACGGAGGCGGTCCAGTTCGCTGGCCTCCCCGGGATCAACTCCCGGTGCCGGTCGACGTCCCGCCCGCTTCGGCCGTAGCGCCTCGTCGCCGTCGCGGCGGTATCCGCGGACCCAGGGCTCGATGATCTTCGCCGACGACAGTCCGTACTCGCGAGCGAGCTCGATCTTGTTCTCGCCAGCCAAAACACGTTGCACCACAGCAAGTTTGAACTCGAACGAGAAGTGTTGTCGATCCGGTTTCTCCACCAACGCATTCCTCCCTCGAACCCGCCAACGGTCGTAGAGCAAGATCACTGGGCCCGCCCCGCCACCGACCTTCGCAGCAGCCGAGACGGCACCCACACCATCCTCGAACAACGCTACCGCCGCGACCCGCTGATCCTCGGTAAGTGAACTTCGTGCACGCATACAAAACTCCCCGGTAGTCGGAACTGAATTACTCAGTCCAACTTCCGGGGAGCTGTGCA
>NZ_JABFAQ010000071.1:0-550 GCF_017168275.1 Rhodococcus sp. KRD175
ACCCGAAGCCGGTGGCCTAACCCCTTGTGGGAGGGAGCCGTCGAAGGTGGGATCGGCGATTGGGACGAAGTCGTAACAAGGTAGCCGTACCGGAAGGTGCGGCTGGATCACCTCCTTTCTAAGGAGCCTCTTCGTGCGGATGCACTGCTGAACAGTCAGCAGACGATCCCACGACAGAAACCGTTTCGGATGCATACGTCATCCGGCGGTGCTCACGGGTGGAACACTGACAACCAATTCGTTCATCGTGTCGCCGGCCATGCCGGAGTCACGAACGAGTTATATCGATGCACTGTTGGGTCCTGAGAGAACACGCGAAAGCATGTTTCTTTCTAGGCAAGACATATACAGGCTGTCATGGCTGGTTCTATCGGCTGAGGGATGTGAGTTTCTCGGTGTCTGAGGGTGGCGTGAACATGGTGGTGTGTGTGTTGTTTGAGAATTGCACAGTGGACGCGAGCATCTTTGTTGTAAGTAATGAAGAGCGTACGGTGGATGCCTTGGCACCAGGAGCCGATGAAGGACGTAGGAGGCTGCGATAAGCCTCGGG
>NZ_JABFAQ010000072.1:0-409 GCF_017168275.1 Rhodococcus sp. KRD175
GAACTACGCTGCGCAGGAGATAACGCCAGCCAGATCACTTCAGGCGTGCGCGCCTCTTTAAGCTGCTCAATGACCTCCAGTGTCCCATCCGCCAAACCCTGCTCCAGATGAGCCATCAGCTGAGGTTCGCTGCGCAGCCAGTCCACTCGGGAAAGTGCTGACCAGGGGGCGTCAGCGTGCGGCAACCACTGCACCTGATGCCCGACCCAGGCCAACGCAGCGGCGGCCGTCGCTGCGCTCAATTCGCTACCGTAAAGCAACACCCGCATGGGTTACTCTCCTTGTTGGTAACGTGATAACAGGGCTTGGAAACCCTCACCAAACTCGGGGTGACGACGCGCGTAGGCAAGTGTGGCTTCAAGATAACCCAGCGGCTGGCCACAATCGTAGGTCGTGCCCTGCATACGGT
>NZ_JABFAQ010000073.1:0-1336 GCF_017168275.1 Rhodococcus sp. KRD175
GTTTCCACTCAGTGATACTGGAGTCGTTCGTCGGGGTGGAAGGTATGACTCGTTTCCGCTCTGACGCCGATGGCTGTCTTTCATGTGATGTGTCGGCCTTCGTCTCGACGGACATCGTTCACACGCGACCGGTGGGCGGAGTGACTTGATAGGAGCCTGACCAAAGAGTCCCGTCACTGTGTTGTCCGCCGTCCCGGCCGGTGCGTGGTCACCTGTCGAAGGGATAACCAGTGTCCAGCATGACCGAAAGCCCACCCGATGTCAGCCTCGCCGTCATTGCAGGCATCGATACTCACAAAGACACCCACCACGCGGCGATCATCGACCACCTCGGCCGCAAAATCTGCGACCGAGAGTTCCCGGCAACCGGCGCCGGCTACCGCGCACTGCTGGCATGGTTGATCGGGACCGGCATCGTCGTCCGAGTCGGAATCGAAGGCACCGGAAGCTACGGCTCCGCGCTGACCACGGTCCTTCTCGCAGCGGGCCTCGAGGTCGTCGATGTCGACCGCACCGACCGCCGCTCGCGGCGCTTTCACGGCAAATCCGATCCGCTCGATGCTTACAGTGCTGCTCGCATCGCTGCGGCCGGGCTGGCTCGCACGATTCCGAAGACCCACGACGGGGACGTCGAGGCAATTCGGTTCCTGCACAACGCTCGTCGCTCCGCGGTGAAAGCTCGCGCCGAAGCGATCACAGGTCTCAAATCTGCCGTCGTCAACGCGCCCGAACCGATTCGAGAACAGCTCCGGGGTCTGACCACAGTCGCATTGATCGACGCATGCGCAGCACTGCGCCCGACCGCCGTCACTCCAGGTGCACTGACCGCGGCGATCAAGACTGCACTGCGGTCGGTGGCGCGACGGATCCAGCTCCTCGACACCGACATCAAGGCACTCGACAAAAACCTCGCAGTGCTCATCGACGATGCCGCCGAAGACCTCGTCGGCCGGTTCGGGGTGGGCTACGAAACAGCAGCACAGTTGCTGATCACCGTCGGTGACAACCCCCACCGCGTCAGCTCCGAAGCAGCATTCGCCAGCCTCTGCGGTGTCGCACCCCTACCCGCATCGTCGGGCAAAACCACTCGCCATCGACTCAACCGCGGCGGCAACCGGCAGGCCAACCGAGCGTTGCACGTCATCGTCATGGCCCGCCTCAAATACGACACCCGCACCCAGCAATACCGCGACCGACGACTCGCTGAAGGCAAGAGCAAACGCGACATCATCCGCTGCCTCAAGCGAGCCGTCGCCCGCGAAATGTTCCAACATCTCACCCAGAAAACTGCCACTTGACACTCATAGGAGCATCACATGCGGCGCCAGCCGCTCTA
>NZ_JABFAQ010000074.1:0-13916 GCF_017168275.1 Rhodococcus sp. KRD175
TGAGCGGGGCGGCGGGGAGGTGCGGGTCCGGATAGTTCGCAAACGCGCGCGCACTTGTCAGAAATGCCCGGAATGGTGTGGCAATTATGGGAGCGTTCGGCAAACGCGCGCGCGTTTGCGAAGGTCTGCGAGAGCGTGGACCTCTGGCAGAGTCGTAGACGCCACTCTCGAGGGAGGCCTCGAGGTACTCCGGTCGGCGTGGGAGTCGGCTACGAGGGTGGTGCCTCACAGCCGTGTCGGACGTGCCCCCAGTATCGGTGCGGGAGCAGGGTCTTGCTTCTTGCGCGAATCGACCCGATACGCGAGATAGAGATACAGGCAGCCGGTAATGGTGCCGCCGAGACATCCTGCTGCGATATCGAGGGCGGTGGATCCTGAGTTGATCGTGAAGTGGAGCGAGAAGAACCCTATTGCGACGGCCGGGACGAGCGCCAGGGCGTTGATGTAATCGGCCCGGGTCGCGCCGCATTTCTTGCTCAATGCGCCGGTCATGACCCACTCGCGAAATGGCTTCTGCATCTCAGGCTCCTTGTATGGGTCTGATTCGTCCCGTTCAGCCAGGATGCCGGAGAGTTGGTTTAGGTGGGGTTCGAGTTATGCGCGCTGTTGTCTTCCTCGCTGTACTCGCGATCATCTACAAGTGGCCGGTGTTCGGAGACAGCCCTGGCCACTGGTCGGCCCTGAGTCAGGGAATCATGTTCGGCGCGATCATCTGCACCGTAGCTACCCGTGCGGGATGGAAGGCTATCCGCCGCATAGACGGACGGATGCGGTCTTAGGTTGATGCCCGTGGGGCGGCGTTGGTCCGGATTGCGCCGCAAACGCGAGCGCATTCGTCAGGTGCGCGCGGATTCGTCGCCAATTTCGACCGCCAGAGAGGGCCATTCGACAAAAGCGCGCGCGTTTGCGGCGGGGTTCAGTCCCGTTTCGTGACTCGGCCGGAGCAGTTCGGCGTGGGCACCCGTTGCCTCCCAATCCAACTGAATCGGGTGCAGATAGCCGCGCTCACCCTCTTTGCCAGGCTGCTTGTGAGTCGAGGGTGGTGAGGCCATGTGTTTGGGTGAGTCCCATGGACTGGGTCGGCAGAGAGCTGAGCGTGGCCGCCGGGAGTGGGGCAGTCACGTCTGCCGTACTCATCGCACCGGTCATCGATGGCAAGTGGTTGGATCTGACTCTCCCAGCCGTACTCGGTGCAATCGGTGGACTGCTGGTGGGATTCGCGGCGGTGGTCGGCGGCAAGTACGCACTGGAGACTGCGGTGCCGTGGCCACCGAGCGGTCGAAAACAATGGCGACACCGATTTGCCCTGTGCACTGCGGCAGTGGTGACACTATTTGTTGCTGGGCTCTTGGCATGGGCGAGCGCTTCCTCGGCGATGGTCGCGTCGGACAGCGCGGAGCCGCCAATACAGCTGATGGTGACAATTGCGTTGACTGCAATCAATTACGTGTTCGCGTACTTCCTTGCGCCCGAGGTCAACTGACTTCGGCTGGAGCGGTTCAGTCCGAACCGGTGAGCGCGCCGAGGACACGCTCACCGACAGGCGTCAGGGCCGTCGAACGCGCCCACGAATCTGCAGGCAACATCACGCGGGACTCTCCACTGATTGTCGTATCGCACGAATGACATCGGTCCGACGGGATAACCCTCCATGCTTCGGAAAGTTCCAACACCCATGGCCTCGACCGAATCGGGACCGGTCGAAGCGACGGTTGTGAATTCGATGTGTTGCGGATCCGGCTGAGCGCCCCAGGCGCGTGCGAGCCGCACGTTGTTCTCGGCCGGCCCGTCGAACAATCGAGCTCGATCTTCTTCGCGAATCGAGTAGTCCACGCTCGCTGCGAACAGAGCCGTCAACTGGGCTGCGGTCGGCACATCGTCGGTGATGGGCGGTGGCGGAGAGGCGAATTGCGTCGGGCTGATCGATGCGACCGGCGACTCCGGCTCGTCCACCTCGGCGGGGGAGCAGGCGCAGGCGAGCAACACCACAGCGACCGCGCTCACTCCAACAAGTTTCACCAGCCCAGTATGAACCGAAACAGCATGGTGGGTAGGTGAATCGGCGTCAGATACCCGACGTCGTCAGGCGTCGGTTGTGTTGGGCGGTGATCACCAGTACCGGTATGGCGATCGGCAGGATCAAGGCCTCCGCTGAAGAACGAGGGCAGCAGAAGCAGTCGTCAGGTTGTGGACCGCTACAGCCACTATCCATGCACCCACGGCCGCGATGGCCTGCGCACCCACTCGGAGGGCCGTCACTGTCCACGGTGAACGAACTACGAATTTGCCTATGGTCATCGGCAGATAGTGGCCCTCATTCACCTGTGACAGCTGCAGCGTAGCGACAGTCATCATGGCCGCGCTGATGGCGGCGATCAGGAGGCCGAGAAACAACATGCTCAGTACGCTACGCAAACTTGTGGCCCTAGGCTGCTGGTATGACTGCCGCTGCGAATTCCGATGAGACCCGTCGTCGGGTGCCGTCCTGGTTACGAGAGTTGACGGTTCTGGTCGTGGTCGCATTGTTATTGAGTGTGCTACTGCAAACATTCGTCGGCCGTGTCTATCTCATCCCGTCGCAGTCCATGGAACCCACTCTGCACGGCTGTCCCGGTTGTACCGGTGATCGAATCGTGGTGGACAAGATGACGTTTCGATTCGGCGATCCGCAGCCGGGTGATGTGGTGGTGTTCAAGGCTCCGACGGAGTCGTGGAACAGGGGATACAGCTCGAGCCGATCGAGCAACGCGGGAGTGAAGGCGTTACAAGACGCGGGATCGTGGGCCGGACTCGTCGCGCCCGACGAGAACGACCTGGTGAAACGGGTGATCGCAACAGGCGGGCAAACCGTCCAGTGTTGCGATGTGCAAGGAAGAGTCGAGGTCGACGGGCAGCCCCTCGACGAGCCCTACATCGCGTTCGACTTCCCCTACGACGCGGACACACTTACCTGCGCAACAGTTCCGCAGTCCGGTCGCTGTTTCGGGCCGGTGACCGTGCCGTCCGGAAATCTGTGGATGATGGGCGACAATCGAAGCGGCTCAGCCGATTCGAGGGCACACTCCCGTGACGAACTGGGCGGAACGGTCCCTATCGGGAACGTGATAGGCAAGGCCAGATTCATCGTGCTGCCACCGTCGAGATGGGGTGTCATCGACTCGCCTGCGATACAGCGCTGATCGACTGCGCATTCCCACGATCCTGTCGAGTAGCGGCGTCTTAGAACCCGAGATCGCGCTTACGACGCTCGCGTTCGATGCGTCGCTGTTCCTCGGCGCGTTCGCGGCATTGCCGGAGGAATTCGGCGTCCGCATCCGGATTCTGGGCGGCCTGACGTCCCGGCCGCGTCTCGTACTCGGGGTACGCGGAGTTGCTCGCGCGACCGTAACCGGACCCGCCGGCACCTCCCCAGATCCCGGCACCGACGGGTCGGCCCGCAACGAGCCAGGCCAACGACCCAGCGAACGGGAGGAAGACGATGAGCAGAATCCAGACGATCTTGGGCAGATAGCGGATGCCACCCTCGTCTGCGGTGATCGCGTCGATCAGACAGAACACCCACAGCAGCATGACCAGCAAACCGAAATACGGCATTGTGTCCCTCCATGTCCAAGACCGCTCGGTCCGATGTACCGAAGATCGTAGCGCTGTCTTCGCGTTTCCGACAGACGAGTCGGTTTGGAAGTCTGGGGCGGGGGCTCGGACACGGCCGGATGCAGCGTCAATGACCTGGGCAGTAGATATACAGGGATGATCGCTGCCCATCCCTGGTGAGCAGGACGGTCACCGGACCTGTGGGACGCGGGTGCGCCTATCGGCGAGCATCGTCATGGCCCGCGGTGGGCCTGATCCTCAGAGCGACGAAGACGACGACGAGGGTCGTGAGAAACACCGCGGGATAGGTGAATTGGACGGCGAACTCGAAGGCGGGGGAGCCCTCGAACATGAAGATTCCGATGGCCTTGATGCCGCGGTAGTCGGTGAAGTACCAGGCAGTCATCGGCGTGGTCACGGCGATCGGGGCCAGCCAACTCCACCAGGTTCGGTGTCGGTTGGCGTAGTCGAGAGCGAGGACGGTCAGCGGGATGCACCACACCCAGTGATGGCCCCACGCGAAAGGCGAGACCATCGGCGTCGCTATTCCACATATTGTCAGGGCCAGCAACGTCTTTCCGGCTGCCTGCGCGCGTGCCGCCACCCACAGCGCCAGAGCGGCGACGACGACGGCGAGCACCAGCCACACGGCGAAAGGAGGTGTATTGCCCGGCCACAGTCGAGCCAATGCGCCATGGATCGACTGGTTGGCGGGTGAGGCTAGCGCACCGATTCGTTCCGAGTCGATCATCGTCGACGTCCAGAATCTCCACGAATCGGCGGGAATGACGATCAGTCCGGCAAGCACGGTTGCTGTGAACGCAGCGATCGCAGTAACGGCTGCCCGCCACTGTCTCTGTGCCAGTAGATGAAGCACGAAGAATGCGGGCGTCAGTTTCAGTCCCGCAGCAATGCCGACACCCACGCCGCGGAGACGACTGCCCTCGCCGCGGGTGAGGTCGAGCAGAACGAGAACCAGCAAGAGCAAATTGATCTGACCGAGCCAGATGGTCATGCGAACCGGCTCGAGCCACGTCAGTGCCACTGCCAATCCGACACTGACGAGATACATTGTTGCGCTTCGATATCCGAGCGCGCGCCAGCTCGCGACCACGGCCACGTAGATCAGCAACAGGTTGATCGCCTGAACCACCGCCACAGCGCTCGTGACAGTGAGAAGGGCGAGCGGGGCGAAGGCCAACGCCGCGAAGGGCGGGTAGGTGAACGGTAGGCCGATGTCGAACAATGCGAACTCGTACAGCGGCTCGCCCTGTTGAACGACGTACGCACCGTGCCGATAGACGATGGTGTCGATTCCGTTGCCGAACAGACCGAAGGGGGTTGTCCATCCCAAGAAGTAGGCGTGCGCAACGATCGCGACGCACGCGGCGAGCGCCGACGCGAGGAACCAGCGCCAACCGAGCCGGCCGACGCCCGTCGCGTGCACTTCCGGCTGCGTCTCCCGGATGGCCGTCTCCTGGTCGTTCTCTGCGTGCACGTCCGAGTCCGACCGCGCGTAGAGCGGCCGAATACTGGACGTCGTCATGGCCTACACGATAGATCGTTGTACCTGATACAGAGAACTCGACACGGAC
Source organism: Rhodococcus sp. KRD175 (assembly GCF_017168275.1). Classification (NCBI taxonomy): domain Bacteria; kingdom Bacillati; phylum Actinomycetota; class Actinomycetes; order Mycobacteriales; family Nocardiaceae; genus Rhodococcus; species Rhodococcus sp. KRD175. The sequence goes on from NZ_JABFAQ010000074.1 coordinate 5,190, forward strand.
AAACCGGTAGGTTTTTGTCAGCGTGTGGCTGGGACTCGTCTCCGTCCTCTCGCTCTCCGGACTGTTGATCTACGAACTCGCGACGCGATAGTTCGACGAAAATCCCGGGCCGCAACTCGACCCGGGATTTTCGCTGTCCCGATCGGCACCGGATAGGTTGATGTCCATGGATATCCGGGTGGCCGACCTTCGTCGACCTGCATTGATCGTCGTCGATGTGCAGGCCGGTTTCGAAAACTCGGAATTCTGGGGTCCACGGGACAACCCGTCGTGCGAGAGCAATATTGTCGATCTCGTTGAGTTCTGGCGGTCCCGGGCTTGGCCCGTGGTATTCGTTCAGCACGATTCCGACAATCCGGAGTCGCCGTTGTCGCCGACGCAGGACGGGCATCGCTTCAAGGACATGCTCGACGGGATTCCGGATCTGCTCGTCCACAAACGCGTCAATTCGAGCTTCTACGGAACTCCCGATCTGGACGCATGGCTGCGCGGCGAGGACATCGACCAGGTGGTCATCTGCGGAATCACCACCAATCACTGCTGTGAGACCACCGCGAGGATGGCTGGGAACCTCAGCTACGACACCTACTTCGTCATAGACGCGACGCACACCTTCGATCGCATCGCGCTCGACGGGACAGTCGTACCCGCCGCAACACTGTCGGCCATCACGGCCACGAACCTGCACGGCGAGTTCGCGACGGTGATCGAAACGAAAGACATAACTTCCCACTGACGTCGCCCAATTTGATACCGTTCGGTATGGCCGATCGGGGAGCAGTAGCAGGGCTCGCGGGACCCATTGTGCTGCTGTATCTGGGGTACTTCGCGTCGATCCCGACTCTATCGTCGCTGGTCCACGGGATCTTCGACCCTCGAATAGATTGGGCCGACACGGGTTTCGGTGAAGTGTTGCTGTTTTCGTTCCTGGTCGTGGGCGGTCTCGCCGCGTGTGTTGCGGCAGTTCGCACACTGGCCGGCTCTCCGAGGTTCCCCGGAATCGTCGTCACACCGGGGTCGTCGATCGGAAGGAAAGTCGACGCGGTGGTGGTGACACTCATTGCCTACGCCGTCGTTGTTCTGGTGTTCGCGACCGCTACCGCATCAGCCGCAATTCTGGTGCCGCTCATCGCGGCATGGGCTTGCTCCAACACGATTCGGAATTTTCGCGAACTGAAGAGTCGACGTCGAGCCTCCGCAACATAGCCCATGAACACCGTGCTGATGCTGATGCTGATGCTGTGGTTCGTCGCGTTCGCGTACGCGGCGTCCGTCGGATTCCGTGGCAGAGCAACGCATCCCGACTACTACGGTGCACGAGTGTCGGACGCGGTGAAGTCGACACCCCGACTGCGTGCACGAGCCAATCGATCGGTCGGGATCTGGTGCACGGTCGGTTCCATGATGGCTGTGGTGCCGATCGTATGGATCGGCTCCGACTTCCACCGTGAAAGAACGACTTGGGAGCTGGCCGGTCTGGCTGCTTACGTCTTCGTCGTCGTCGTCGTCGTCGTGGTGGTTGGGGGGTTACCCGCTGGAGAAGATCAAGAAGTCGGACGTTCGGAAGGTCCAACAACGCGAATGCGGCCGTCAATTGTGCTCGGGCTGCGTCGATTTCGGAGGTGTTGCCCGCAAGATGGTGGAGCAAGGCGCGTTGAAAGATCCCGTCGAGCAGGATGTAGGCGGAGGGGCGGTCGAGGGCCGATTCGGAGCCGCGTAGTTCGCAGTACTTCGTCACCACGCGCCAAATTATGTCTTCGCGACGTTCCTCGATGTCCAAGACGTCAAGTGACGCTCCCTCGCCTCGGACCGTGCAACATGGATCACGGGAAGTCATTACATTCTGGACGGCGGCCTCTCGGCGTCGCTGGTGTAGCGCTCGGAGCTCCCCGTCAGCCGAGGGCGACGGGGAGCAGGCCGGGTCGCGTCCGAGATGCGATGTCGGCCAACGCACCCTCCAGCGTCGGGTATCGGAAGTCGAACCCACTGTCGGTCAACACCTGCGGCTCGACCCACCGACTCTTGAGGACCAGCTCGGGTTCGGTTCGGATCACCCGTGCGCCCAGCTTCAGCAGCCATGCCGGCGTCGCCACTCCGTGATCGCGGCCGAGAGCAGACCGAACCTGGTGCATCAGAACCTCGTTGGTCACCGGGAACGGTGTCGCCACGTTGACAGGTCCGGCGATGTCCGAGGTGGCGTACAGATGGTCGAGAGTCCGAGCGACATCATCGACGTGCACCCAGCTGAACATCTGGCCGCCATCGCCCATGCGGCCACCCAAACCCACTCGCGCCAGATCGATGATGGGGTTGATCGCCCCACCGCCTGCGCCCAACACGATCGACAACCGCAGTGCCACTCGGCGAATCGACACGTCGGCGTCGAACAGCTCGCGCTCCCACGACCTGGCCACCTCGACCGAGAAGCCCGATCCCAGTTCGCCGTCCCGTTCGCTCATCGACCTGTCGCGGGCATCGCGATAGATGGTTCCGGTGCTCGCGTTGACCCACAGCGCCGGCGGATTCTGCGCTTGTGCCAAGGCACGCCCGAGCTGGGCTGTCGTCTGAATTCGCGACGACATGATCGCGTCGGCGTTGGCCTTGTTGTAGCGACAGCTCACCGAGCGGCCGGCGAGGTTGACCACCAGATCGGACCCGTTCAGGACCTCGACGAGACCGCGATGGTCGGACCATGGTGCATCGCTGGACGATCCGCGTCCGACCGTCCTGACGCCGATCCCGCGGTCCTCGTAGTAGCTGCGCAGATACCCGCCGATGTAGCCGGAGGCACCGCACAGGACGACGGTCGATGGTGAATCGGTCATCGACTAAACCCTTCTGGAGAGGTCATTCGTTTCAGGAGACCGGCGACATCGGCTACCAGGCCGCGCGCAACCGGGAGTCGGGCGAGACGAACCGCCTTGGATACGACGGGTACGAGCCCGTCGACCAGAGTGCGGGTGCGAGTCTGGTTGTCGGACGAATCGGTGACCCAATGCAGCGTGACGCCCATGTAGATCATCCAGAGCAGCAGCGGGAGTGCATCGTTCAGCGACGCGGGTACCTTCTGCTTGGATGCATCCAACGTGGTGCGCATCAGATCGATGGCCATGGCTCTGGCGTCGGAGGATTCCTCGGAGAACGGACTGGAGCTGGACCTCGTCGGCAGCGCCAGCTGGAGGAAAGCGCCGCCGAACGCGTGATACGGCGTCAGGACGTCCAAGCCGGAATGCAGAACTGCGGCCAGGTTCTCCGACAGCGACCCGCCCTGGGTGATGACCTGCTCCGCACGTTCGCGGTGATCGCGCTGGATCACCACATACAGCTCGTTGACCAGTTCGTCCTTGCCTGCGAAGTAGTAGTACGCATTGCCGAGCGACACGCCGGCCTCGTCGGCGATCCGGCGCATGGTGGTGGCCTGGAACCCCTCTTCGCGAAACAGCCGAAGAGCCACTTCGACCAGCTTGTCGCGCGTCTCGGATGTGCGGGCCATGCGGTCACCTCGTTTTCTGAACGTGTTCAAAAAGGACGGTAGACCCATTTTTGAACATGTTCAAGCGCAACGGCCGGGGACCGACCTGGATACTCGACGCATGCTCAGACGAATGGGAACCTCGCTGATCGGAGGCAAGGGGGCTCAATGGGTACAAGCGCTCAACGCGAGGCATCCGTGGAGTCACAACGACTACTTCCACAGCTGGATTCTCGCCAACCTACCGAGCCGACGACGCGAGGCAGTCGACGTGGGTTGTGGCCGTGGCGGTCTCGTGCACTCTCTCGCACCGTATTTCGATCACGTCACCGGAGTCGACATCGACTCCGACATGCGCCGCCGCACAGGTCTTGCGTGCTCCGATGTCACCAATGTGACTGTCTCCGAACGCCAACTCGACTCGTGGGCGGACGAATCCGTCGACCTGATCACGATGATCGCCGTTCTCCACCACCTCGACATCGACGACACGCTTCGCCAGGTCGAGCGTGTTCTTGCGCCGAACGGCCGGCTGCTCGTCGTGGGTATGGCTGCGCCACGAAGTCCTCGGGATCTGCTGTGGGACGCCGTATCCATCGTGACCAACCCGCTGATCGGCTTCGTCGGCCATCCCTGGCCGAGCCCAGCGGGAAAGCAGCCGGCACCCTTCCCGGTCAAGGACCCGGTGCTCAGTTTCGACGAAGTGAAGCGGTCGGTCGACGCGATACTGCCCGGGACAACGATGCGACATCGCGTCGGATTCAGGCACACCATCGAATGGACGAAGCCCGGGTGACCGGAAGGTTCTCTGCTCTGAGCAGAATCGCCGACCCTTGATGGGATCGAGGCTTAGGCTCCGATCATGGGCGAGGTCATACGAATCGATGAGCGCCGAGCAGCGCGCTCAGTGGAACCGCTGTGGCGTGAGGTGGTCGGACGCCGGCTGCGCGAGCGCAGACACTCCCGCGGCGACACACTCGCCGACACAGCAGCGCGAGCAGGCATTGCGCCGCAGTATCTTTCGGAGCTCGAACGCGGCCGCAAGGACCCGTCGAGTGAGATTCTTGCGGCCGTCGTCGGGGCACTCGGCACGTCGATGGCCGAAATTTCAGGTCTGGCGCATCACGACCTGTCGCGAGGAGACGCGACGTTGATGGCTGCCTGACGTCGTCCTTCGAGGACTTGGTCGACCAGGCCGTACTGCAGCGCCGACGGAGCCGTCAACACCAGGTCACGGTCGGTGTCGTGCCGAATCTTCGCGGCATCGCGTCCGGTGTGTTTCGCCAGAATCATCTCCATCTCGGCGCGCACCCTGACGATTTCGTCGGCAGCGAGAATGAGATCGGGAATGGTGCCTCGCCCCTGCCCCGCAGGCTGATGCAACACCACCCGGCTGTGCGTCAACGCCGAACGTCGACCCGGCGCACCTGCGGCGAGCAGCACCGCGCCGGCCGCCACTGCCTGCCCCACACATGTTGTGGCGACAGGGGATCCGATGAACTGCATCGTGTCGTAGATCGCCAGCATGGCCGCAGTATCGCCGCCCTCGCAGTTGATGTACATGGAGATTTCCTGATCGGGGGAGTCGGCCTCCAGATGCAACAGCTGCGCGATCATCGCATTCGCAACACCGGCATCCAGTGCGGTGCCGAGGTACACGATGCGTTCGCTGAGCAGATGCGAATAGACGTCGACGACGCGTTCGCCGCGCGAATCACGGGTGACGACATTGGGAATGGTGTACGTACTCATCGGGCCATCTCCATCCCGAACGACACCCGACGCGCAGGCATGACCTGATCGAACGAACTGACGATGGCGTCGACGAACCCGTAGTCACGCGCGGCGTCCGCGGTGAACCAACGATCGTGCAAGGAGTCGTCGAATATTTGCTCTCGTGTCTGCCCGGTGTCGTCGGCGATGAGACCGAGCACCGTATCGCGGGTATGTCGAAGATCGTTGGCCTGCACCTCCACTTCGACAGCAGAACCTCCGATGCCGGACGAGCCCTGGTGCATCAGAATCCGCGAATGCGGTAGTGCGTAGCGCTTTCCGTGGGTTCCCGACGACAGCAGGAATTGACCGGCGCTGCAGGCCAATCCGAGTGCCAACGTCGAGACGTCGCAGGGAATCAGGTGCATCACGTCACGGATCGCGAGCATGGCAGGAACCGATCCGCCAGGGGAGTGAATCCACAGGGCGATATCGGCCGACGGGTTCTCGGCCGCCATCGTCAACAGATGGGTGGTGAGGACGGTGCCGTTGTCGTCGTCGAGTGGACCGTCGAGCACGAGGATTCGATGACGTAGGAGTCGGTCGCGGAGTTCTGGTGGGAACATTCGGGGTGTCTCGCTCATGGTTCGAGTGTGAACTCCAATAGCGCTGCGTGCCAACGATTCTGCTGTCGGCAGAGACGCTGCTCAGAGCTGCGTGACGCTCGAGGGACAATGGAGGCATGACAGCACTCGAATTCTCCGATTCCGTCGTCGTCGCCGCATCGCCCGAGGACGTCTACGCCGTCGTATCCGACGTCACCCGAACAGGTGAATGGAGCCCGATCTGCCAGGCGTGCCGGTGGAACGAACCCGACGGCGGCGGTGTGGGATCGACGTTCACCGGACGCAACGTCACACCCGACCGCACCTGGGAAACGGTCTCGACCGTCGCAGCGGCCGAGCCCGGACGCGAATTCGCGTGGGTCGTCGGCGACAACTTCGTCCGCTGGGGATACACACTCGAAGCGGTGGACGGCGGCACCCGACTGACCGAGAACTGGAACTTCTTGCCCGACGGCATCGCTTTCTTCCACCGCAAATTCGGAGACTCCGCGCAGGAGCAGATCGACACCCGCAGCAAGGCCGCGCTCGACGGCATTCCGCGCACCCTGGCGGCCATCAAGCGCATCATCGAATCGGAGTCCTGACAGGGTAGGTGCGCTGGCTGTCCACTTTTCGCGTCGGCGCGCGATTCCGCCTGCAGACACGAATTGTGGACACTCAGCCCTGTAGTCGCGCCTATTCTGTGCCGATGACGTCGACGGTTCTTCAACTGACCGCGGTCCTCGAGCCTCGCGGCCCAGCGGCTGCGATCGTGCTGACCGACGCCCAGGTCGCGTCACTCGGCAGCACCAAGACGCCGCCGGTGCGGTTCACGATCGGTGGGCAGACGGTGGCAGGACGCATCGGGCGCATGGGTGGGGAGAACCTGCTGGGCCTGAACAAAAGTGTGCGCACGACGCTCGGAGTCGAGGCCGGCGACACCGTCGACGTGACCATCGAACTCGACGACGAACCGCGCACCGTCGAGCTACCGGCCGAGCTCGCCACTGCACTCGACGCCGAACCTGCGGTGCGCGCAGCATTCGACGCACTGTCTCCGTCGAAGAGAAAAGAACACGCACGATCGGTCGCCGACGCCAAGCGCGCCGACACCCGCGACCGACGCATCGCGTCGATCGTCGAGGCTCTTCGGCCCTGACGTACCACCCGGCATTGGGGCGCGGGTGTCAGCGTCGATCAGACCACTGTCGCGGGCCTGTTCGATGCGATGACCTCCGTCGGCCTGTCCGTCGCAGACAGGCGCGCGAGAATATCTACAGCCGAGGTGATGTCGGGAAGTGAACGAGTGAAGGGGATGCGTTGACGGTCGTCGAAGGCATATCCCGTCCCGAATCGTAGTCCGGGTGCCAGCAGCACTCCGTGCGACTGAGCTTCGGCGACAAGGGCACTGGATCGAAGACCGTCGGGCAGGGAACACCATAATGCGAGCCCGCCGTCCGGAACGCGGAAGTGCCAATCGGGCAATCGATCTCGTATCAGAGCAACGGTGTGATCACGTGCGACTCTCGATATGTCGGCGCGCACTCGGCGTACCTCGTCGTATTTGCCCATCAACTCGACCGCAGCGAGTTGATCGAGAATGGACGTCGAAAGTTGGCGTCGCGCATAGGTGGCGGCGATCCTCGCCAGTAGCCCTGCCTCGGCGCGAACCCACCCGACTCGCAGCCCACCCCACACCGTCTTGCTCGTCGACCCGATCGTCACCGTCGCACTATCCGGCGTTGCCGCCCCGAAGGGTTCGATGTCGCGCGACCCGTCGAGGGACAGGTCCGCCGCTACCTCGTCGACGATGGTCAGTACTGCGTGGCGGTGCATCGTTGCGGACAGCTGTCGGCGGGTGCCGAGGGGGAGTCGAGCTCCCGATGGATTGGAGAAGTCGGGCATGAAATAGGCCAGGGTCGGTGCGCTTTGACGTGCGGCACGGTCTGCGGCCGGCACGAACGCCTCGGTCTCGTCCGGGTCGATAGGCACCGGGATGCATCGGCCGCCGAGCGAGTGGACGAGTTCGACGACACCCGGATACGTCGGGTGCTCGACCAACACGCGGGCAGCCGGCTCGGTGAATGTCGCCAAAACCGCATGGATGGCGTCGGTGGCACCGGAGGTGACGAGGATGTTCTCGGCTGTGGTCGACACTCCGCGCCCACGGTAGTAGGCGGCGATCGATTCGCGGAGCTCGAACAGCCCGAGTGGGGCATAGCCGCCGGACGCGAATCGGCCCTGAATCCTTTCGGCCGCGGTTCTGTACGCATCGGCCAGCAGAGGAGAAGCCGACGGTGACGCGTTGACCAATTCCACTGTCGCACTGTCACGGTCGCCGGCGAGGGAACTCCAGGCCGGCATCGGCCCCGTCGGGGAAACGTATGTGCCCGAGCCCCGTTGGGCGCTGATCCAGCCACCTTCGCGGAGGTGGCGATAGGCCGACGCCACCGTGACCCGACTGACGTCCAGACTGATCGAGAGTGCCCGCTCGGCGGGTAGCCGCGTCTGAGCCGACACCTCGCCGTTCTCGATCAACCGCCGCAACTCGTCGGCGATCTCGAGGTAGAGCGGACCACCGGATCTGTTGCGCAGAGTCGACGGGCCGATGCGTGCTGCCAACTCCGGGGCCGAGATCGCGGTGGCGTCGAACGAGTCCATGCAGTCCACTGTCGCACACTGGACTGAACTATTCACGGTAAAACCAGTCCATTGTTGTCGCATGATCGCAATTGGAGCTGTATTGGCCTTGTCATTGGTCGGCGCGGGATGGACCGTGGTCGCCCTACGGGAGGGAGGGAGAAGCGCGCCTACTGGTCCGCCGCGCAGTCGTGTCGATGTCGACTGATGTGGCTGAGCTGCAGCAAACGCGCGCGCATTCGTCAGACGCGTCCGAGTTTGCTACCGATTCGGGGCCTATTTCGCTCGCACCTGGCA
>NZ_JABFAQ010000075.1:0-6639 GCF_017168275.1 Rhodococcus sp. KRD175
GCCTCCGCCACCGCCACCGCCGGTGCCGGGGGCCTGGCCGCCGTAGCCGCCCTGACTGCGGGTGACCACGCCGCCGGTCGACTTGGCTGCCCGGGCCGCGCCCATGACTGCGGCGCTGGTGCCGCCGCTCATGGCGGCCACGCCCAGGGCTGCTCCACCTGCTGCCATTCCGGCCAATGCCATTGGGCTACCGGAGGACGCGGTCGAGACGTTCAGTACCCGTAGTAGGGCCGGAAGTGCCACTGCCGCAACGGTGAGCAGGATCAGTCCTTGGAGCTTGGTGACGTCGGAGCTGGGGTCGGCGGCCCAGAACGCGGTGGCCATGATCGCCGCCGACGCCGGCTTGAAGAGGATGAACGCGATCGCCCAGTTACGCATCTTCTCGTAGGACTGAGAACCCATCTCGGTTCCCGATGCCGCCGCGGCGACGGGCAGGACACCGACGATGACCATCAGGAACGCCATGCGGACCACCAGCAGCACGACCTGGACCAGTGCGCCGAGCATTCCGAACAAGGCAATCAGCAGAACCCAGCCCGGACCCCACGTCGAGGTGTCGTCGATCATCATCGCTTGAACTTTGGTGCCGAGGTCGTTGCCGCCCGATTCGCTGAGCAACCACAAGCTGATGCCGTCCGAGACCTGGATGGCCAGGCCGATGGCGACACCGAACAGCGACATCGAGGTGATCGTCCGGACGAAGGTGCGCACGAGATCCATTGCCGCGGCATTCTCGTTTCCTGACTGAGCCAGGGCGACGCGGATGCAGGCCACGAAGATCGAAATCACCAGTACCGCACCCTGAATGGGGAGCATGTACGTCTGGAGCACCGTGAGGTAGTTCGCATCCGACAACGCCGGTGAAGGCGTGGTGAACCACCAGTTGATCATCGTGCCCCAGCCGTCGGCGACGCCGGCAATGAGGGATTTCACGTTCTTGCCGAACGCCGAGTCCCACATTTTCTGCAGCGCATCACCGGGATGAGAAACGACGTTGGCGAGCTTGCAGACCTGCTCTGACGGGTTGGCGAAGATCTTTCGCAGTGCGCCCGAGACGCTGGCCCACGATCCGGTGTTCTGCGTCATCGACTCGCACTGCTGGTCGAACCCGAACGTTCCTTCTCCCGGTGCGCCGCCGCCGATTTCGGGCAATGCAGGTGCCTGGGGTGCTTCGGTGGGTCCACCTTCGGGCACGGCGTAGGTCACCGTGGGGCACGACTGCGTCGATTGCCCGCCGCCCAGTGGAACCGTGATGCAGGTCAGCTCCCGTTGGACCATCGTGTAGCCCGGGGGCAGCGGCTTCGGTGTCGTGCCTCCGAGACCACCGAGGGTGATCGAACCTGCGGGAAGGTTGTTCGCCTTCAGATCGTCCGCGCCGACGAGCTCGTAGCCCTGCGGTGCGGCCGGGATCGCAGGGGCGGTGGTGTCCTGAGCGGAGGCCGGCTGAGCCAACGCGCCGATCAGGGACGCGCTTGCGATGAGTACGACCAGCAAGGCGAGGAGCGCGTGCACGATCCGTCCGGCGCGGAGCCGCATCGTCACCATGGAGTCCACCCGCTCAGAGAGGTCGCGGTCCCGGAGAGGTCACCGAGATGCTCGGGGAAGGTCAGCTTCCAGTCGCCGTCGACCCAGGTGGCCGTCAACCTGGTGGTCAACCACTGGGCGGTGCCGTTGTCCGCTTTCTCTGCGGGACTAGCGGTTTCGATAACGGCGAGATCCGGGGCGTAGTCGAGGATCCGGAAGGCGTCAGACTTGGTCTGGTAGCTCAGAGCGGCGTCGGTGGCACCGCGATGGAACGGGCCTTCGGCGTCGAGCTGCGTGTACAGCTCGCTGCGCTGAGCCGCGGTCATGACAGTCTGGTTGTCGTAGATTCCGCGCGCGGTCTCGTTGTTCGCCGACCCAAGGCGCAGTGCGATCTGCACGGCGGCCAACGCAGCCCCTTGTGGAGTGTGGGCGAATCCGGTTGCGGTCAGTCCTTTCACGGTGGACGGGCCGTCCGAGGTGGAGAACGGGACGATCGCTCCGTCGTTGACCTTCTGCCAGCTCACCCCAGCAGGAGCGGGCACCGGTACGGCGGGGTTGTAGGGGCCGTACTCGACCGGCGACTGCGGCAATGCCCACCCGCCGGGCCAGTTCGGAACGTCGACCCGTCGTCCCAGACGGTCGACGGTCGGGGTTGCGAGCCCCTGCATCGCGCTATCGGTGTTCGGAACCGCTGTAGGGCCGGTGGAGGGTAGCGCGGTGACCGTCGGACGAGGCGTCTCGTCGGCCGGTGACTCGTCGGAGTCACCGCTGAATCGCAGGACGACCGCGACGACGGCGCAGATCACGATGATAGCCACGACGAGCATCGCCGCGCCGGTCAACACCGGGTTGCGTTCCTTGACGGCTTTGCCGCCCTCGCCCTGGCCGGTGCTCATGATGCCGCCGTGAACTCGGTGAAACCGGCAGTATCGGTCAGCGTTTCGGGCTCGGGAATGTCGTCGGGTGCAGGCAGCAGCAGCTTCCAGTCCTCTCCCGACCAGACGAGGGTGTGGGTGGTGGCCATCAGCGCGCTGTCCGGGCGCTCGACGGCCAGCCGAACCACGGCCCGGGCGTCGGTGAAGTCGGTGACCTCGAAGCCCTCGAGACGTGCTTCGGTTCCTTCCGGCGCCGGATCAGTGATGGAGACCTGAGCGCGGTTGACGGCGTAGGTGTCTCGGCCGACGCCGGGCGCTGCGACCGCATTGACCACATCGGGCCACGAATTGTCCGGTGCCAGACGCAGTCTGGTGATTCCCTGCGCTACGGCCAGCACCGCGCCCTGCGGCGTGGGGGTGTATCCGGACGCGACATCGCCCACCACCTCACGCGGACCGTCAGTGCTCGAGGTCGGCAGGGACGCGCCCCGCCAGCTCTGCCACTGCACGTCCGCCGGAGCGGCCGAGGTATCGACAGCTGCGCTCGTCGAGGTGGTCGTGGTGTCGGCTGTGGGTTCGCTGGATCCGCATCCGGACAAGGCCAGGACCGCGACGACGGTAGCTGCGGCGATGAGGTGGCGTTTCATATGAAGGTTCTCCGATTCGAATTGCGTTATGAGAGAGCGAATCCCGCGAGTGCGCCCGCTGAGCTGGCGGCGATCGCGGCCGCGCAGATCCACAGGATCTTTCGCATGGTGCGGGTGAAGGGTGTCGAGGTGGCGAAATGCCACCACAACATGCCGCCGGCGGCGATCAGTGACGCCACCAGCACTGCTCCGACGACCCACATCCCGTAGCCCAGAAGCTGGTCGAGCGGTTCGGTGACCTCTGAGGGCAATGGTTGCGATGGGGGAGCAGGCTGGTTGTGCAGCACGGATGGTGTCGACATCACGACATCGCGAAGGTGACCAACGAGGCGGCGATCGACATGATCAGTGCACCGATCAGAGAACCGAGGAGGACCTTGATTCCTTTGCCGCCCATCGCGCCCTGGCCGTTGAGGTGATCGAAGCCCATCATCCCGCCGCCGAGCATGACTCCTACGAGAGCCCCGATGGTCAAAATCCAGAGAATGACGCCGACCCCCTTCCATATTTTGTCTCCGCCAGGCGGGGTGACGGCATCGGGCTGGGGGATCGCCAGGATGGTGGTGTGGACTGCGTCGAATGCGGTGGTCAACATAGTTTTCGGCTCCTAGGGGTTGGTGTTGAGGATTGAGACGATGGTGGTGCGGATGGCTTCGGCGACGTCCGCGACCTCGCGCGGTACGGCCTGGTCGGGCGGTTCTCGTTTGCGGCCGGTGGCGACGGGATCTCCAGGAGTCCAGAACGGCAGTTCGTCGGGTGTCAGTTCGTTCCAGGCGTCGATCCACGGGATTCGCCAGTGGTGGTCGTCGACGAGTCCGGCAACCACCTCGAGGCGTTGGCGCAGATCGTTCTTGAGTCGGCTCGGCGATGCTGCGACGGTGACGAGCCCGACCAGAGTCGTTGCGCCGCCGTATCGGGACAGATGCTGAGTGAGCAGATCGTGAGCTCGGGTGATTCCCCAGGCGGATTCACGGGCGACCACCACGACGAAGGGTGATTCCTGCTCGAAGCCGGCCGGGAACGCGCCCATCGCGTCGCCGACGATCGACCACGACGCAGTCAGCATCGACACCCCGGCACCTCCGTGAGCACCGACGAGCCACCACGAGGGCACAGCCCGATCCGCGGGGGCGAAGACCGGCTCGGGCCAGATGTCGATGCACCGGTCTGCTGGCGGCGGGGTGATCAACCCGTGTGTGCGCCCCGGCTCACGGGAGTCGTCAGCGGACGCCCACGCCGTGGCGCTCACAGCGTCGACCCTTCCACTCGGTTGTTGTTCTGCCATCCGGCGGCGAAGTCGGTCGCAATCAGTTGTGCGAGATCGCGATACGCCGACCGTGTCGCTGGGAGCAGTCGATCCCAGTGGATCTCTGCGCCCTCGTCCAGATGCGGATCGAACGGGATGGTCACCACCGCGCGGACACGGTCGCCGAAGTACTCCTGCAGCTGGTTGTCGGTCAACGGTGTCTTCGAGCTGCTCGACATGCGCGAGACGACGATCACGCACCGCCGCACCAGGTGCGAGTAGTGATGGGCGTCCAACCAATCCAACAGCGCGTTGGTTCTGGTGACCGCCGAGACGTCGAGCTTGGTGGGCGCGATCAGCGAGTCGGTCAGATCGAGTACTCCCGCCATCGCGGGGTGGGTGATGCCGGTGCCGCAATCGGAGAGCAGCACCTGGAAGTGGTCTTGGAGGATCTCGATCACGCGTCGATAGTCGTTCTCGCTCAGCGCTTCCGACCGCTCAGGATCATCGTGTGAGGCGAGAACTTGCAGGCCGGTCTCGGCTTCTAGGGTGTGCTCACGCACGTCCGCGTAGCGGTCGGTGTGTGGGGCGGCGAGCAGGTCGTAGATCGTTGGCGGATGTTCGGTGCGGGGCGCGATCGCGGCGATCCGTTCGGCGAGGACACCGGCATCGGGGTTTGCGTCGATGGCCAACACCCGATCGGTGCGCACGTCCGCGAAGGCGTGGCCCAGCACGACAGAGACAGTCGACTTCCCTACGCCGCCTTTGAGCCCTGCCACGGTGATCTTGTGATCGGTGCGCACCGGTGCGGCGATCTGCCCGTCGAGGGCGCGTGCACGCTTGTCCGCGGGCGATTCGCCGGCGTTGATCGTGCGCAAAGACAACGCATACAGGGCGCGCCGCCACCCCGATGCCGGAGCAGCGCGGACACCGTCGATCTCCAGTGCGGACGCCGAGGGCGGGCGCGGCGGCTGTGTTCTGTCGCCGCGCCCCAACATCACCACCGCGGTGGTGTTGCGGTCCAGATCGATCTGCCCGAACGCCGGTCGTTGCCCGACCGGTGTAGTGACCGTCTCGACGTCGTGGATGTCGGGACTCGTCCGATCGGCCATCAGGCCGTCTTTCCAGTCGGTGCTCATCGGGTGGTCCTTACTGGGTTCGCCATCAGTTGGACGGGGTCAGCCACGAGGAGTCGTCCGGAGCGGCGGCGGGCGGCTCCATCGGGAACGCATCGCCTGCCGGGGCCGCCGATGTGGCCGCAGTGCTCGTGCTGTCGGCGTCGGTGGCCGGCTGCGGGGTGTACGTCGGCGTCGACAGCGTCGACGACGACTCGGCCCAGGGATCGAAGGCGGTGGAAGTCGAGGACGGTTGTGCGCCGACCTGGAACTGAAGACCGGGAAGGCCTTGGTAGGAGCCCTGCCCGTCGACGGGAACGGTCCGGGTGAAGGCGTCCTTGTCTGCTGTGGGAGCGGTCGATCCGGCCTCGAGATCTTTGACGAGCGCGGTGATCCAGTCCGACGCAAAGCTCAGCCACGTTCCACCCGACGGTGTGACCGCATCACGTTGGTAGGACTCGTGATTGGCGCGTACAGCCCAATATTTGACGTCGGTGGCCATCTTGATCAGACCCTTGTTGTCGGTCAGTTCGTTCTGCACGATCTTCGACACGGCGGTGGTCGTCTTGTCGGTGATGTTCGCCGGAATGAGCTGCAGGGCAGCCTCTGTAGCTTTGGCTCCGAGCAGAGCCAGTGCTGCCGGCGGATTGGTCAGGCCGACGGTGGCCAGTTGCGCGATGTTGTCCATCGTGAGGACCTTCTTCGCAAACGTCACGGCCGTGTTGATTCCGATTCCGAGGACTTTGTCGATCGCGGCGAATGCATCGACCTGGTGTGTCGGGTTGGAGGCGTCGGCGGCGCGATTGCTCAGGGAGTCTCCCGGGCGGTAGTCCAGACCGCGGGTGGTGCCATCGCTGCTGGTGATGTCTTCGTTGACGACGTCGACGCCCATCTTGAGCGCGGTGGTGCCCATGACTTGCGCGGCCGACCACAGGACCCCGACGGGGTCTTGAGCGTTGAGGTTCATCTGGCCGCTGACGTTGGTCACCAGACGGGCCAGCGGGGCGTCGGCGGGTGTGTCACAGGCGATGTCGCCGCTGGCGCAGGCCGATGCGACGCGGCCGGTCAGGGAGCCGAACGAGGCCGGGGTCTGGGCGGCCAGAGGGGCGATGCCGCCTCCGTCGGACGGCGGTGTCGGCAGCGTTTCGAGCTTGGTCACCTCCGCGCCGCGAGTACCGGGGGCGGGTGCGGGGTGTTCCTGGGCTGTCTCTTATCCACATCTCCGAGCCCAC
>NZ_JABFAQ010000076.1:0-395 GCF_017168275.1 Rhodococcus sp. KRD175
CTATTGAAGAATATCATGAAGCTTCAAAATTCACTCAATTTAAATATAGAATGTATAGACACCCGTTTGTGATGTTTATATTAGGACCAATATTCCTTATGTTTATTTCAAACAGAATGAATGCTAAAGATGCAAAAGCTAAAGAAAAACGTAACACTTGGTTGCATAATATAATATTGCTAGTTCTTTATGTAGGTATTTTCTTTATTGTAGGTGCAGTTCCATTTGTACTTGTATTTCTACCAATGTTATTTATTGCAGGTATGTTAGGTATTTGGTTATTTTATATTCAACATACATTTGAAGATTCATATTTCGAAGAATCATCAGAGTGGGATTATGTGAAAGCCGCTATAGAAGGCAGTTCATATTATAAATTACCAAAAGTATTTCAA
>NZ_JABFAQ010000077.1:0-1269 GCF_017168275.1 Rhodococcus sp. KRD175
TCGGGACTGCCCCGACTTCAGTTGACTAGTGGGGTTGAGCGATTCAGGCCGCGTGTGCGGTCCGGTTGATTGTCTCAAACTCGATAGGGGTGAGCTTGCCGAGGCGCCGTTGACGGCGTTTGCGGTGATAGGTCTTTTCGATCCATGTCACGATCGCCAGCCGTAGTTGCTCGCGGGTCGACCACCGCTGGCGGTCGAGGACGTTCTTCTGCACGAGTGCGAAGAACGACTCCATCGCGGCGTTGTCACCGCACGCCCCGACCCGCCCCATAGAACCTCGTAACCCATTGCGCGACAGTGCATGTACGAACTTCCTGGATCGGAATTGGCTACCGCGATCCGAATGCACGATAGTCCCCTCCGAGCCTCTTTGCGCCACAGCATTATCCAATGCTGACACCGCTAACGAGGCCTTCATCCTGGAGTCGATCGAGTAGCCGACGATCCTGTTCGACCAGACGTCCTTGATCGCGCAGGGATACAGTTTGCCCTCGTCGGTGCGGTGTTCGGTGATGTCGGTCAGCCACAGCTCGTCCGCGGCCTGGGCGGTGAACTGACGGTCGACGAGGTCGTCGTGGACCGGCGGGCCGGCCTTCCTGTTCAGGCCTCGCTTCTTCGAGAACACCGACCAGATGCGTTCTTGTGAGCGCAACCGCGCGACCCGGTTCTCGCTGGCGGTGATCCCGCGGTCGGGTAGTTCGTCTGCGATGAAGCGGTAGCCGAATGCGGGGTCGTCGTCGTGGATCTCACGAGCAATGTTGATCAGATGCGCATCATCCCAATCTCGTTGCGTGACTGGCTGTTTCTTCCATTTGTAGAACTCTTGGGTGGAGAATCCGAGAACCCGGCAGGTCACTGTGACGGGTACTCCGTCGCCAGCAAGGTCGAGGACCAGCGGGTAGATCATTTTGGGAGTATGTCTCGACTCAGATAGGCGGCGGCTCGCCGCAGAACGTCGTTTTCCTGCTCGAGCAGCCGGTTGCGCTTCTTTAGCTCCCGCAGCTCAGCGGACTCGTCACCAGGGTTCTGCCGGCCGTCACGGACGACGCCGTCTTCACGATCGGCAATCTTGAGCCAGCGGTGCAGGCAACCTTCGGAGATTCCGAAGTCCTTCGCGATCTGACGCAACGGGGCCTCGCCCTCGCGTGCGACGGCGATGACGTCGCGGCGGAACTCCTCGGGAAATGCTTTCGGCATGGTGAACATCCTTCCACCGTGAGGAGCGATCCTCACAGATCAGATGTCAACCAAAGCTGGGGCAGTCCCGTG
>NZ_JABFAQ010000008.1:0-238779 GCF_017168275.1 Rhodococcus sp. KRD175
AACGTTGCCCACCGCCTCAACTCCCGTCCACGCAAAACGCTCGGCTGGAAAACTCCAGCCGAGCGTTTACGTGATCTACTGACAGGCATCTGACCATCAGGTGTTGCGAGGACCCCTAGAATCCGCCGATCGGAGGGCGGGGCTTTTCGCGTGAGTACTAGTCGTTCTGGAAGTAGCTCAGCAGACGCAGGATCTCGACGTACAGCCAGACCAACGTGATGGTCAGACCGAGGGCGACGCCCCAGGCTGCCTTCTCGGGAGCCTGTGCGCGGATCAGCTGATCGGCCTGGTCGAAGTCCAGCAGGAAGCTGAACGCCGCAATGCCGATGCAGACGAGGCTGAAGATGATGGCGATGGGTCCGCCGTCACGCAGCCCGAATCCACCGTCCATGAAGAAGCTGGCGACGAGGTTGCCGAGCATGAGCACGACGACACCGATGAGGGCACCGACGATCATGCGAGTCAGACGCGGCGTGACGCGAATTGCGCCGGTCTTGTAGACGACCAGCATGCCGAAGAACACGCCGAACGTGCCGAGAATGGCCTGGCCGATGAGACCCGATCCACCGCTCATTCCGAAGATCTCTCCGGTGAACACGAGCGACAGAGCACCGAGGAAAACGCCTTCGGCTGCCGCGTAGGCCAAGACGATGAACTTGTTGTCCATCTTGCGCCCGAAAGTCGCGAACATGACGAGGCCGAAGCCGATCAGTCCACCAGCGATGAGCAACGCGGGTGCGGCCGAAGGGTTGGCGGATGCATACAGGTACGAGATGATCGCCGTGACGCTCAGCACACCGAGCGTGATGCCGGTCTTGGTGACGACGTCGTCGATCGTCATGGCCCGCTGAGCGGGCTGCGTGGTGTACGGGTCGGCCTGTGTTCCGGGATGCTGGCCGAACGTTGCGGCCTGCGAGGCTCCAGCCGTCGCAGATCCGAATGTGGCGTATCCGCCGCCCTGCTGCTTGGGCAGGTTGCGGAACACCGGGTTGCTGGAGGTGCGCACCGTGTCTCTTCCCTTCGTAAGTTCTGATCCCCACCGGGGATCTCCCCGTCGGTCATCAGTAGAACGTTCGACATCCGGACAAAAGTTCCCGTGACGAGAACCTCTACGTCGGACAAAACGGACTCTACCGGGTCGCCCCTCGACAGGCAGCCACGACCGCGTGTGTGACACCGAATCGAAACGGGCACTATGAGGAAATGGCAATCGAAGACGGACCCGACCAGACCTTGGACCAGAGCGAAAGCCTCGACTCCGACGAGGTGCGCAACGACGACGGCGACACCGTGGTCGATCCCCCGGACCACTGGAGCGAAGCCAACAGTTTCGGCACCACCGCCCGTGAAGCAGCCGAGGGCGAGAGCCTCGACCTCAAGCTCAGCGAAGAAGAACCCGACATCGCCGTCGAGGAGGATCTCGACCGCCCGATCACCGAGACCCCGGACGACGAACTGACCGAAGAACTGGTCGACCACGTCATCGAGGAGTCCGACGAGGATCCCGACATCGATTACGCGGAAGGCCAGCGTCAGGCCGAGATCGTCGAAGGGACTCTCGTCGAGGATCGTGGGCGCGACAGGGGCCAGATCGACGGCACCCCGGAAGACGGCGGCCCCGTCACCTGACGCTCTCGCATCTGGTCTTCACCGTCACTCGCTCGGGCGCACCGAGCGAGTGACGGTGAACTTGGTGTTGCGTCCCATCGGATCGGTGGGCCCGACGGCGTCGGCGAGAGCCCGACGATAGTTCAGGTGCGTGTTGAACACCGTCCACAGCTGTCCGCCCGGCCGCAGCACGCGTCCGGCGGCCTCGAACAACTTGCCTGCCCCGCCTGTGTGTACCGCAGCGCCCTCGTGGAACGGCGGGTTGCAGACGATCAGGTCGACCGACCGGGACTCGAACGTCGACATCGCGTCGTCGGCCACCACCGAGACCGTCGTCCCGTTCACCTCGGCGGTGGCAGCGGCCGACGCGATGGCTGCGGCCGATCGGTCCGTTGCGATCACCTCGAGACCGGGCCGGGTTCGAGCCAATTCGGTCGCGAGGATTCCACTGCCGCACCCCAGATCGACGGCGTTGGTTGCGCGAGGTGCCATCTTCGGCACGAACCCCAGTAGGAATCTCGTCCCGATATCGAGGCCCGCCCCGGCGAAGACCGCGCCGTGGGCCACGACCGTCAGGCCGAGGTCGTCGATTCGTTTGTCGACCGGATACGTCATCTCCGACGCCACTGCCCCGGTCGCGGTCAGTACCCGCGCCTTCTGCCGTCCCCGACCCGCCGTGACGGTCTCGAACGACCGCCCGAGGATGTCGTTCATCGCAGGCGTCATGTGTTTGTCTCGGCCGCCGGCCAGGACGACGACGTTCTGGAGCGCATGCGCCGCGATGTGCTCGGCGATCTCGGTGAGCTCGGCCAGACCTCGTGGCAACTGCATCAACACGGTGCCGACGCCGTCGAGCAGTCCCGCACCCAGCCCGTGGTGGGTGTACGTGCCGACCATCGACACACGCGCCGCGTTCAGCTCCAGAGCCCGTACGCCGGTAACAGCGTCCTGGTGCACTCGCACGTCGGTGAACCCCAGGGCCGCCGCACCCAGAGTCAGAGCGCCGTAGCGATCGCCGATCACAGCAATCGGTGCCGTGCGGTCGACCCCCAGTTCGGCGACGGTATCGAGCAGCAGACGATCTGCCGCGTCGACCGCATGCAGATTGGGTGCCTCGGCATCGGGCTCACGCCGCAGAGCTTCGAACAACGTTTCATCGGACACCCGGGCAGTATTCCACCGAACGCGACCGGCCGAGCGCGGTCGTTCCGCGCGGCAAGTGGCTATTGCGACCGATGAGGTGCATGCTCGGGGAATGGAACACAAAGACAAGAACGAGGCGCTCTTCAGCCACCCCGACGACGCATCGACCGATGCCTCGGCCGAAGCGACGAAGCCCGCCGTCTACACCGCCCTCTTCAGCGGTGCCAACGACTGACCCTCACGACAGGTATCGCAGGTACTCCAGCGCCTTGGTCGCGTGTACGTGACCGCGCTCGCTCTGCACCACCATCCGCACCGTACGGTGCCGATCGATCACGAACGTCGTCCGCTTCACGGACAACAACTGCCGTAGGTAACTGCGACGAGCCACGTTCGAGTGGCCGCGCTCGAAATCCCGAAGTCGACGCCTACGGGCGAACCACCCGCCGCGACGCACTCCGAACTGTTCTGCCACCGCACCGTCGGAATCCGAGAGCAGCGGGAAGTCGAACGACCGCTGCAGCGCGAAATGTTGGTTCTTGTCTCGGGTATCGGTGCTGATGCCCACTCGCTGGGCACCGAACCTGCCGAACTCGGCACCCAGATCCCGGAAATGGCACGCCTCGGCCGTGCAGATCGGACTGTTCGCGGCCGGATAGAAGAACAGCACCACCGGCCCCGACGCCGTCAGCTCGGTGAGAGCACGGCGTTCACCGGAATGATCGGGCAGCTCGAAATCCGGGGCGGTCTGTCCGATTCGCATGACGCAGAGGGTACCGCCCAGCTCGGAACGAGCCGGGCCGTGGCCGTCAACCGCGCGGTACCAGCCACTTTCGCAGTCGTGCGGTGACGAACGGCATCACCACGTACACCATCAGCGGAGTGCACATCATCACCACGACCGCAGTCCGCAGGGCCACGTTCAGGTGGGTGAGATGCGGGGTGATCACGAGGTTCACCAACAGGCTGACGGCATAGAACGCAACACCGATGGACACGGCCTGCTTCCACCGCGGCGGCGGACCGCCCACGACGCGCACGGCGTCGGTGAGGTTCGACTGTGGCTCGAACCATCCCTCCACGCCGGAAAGGCGATGTGTCACAACGTCGTCGGCTATCGGTCGACCACGGCCGAGCCAATCGCGCCTGGCCTCCGAACGCAACCACGCCTCGAGATGGTCGTGCGTCTCGAATCGATACACCACGTGATAGTCACTGGATTCGGCCGAACTGCGCAGCCAACCTCCGCCGAGAAAGCCCGGGAAGGTTCGCACCAGGTCGATGCCCCGGTCGGTCCATTCGACGAAGTCCGCCTCGTGTCCCTCGCGAACGCGTCGTGCAACCGAGGTCGTGACGTGCTCGAGCGTGTCGGTCATGGCCATGGGGTCCCCTCCTGCGCTGGTTCGTCGTCGATGCGTTCTACACAGACTGTGTCGAAATGGACCGAGTATCAAATCAGGAACCAGATTGCAGACCGATGGCATACTGGAGCTCGCTGTGTGACTATTCGTCCACGAGCTTCCATCGCGATCGGTCTGGAGTGGACGTATGGCACCGAGCGAGACCGAGTACGAACTCGACGACGTCGATCGACGAATCGTCACCGAACTGAGCCGAGACGGCCGCATGTCCATGAGGGCCCTCGCCGAGGCCACCCATATTTCCCGCGCACATGCCTACGTCCGCGTCGACCGCCTCGTCGACGAAGGTGTGATCGAGGGTTTCACCGCCCGTATCGCGTACGAGAAAGCCGGGTTCGGCGCATCCGCGTATGTCGCACTGTCGATTCGGCAGGATTCCTGGCGCGCTGTCGCCGACGACCTCAGCACGTTCCCCTTCGTCGAACACGTCAGCTTGATGGGCGGTGATTTCGACGCCTTGGTCCTCGTGCGCGCTCCGGACAACTCGGCATTGCGACACCTGGTACTCGACAAGTTGCAGGGGCTGGACGGGATACTCTCGACGCGGACGTGGCTGATCTTCGACGAAGCAGTCGGCCCCGGAGCGCAGTGGTTCACGCCGAAGCCGAACAGGAGACATCCATGAGCGCCACCGAACAGCCCGCCCTCTCGGACGTCGTTGTCATCGGCGGCGGCATCGGCGGTGTCTCACTCGCATACGAACTCGCCGGCGACCGCCGTGTCACTCTGCTCGAGCGTGAGTCCACGTTGGCGTTCCACACCACCGGTCGATCCGCGGCTCTGTTTCTGGAGACATACGGCAACAGCACGATTCGCGCCTTGACGACCGCCAGCCGAGACTTTCTGGTGAACCCACCCGACTGCTTCCGGTCGGATTTGCTCACTCCGCGTCCACTGTTGCAATTCGCGGCCACGGGACGCGGCGATGCGCTCGAAGCGATGTACAGCGACGTCAGTCGCCTCACTCCCGACGCGCAGCTGGTCTCCCCCACCGACGCCTGCACATTCTTCCCACCGCTACGGCCCGAGCTGATCGATTGCGCTCTGTACGAACCGCATTCGATGGAGGTCGACGTCCATGCTCTGCATCAGGGCTTCGTCGGAGGGCTGCGACAGCGGGGCGGTCGGATTCACACCAAAGCCTCGGTGACCGAACTCGAGCGCGTCAACGGTCTGTGGCACGTGCGCACCTCTGACGGGACGACTCATCGGGCTCCACTGGTCGTGAACGCGGCAGGGGCCTGGTCGGATGTGGTCGGCGCGATGGCGGGGGCCCGCCACATCGGCTTGGTTCCCAAGCGCAGGTCGGTCTTCATGGTTTCCGCACCCGACGATCTGGACACAAAGGATCTGGCGACACTGAGCGACATCGACGAGAAGTTCTACATCAAACCCGAAGGCGCACAACTGTTGTGTTCGCCGGCCGACGAGACGGCGGTCGAACCGAGCGATGCCCGTCCGGACGAGCTGGAGATCGCGCGGGCGTTCGACGACATCGCCGAGGTGACCACCCTGACCGCGCGACACGTTCGTTCGTCCTGGGCCGGACTGCGCAGCTTCGTTCCCGATCGCACCCCGGTGGTCGGGTTCGACCCCGAGCTCGAGGGCTTCTTCTGGTGCGCCGGGCAGGGCGGCTACGGAATCCAGACGTGCGCGGCGCTGGCCCGGGTGGGCGCGGCTGTCGTTCGCGGAGAACCGGTTCCGGCAGATGTGGCCGAGCGCGGCCTTCTCGAAGCGGATCTGTCGCCCCGCCGCCTCGGCTAGAGGCGCTGCGCGCCACGTGCGCGGAAACTCGACCTGGGCTACGAAGTTCCACTCACGACGTGAGACCTCAGCCGGCGACGACGCGTCGCAGATCGCGCACTGTCGTCCGATAGATGTCCAGCAGGTCGGCATCCTGCCCGCCGTCGATCCGTACCGCCCAGTCGTCGAAGGCGATGCGCAGGGCCATACCGGCACCTTCGACCAACAGTCGTGCATACGAACGTGATTCGTGGTCGCCGAGGCGCTCGGTCACCGCATCGGTGACGCGGCACAGTGTCATCGCGTCGGCCGCGAAGGCTGCGGCCCGCAGATGCGCGTCGATACCGATCAGTCGCCGAGTGCGTAGGAGTCGGTCGCGCTCCTCCTCGGGCGCTGTCGACAGTCGCTCGACGGACTGCTCGTACAACGCTTCGATTCCAGGCAGCGTGATGTGCTCGGGCGCGGTAGCGGCGAGCCACTGGTCGAAGTCGACCTCGAAATCAGGGTCGATGCCGAGAACGGACTCCTCCTTCGAGGCGAAGCTGCGAAAGAACGTACTGGGCGACACCCCCGCTCGGCGCGCGATCTCGTCCACCGTGGTCGCGGCGCAGCCCTGCTTCTCGAACAGCTCGAGTGCGGCGCGAGTGATCTCGAGCCGAGTGTCTCGGCGACGTCGCTCTCGCAGGTCCGGCACTCGTTCGCTCATCCTCGTCCATCCGTCGACTGCGGTCGTCATTCGCTGTCAACTTACCAGCAATCGTCAAGTTGACAGTCACTGTCATAATGATTGAAGCTATCTACATACGATTGCACGCTTCGATCCCATACGCGAAAGTTTGTCGACACATGAGTTCACCCGAGACCGACCGCACCCCCGACGAGCAACTCGCGCCGGGCAGCAAGCTATTGATCGGCATATTGGTCATCGCGGCCTTCGTCATGATCCTCAACGAGACGATCATGAGCGTGGCGCTCCCGACGCTGATGGTCGACCTCGAGATCACGGCAACGACGGCCCAGTGGCTCACCACCGGATTTCTACTGACCATGGCGGTGGTCATTCCCGTCACCGGCTACCTGTTCCAACGCTTCACGCTGCGTCAGGTGTTCGTGACAGCGATGACCCTGTTCACCGTCGGCACCCTGCTCGCGGCCTCGGCACCCGGTTTCGAGCTGCTTCTGCTCGGCCGCATCACGCAGGCCAGCGGGACGGCGATCATGCTGCCGCTGCTCATGACCACAGTGCTCACCGTCGTCCCGGCCCACAAGCGCGGCGCGATGATGGGTGTGATCTCCATCGTCATCGCCGTCGCACCGGCTGTCGGCCCCACCATCTCCGGAGTCATTCTCGACTCGCTGAATTGGCGTTGGATGTTCTGGCTGGTGCTTCCCATCGCGCTCGTCGCGTTCGGCATCGGAACCACACTGGTGAAGAACGTGACCGAGACGGGACGGCCCTCGTTCGATCCCACGTCGGTCGTGTTGTCCGCCTTGGCGTTCGGCGGCATCGTCTACGGCCTGAGCAGCCTCGGTCATTCTGCCGAGGAGTCCGTCGTACCGGTCTGGTTGCCGTTGGTGGTGGGAGTGATCGCACTCGTCGTCTTCGTGCTGCGGCAGATCGCCCGCCAGGAACGCGGCGGCGCGCTGCTGGACATGCGCCCGTTCCGCACCCCCACCTTCAGCATCGGACTCGGCATGATCGCGATCTCGATGATGGCCCTGTTCGGTGCCCTGATCCTCCTGCCGATGTATCTGCAGAACGTGCGCGGACTCGACACCCTCGCAACCGGCCTGATGCTCCTGCCCGGCGGATTGCTGATGGGTCTGCTCGCCCCCTTCGTCGGCCGCATCTTCGACAGAATCGGGCCGCGCCCGCTGGTCATTCCCGGAGCCATGGTGGTGAGCGCCGCGTTGTGGTCGATGACGGTGCTGGACGCACAGTCGGCACTACCGCTGGTCGTCGGTATCCACATGCTGCTCTCGGCGGGGCTCGCGCTCATCATGACTCCGCTGATGACCTCCTCGCTCGGATCCCTTCCCACCCGCCTGTACTCCCACGGCAGCGCAATCTTCAACACCGTGCAGCAACTGGCCGGAGCCGCAGGAACCGCGTTGTTCGTCACCGTCATGTCGAACACCGCAGCGGCCCGAATCTCCGACGGGGCAACGCAGGTGGGTGGTTCCGAGGCAGGCATCCACACCGCATTCCTGTGCGGTGGGGCGGTGTCACTGGTCGCGGTGGCTGCGTCGTTCTTCATCCGAGCACAGGCAAGCAGTGATCGAGACGAGGCCGTGTCGGCGCAGCCGGTGCACTGAACCCCGGCGGCATTCACACCGCGCCGCCGCGGTCAGCCGAGCGCGATCAGATCGATCGGGTGAGTCAGCAGACGACCGACGAGGGCGAGGAATTCCGACCCTTGTTGGCCGTCGACCAGTCGATGATCGAACGAGAGCGACAGTGTCGTCACCGACCGTAAAGCGATCTCGCCGTTGTGTTCCCACGGCGTGCGACGGATGGACCCGAAGCACAGGATGGCCGCCTCGCCGGGGTTGAGGATCGGCGTGCCTGCGTCGACTCCGAACACCCCCACGTTGGTGATGGTGATGGTGCCGTCGGCCAGATCGGCCGGACTGCTCTTGCCCTCCTTCGCGATACGCGTCAGGTCGGCCAGGGCACGCGCGATGTCCACCAGAGAGAGCTCGTGTGCGTTCTTGATGTTGGGCACCATCAATCCGCGGGGTGTCGCCGCCGCGATGCCGAGGTTGACGTAGTACTTGGTCACGATTTCCTGCGCAGCCTCGTCCCAGCTCGAGTTCAGCGACGGATTCGATTTCAGGGCAACGAGAACGGCTTTGGACACCAGAGCCAACGGCGTCAGACGCACGTCCCGGAAATGTGTGGAGGACCGCAGCGACTCGAGGAGTTCGAGCGTCTCGGTCACGTCGACGGTCACGAATTCGGTGACGTGAGGTGCAGTGAATGCACTTCGCACCATGGCCTCGGCGGTGTGCTTGCGTACACCCTTGATCGGAGTGCGCTCCTCCCGACCGGTCCGCCCGGATACCGACTGCTGCGCCTCGGTCTCGAGCTGCACGTCGGTGTCACTCTGCACATCGGTGTCAATCTGCCCAGCCGACCCGCCCTGCAGGTACGACTCCACGTCCTGACGGGTGACGTCGCCGTGGCGTCCACTCGCGGGCAGCTCGTTCAGATCGACGCCGATGTCCTTGGCCATCTTTCGTACCGGTGGGGCCGCAAGCGGCTTTCCGTTCCGATCGTTCGGCGCGGACGCCGCGGGTGAGTCGACGCGGCCACCGCGTCGGCTCGACCCTTCCTTCGCGACGCCGTAACCCACGAGGACCGGGACGCGCTCGTCCTCGTCCTCCCCGGACGACGTGGTCTGAACCGGGGAAACGGACTGCTCTGGATCGGAAACAACCGGTTCGTCGTCACCGCCGACTCTGATGTCGATGATCGGCACTCCGACCTCTACCGTGTCGCCCTCGGAAACATGTAGGGCAGCAACAACACCGGCGAACGGAGAAGGCAATTCCACGGCAGCCTTGGCCGTCTCGACCTCGGCGATGTTCTGGTTGAGTTCGATGGTGTCACCGACCGCGACGAGCCAGGTCAACAGGTCGGCCTCGGTGAGGCCCTCCCCCAGGTCGGGCAGCGGAAAACTCTTGATGGTGGACATCGTCGAATCCTGTTCGGTCGGTATCGGCAGAGAATGTGATCGGGGCGAAACGGCAGCCGAGGGGCAACGGCAGCTCAGTGGGAACGGCAGCGGTCCACTGCGTCGAGGATCCGGTCGACGTCGGGAAGATAGAACTTCTCGAGCTTCGACGCCGGGTACGGCGTTCCGAATCCGCCAACCCGCGGCACCGGCGCTTCGAGGTTGTAGAAGCACCGCTCGGAGATGCGAGCGGCTATCTCCGAGCCGAGGCCCATGAAGACCGGTGCCTCGTGTGTGACGACGAGCCGCCCGGTCTTGCGCACCGACGCTTCGACGGTCTCGAAGTCGATCGGCGACAGCGACCGCAGATCGATGACCTCGATCGAGATACCCTCGTGTGCAGCAACTTCGGCTGCCTTACGGGCAGTGGACACCAACGGTCCGTAGGCCACCAGTGTGATGTCGGTGCCCTCGGTGACCACCCGCGCCCGATGCAGCGGGAAGGCGGTGTCGAGATCGTCGACACCGAGGTCGATCGGACTCTTCTCCCAGTATCGACGTTTGGGTTCGAAGAACAGCACGGGATCGTCGCTGGCAATGGCCTGCTGGATCATCGAGTAGCCGTCGGCGGCGTTGCTGCAGGTCACCACGCGCAGTCCGGCGGTCTGGGCGAAGTAGCCCTCCGGCGATTCCGAATGATGTTCCACTGCACCGATTCCGCCGCCGTAGGGCACCCGGATGGTCATCGGGATCTTGACATTTCCGCTCGTGCGATAGTGCAGCTTGGCCACCTGCGACACGATCTGATCGAACGCCGGGTAGATGAAGCCGTCGAACTGGATCTCGCACACGGGACGGAATCCGCGCATCGCCAGGCCCACAGCGGTACCGATGATGCCCGATTCGGCCAGCGGCATGTCCAGTACTCGGCCGGGCCCGAAGTCCTTCTGCAGGCCGTCGGTGATGCGGAAGACGCCACCGAGCTTGCCGATGTCCTCGCCCATCAGCAACACCTTGGGGTCGTTTTCCATAGCGCGACGCAGGCCGGCATTGATGGCTTTGCCGAGCGGCAGGCTGGTGGGCCGTTCCAGGGTGGTCATGACGTGACTCCTTCGAATCCAGCTTGGTAGGAGGCGAATTGGGCCCGCTCGTCGTCGAGCAGAGAGTGTGGGTCTGCGTAGACGTTGTCGAACACCGTCATCGCCGCGGGTTCGACGGTCTCGAGGCATCCACGTCGCAGATCGGCGGCGACGTCGTCCGCCGTCCGCTGGACCGATGCCACGAACTCGTCGTCGAACACGCCGATTCGTCTGAGCAGCTTCTCGATTCGGTCGATCGGATCCTTGGCACGCCACTCGTCGTCCATGGCCCCGGATCGATACCTCGTCGGGTCGTCGGACGTGGTGTGCGGCCCCATGCGGTAGGTGACGGCTTCGATGAGCGTCGGGCCGCTGCCCTCACGGGCGCGGGCCAGCGCTGCTCTGGTCACGGCCAGCACCGCGAGGACGTCGTTTCCGTCGACCCGTACCGATGGGATGCCGAATCCCTCACCGCGTGCCGCGATCGTGGACTTGGTCTGCACGGTGACCGGTTCGGAGATCGCCCACTGGTTGTTCTGGCAGAAGAACACCACCGGTGCATGGAAACTGGCCGCGAACCCGAGAGCCTCCGAGATATCGCCCTGGCTGGTCGCTCCGTCTCCGAAGTAGGTGATGGCCGCACCGTCGGCACCCTCGAGCTGCATGCCGATCGCGTATCCGGTCGCGTGCAGACCCTGCGAACCGACGATGATCGCCGGCGTCGTCATTCGATATTCGTACGGGTCCCATCCCGACAGGGTCGATCCCCGCCAGAAACGGAGCATCCGAGTGGGATCGACTCCGCGGCAGTAAGCCACCCCGTGCTCGCGGTAGCTTGCGAACACGAAGTCCTCGGAGTCGAGTGCGCGGGCCGAGCCGACCTGCGCCGCTTCCTGTCCGAGCAACGGAGCCCACAGCCCCAACTCGCCTTGCCGCTGCAGCGCGGTGGCCTCGGCGTCGATGCGTCGGACGACCACGAGATCGCGATAGATCTCCTTCATGGCAGCCGTGTCGATGTCCGCGACCAGAGGTGAATACGTCTCGTTGCGGACCACCGTTCCGGATTCCTTGATCAGCTGTATCAGCGAGGTGGTGTTCATGTCCGTGGCACTCTCCGTCGTGATGTGATGTCCTTCACAAGGACACCACCGACACCCAGCGTGCACAAGTGATGACTTCAGAATTACGCAGTGTGCACAATATCGGGTAACGACCGAGCTACAGGAAGTGCGCAATGACCGATCTCGACAAGACCGACGCCCGACTCCTCCTCGCCCTCTGCGCCAAGCCTCGAGCCACCGGCGTCGAACTCGCCACCACGTTGGGCCTGTCCCGCAACACCGTCCAGGCACGCCTCGGGCGGTGGGACGACAAGGGGTCTCTCACCCCCATCGATCACCGTATTCCGCCGAAGTCGCTGGGACGTCCGTTGCAGGCCTTCGTGACCGCTCAGGTCAATCAGCACACGTTGGCAGCGGTCACCGAACACCTCCGCACGATCCCCGAAGTACTCGAGGTGTTCGGTCTGTCCGGCGCCGCGGACATGCACATCCGCATTGCGGCGGTCGACGCCGACGACCTGTACCGCATAGCAGGCCTGATCCTCGACATTCCTGGCGTCGAGCGGACCAACATGTCGATTGCCATGTCCGAGCTGATTCAGTACCGAACCAAGCCGTTGCTCGAACAGCTCGCCGACGACGGCCGCCGCTGAGCACCCCGACCATCCCCGTCGGGCCGATACCGACCGCATCACGCAATCTGCACGGTCCGAGCGATGCCGGTTGACCGGTCTGCGTCGTGCACGACACCCTGTGACGGACAAGACATCCGGGTAGCCGCTGCATCTGCTCCCATCCTCTGACCGAAAGAGACCGACTGTGTCCGTCGTTGCCGACCACTCTGCCGTCACACCCACTCGACATCGCTCTTCTGTTGCCCAGACCGCGAATTCGGCTTCGGCACCGGCCGCACCCGGTGTCTTCGACCGGCCCGACATGCCAGCCGACTCCGCGCACGAGCGCGTGGTGTTCTGCCACGATCGAGACACCGGTCTGCGCGCGATCGTCGCGATTCACTCGACCGTGCTGGGACCGGCACTCGGCGGAACTCGCTTCTACCCCTACGCAAGCGAGCAGGACGCCGTGACCGACGTATTGAGACTCTCCCGCGGGATGACCTACAAGGCGGCTGTCGCAGGGGTCGATCTGGGCGGCGGGAAGGCAGTCATCATCGGCGACCCGACCGTCATCAAGACCCCGACATTGCTCGAGGCCTACGGCCGGTTCGTCGAATCGCTCGGCGGCACGTACGTCACGGCAGGCGACGTCGGCACCAACAGCGACGACCTCGATATCGTCGCCGAAGAAACGGCCTACGTCGTCGGTAAGAACACCACCGCGGGCGGCACCGGCGACAGCGGTCCACAGACGGCCCTGGGGGTCTATCTCTCCCTGCTGGCAGCAGCCGAATCGACCTGGGGCTCCGACGATCTGACCGGCAGACGAGTAGGTGTCGAAGGCGCAGGCAAGGTGGGCTACAACCTGGTGGCACTCCTGCGCGGAGCGGGTGCCGACGTGCTCGTGAGCGACTCCTACGAACCCGCCCTCGAACGGATCGCCCAGGACTTCCCCGGCGTCACGATCGGAACCGACATCATCGGAGCCGACATCGATGTGTACGCCCCGTGCGCCATGGGAGCAACGCTCGACGCGTCCTCGGTGGACCGGCTGTCGGCGTCCATCGTGTGCGGTGCCGCGAACAATCAACTGCTCACGCCCGACGTCGAATCGCTGCTGGCCGCCCGGGGCATCGTCTGGGTACCGGACTACGTGGCCAACGCCGGCGGCTTGATTCAGGTGGAAGGTGAACTACGCGGACGAAATTCGGCCGAGGTGATGGCAACGATCGGACAGATCCGTACTACCGTCGCCGGCATATTCGCCATGGCACGCAGCGAAGGGATCCTGCTCGGAGCAGCCGCGGACCGACTGGCCGAGAAGCGAATTGCGGCCGCCCGAGGTTAGGGACCGCACGCTCGGTGCGCTCCACCCGGCAGCGCATGTACCGCGCTGGCCTCAGGAGTGGAGCGCACCGCTGCGATCTACTGCACCGCTGCGATCTACTGCGGCGCCCGTCTACTGCAGCGCAATGTACTTGGTCTCGAGGTATTCCTCGATCCCTTCCGAGCCGCCCTCTCGTCCGAAGCCCGACTCCTTCACACCGCCGAAGGGGGCCGCGGCGTCGGAGATGGCACCCCGGTTGACCCCCACCATGCCGGTGTCGAGAGCAGCCGAGACCCGCAGAGCCCGATCGAGGCTCTCGGTGTAGAAATAGGCCACCAATCCGTATCGGGTGTCGTTGGCCGCGGCGACGGCCTCGTCCTCGGTCTCGAATCCGACGATGGCGGCAACCGGCCCGAAGATCTCGTCGCGCAACAGGTTTGCGTCGGCCGGGATGCGGTCGAGCACAGTGGGTGTGAAGAAGAACCCGGGACCGTCGGGTGCCGATCCGCCGGTGCGGATGCGGGCGCCCTTGGCAACGGCATCGTCGACGAGTGCCGACACCGTCCGTCGCTGCTTGTCGTTGATGAGTGGTCCGATGTCGGTGCCGTCGCGATCACCGGGGCCGACCGTCAGCGCCGCGATTCTCGCGGTCAGCTTCTCGGTGAACTCCTCGCGAACGGACTCGGCCACGTACAGACGGTTTGCTGCAGTGCATGCCTCGCCGCCGTTACGCATCTTGGCGAGCATCGCCCCGTCGACCGCGGCATCGATGTTCGAGTCCTCGAACACGATGAACGGCGCATTGCCGCCGAGCTCCATCGATGTCCGGAGCAGTCGGTCGGCTGCATTGCGCACCAACAGCTTTCCCACTCCGGTCGATCCGGTGAACGTGACCTTCCTCAGTCTGGGGTCGTCCATCAACGGCCCGGTGACCGATGCAGCATCCGAGGCCGGGAGCACCGACAACACACCGCTGGGCAATCCGGCGTCAGCGAACACCTGGCCGAGCAGGAGCATCGTCAGTGGGGTGTCCTCGGCCGGCTTGACGATGACGGTGCAACCCGCAGCGAGCGCGGGACCGATCTTGCGAGTTCCCATGGCCAGCGGGAAGTTCCACGGAGTGATCGCCAGCACCGGGCCGACCGGCATCTTGGTGACCAGAATTCGGCCGATACCGGCGGGCGCAGGGGTGTACCGGCCGCCGATCCGGACCGCTTCCTCGCTGAACCAGCGCAGGAATTCACCGCCGTAGTTCACTTCACCGCGACTCTCCGCCAACGTCTTTCCCATTTCCAGGGTCATCAGCAGAGCGAAATCTGCTGCACGTTCCTGCAGCAGATCGAAGGCGCGCCGCAGAATCTCGGCTCGCTCCCGTGCAGGCGTCGCCGCCCACTCCGGTTGCGCCGCGGCAGCGAGATCGAGGGCCGCGATGCCGTCGGCCGCGCCCGCGTCGGCGACGGTGGTCAGCTCCTCACCGGTGGCGGGATTCAGGACGGCGAATCGCGCGCCGGACTGCGCGGGGGTCTGCTTTCCACCGAGCCACAGGTCGGTGGGCAACGAGGACAACAACTGCTCGACGGCCATGTCAGAGTCCCTTCGAAGCGTCGCGCAGTGCGTTCTCGAGGACCGTGAGTGCGTCGTCGAGCAACTCGTCGGAGATCACCAACGGCGGAAGCAGGCGGATGACGTTGCCGTAGGTTCCGCACGTCAACACGATCACGCCTGCCGCGAGTGCCGCAGCGGCAACGGCTTTGGTGGCCTCGGGGTTCGGCTCACGTCCACCCGGTACGACGAGCTCGACGGCGAGCATGGCCCCACGGCCTCGAACCTCACCCATGATCCCCACCTCCGGCATCAACGCCGTGAGCCGATCGACGACGATGCGTTCGATGTCGCGAGCGCGGGCGTTGAGGTCGAGGGTCTCCATCTGTTCGATCGATGCCAGCGCAGCGGCGCATGCGACGGGATTGCCTCCGTAGGTGCCGCCGAGCCCACCGGGATGCACGGCGTCGATCAGATCGGCCCGGCCCGTCACCGCGGCCAGTGGCATACCGCCCGCGATGCCCTTGGCCATGGTGATCAGGTCCGGCACGATCCCCTCGTGCTCGCTGGCGAACCAGGCACCGGTGCGGGTGAATCCGGACTGCACCTCGTCGGCGATGAACACGACATCGTGCTTGCGCGCCCACTCGGTCAGCGCAGGCAGGAAGCCGTCCGCCGGCACGACGAAGCCGCCCTCACCCTGGATCGGCTCGATCAGGATGGCCGCGAGATTGTCTGCGCCGACCTGCTTTTCGATCATGGAGATCGCACGGGCGGCGGCCTGTGCACCGGTGACGGCCGATCCGTCGGCACCGAGTCCTTCACGGAACGGGTACGACATCGGAACTCGATAGACCTCGGGAGCGAACGGCCCGAATCCACTCTTGTACGGCATCGACTTCGAGGTCAGAGCCATCGTCAGGTTCGTGCGGCCGTGATACGCGTGGTCGAACACGACCACGGCCGAGCGGCCGGTGGCGTGCCGGGCGATCTTGACTGCGTTCTCGACGGCCTCGGCACCACTGTTGAACAGGACGGTGCGCTTGTCGTGATCTCCCGGCGTGAGTTCGGCCAACTTCTCGGCGACCGCGATGTATCCCTCGTAGGGCGCGACCATGAAGCAGGTGTGCGTGAAGTGAGCGACCTGATCCTGCACGGCGGCAACGACAGCCGGATTCGACGCACCCACGGTCGTCACGGCGATACCGGCACCGAGGTCGATCAACGAATTGCCGTCGACGTCGACCACGACGCCGCCGTCCGCGTCGGCCACGTACACCGGCAGCGTCGATGCAACGCCTGCACCGACGACGGCCTTGCGGCGCTCGGCCAGCGCCGACGATTTCGGGCCGGGGAACGCGGTGACGATCCTGCGCTCCTGCGGAAGTCGGTATTCGATCGAAGCCATGGTCGCACCTTTCGGGTTGGTCTCTGTGCAGCAAGTATGCGACCGCGAGGGTCGACCGGAGACTGCCGATACGTACATTCAGGTACAGAAGCGCACGCCATTTCGTCAGGCACGATTACAGTGCGACAGGTGAGTGTGCAGATTTCCTGGTTGTTGAGACAACGCGACCTCCGGCTGAGTCATCGCGGCGGGCCCGAACGCAGCGGTGCCGCCATCACCTTCGCGCAGGCGACCGAGCTCACCGATCCGAGTCCGTGGTTGTCCGGCGGCGAGCTGATCCTCACGACAGGTCTCGGCTTCGACTTCGGCGGCCCCGCACTCGCGCAGTACGTCCGCACCCTCCGAACGGCAGGGGTTGCCTGCCTCGGATTCGGAACCGG
Source organism: Rhodococcus sp. KRD175 (assembly GCF_017168275.1). Classification (NCBI taxonomy): domain Bacteria; kingdom Bacillati; phylum Actinomycetota; class Actinomycetes; order Mycobacteriales; family Nocardiaceae; genus Rhodococcus; species Rhodococcus sp. KRD175. The sequence continues at coordinate 17,007 of NZ_JABFAQ010000008.1, forward strand.
TCTCTCGCACAGCGTGATTCCACGAGAACTTCTCGACGCGGCAGACGAGGTCGGGCTACCCGTCGTCGAGGTTCCCTACGACACTCCTTTCGCCGCGGTCATTCGGGCGGTCACCACACGCATCGCCGAGCAGGAGTACGAGGAAGTCCTGCGGGCGGCGTCGGTACAGAGTCGCATCACCCGCGCCGCACTGCACGGCGGTGTCGACGCGATCGTGCGCGAATTGGCGGTCGCCACGTCCACCTCCGTCGCGCTCATCGGACATCGCACCGAGTCGTTCCATCCGGTCGACGCGGCGGATCTGATCGCGCAGGCCCGCGAGATCGCCGACAGTATCCGTCCGTCGTCGTCACCCGCGACGGTGTCGGTGAGCGAGCCGGGCCGCACCGTGAGCCTGCACTCGGTACCGATCACCGCCAGTGCGCCGAGCTTTCTCGCGATTCGCACGAAGGGGCCCGTGACGGGAGTCGAGCAGATATTGCTCGGGCATGCGGTGTCGCTGATAACCCTCGAACTGGAAAAGCCTGCGCGGCTGCGCGCGGAGCAGACGGCCCTCAACTCGCGTGCGCTCGGACTTCTCCTCGACGGGTATCTCCTGTCCCCCGGTGACACGCAGGTACCGAGCTATCTCGCCGATGCGGCCGACGACGACTCACGCATCACCGTGGTGGTTCTCCGCGGCGCGACGGGGCGGACGGGTTCCATCGCCGATGCCGTCGATGCTCAGTTCCGCGCCCATGCACGGCCGACGTTCGTCAGGTCCACCGACGACGGTGCCGAGATGCTGCTACCCGGAGACGACGCGAATTTCGTTGCGCAGCTGATGAATTCGCTTCCCCGTTCGGTGTGTGCGGGGGTCGGCACCGACATGCACATCACCGAGGCCCCCACCGCGCTCAGACAAGCGCGGCTCGCGTGCGCGGCGGCCGGTCCCGGTGATCGGGTCGTCCACTTCACCGGGTCGATGCTGCTGGCGTCGGAACCGGTTCGGGAGTCGTTGCGTGCCATGGCTGCCGTCACCATCGCCGTACTGGCCGAGTACGACCGCACTCACACCGCGGATCTGGTGGGTTCGCTTCGGGCGTTCCTGGAGGCCAACGGGCACTGGGAAACCGCCGCTGCCCACCTGTCGGTGCATCGTCACACCTTGCGTAACCGCATCACACGATGCGAGGAATTGCTGGGGGTGGATCTCACGTCGGCGCGGGTGCGAGCGGAATTGTTGCTCTCCCTACTCGCGGCATGAGAGCGCCCCTCTGTGTCAGGATTTCGCGATGACCACCCCTCGTCCTGAACCCCAGATCTCCGTCGCCACCGCGAAGTCGGTTCGGCTCGGAGTGCTGCTGGCGGCAGTCGGCGGATTTCTGGATGCGTACACCTACGTCACTCGCGGCGGTGTGTTCGCCGGTGCCCAGACCGGCAACGTGGTGCTGCTCGGCGTGGACGTGGCGGGCGGGCGTTGGGTGGAGGCGCTGGTGTTCCTGCCGCCGTTGACGGCGTTCGTTCTGGGTGTCATGACGGCCGAGTTCATCGCGTTGCCTGCGATCGAGAGGATCGTGCGCAGGCCGGTGCGGGCCGTGCTCTGCTACGAGATCCTGGTTCTGGTGATCGTCGGGTTTCTGCCGGCAACGGTTCCCGATGCGGTGGTGTCGGTCGTCCTCGCGCATGTCGCGGGCGTGCAGGTGACGACCTTTCGGGTGTTGGTGGATTCGCCGTTCAACACGACGATGACGACCGGCAACCTCCGCACCATGGCCATGGCGGCGTTTCATCGTGTGGTCGAGCACGATCGGGAGGCGGGGATCAGGGCTCGGCGGTTCGGCACGGTCATCGCCGGATTTCTCGGTGGCGCTGTACTCGGCGCGGTGTCGGTGGAGCTGTTCGCTCTGCGCGCGATCTGGGTGGTGGCCGTCATGCTGATCGTTGCGCTGGCACTGTTCGTGTTCGACGAGCGCCCACCTCGATCGGCTGCAGCGAAGCGTTAGTCGCCCAGTCGAAGCGGCGCGATGGTGTCGAAGACGTCCCCCGGGCCCGGGTTGTCCGGTGCCGAGATGCCACCCAGGTGATGTACGACGCCCCATACCGCGTTCAGTGCTGTGTGAATCGCGCCCTCCGCCCAACCGGCGGTCCACGAGATGTCGTCGCCGGCAAGGAAGATGCCGCGGTGTCGGGGTTCGAGTTCGTCCTGCACGAAGTGGGTGAACAGTCTTTCCTGATAGCGGTAGTGCCCCGGCAGGTTGGCCTTGAACGCACCCATGAAGTCGCGCTCGGTCTCCCAGGACAGCGTCACCGGAGTCGAGATGATGTGGCTGCGGAAGTCGACGCCCGGGTAGATCTCCTCGAGCGATCGCAACATGATGTTCATGCGTTCGGTGGGATCGAGAGCCAGCAGTTTGAGCGAGTCGTCGGACCAGGTGTAGGACAGGCAGATCAGCCCCGGCTTTCCTTCGCCCTGATCGAGAAGGTATGTGCCGCGGCTCATCCGGTCGGTCAGCGTCATGCTGACCAAATCACGCCCGGTCACCGGGTCCTTGTCTTTCCAGAACGGCCGATCGACGAGTGCGAACACCTTCGTCGACCCCATGTAGTGGGTACGTTCGATGGCGGTCCAGTGGTCGATCGGGAACAGATCGTCGTCGCACCTGATATTGCTGAGCAACATCCAACTCTGCGCGGTCACGACCGCGGCCGCGTACGTCCGAATGTTTCCTCGGTCGTCGTGGATCGTCGTGCCGCCCCCGGTGCGCCTGATCTCGGTGACGCGAGGCATCGTCGTGCCGCCGTTCACCGAGGACACCGACGTACCCGCCGGCCAGTACGCCAGGTCCGCGGGTGTGTCGGTCCACAACCGCATCGGCAACTGCTGTGACCCGCCGACTATGCCGCGGTGGTGATCGTCGGCTGCGGTGATGACGACACGAAGGATCTCGAGAATGGAGTTGGGATAGTCGGTGTCCCAACCTCCTGTTCCGAAACCTACCTGGCCGAACAACTCTCGCATGCGAAACGACGAGAAATGCTCGGACGCAGCGAGGAATCCGTAGAAGGTCTGATCGTCGAATTTGACGATCAGTTCGTTCCAGATGCGCTTGATCTCGGCCGCGTCCCGCCGGCGGATGGCGCGCTGCAACGGAATCAGTTCGGCGTGCTCCTCGAGCGTTCTGTTCCATGCCTCGGCGACCTCGGCGAAGATCGGCGGGAGATCCTCGAGCTTGCGGGCGTAGTGGCTGGTGCCCTTGAGATCGATCACCGTACTGGGGGTCGCCTCGGCCAACGGGTTCGGAAACGGAGTCGTCTCGAGCCCGACGGAGTCGAGGTAGTGGAACAACGCGGTCGAGGACGGCGGAAACCGCATCGCGCCCATCTCGGCCACCACACCCGGATGCCCCTCGAACGGCACCGATCGCATGCGGCCGCCGATTCGATCCGATTCGTAGACAACCGGTTCCAGGCCGAGCCGAAGCAACTCGCGGGCCACGACCATTCCTGCGAGTCCGCCGCCGACCACCGCGACTCGGGTACCGAGTGCGGCGTCGGGAACGCTACCCAGGCCGGCCGGGTGGGCGAGGTAATCGTCGTAAGCGAACGGAAAGTCCGGCCCGAACATGGTGAGCGGTTGTTCGTCCTCGAACTCGATCGCGCTGTCCGGGGTGACGGGTGTGGTCATCTGTCGTTCTCCTGCTCGGCTCGTACCGGGCCTGCGGTCCCTGCGGGACGAGGTGCCGTCCGATACAGATCCGGACGTCGGTCGGAAAGGTGGGTGTTGATCGCTCGGGACCTGTCGAGGTCGGCGGGGTCCAAGTGCACCGTCAACAGTTGCTCGTGCACACCGGCTCTGGCGATGTCGGTGCCATCGGGAGCAACGGCGCACGTCAGGCCGCAATAGGTCAGAGTCGACTCGGTGCCGCACCGGTTGACGTAGGTGACGAACACCTGACTCTCGTAGGCCCGCGTGGGAACCACGTGGGTTGCGATGATCTCGAACGGCGACATCAGACCGGTAGGGACGATCAACCATTGCGTACCCGCGTCGGCGTGCGCGCGGACGGTCTCCGGAAATTCGACGTCGTAACAGGTGAGCAGACCGCAGCGCAGATCTCCTAAGTCGAACTGCACCAACAACTCCTGGCCTGGGGTGAAGTGCGCACGATCGAGCTCACCGAACAGGTGCGTCTTGCGGTACCGCGCCAGTGAAGTACCGGTCGCGTCGACGACCTGAACGGCGTTGTACACCGACTCGCCGCTGCGTTCGGGATATCCGTACACGATCGCGACGCCGTGAGCACGGGCCATCTGTGCGACCCTCCCGAAGATCGGCCCGTCGAACGGTTCGGCACGGTCGACGACGAGTTCACCGATGTCGTAACCGCTGACCGACATCTCCGGAGTGACCAGGATCGATGCACCGGCCGCCGCAGCTGCCGCAGCCGCAGCATCGAGTGCCGTCAGGTTGGCCTCGACATCGCCGGAGTCCTCCGGCCCCTGATAGAGCGAGATAGTGTTCGTCACCGATGCAACCCCGGCTTTCCGATCGGCAATTCTTCGGGCAGTGCCGGTGCCAGTACCCACAACACTCGCGCCCCACCGCTGCTGTCGCTGCGGAAACTGTGCCGACGGCGCGGCGAGAACGTGAAGGCGTCCCCCGCCCCGAGAGAGATGCCGTCCCCGCCGAAGTCCGCGCCGGGATCGGCTTCGAAGATCACCCGTAGCTCGCCGTCGATCACGTACACGAAGCTCACGTCGAGCGGCAGCGTGTACGCCTCGGACCCACTTCCGCCGCCGTGTTCGATATGCCCCAACAACACCTGCACGCGACGCTCCCCTACCGGCGTCAGCAGATACTCGGTCATCTGTTCTCCACCGAACATGATGCGCGGCAACGACTGTGCGCGTACCACTTCGCCGACGGGTGCGTCGTCGAACAGCGAGCCGACCGGTACGTCGAGCGCGGCGCAGACTCTAACCAGGGATGCGACCGATGCGTTCACCTGATCGCGCTCGAGCTTGGACAGATACCCCTTGGTGACCCCGCAGGTGTAGGCGAGCGCGTCGAGCGTGAGCCGCTTCTTCAGGCGCGCCTCCTTCAGGCGCGCACCGATCCGTGGCGCATCGACGTCGACCTGCGCGGCTGAAGACACCCTTTTCGCCTTTCAGGAAACTTGTGTTGACAAGACCGAGCATCAGAGTAACGCTTGCCGAGCGACATGGTCGACCTTTCGACGGCCGGGCGCTCGACTGCGGAGGGACATCTCGATGAATGCGAACAACCCGGAACACACCCCGGTCGGCCCGCTCGACGCCACCAAGGTCCCCCGTTACGCCGAACCGACGACATTCGCGCGACTCCCCCGGCTCGACGAGGTGTCGCGGGCAGACGTGACGATTCTCGGCGTGCCGTTCGATTCGGGGGTGAGCTACCGGCCGGGTGCGCGCTTCGGACCCGGCCACATTCGTGCGGCGTCGAAACTGTTGCGGCCGTACAACCCTGCCCTGCAGGTCTCGCCGTTCGCACGCCAACAGGTAGCCGACTTCGGCGACATCGGGGTCAATCCGTTCGACATCACCGAAGCGCTGCAGACCGTGCACGATGCCGTGACGGACCTACGTGCCGACGGCTCTTCGGTGCTGACTCTCGGCGGCGACCACACCATCGCGCTCCCGATCCTGCGTTCGCTCGCGCGTGATCACGGGCCGATTGCGGTGTTGCACTTCGACGCCCACCTCGATACCTGGGATACGTATTTCGGTGCGCCGTACACACACGGGACGCCGTTCCGACGAGCCAGCGAGGAAGGGCTCATCGACCTCGAACGCTCCCAGCACATCGGTATCCGCGGCCCTCTCTACAGTGAGCAGGACCTCGAGGACGACCGGGTGCTCGGCTTCCAGGTGATTCGTTCCGACGACTACGAGGTCGACGGCGTGGCCAGCATCGTCGAGCGGATGCGTCGTCGCCTCGACGGTGGCCCGGTCTACGTCTCGGTCGACATCGACGTTCTCGATCCCGCGCACGCTCCGGGCACCGGCACACCCGAGGCCGGCGGGATGACCTCGCGCGAGTTGCTCAACACGCTGCGCGGTCTCGTCGGGCTCAACGTGGTCGGTGCCGACATCGTGGAAGTCGCGCCCGCCTACGACCACGCCGAGATCACCGGCATCGCAGCGGCGCACGTGGCCTACGAACTGTTGTCCGTACTGGCAATGAACCGCTAGCGATTCTCACCGCCGTGGCAACACCAGGATCGGCACCGGCGAGTGGCGGATGATCTTCGTTGCCCGTGAACCGAGGAACACCCGAGCGATCGGACCCAACGGCCCGGACGATCCGATGGTCAGCACTTCGCCGTCCTGCCAGTGCAGTTCGTCGAGTGCTTCTCGCCAACTGCCCGCGGTGGCCAACTCGGTGTCGACGCGGTCGGCCGGTAACCCCACCGCGACGGCGTCGTCCACCGCAGCGGTCAGCGCCTCGCTCAGTCCTCGGGCGAGCTCCGCTGCTACGTCGTCCTCGGCTCGCAGCCCGATCTCGGGCGGATACATCGTTGCCCCGCGAACGACGAACGAGGCCAAGCGAAGTGGCACACCGGTGTCGCGGGCCAACTCCGCTGTGGGCCCGACGACGCGGGTGGCCTCGCTGTCGCCCGAGAACGCGCAGGTGATCCGCGTCAGGACGGCCCGATCTCGAATGCGGTAGCCGCGCGGGGCCAACGCGACGGTGACCGGCGAGGAATGGAGCAACTTGTCCGCGGTGGAACCGACGACGACGTGCCCGAGAGCACCGTCCCCCGAGGAACCCAGAACCAGGATCGACGCCCCGGTGGTCTCCGCGGCCTCGGTCAATGCGGTGGATACCGAGCGGTGCGACATCCGGTGGAACGACGCGGCGACATCGGGTGCGCGTTCCTCGAGGTAGTGGCGGGCCTTCGCCTCCGACTCGGTGGCCGTCGACGCGGCCCAGTCGGCGAACTCGGCGTCGACCCGGGCCATCGACGGCGTCGACCACGGCTTGGGAACCACGGTTGCCACGTCGATGTTCGTGGTCAGGGATCGGGCCAGTTGCGCACCGAGATCGAGGGCACCGACACTTCCCTTGCCGGGCGCGAAGGCGATCAGCACGCTCATTCCGCGTCCTTTCCGACCGATCGAAGCGCCGAATGATGCCGACCCCACAGGAAGTAGAACGCGAGAACCACGGCGAGCCAGAGCCCGAACCAGAACCACGTGGTCCAGCGCAAGCCGGACAGGATGTAGATGCACGCGGCGATGGACAGGATCGGTGTCACCGGGTAGCCCGGTACCTTGAACGGACGCTCGAGGTCGGGCATCGTCCGGCGCAGGACGATCACGCCGATGGCCACGACGATGAACGCGACGAGCGTTCCGATCGACACCAGATCGGCCAACTTGTCCAGCGGAACGAACGCGGCGAGTACAGAGATGATGACCGCGACGACGATGGTGTTGTTGACGGGGGTGTGAGTCCGGGGACTGACCTTCGCGAACGCCTTGGGCAGCATCCCGTCTCGGCCCATGGCGAACAGAATGCGCGTCTGCCCGTACATCGTCACCAGAGTCACCGAGAAGATCGAGATCACCGCGCCCGCCGCCAGAATCGTGGCCGGCCATGCCCGTCCGGTCACATTTCGGAGAATCTCGGCCAACCCGGCTTCTTCCTGCCCGGCGAATGCTGTCCACGGCTGAGTTCCCAACGCCGCGACCGCAACAACGAGGTAGAAGACGATCACCACGACGAGTGCGGCAATGATGGCTCGCGGCATGGTTTTCTGTGGATTCTTCACCTCGTCCCCGGCTGTCGAGACGGCGTCGAGACCGATGAACGAGAAGAAAATGGTGCCGGCCGCCGCGGTGACACCTGCCGCTCCGAGCGGCATGAAGTCCGAGAAGTTGCCGGAATCGAAGGCGGTGAATCCGACGACGGCGAACAGCGCGAGCACGCCCAGCTTGATGACGACCATGACTGCGTTCACCGCTGCGGACTCGCTCGCACCGCGAATGAGCAACACGGCGCACAGAACGATCAGCACGACGGCGGGCAGATTCAGGATTCCCGGATCGGCGTCACCCGGTGCCGCGGACAACGCGTGCGGGATGGTGAAGCCGAAGAGATTGCCGAGAAGTTCGTTGAGGTATCCGCTCCAGCCGACCGCCACCGCGGCACTCGACACCCCGTACTCCAGCAGCAGGCAGGCCGCAACACCCATCGCGACCACCTCCCCCATCGTCACGTATGCGTAGGAGTACGTCGATCCCGACACCGGCACCGCCGAGGCCATTTCGGCGTAACAGATAGCGGCGAGCCCGGCGGCAATTCCTGCGGCCAGGAACGACAAGACCACGGCTGGACCGGCTTCGGGAACAGCGAGCGAGAGCACGAAGAAGATGCCGGTACCGATGGTCGCTCCCACTCCGAACATCGTCAGTTGGAACGTCCCGATGGTGCGTTCCAGACCACCGGGCTGCTGGTCCGGTTCTGCGATCGGTTTCTTGCGGAACAACTGCGAGCGCAGACCCGATGCGGGTCCGTTCGACGATGTCATGGTCGAGACTCCCAACGTGAAGACGAACGGTGCGGACCGAACCGTGCCGCGGGCGGTACAGCAGCCGACGCGAGGCGATTTCGGTGATTCTGCTCCCCGAGCCACCCGGTCGCACACCGAACACGCCGCGCGGTCCACGAGCTCGTCGTCGAGCCGGTGTCGGTGTGAGCGCCGCCTACCATTGACCTCGACTCGGATGGGAGACCCTCGAACACATGGCCACACAGCCGGACGCGACACCGCTCGACGCGGTGGCCGCGCAAGCGGCCTCGGACGCAGGCGGCCTGGACGTCGCGTTCCTGGGGAACTTTCTCGACGTCGTGACCGATGCGGTGGACGCAGGTGTTCCGCTCACCCGCAAGCAACTTCGGGAGTGCCGCGTACACGGCGACGAAGCAGCCCGAGCGGGTGTGGCTCTGCGCGCGTTGCTCGACCTCTACCTGTCGGCGGCGTGGCGATTGTGGCGCGAGTTGCCCGCCGTGCAGGCCGCCGCAGCAGACCCGGCCGGGGTCGTCACCGCGGGCGAGGTCATGCTTCGAGCCGTCGACGACGCCGCGGCCGAACTCGCCGAAGGCTTTCAGCTCGCCCGGCGGACCCTGGTTCGCGTGGAGGTATTGGCACGCCGCGAGTTCGTGGACGATCTGCTCTCCGGAACGGCCGATGTCGCCGGTGTCCTGGGACGTGCGCAGACGTTCGGGCTGGATCTGTCGAGTCCGCACGCAGTCGCCGTGGTCACGTCCACGACTCCGTTCACCGACGCGACGTCGGCCATCGGGCTGGTCGAACGCAGCGTGCAGGGCAGCAAAGGGGACGCCGATCTCCTCGTCGCCACCAAGCAGGGTCGGCTGATCGTGGTGTTTCCGGCACCCGATCGCGAGGCCGTCGATCACGTACTCACCCACACGGGACGAGTCCTCGGCGGATCGGCATCCGGCCCGAGCGATACCGTCGACCTGCGCCGTCGCGGCGAATACGGACGGATACAGCTCGGGGTCGGTCGCCCACGCAGCGGCGCAGTCGGCGTGGCCGCGTCGTACCGAGACGCCCTGGACGCGCTCGACCTCGCGTCGTCGCTGGGGCTCGACACACCCGTCGTCGACGCCCGTGATCTGCTCGTCTATCGCGTTCTGATCAGTGATCGCGCCGCGATCGCCGATCTGGTCGAGACGTTGCTGACCCCGTTGACGAGCGCTCGGGGCGGAGCAGGCCCACTGCTGGAAACATTGCAGGTGTACTTCGAGACCGGCGCGAACTCGGCGTCCACCGCACGCCGGATGCATCTGTCAGTGCGCGCGGTCACGTACAGATTGTCGCGAATAAGAGATTTGACCGGGCAAGATGTGGGCAATCCCGTCGAGGCATTTGCGCTGCACACGGCAGTACTCGGCGCGATGTTGCTCGACTGGCCGCGATCCGGCCTGCACTCCTGAATCGCACCTGAGGCCGAGATTGCCGGATGTCGGCAAGAAAGTCTGCTGAAACATGTCCGCAAAACAACCCTGCCTGCAGTAAAGCAAACAGTCAGACTGGAGTAGTTGCGGTCGAACCGCCCCACATACCGATCGAACGAGAACGTAAGGAGCAGGACAGATGTCGTCGTTGACACAAAAGTTGACCGCGTTCGCTCGCAGCCCTCAGGGCAAACAGATGATCGACCGAGCGCGCCGATATGCAACCAAGCCAGAGAATCAGGCGAAGTTGAAGCAATTGGGCACGAAGTTCACCGGTAAGGGTGGACGTTCATGAACGTCGTCCCATGGTGGGCGTGGGCCGCATTCGGTGCCGTCGTCCTGATCCTGCTGGCCATCGACCTGCTGGCGCACCGCGGCGCGCACATCATCGGCTTCAAGGAGGCCGCGTGGTGGAGCGCACTGTGGGTAGGCGTCGCCATCATCTTCGGCATCGTGGTGTTCTTCACGCTGGGAACAACGGCCGGAGTCGAGTACACGACGGCATGGTTGCTGGAGAAGAGTCTGTCGGTCGACAACCTCTTCGTCTTCGCGCTGATCTTCGGCTACTTCAAGGTCCCCCGTGAGTACCAGCACCGCGTGTTGTTCTTCGGTGTCATCGGCGCCCTGGTCTTCCGTGCCATCTTCCTGGCCGCCGGTGTGGCCATCGTCAGCAAGTTCGCCGCGGTTCTGTTCGTCTTCGCCGCCATCCTGCTCTACAGCGCGTACAAGCTGATGAAGGACGAGGACGACTCGTACGACCCCGGCACCTCCATTGCAGTGCGCTTGCTCAAGAAGATCGTCCCCGTTCAGGACGAGTACTCCGGTACCAAGTTCTTCGTCAAGGAAGCAGGCAAGCGGGTGGCCACGCCACTGCTCGCCGTCGTGGTGGCGATCGAGGCCGCCGACCTGGTCTTCGCGGTCGACAGTGTTCCTGCCGTTCTGGCAGTGACCGACGACCCGTTCATCGTGTATTCCTCGAACGCGTTCGCGATCCTCGGCCTGCGTGCCCTGTACTTCCTGCTCGCAGGGTTGCTCGAGAAGTTCCACTACCTGTCCAAGGGACTGGCGATCATCCTCGCCTTCATCGGCGTCAAGCTGATCCTGCAGGCCGGGCACAAGGTGATCAGCACGTCGATCCCCGAGATCCCGTCCTTCGTCAGCCTGGTGGTCATCGTCGTGGTCCTGGCAGGCTCAATCATCCTGAGCCTGAAGAATCCCCCGGAGGAAGACAGCGCCGACGCGGTCGACAGGGCCGCAGCCGACAGTCCGATCGTCGATCCGACGGACGGAACCTCCACCGCCGGCACCTCGTCGACGGGTACGTCGGGTACCGATTCGCCTCGACTCGACAAATAGTTCCGCACGACACATGCCCCGCCGGAATCGATCCGGCGGGGCATGTTTGTACTTCGCCGTGATGGGGCAAACCGTCGTCATGGCTGACAAGAACTCGTACACCGTTCCCGGACTCTCGTCGGACGTGGGCGCGCGCGTCGCAGCGATCCTGCAGGATCGCCTGAACGCCTACAACGACCTCCATCTCACGCTCAAGCACATTCACTGGAATGTGGTCGGACCGAACTTCATCTCTGTCCACGAAATGCTCGATCCTCAGGTCGAGGCCGTGCGCGGCTTCGCCGACGAGGTCGCCGAGCGCATCGCGACCCTCGGCTCCTCTGCGAAGGGAACGCCGGGCACCATCGTCAAGGAACGTTCCTGGGACGATTACTCGATCGGCCGGGCGACGGCGATCGAGCACCTCGGCGCTCTCGATCTGGTGTACACCGGGGTCATCGAGACCACCCGTAAGAACATCGAAGAGGTCGGCGAGATCGATCCGATCACCGAGGACATGCTCATCGGCCAGAGCGCCCAGCTCGAACTGTTCCACTGGTTCGTCCGCGCGCACCTGGAGAACTCCGGTGGTCAGCTCTCCACCGCAAGCGCGACCAGCGAAGTCGACGCTGCGAAGCAAGCCGGCTGACAAACATTTCTCCCCGAAGCACCGGTCTCGCCGATCACGGCGAGGCCGGTGCTTTTCGTTGTGACAGAGCCAGATCACTCCGTCGGACGCGCCTCGTGGCCGCTGCGACCGTGCGTTCGTCGCTGTTCTTTCATCTCGGCCTCGAAGACGTGCCGACGTCCGTCGAGCAGCTCGTTCCGGACCGCCCGCTCGTGATCACGAAGTACCGTCCAATACCCGTCGTCGAACTCCTCGACGAGCTGGAACGTCCACCGCCCCTGAGCGATGTTGCGGCCGATCATGTCGGTCTCGAGTCGCTGTGCCAACGCGTCGTGCCCGGCGTCCGACAACGCGTCGGAGGCCTCCCCGAGCAGCAGATCCGCGTGTCCCATCAGCTGATGGAACGAGTACAGGTGGCCGCGAGCGCGCTCGACGTATTCGAGTGCCTCGGACAGTTTGCCCGTGGCTGCCACGGTATCGTCGTCCACTCCGTCGGGGCGGCGGTGCTCCGGTGCCGGCGTCTCATGCGAATGTGGGTCGTTCGTCTGTGCAGTCATGAACGGCACGTACCCGCATCCCGTGCCGGCAACACGGCCGGCAGTCCGATGATTACCGACCGCGATCTCGGGTATAGCTCCCATGCACGAGCAGCACAATCGATCTCGAGGAGTTCACATGGCTGATTTCATCGACAAGGCAAAGCACAAGGCAGAAGAGCTCGTGGGCGAAGCCAAGGAAAAGATCGGCCACAAGACCGACAACGACGACCTTGCTGCCGAAGGCGCAAAGGACCAGGCGTCGGGCAAGACCAAGCAGGTCGGCGACGACGTCTCGGACGCAGCCGGCAACATCAAGGACAAGTTCACGAACTGATCCATCGATGCAGCAGAACCCCGCACCCAGCCTTCACGGCTCGGGTGCGGGGTTCTTCTCTGTCACAGGCCTCCTGTCGGATTCGGCAGCGGCAACGGCCGCCCGAACATCCATCCCTGCCCCAAGCTGGCACCGAGCGCTTTCGCACGTCGCAGATGCCGACGCGTCTCGATGCCTTCCGCCAGCACGATCGCGTTGCTCGACCGAACGTAGGCGCGAATCTGTCGCATTGCCGGTCGGGATCGCAGCGGAGCTCGCACGATCGACGCGTCGAGCTTGACGATGTCCGGTGCCACCAGCGCCAGTAGATGCAGGGTTGCCGGTGTCGCTCCGACGTCGTCCATGGCCACCCCCATCCCGCGTGCGCGCGCGCCGCGGACGAGGACCATCAGCAACGGAACGTTCCGATCCAGATCACGCTCGGTGATCTCGAGGACCACGTCGAGATCGTCGCCGATGGCGTCGAGGTGCATGTCGACGTCCTGCTCGTCACGGAAGCAACCCGGTTCGATGTTGAGGAAGAACCGCACCCTGCGGGAGTAGGCACGTTCCCTCGCCGCGCGCAGAGCTGCCGCGCGGCAGGCCACATCCACTCGGCCGACGAGTCCCCGTTCACGGGCCAGAGCAAAGACGTCCTCGGGGAGTGCGCTGCTCGGCGACGGCCACCGAGCGAGAGCCTCGTAGCCGACGACATGTCCGGTCGACAGTTCGACGACCGGCTGAAACAGCGCCGCCACCGAATCCACCGACTCGAGCGCCGCGGACGCTGCCAGCACCGCGCCGTCCGAGACGGTCACAGTGATCGCTCGTCCACCGGGGTTCGGCGTGCCTCGAGGCGATCGGCGATCAGTGCTGCGTGCAGTCGCCGCAACCCCGACGGTTTCATCGGATCGAGACCGGTGAGTTGATCCACCCGCTTGAGGCGGTAGTCGACGGTGTTGGGATGCACCGTCAGCCACGTGGCTGTCTTCTTCCTGTTGGAATCGGAGTCCACGAAGGCTTGCAGCGTCGGAAGAAGGTCGACCGAGTCACGGAGCGGATCGATCAAGGTCACGAGGTGCTTTCGGCCGAGTCCGGGCCTGCTCACCTGGTACTCGAACACCAGATCCGAGATGCGGTACGTGCCCGGCGTGTAGTGCAGCCTGCGGACCAGACTCAGGAGCTCGTACAGGTGCGGCGCCGTCACCGAGATGTCGTCGATCGCTGCCGACCCGGTCGTCGCCGTCACTGCGATCTGGCCGGCGTCGGCAAGCCGCTCGACCAGTTCGTCGACGTCGGCACCCGGAACGTCGGGCAGCAGTACCGTTCCACCCGTCGCACTGATGGATGCAATGGGGGCGATGTCTCCGTTGTGCGCTGCCAGGGCCGCGTGAATTCTCCGCAGCTTCCGTGCGGCCATCATCGCCGCATCGCCGCGCCTACCCCCTTCGTCGGCATGCGCCGGAAAGTGCAGGGCCACGACGTGATACTCCTCGGCGAGCAGCGCACCCATCCGATCGGCGATTCTGCGGGCAGTGCCGTCGCCGGTCAGCAGAGCGTCGAGCAGTTCGACGTCGTGCCGTGGACCGTTCTGCGCCAACGTGCGGAACTCGGTGAGATAAGCGTCGGACACCGCCTCGGTGACCACGTTCAGAAGCTCCATGATCAGGATCGTCCGGTCATCGCCCGCCGCGCCTGCCTCCCGGTTCACCGCCGACTCGGCGGCCCGTAAACCCAGCGCACAGCCTTCGTTGATCGCGTGCTGTATACGGCCGAGCGGCACTCCGTCGCGGGCCCACCGCGTTGCGGCGTCCCGGAAGGTGTCCATTGCCCCCGCGATCGGTAGTCGACCGGAGTCGAGGACCCCTGCAGCCAGTTCGCTGCAGGTGGTCGCCATGTCGTCGAGCTCGCCCCGTGCACAGTCGCGCGGCGGCGGTACGTCCTCCGGATCGACGAAATACCGGTTCAGCATTCGCGCGGCAGTCTCCCGGGGCGTCCGCAAGCGGTCGGATGCACGTCGACCACCTGCGTACTCCTCCTGCGCCGTGTCCACACTGTCTGTTGCAGTCACCGAACCCCACCCCTCGTACTCGAAACCCGCGTCAGGTCATGTCCTTCAGGCGGCCGATGTCTGCCCACAACGCCCCTGCCTCGGTATCGAACCGTCCTTCCCCGGCCGAACCGTCGGCCGGGGTGAAGACACTCGAACCATAGTGCACAAATAAAACCTGGGGATTGTTTTGGACCGTGAACCCGGCAACAAATCCGCATTAGCGTCCGGTTCGTCGTCATTTGTGACGCCCCATCACGAATGAACGGTCACGTGCGGGCGGTTTCCAAACGTGATGCGGCGCACGTTCCGGGCCGAAATCCGGGCCTACAGTTCCGACTTGTCCACTTGACCCTCGTCGAAAGTCAGGCTCCATGACCACTTCTCGGTCCACCTTCCGTGCAACGAGGAAGGCCACCACAGTCCGCGCTGCGATGATTGCTGCAATGGCATGCTCCGTTGCCCTCGGTTCCGGTTTCGCAGCACAGGCTCAGCCGGCACCCGTCCCGGTACCGGCACCGCCCGCAACCGTGCAGGGCAACACCGTTGTTCCGCCGGGGCCGACCGGCGCATACCCGAAGGCCTCGGATCAGGGCATCACGGCACCGAGCATCGATTCGGCTGCCCCCGCCACCGCGACGTACGACCCACGGACCGAGACCACCGGATACGGGCCCGATCAGAAGAACTTCCTGGCCGGATTCCTCTACAGCATCGTCAACCCCAACGTCGCACCCCAAGGTGCCAACGATTGGAACTGCAAGCCCACCGCCGCGCACCCCCGCCCGGTCGTCCTCCTGCACGGCACCTGGGAGAACGCGTACAACAACTTCGCGCGCATGTCGCCTGCCCTGAAGAAGGAGGGCTACTGCATCTTCGCGCTCAACTACGGAGACGGGGACTCCAGTGTCGTCGGCAATCTTCCGTCGCTTCGCGGTACCGCATCGGTCGCGTCCAACGCGAAGGAGATCGCCACCTACGTCGACGCTGTGCGGACGGCCACGGGCTCTGCGCAGGTCGACATCGTCGGCCACTCCCAGGGTGGGCTCGTCACCCGTCAGTACCTCCGTTTCGAGGGCGGTGCCAATCCGACCGACCCGACCAAGAACAAAGTGAACACGGTCGTCAGCGTCGCCGGATCGAATCACGGCACCACCCTCGTCGGCATCGGAACTCTGGGGCGCACCATCAACAACCTGGGACTCAACGTCCTGGGAGTCGTCGGTGCCATCGCCGGGCCGGCAGCTTCGGACCAGGTGATCGACTCGCCACTCGTCAAGGGACTGGCCGTCGGCGGTGACACCGACCCCGGCATCAGGTACACCGTGATCGGCACCAAGTACGACGAGGTCGTCACCCCGTACAAGACGACGTTCCTCACCGCAGGCCCCGGTGCCACCGTCAACAATGTCACCCTGCAGGACGGCTGCGGCATCGACCTGTCGGACCACCTGTCAATCTCCGTCTCACCGCGCGCGATCGGCATCGTCAAGAACGCACTGGATCCGAAGGGCTTCCCCGCGAAGTCGATCCCGTGTGCCTACAACTCGCCCATCACGGGCCAGTAGGACACCGGTACCTCTGTTCCACCAGGGCGATCGGCCGATCGGGCCGATCGCCCTCGGCGGAAGTCCGGGTCAGTTCTGTGCTGGGGTCCACCCCAGCGCCGGGCCGAGCTTCTGCGCCGTGTCGGTCAGGATCTGCACGTAGTCCTCGTGGTCGAAGCTGAACGGCAGCGCGAACGCCACCTCGTCGACCTCGCGAAAAGATCGATTGGCGTACAACTGCTCCGCGATCTCGTCCGAGGTACCCACGAGGTCCGGTGCGAACATCATCCGAGCCCGCCCCTGCGGTGCTCCGGTCCGTGCAGTACGCGCGTGAACGTAGTCCTCGTACTTGCGCTTCTGCGCGGCGGAAGCACTGTCGGTGGGGATGACCACCAGCCCCTGGGAGACCCGCGCGTCGGCCCCGGCCGGGTGAGCCTCGCGGAACCGCGCGATGTGCGCGCGCTGGATCGCATCGAAATCCGTCGAGTCCTCGGCGCGCACCACACTGCTCACCAGAAGATTCATCGCGTTCTCCCCTGCCCACTGGGCAGAACGGAGACTGGCCCCGCCGTACCACATTCGGTCCCGTAGACCACGCGAATACGGTTGTACTCGTTCGGAATACGCTTCGATTCCCTCGGTCCCCGACCACGTGGACGCAGGTTCACCGGCTACGAACCGAAGCAGCCGCGAGACTCGGTCGTAGCCGAAGTCCTCGTCCTCGGCGGCGTCGGGATACAACGAGTGTGCGACGCGATCGAAGTGCATCGGTTGTCCCACACTGATTCCCGCGTTGACGCGCCCACCGGACAGCACATCCACCGTGGCCAGGTCCTCGGCGAGACGCAACGGGTTCTCCCAACCCAACGGCGTCACCGCAGTGCCGAGCATGATGCGGTCGGTACGTTGCGACGCGGCGGCCATGACCGCGATGGGAGACGAGATACCGAACTGCAGGTGACGATGACGAAGCCACGCACTGTCGAATCCCAGCCGCTCCCCGAGTTCGATGATGCGCAGCGTCGATTCGTGGCCGGCCTCGGGTGCGTTCTCGTCGAAGAGCCCGATGGTCAGAAATCCGAGCGAACGCAGGGGCCTGGATGGTTCGGGCACGTCTGGACCTCGTTTCGTGAAAGTCCGGCCAGCCTAATTCACACCGTCGTCGGTGTCGTGAACAGCGGCGGTGAGACGGCGAATCTCGGTGCCGCCGTACTCGAGCAATCCGAGCGACGCGAACGCTTCGAGCCATCCGACCATCGGCCACCGGCCCCACCGGCGGAAGAAGATCCGAGCGTTGACGACGATGTCGTCGAGATGTTCCACCGGAGGATCGGACACGGGATGGAACTGGTGGTACGCGTGAGCGCCGCCCACCCACCGCAACCCGATGCCCGACGCGCGGGCCGTGGCCGCGAAATCCGTGTCCTCGCCCCCGTACCCGGTGTAGTCCTCGCAGAAGCCGCCGATCTCGCTCCAGGTGTCGGCGTGCACGGCGAAGGACAACGACCAGAACAGGTCGAAATCGTGTCCGGGTTCCACTGCGCCCGCGGGCGGATTCGGTCGCGCCGCATGCGGTGCGGTGAGCGCGATCAGTGCGTCACCTTCGATCCCGATGCTGTCGGGTTTGAGGTAGGTCACCGGCCCGCACAACAGAGTTCGCCGGCTGTCGGGGCGCAGTGCGGCGCGGCGATACCTGTCGAGCATCTCCGGGGCGGGTATGCAATCCACGTCGAGGAACACCACCAGCTCGGCACCCCGATCGAGGGCAGCGGCTGCCCCGAGGTTACGCGCTCGCGCCACCGGCAGCGGTGTCTGTGCCTCCATGTCGAGAACCGTTGCCGCAGAGCCGGATCGGGCGACCACGTCCGCAATGTCGTCATCGCCCATGGCGACCACGATGTGCTCGTCGGGCCGGTCGGTGGACTCGGCCAACCCGCGAATCTGCGCGGCGAGGTGATCGTGACGGCCCGAGACCACGGTCACGACAACCACTTTCATCGTCGAGCCGTCCCGGACGCAGCCTGCTCGATCGCGCGAGCCGCCCGATCGGGTGCGCCGTCGGTACCGAGCAGCGACCATGTCCGTCCGCCGATGCCCAGGGCGCAGTCGGCAGCGCGTCGCCACCGATCGACCGAGGGCCACTCGTCGAGCACCGCGGCGATGGATCCGGCCGCCAGTGCGTGCGCGGTGGCAGCCTGCTCGTCGAACGGCCGGGCTTGCGGAACCACGATGGCCGGTGTGCCCGACGCGGCGACGTCGGCCACGGCGTTCTGCCCGGCGTTGGTCACCACGAGGGCCGCTGAGCACAGCACCGGCCACACGTCGTCCACCCAGTCGCCGCCCGCCACTCCGAGTGTGCGGAAGTCGAACCGGTCGTCCGCGGCGGACCACGAGTCCACCAGTTCACGGGTCAACGAGGTGCCACCCGCCGCGCCCAGTACGACAACCGGGCCTTCGGTGGCCGCAGTGTTCGAGCCCTCCGTTCGGGCTCGTCCGGCGAACCGGCTGATCGAGCCCGAGTACGTCGTCTTTGCGGCGTACGGATGCAACCATGCCGGGTCGTACACACTGCGTGACCACGGTGCGAGAATGTGCGTCGCCGCGCGGTAGGCCATCGCGTGGACGGGATCGGCCCGGTGTCCCGGAATCGCCATGACGATCACCCGGACACCCATCAGCCGCAGAAAAATCGCCACTTCCACGGACACATCGACGACCACTGCCCGCGGTCGCTCACGCGCAACCCAGTCGGCAATGATCGCCATCCGTGCGGTCAGTCCGTCGACGTCGTGGGGTGCCCAGTGCACCACTCCCCCCGCCGAGATGTCGTCGGCGGCTGCCTCGCCCACGGTGTCGTTCACATCCAGCGGGAGTGCGATCCATTCCGCTGCAGCATGTTCCGGAGGCCTCGCCCGCGAGGACAGCACCGTGATCGGCTCACCCAGGCGGCGCGCAATCGCGTCGGACCGAGTGACGTGGCCTACCCCGTGGTGGTGTGCGTAGTAGCCGATCATGCAATCGCGAGACCGTGGGCGGACTCCGGTGCCGATGCGGACTCGAGGGTCGATCGGTACAGCTCCTCGTACTCGTCGACCATCCGGTCCACCGAACACACCTGCTCGGCGCGCGCCCGCGCGTCGTGCCTGTTCAACGCTGCCGCGGCGGGAATGGCGGCGGCGAGCCCGGCCACGTCGTCGGCGGGTACCAACACTCCGGACGAGGCGTCGATGATCTCGGGTATCCCTCCGCGGGCGAATGCTGCCACCGGGGTACCGCAGGCCAGGGCTTCGGCGACCACCAGACCGTACGGCTCGGACCACACCGGCGACACCAGCGCGACCTCGGCACCGGCCACCAGCGCGGCGAGGGCCGGCTGATCGAGGTGCCCGACGTATCGGACTCGATCGTCGAGCAGGGGTTCGACGACACCGTGGAAGTATTCGAGGTTGCTGATGGGTCCGGCGATTCGTAGTGACCGGCCGGCGAGCTTCGCGGCGGCGATGGCCAGGTGCAATCCTTTCTCGGGAACCAACCGTCCGGACCACACCACGTAGTCGCCGCCCGCACCGAACGGCCAGTCCTGCAGCGAGATCCCGTTCCGGATGACGATCGTCCCGGACGCGACGTCGGCCCATTGTTCGGCTGCGAACGCACTGACAGCAGCAAAAGTGTTGGCACCGAACGGAGCCAGGGCAACAGCCGACTCCAGCCACGCGAACGGCGGCGTGTGCAGAGTGGTCACCATCGGCACCGGCAGTGTGGCGGACATCGCCAACGGCAGGTAGTGCAGGCTGTGGTTGTGCACGATGTCGAATGAGTTCGACAGCGCACCGGCCAGTTCCATCATCACGGCGAGGTATGCGTGGTGCTCGCGAACCGCAGTGGGGGTGACCGCGAGATCGGCGAGGGCAATCGGTGTCAGATCCAGCGTTCGGACCGGCAGCATCGTGGCATCCAGATCGACGCTCGATCCGTCTGCGGCGAACAGACTGACGTGGTGCCCACGCTCGGTCAGCGCCCGCACCAGATTGTAGACGTGTGCCTCCAGACCGCCCGCGAAAGGCTGCGCCACCGGAAAACTCGATGACGCCAGCACCGCGATGCGAAGTGGCTTCTCGTTCAACGCATCTCCTTTGTCACTGCTGCGTAGATCCCAGCGTGATTCGCTGCGATTCGTTGTCTCTGCTCGGCCCGGGTTGCGGCGTCGAGCGCTGTGGTCCGATCGGCGTGGGCCGCCTGCACGGCTGCCACCAACGTGTCGGGATCGAACGAGTCGGTGTTCATGACGAAACTGTGAATCGGCGCTTGGTCGGCATAGAAGCCGCAATCGGACGCGACGACGGCCGTTCCCAGATCTCGACATGCCTCGAGCCAACCCGAATGTGTTCCGAACCGATACGGCAGCACCGAGACGTCGATCGAGGACAGGTAGTCCCACAGTTCGTCGTCGTCGAATCGGGCGTGCACCCGCACATCGACGTCGGGGAAACTGTTGTAGTCCAGCAACTTCGCGCCGACGGTCGGGTCGTACCAGTGGCCGGCCGTGTCGAACACGTCCTCGTCGATGTCCAACCGCACCGTCGCAGCCGGTAGCAATCGAGCCGCCTCGACGACGGCGTCCATCACCGCAAGCGGGTCGATGTTCGCTCGCAGGTTCTTGGCGTGGACTCCGATGACGAACGAGTCCGAGACCGGGCGTGGGACGTTCATTCTCTCGAGGGGCACCACGTGCGGGTGCTCGATCACCGTCGCACGCACATTCCACCGATCGGCTATCCATGCGGCTGCTCCCTCGGTGAGGGTGATCACGGCATCGGCACCACGAATCAATACGTCCAGCTGCTCCAGATGACCGGTGTTGTCCGCGAAATGGGGATTGTGCGCGTCGTGCACCGTGAGCACCAAGGGCTTGCGGTGGGCCCGCAGATACTCGACCGTGCGGGTCAGTTCTTCCGGCGAGAAGGACTCGAAGCCGAAGTGCACGTGCAGAACGTCGAAGCTCGAATCGGGTTGCTCGGCCAACCACCCGGCGTCGAGGAGACGAGGCGGCCACCACTGGCCCGGCACATCGACGCGAACCGGCGTCGGATCGGGCAACAGCACCACCGAGTTACCGGAGCCGTCGGGCACCGGCTGCACGTGCTGTACGTACACGTGAGAGGAGGGTACGGACGCAATACGAATCATGAATTCCTTCGGGTACAGGTCAGACGAATCGTGCCTGTTCCCGACACGCGCATGGGGTCTGTACCCACTTCGTACCGAGTTCAATCGCGGTTGGCGTCGCAGGTTCGGCGGGGCTACGTTGACCAGAAGAATGGTCGAACACACGCACTCACACGACGTCGGGGCAGACATGGACGGGCGTACTCGCCACTACGGCGATTTCTACGGAATATCGGGGCTCGAGGCCGCGCCACGTACACCCGTCGACGATCGCCCCCTGTTGCTCGTCTGGGGTAACTGCCAGGCCGAGGCGATGCGCATTCTGCTGAGCTCGGATGCGGCGTTGCCGTTTCGGACGGTACGAATCCCGCCGGTACACGAACTCGAATCCGCCGATCTGCCGCACGTCGATCGATTGGTCCGGCAGACCTCGGTACTGCTGACTCAACCTGTGCGGGAGGGCTATCGGCATTTGCCGCTCGGGGTCCCCGATCTGACACGATCACTCCCGCCGCACGCCGTGGTACTTCGTTGGCCCGTGCTGAGATACGCTGCGCTGCATCCTTTTCAGATCATCGTTCGGCATCCGAGCGACCCAGCGGCCGTTCCGGATCTCGTTCCGTACCACGATCTGCGGACGATTGTGGCCTTCGAGCGTGGCGTGCGGTCCGGCGAGAACTGGGACCTCCCGGTATCCGACGCCGGCTTTCGTGATGCCGCGCAGGCGAGCCTGGAGGAACTACGACGACGCGAGAGCCGCGACACCGACATCGCTGCGTCCGACCTGTTCCAGAGTGCAAGAAGCCGTGCCACACATACGATCAACCACCCGACCAACGTGGTGTTGACTGCACTCGCGCAGCGGATCCTGGACCACCTCGACACCGCCTGCACTGTGGGTGATCCAGGGAGAGAACTGCTCGGCGGTGTGCGAGCGCCCGTCGAACGCCGGGTACTGGACGCCCTCGGCCTCCCCGGTGATCCTCGCCCAGACTGGACGGTCGACGGTTCCGACGTGTCCAACGATGTCGTGCACCGCGCTCACCTCGATTGGTATGCGGCACATCCCCAGTTCGTCGACGCCGCACTGGCCCGCCACTCCGAGCTCCTGCGAATCCTGCAGACGACGCCGTGATCGCACCCGTGCATCATCTCGTGGTCGGCCCACCGGACCACGGAGTCGTCCGGTGCGCCCGCGACATGGCTGCCGCCACAGCGAGTCCCGTGGTGACCGCTCCCGACCGACTACCGCGCGACACTCCCGTCCACATTCACTTCACCGACCGGCTGTTCGGACGTACCGCGCACGAGGCAGCCGATGCCATTGTCGCACTGGCACAGCAGCATCGAGCCCGCATCACCGTTACGCTGCACGACGTACCCCAGATCTCGGACGGCTCCGCGTTTGCGGCACGCACCGACTGCTACCGCCGAGTGATCGACTGCGCTGCAACGGTCGTGGTGTCGAGTGTGCACGAGCGACTGCTTGTCGAGGACATACTCGACAGCCGACCCGACATCCGGGTCATTCCCCTACCGATAGACCGCCCGGCACTACGATCCGACGACGTCGTCCCCCGGCGAGTCGTCGGGATTCTCGGGTTCGTCTATCCGGGGAAGGGACACAGCGAAGTACTCGGTGCCATGTCTGCACTGGACACCGACGTCGGGTTCGAGATCGTCGGGGCCGCGTCGGCCGGACACGAGGACGTGCTCGACGAACTACGCGCCACTGCCCGGCATCTGGGCAGGCCGTTTTCGACGACCGGCTTCGTGCCCGACGCCGAACTGGGCGGCCGGTTGCGGTCCATTGCTGTCCCGGTCGCTTTCCACCGGCATGTATCGGCATCCGGTTCGATCAACACCTGGATCGCGGCGGGCCGTCGCCCTCTGGTCCCTCGTGGTCGATACGTCGACGAGATGGCCGTCAATTCGCCCGATGCGCTGTGGATTCACGAGGACACAGTGGAGGGCCTGGCCGAGGCCATGGCAGAAGCGTTACGCCGACCCGAGAAGACATGGCAGGCCACCGACTCGGCACCGTATCCATCGCCGGCGCAGGCGGCCGACCTGTACAGCTCCCTGTTCCGAGAAAGCATGGCTCTACCGTCCATCGCGCTGCCCGATGGCCGCTCGGTGGTTCCGCACAATCGGTGGGATCTGGCACCGACCGCATCCGACACGCCCCGAGTGTCGGTCGTGATTCCCTACTTCCGGCAGCAGCACCAGCTCGACCTGGTTCTGACAGCGTTGACCGCGCAGACCTGGCCCGCGTCCCGCATCCAGGTGATCGTCGCCGACGACGGATCTCCCGAGGAACCGAACGTGGAGGAATTCGGCTCGGCTCTCGACATCACCGTCGTGCGCCAACCGGATCTCGGATTCCGGGCCGCCGCCGCACGCAATCTCGGTGCGTCCGCAGCGCGCGGAGACATCCTCTGCTTCCTCGACGCCGACACCGTGCCCGAACCCGATTACATCGAGGAATCGGTACGCCTGATCGTGGCCCTTCCCGATGCGGTGACGGTGGGTAGGCGTCGACATGCCGATCTCGGCGGGTGGTCGCCCGCGGACGTCGGTACCTGGTTCGACGGCCGATCTGCGGGCCCGACGGAATTCACCGAGCCTCCATGGCTTCGTGACGGTTACGCCGGCTCGCGAGACCTTCTGGACGCGGACCGTCGTTCGTACCGATACGTCATCAGTGCCGTGATGTCCTGCAGCCGAACGTTGTTCGAGGAACTCGGCGGGTTCGACCCGACGTTCGTCGGGTACGGCGGAGAAGACTGGGAATTCGCGCATCGGGCCTACGCCGCAGGTGCCGTCCTGGCCCATCGGCCGCGAGCAGTCGCCTGGCACGACGGGCCCGACTGGGCCGAACGCACGGGCGGAGACCGAGAGCGGAAGAACGCCGAAGCGCTGATGCTGGCCTCCCGCATCACCGACCCTGCGGCGCGTACCCAGGGTCTGACCTACGCGCTGCCGGAGATCGTCGCGGTTGTCGATACCACCGGGCACAGCGCTGCGTCCCTCCTCGAGACCGTCGGCTCGGTCCTGAGGCATCCTGATTGTCGAGTGTGGATTCACGGACCCGATGCCGGAGAATTACAGCGGCAGTGGGGCGACGCCGACTGCCGCATCCAGGTGGGGCTCCCGGGAGACACCGCACGTTCTCACGCGGTGCTCGAGGTGCGCGGCCTCGTCCTGTTCGGTGCCGGCGCACTACGTCGTCTCGTGGAGACAGGAGCGGATCGTCTGACGGTCGACGTGGGCAACTCGGGCACGGTCGAACTGCGCACGTCTCGGTCGAGCTGTCGCGCTCGACGGTGGTCGTCGACGATGGGAACGGCTTCCGAGGACCTCGCGGAGGCCCTGTTCGGGCACATGCATCGGACAGGCGCGGAGTTCGGGCTCTTCGCGGGCGAGGTTCAACCGAAACTTGCGTGGTGAATGTGGGGTGGTTCCGGTGTCGACTCGACCGAATCGGGTACGGCCAGTGGGAGAATGTAAATCGGCGGCAGACGAAAGCAACGGCGAGATCGGGCGAATGATGAACAGAACGCTGTATTCGATGATGTGGATGATGGCGATTATCTTTTTGGTCGCTTTGCTGTGGGGCACAGTCGGTTACGTGTACGCAGACACCCATCCTCTGCAGCGAGCGGCATTCGTCGGAGGCGGAGTGTTGATCGCGGGATGGCTGATTCTGTTCGCGGCCGTCGGGATCAAAATATCGCGGCTCAAAGCCCGCAGGAGACAGAGCAACTCCGACGAGCAGTAACTGTCGGAGCCGCTCGGGTGTGGGTTTCGTATAGGCGGGTATACACCGACGAATATTTCGTAGAGTCGGTCTTTCGATTTGCCGAGCAAGGATCGTCGATGGTCAACCAGCGCAGCACACCGAGCCGGCGCACTTCGTCCGAACTTCCGGCGACCCGCCAGGAATATCTGTCGACATGGTCGGGTCTGCACAGCAACATCGATCCATCGTCGTCGGTGCTCGTGTCGACGTGGCTTCGTCTGGTGTACTTCCTGAGCGCCCCGCTCGTGCGCGCATCCGTCTCTGCCCACGTCGTCACCGTCGCCGCGGTGGTTGCGGCTGCAGGCTCGGTGGCGTTGTCCCGGCCGGGCACCTCGCTGCCCCTCCTGGCTGCGGTGCTCATCGTGTTCTCCGGGCTGCTCGACGGTATCGACGGCGGCGTGGCCATGATCGGCCGTTCCCAATCGCAGTGGGGCTATCTGCTGGACACGGTGTCGGATCGGTGCAGCGATCTGCTGTTCCTGGCGGGCAGCCTCGCGCTGGGTGCTCCGATGCCCATCGTGGTTGCCGTCGGTGTGACGACATTGCTGCACGAGACGGCCCGCGCGCGTGCCGTCGGAGCCGGGATTTCCGACGTCGGCTTTCTGACAGTGTGGGAGCGGCCGTCTCGGGTCGTTGCCGCCGTCGTCACCGCGACCGTTGCGGGCGCGGGCCCCGGTAGCGCTCAGACGTCCGCGACGATCGGAATATCGGTGACGTGTGGTCTGGCTGTTCTCGGGTTCACCCAGCTGATGTTCGGGCTGTACCGACGGGCCGATCGAACTCGGCGGTGATCAGCCAGCCGGCGAGCGCCAGCACGTGAAAGACGAACATCCACAGCATGATTGCCACACCGCCGCCGATGTCGGTGAGACCGCCGAACGGTGCACCGAGGTCGACCGGAATGGCCAGGAACAAGATGAAGCCGTGCACGAACCCGGTGACGATCGACGACGTGACCAAGGAGCCGGCCACGAGTGCCCGCCACCCCACCGCCCGCGGCGCGATGACCCGGTAGGTCCAGGCAAGCGGAACGGCCAGGATCAGCCATAGGCAGTTGAACCCCAGAAATATTCGTAGAGCCAGCGCACCGGCACCCCCGCCGCCCGTGGTCGCCTGCAGGACGCGTGCGACGGTCAGCACCCCGAGGAGCAACACCGGGGCGGCAACGAAAAAGGGCACCATGGCAGCTCTGCCTCGCCACCCGGTGAACGTTTCACGGGTCGGGGCGAAGCGCACGATCGCCCTCCGCAGACCCTCTCCGTAGAACGTTGCGGGAAAGATCGAGATCACGACCCCCAGTGGTCCCAGGTGTATTCCGGCATCGGCCAGGCCGTCGAGCGCCGCGCGGGCACCCAACGCATCGGGCAGTAACGCAGACATGGCGTCGAATCCGCCCTGTACCCACTGCGCCGACACCAACAACACGGTCGCCCGGATCGTCAGAAGCAGCAGAGGGACGACGGCGATCACCGCGTAGAACGTCAGTCCGCCCGCGATCAGCGTGGTGTCCTCACGCGCGAAGCCGGCTTTGATCGCCTGCACTCCGCGAACCGCCCGAACGCGAACGGATGTCATCGCGCGCGTTCGGAGCAGGTCCGCCGATCGATCGAGCGGTTATTCAAGGGTGACGTCCACGGCGTCGATCACTTTGAGGAACGGGCAGATCGACGTGGCCTGCGCGAGTACGGCCTCCGGGTTGTCGGTGCCCGGTAGCGACACCGACAGTGCGAATTTCGCGTCGTAACCGGATGCGTCGGAATCGGTCAGCACGACGGTGCCCTTGACCGCGAGTTCGTCGACACTGCCGCCGACGGTCCCCAGTGCGATTCGCAGTGACTCCACCAAGCAACTCGACAGCGCTGCGGCCATCAACTGCTCGGGGTTGGTGGCCTCGCCCGGGCCACCGAGTTCGGCCGGTTCTCGCACACTCAACGACAGCACTCCGTCGTCGGAGGTCACGCCGGTCGCAGTTGCAGAGACGGTTGCTGTGTACAGCTCGGTAGTCATCGGTGTCGGATGTCCATTCCGCTGCCGATCGAAACCGTCGAATCCCGCCGACACGAGTAGCGGTTCGGACGTGTCGCTGTTCACACCTGCGGTACAGCCGTTTGGCAAAACTTACCGACGGGTAACACCCGAACAGGGCCGAGCATCACGCTGTGACCCACAGGCATCGGCCGGATCCATGTACCCACCCACCGAAAGGGGAGCACCATGAGCACATCGACTTTGATCGCTCAGTTGCGGATTGCACTGCAGCTGACACACACCGAAATTCAGGTTGCGGAAACCCGCGTCGTGCAGGCGCGCACCGAAGCGGTTCGTCGGGAACTGACGCAGAACGCCGCCAACGGACGTGACCGCGCCGCCGCTATCGAGGAAGCACTGCGCAACCTCGGTGGCCTGCCCGAGGTAGTGGCACCGTTCATCGGACGCACCTTCGCAGCGGTGAAGGCAGTCGCCGAGCAGGCGCAGCCGTTCGACGAGGCACTGCTAGGCGATCTCGCCCTCGAGCAGCAACTGTTGGGTCGAGCGAAGTACATCAAGGCTCTGGCAACAGCAGCCGAGGAACCGTCCGTCGTGGCACTGGCCGGCCGCTTGGCCACCGCGCACGCCGCGACGGTCGAATGGCTCGAGACCGTCCTCGCCGAAGACGCCCTGGGTGGACCCGCCGCACTGCGCCGGACGCCTTTCCAGGCAGCTGCCGGCACCGCAGTCAAGATCGTCAACGCACCGGCCAACTGGTCGGCTCGCGGTCTCGACCGTGCATTGGACGCCGCTCGCGCCACCCCGGACCGACTGAGCGCTCTGCTCGGCCGCGGTGCACACGCAGGCGACGTCGCCGTCAGAACGTTGACCGCCAGCCGCGATGCCGCACTCGAAGCCGCCGAAGATGTCACCCGTAGCGAGGGTGTCGATTCTGTCGCCGACGCCATTCACACCGCGCGGTCCGCCGGTGGAACTCTCGGTGCCGACGAACTTCCCGTAGCGGACTACGACGACCTCAACGTCTCGGACGCGGTGGCCGCCATCAAGGAACTGACCACACCCGCCGACGTACGCACTGTCGTGGCGTACGAAGAGGCACACAAGAACCGCCACGGAGTCGTGTCCGCAGGACAGACTCGCCTGGCAGCAATCGCCAAGGACGTCATCTCCGTCGACTGACGACGATCGATCGATCCTTCTGCGAATACCGATGCGGCCCGTGAAGTTCCGGGCCGCATCGCTGTATTCGAAAGGTTCAGGGCTTCAACAGAACCTTGATCGCACCGTCCTGCTTCTTCTGGAAGATGTCGTACGCATGCGGCGCTTCTTCGAGCGGAAGCTCGTGAGTAGCGAACGAATCGACGCCCAACGGATCGTCGTCGCCGAGAAGCGGCATGATGTCGTCGACCCATCGCTTGACGTTCGCCTGGCCCATCCGCAGCTGAATTTGTTTGTCGAACAAGGTCATCAACGGTAGCGGATCGGCCATACCTCCGTACACACCGATGATCGAGATGGTTCCGCCGCGTCGAACGATGTCGATTGCCGAGTACAGCGCACCCAGCCGGTCCACGCCGGCCTTCTGCATCATCGGCGCGGCCACGGCGTCGGGCAGCATTCCGACGATCTGCTGGGCCAGCTTGCCGACCGGTGAGCCGTGCGCCTCCATTCCGACGGCATCGATCACCGCGTCCGTTCCTCGGCCGTCGGTCATGTCTCGAATGACGTCGCCGACGCCCCCGCTGTGTTCGGCCAGATTCACCGTTTCGATTCCCCGTGCCGCAGCTCGCGCCAGGCGCTCGGGTACGAGGTCGACAGCAATGACCCGAGCACCCTTGTGCTGGGCGATGCGGGCGGCCATGTCTCCGATGGGACCGAGTCCGAGCACCGTCACCGACCCGCCTGCAGGTATCGACGCGTACTCCACCGACTGCCACGCGGTAGGCAATACGTCGGAGAGGTAGACGTATCGCGAATCGGGTCCGGCCTCGGAGACCTTGATGTGCGTGAACTGCGCCTGCGGAACACGGAGGTACTCCGCTTGCCCACCGGGCACTTGGCCGTACAGCTTGGAGAAGCCGAACAACGCGGCACCCATGCCCTGCTCACGAACCTGGGTGGTCTCGCACTGGGTGTACAGACTCGAATTGCACATGTAGCAATGTCCACACGAAATCTGGAACGGGATGACCACACGGTCTCCGACGGCGAGATCGCCTGTCTCCGAACCGACTTCCTCCACGATGCCCATGGGCTCGTGACCCAGAATATCGCCCTGGTCCATGAAGGCACCGAGCGTCTCGTACAGGTGTAGGTCCGATCCGCAGATATTGGTGGTCGTGATCTTCACAATTGCGTCCGTCGGCGCTTCGATGCGGGGATCGGGCACCGAATCGACGCTGACGTTCCTCTTGCCCTGCCATGTCACTGCGCGCATGGAGGCTCCTCTCTGTTACTCGACCCCGAAACTCGGAATCGCACGAAGCGGATTACCTGCTTCGTATGCGTGCAAACGCATCGGACCCACACGATTGACCGTGACCGGCAGCGGGTAGGCGTGAACAATGAGTGTTGTGACCCCTTCCATCGCCCCCACCCTCGTGTCGCCTCGGTTGCCGGTGCCGTGTGGTCCACTCTCGGACGCCGTGATCCGGTATCTCTCCACCGGCGGCGGTGCCGCACTGCCCAGCGCGTCGGATGCCGATCCGACGTCGCGTGACATGCAACTGGCGTTGCTCGTCAGCTACGAACTGCACTACCGCGGGTTCGAGGGCGTGGACGACGAACTGGAGTGGGATCCAGCACTGCTGCAGTTCAGAGCAGCACTCGAATCCGCGTTTCTGAACTACGTGCGCTCGAATGTCGAACCCGGCGACGACGTCGTCGCCGAAATGAAGCGACTGTCGGTCGAGGCGTCGTCCGGTACCGGCCCGTCGTGGTTCCTGCGGGACGAAGGATCGTGGGAGCAGATGCGCGAGTACTTCGTACATCGGTCCATCTACCACCTCAAGGAAGCGGATCCCCATGCGTGGGCGATCCCGAGGCTGGTCGGCCAGGTCAAGGCCTCGTATGTCGCCGTCGAATTCGACGAGTACGGCGGTGGCAGGGGTGAGCGTGTCCACCAGCATCTGTGGGCCGAATCCATGACGGCAGCAGACCTCGATGCGTCCTACCTCGGGTACGTGGACCGCGTCCCCGCCCAGACACTCGCGTGGGTCAACCTCATGTCGTTGTTCGGATTGCACCGCAGCCGGCGAGGTGCCACCGTGGGCCATTTCGCCGCCACGGAGATCACGTCCTCGCCGGGTTCACAGCGGTTCGTGCAGGGCCTTCGCAGGTTGTCTGCGCCGGCGGCATGCATCGCGTTCTACGCGGAGCACGTCGAGGCCGACGCCGTCCACGAGCAGGTCCTGCGCCACGACGTGGTGGAGAACCTGATCGGACAGGAACCACACATCGAAGCCGACATCGTATTCGGCATGCGCGCACTGGATTTCGTCGAGAACGAGCTCGCGGACCACGTGATGCAGCGGTGGTCCGCCGGTCAGTCGTCGCTGGACTGACTCGCTCGTCGCTTCGCGCGATGGCTCGTGTCGCACAGCGGGTACGTCTTGCTGCGCTTGCACGTGCACAGCGCGACGACGAAACGATCCGAGGTGACGACGGAGCCGTCGTCGAGTTCGATCTCGACCGGCCCGTCGATCAGCATCGGTCCGCCCCGGACCAGTCTCACCCGAGTGCGCGCAGGTGCAGCGTCACCACCCGTCGACTCATCGCTTGTCGCCACGCAACACCACCAATTCTTCCGTTCTGCGGCCTGATTCGAGCACGCCCTTGGCCTCGAGCCACTCGGCACGAGCCGTCATGACGGGCCCGAAGTCGATTGTGCGGCACGCCGCCTCCGATGCACCGAAACCGTGAGTATTCAGCATCTCCCGTGTTCGCTGCGGACCCGAGAATTCCGAGTGGACCACCAGCAGCACACCGCCGGGTGCCAGCAGTTCCGCGCCTCGCGTGCACAGAGGGTCGAGCACCACTCGCCCGTCCTCACCCGCATCCCAGGCGCGGTGCAAACCCATGCCGGTGGGCGCGGTCTCCGACGGAACGTACGGAGGGTTGCACAGCAGAATGTCGAACGGCTCCAGCTCGGTCGCCTCCGAGAACGACCCCAGCCGCACATCCACATCGACTCCGACCGACCGGGCATTGCGCTGCGCACAGGCAACCGCACGCGGAGAGATGTCGAAGGCCACCACCTCGCGGGCACCGAGCAGTGCTGCGGTGATGGCCACTGCGCCGCTACCGGTACACATGTCGAGTACACGGGCTCCGGGCACGAGCCCAGAATCTGCGGCGACGTCGCACAGCAGAAGTGAATCCTCCTGAGGCTCGTACACTCCGGGATCGGCGTGCACTCGTGCCAGCGAACGGACGGAATCGAATTCGGCTGTCGTCATGGACATTCCTCCCAGCGTGGATTGTCGGATTCGTATTCCCGCGTCCAAGCCCCGCAAACCGGTTGTTCGGAACAGGCTTACCGACACGCACTTCGGGGTAGTGCTAGGACGTGTGTGGTTGAGGAGCAGCCCGCAGTCTCGGCAGTCGACTGCCGCACTCCCCCTGCACGGGTTCAGGAGTTCGGCTCCAGAGGAGTTGTCCATGATCGTCGTTCCGTCCATTCGAACTCCGCTCGCCGGTGTGGTTCCATCGCTCTCCACCGCCGACGACCGTGCCTCGAGTACCCGTTCCTCGCTCCCGGAGGCCGAGATGACGGTGTCGGTCGACGAGAGCGCAGGCGCCGACATCGAGGTGCGCATTGCCGGCACCATCACCGACGTGGACGTTCCGGTGCTGGCAGAGACGTTGGGGGAAGCCGCCGAGCGCGGCCGGGCTCTGATTCTCGATCTGTCTCGCGTCACGTTCGTCGCGGCGGGGGTTCGCTCCGTGCTCGACGCCACCGCTATTCGCCAGGGTCGCTGGCAGCAGAAACTCTCCGTTGTGCTTCCCGACGGCGCAGACCCGAGCGGCGTCTCGGACCGCGTGTTCGTCTACCGCACGCTCGCCGAAGCCCGCACCGAAACCGATGCCCGCACCGACGTCACAGCGCAGGCGGCCGATTCACGGTGAGCCGCACCATGTACGACGTGCTGATCATCGGTGGAGGCAATGCCGGGATCAGCGCGGCCGCACGACTGCTGAAGAAGGGCGTGTCCGACGTCGCCGTGATCGAGCCCAAGCAGGTGCACACGTACAAGCCCCTGTTGTCGTACGTCGGTGCCGGTCAGGCACCGCTGACCGAGGCCGAACGGACCCAACGCTCGGTGACCCCCGAGGGCTGTGTGTGGCTCGAAGATTCGGTCGTGTCGGTGGATCCGACAGAACGCTCGGTTCGCTGCGCGTCGGGAATGGAGTACGGCTACCGCGATCTCGTACTGGGGCAAGGCCTGATCGCCGACGAAGCCGCTCTGCCGGGTGTGCATGCGGCGCTTCGTTTTCCCGATGTCGCCAGCAACTACCTCGACCGGGCCGAGCGCACATGGCGGCTGGTCCGTGACCTGCCTGCACACAGTCGCGCCGTGTTCACCGTGCCGCGTCCGCCCGTCGGGTGTACCGGGACCACTGTCAAGCCGCTGTTCCTCGCGGCCGCCCACTGGAAGCGCACAGGACGACTACCGACCGTCGACATCACGTTGGTCGTAGATCGTGAGAGTCTGCTCGGTGTCCCTGACCTGGACCCCCGGCTCGCCGGCCACCTCCGAGACCTGGGTGTGCGCGTCCTGATGGATACGGCGGTCACGGCGCTCGAGCCCGAGAGCAAGCGCATCACCGTCACCGATCACGCCGGGGTCGACGAGCGTATCGACTACGACATGCTGCACCTGGTCCCGCCGTATCGCGGACCATTGTGGGTACAGGAGTCCGGTCTGGCAGGAGAGCAGCAGCACGGTGTCGTCGACATCGACTCCCGCACGATGCGGCACCGACGCCACCCCGAGGTGTGGGCTGCAGGCGACGGTGCAGCGATCGACACCGACTCGTCGGGTGGCGCTCTACGCAAACAGATTTCGGTTCTCGTCGACAATCTCGTCGCATCCAGGAGCGGCGGAGCGATGTCGAGTTACGACGGGTACACCGTCGCACCCATCGCTGTCGAAGCACACACTCTGATCGCTGCCGAGTTCGACCGCACCGGTGCACTGGCGTCGTCGCTACCCTCGTTTCTCGATCCCCTGAAACCCAGACGGTCCGCGTGGGCGTTCGACCGATACGGCCTACCGCAGTCCTACTGGCACATGATTCTCGCCGGGAGACTGTGACACCGACCGTCTGGTTCGAGGTGTGTCAGCTGTCGCGGGAGGCGTTCATCAGCCCGTCGGGATCCTCGACGACGACGCGGTAGCCGTCGTCTTCCAGTCCGCTCACAGCCTCTCGAAGGAGGCGCTGTGCAGCGCCGTCGACGGCGCGCACTTCGGTGAAATCGACGACTATCTCCTCGCAGTCCGGGACGCCGGCCGCAAGACGGGCGACGACGGATTCCGCACCGGCGAACCTCAGCTCGCCCTGCAGTTCGACGGTCGTGACGCCGTCGGATTCGTTCAGCGTGCGAATGGCGGATTCGCCGCTGGGAGGGACGTGCATCATGTGCAGACCGAGGTCGCGTGACAACCTCTCGAACACCGCAACCCCGCGGACGCTGTTTCCGTGCTCGTTCAACCGGGGCGAGATCACGGCAACACCCACCTGACCGGGGAGCACGCCCATGATGGCTCCCGCGACTCCACTCTTGGCCGGAATGCCCACTGTCGCAATCCAACTGCCGCTGCCGTCGTACATCCCACAGGTTGCCATGACAGCGAGAACGTGACGGTTGACCGCGGGGTCGACGACCTGTCGGCCGGTGGCCGGATCGGTTCCGCCGTTCGCCATCACCGAGGCGATCACGGCCAGATCGTTGCACGTCACCGTCACCGCGCACTGGCGCGCATACCCGTCGACGACGACCGCGGGTTCCGCACCGAGGTGGCCGACCGACTTCAGCAGGTGCGCGATCGCGGTATTTCGATCGTCGGATTCCAGTTCGGCCTCGTACACCGATCGATCGATGTGGAGTTCACGGCCGGCCATGGCTCCGAGCAGCTCGATGAGCCGCCCCGCTCGTTCTTCGCCGTCACTTCCCGCGATCATCGAATGTACCGCCAGCGCACCGGCATTGATCAGAGAGTTGCGAGGTCGACCGGTCCGCGCCTCCAACGAGATCTCGTTGAACGAATCCCCCGACGGTTCGACGTCGACGGCCTCGAGCACCGCTGCGAGCCCGTTGTCCTCGATGGCCAGCGCATAGGCCACCGCTTTGGCGATCGACTGGATGGAGAATTCGGTGTCGGTATCGCCCGCCCCGTAGTGCGACCCACCGACGGTGGCGAGCGCAACCGCGAACGTGTCGGGATCGGCCGCCGCCAATTCCGGGTTGCCGCTCGACATTTCCCCATCGTCGAGGTGTCGGCACTCCGTCAGGACGGACTGAAGATACTCGGGCACCGGTGATCTCATCACCCCACGCTAACCGTCGGGTCTTGACACGCCGACCGTGGCACCGTTTACACTCCGGGTTCCTCAACCGTTGTGGAGCATCGCTCCGCACAGATCGGACGCGCCCGTGCGACTGCGACGCTTGACCCCCACCGATTCCGCCGACCGCCTTGCCGTCCACGTGCCCGACACGACCACGTGGATCGATCTCGAGGCTGCGGTCTCGACTCTGGGTGCCCCCGAGATCCTGCGCCCGCTCACCGGGTCCATGCTTCGGTTCCTCGATGCAGGTGAACCCGCACGTGAAGCCGCAACGACGGTGGCGCGGCGGGCGGCCGACGAGGGCGTCGCGACGATGGACCCGACCGGCACCGACCCTTCCGGTCGTTCCGGCGTCACTGCGCTGCTTCCTGGGTTGGGACGAGCACTGGGATCTGGCCGCGCACAACCTCGTTCGGCGAAATCTACCGCGTGCCGTCCCGTTCATCCGTGGATTCGAGATGCTGACGCGTCGAACTTTCCCGGCCTTGCGTCCCGGTCCGGGGTTCGACGACCATCCGATCTACTACACCGGTAACCACCTGACCGTCGTAGCCGACGGGGCCGATGTCGAGTGGCCGTCGTACAGCCGAGTTCTCGATTTCGAGCTCGAATTCGGTGCCGTCGTCACCCGACCGATCCGAGATGCGTCAGAGCGGGAGGCCGAGGCTTCGATAGGCGGTTACGTCGTCTTCGACGACATCAGCGCGCGGGACACACAGTGGGAGGAGCAGCGCCGGACGCCCTTCGGCCCGGTCGTCAAGACCAAGACGTTCGCCAGTTCGATGGGCGCAGACGTCGTCACCCCCGATGAGGTTGCGGCGCATGTAGATTCGCTGGCCGCGGCCGTCCGGGTCAACGGCGAGCTCTGGTCGACCACCAGCACTGCCGGGATGCGCTATTCCATGGGTGAATCTCTGGCGTTTGCGAGTCGCGGCGAGAGCATTTACCCCGGCGAGCTCCTGACGTCGGGCACCCTGCCTCGCGGTTGTGGGCTCGAACTCGACCGGTGGATCGCTCCGGGCGACCGAGTCGAACTCGATATCGAACGGATCGGCTCCGTCACCAACACCATCGGTGCTCGCTGAGTCCTATCGGATTCCGCGCTCGGTGTCCGACTTGTCGGTCGACGCGTCCTGGAACATCTCGAGGAACGACCCGAAACCGGATGCACTCTGACGTGTTTCGTCTCTGTTGTTGTCCGCAGAGCCTGCGGATACGTCCTGTTGTGTCATGCAACCAGCATGACAATCGGACATTGCGACAAATCCAGGCGCAAAGTCACGAATCGGCATCGAAAGATAACAGCCCGGTAACGACGAACTCGAAGCTGTGGATGGATCCAGCTCGTATTCCATCCACAACTTCGAGTTCGGGTGGCGCATCAGCGCCGGTGAGTACTAGGCGAGCTCGAAGCGATCGAGCATCATGACCTTGTCCCAGGCTGCGACGAAGTCCCGGACGAACTTCTCCTTGGCGTCATCGCAAGCGTAAACCTCTGCGAGAGCCCGCAATTCGGAGTTCGAGCCGAAGACCAGATCGTTACGTGTTCCGGTCCACTTCTTCTCGCCGGTAGCGGCGTCCTTGGCCTCGTAGATGCCGTCCTCCGCGGTGGGAACCCATTCGGTGCCCATGTCGAGGAGGTTGACGAAGAAGTCGTTGGTGAGCGTGCCGACCTTGTCGGTGAGGACGCCGTGCGTCGACCCCTTGTAGTTCGCGCCGAGTACACGCAGACCGCCGACCAGCACGGTCATTTCCGGTGCACTGAGCGAGAGCAAGTTGGCCCGATCGACCAGGTTGAACTCGGCGGGCAGCTTCTGGCCCTTGCCCAGGAAGTTGCGGAAGCCGTCCACCTTGGGCTCGAGATCGGAGAACGAGTCGACGTCCGTCTTCTCCTGCGTCGCATCCATGCGGCCCGGGGTGAACGGGACCGTGATGTCGACGCCTGCGTTCTTGGCGGCCTGCTCGACGGCTGCGACACCGCCGAGGACGACGAGGTCCGCGAACGACACCGTTCCGGAGAACGACTGCTGAATGCCTTCGAGAACGCGGATGACCTGTGCGATCTCGTCGGGCTCGTTGACCTCCCAGCCGGCCTGCGGCTGCAGGCGCAGACGGCCACCGTTGGCACCGCCGCGCTTGTCGCTGACGCGGAACGACGATGCCGCCGCCCACGCAGCCGAGATCAGCTGATCCTGGCTCAGTTCGGAACCGAGGATGGCCTGCTTGAGCTCGGCGATCTGGGCGTCACCGATCAGCTCGTGATCGACGGCCGGAATCGGGTCCTGCCAAAGCAGGGGCTCCGCCGGAACCTCGGGGCCGAGGTAACGCGAGACCGGTCCCATGTCGCGGTGGGTGAGCTTGAACCACGCCTTCTGGAACTCTTCTGCGAGCTCCTCGGGATGATCGAGCCAACGACGGGTGATCTGCTCGTAGATCGGATCGACGCGCATCGCGATGTCTGAGGTCAGCATCGACGGGTGGCGACGCTTGGACGGATCCGCCGGGTCGGGAACGAGATCCGCGCCTTCTCCGTTCTTCGGACGCCACTGGTGTGCGCCGCCCGGGCTCTTGTAGAGCTCCCACTCGAAGCCGTAGAGGGTCTCGAGGAACGAGTTGTCCCACTGGGTCGGCGTCGGGGTCCAGATGACCTCGAGTCCGCTGGTGATCGCGTCGGCGCCCGAGCCGGTGCCGAAGCTGTTCTTCCAGCCCAGGCCCATCTGCTCGATGGGCGCGCCCTCGGGCTCCGGTCCGATGTGGGCATCGGGGTCGGCTGCGCCGTGGGTCTTGCCGAAGGTGTGTCCACCGACCGCGAGTGCCGCAGTCTCGATGTCGTTCATGGCCATGCGGCCGAAGGTCTCGCGGATGTCCAGTGCGGACTGCACGGGATCCGGGTTACCGTTGGGGCCTTCGGGATTGACGTAGATCAAGCCCATCTGCACTGCGGCCAGCGGGTTCTCGAGGCTCGTGCGGTCACCGTGGTAGCGCTCGTCGCCCAACCAGGTCTGCTCGGGGCCCCAGTAGACGTCCTCGTCCGGCTCCCAGGCGTCGACGCGTCCGCCGGCGTAGCCGTAGGTCGGCAGGCCCATGGACTCGATGGCGACGTTGCCGGTGAGCACGATGAGGTCGGCCCAGGACAGTTTGCGGCCGTACTTCTGCTTGACCGGCCAGATGAGACGGCGGGCCTTGTCCAGGCTCGCGTTGTCGGGCCAGCTGTTGAGGGGAGCGAATCGCTGCATGCCGGCTCCGGCACCGCCGCGACCGTCCTGCTTGCGGTAGGTTCCGGCCGCGTGCCACGCCATGCGGATGAAGAACGGACCGTAGTGCCCGAAGTCCGCAGGCCACCACGGCTGCGAGTTCGTCATCACGGCTTCGATGTCACGCTTGACCTCGGCGAGATCGAGAGAATTGAACTCGGCGGCGTAGTCGTAATCCGCACCCATCGGATCGCCCACGGCCGGGTTCTTCTTGAGGATCTTGAGATTGAGCGCCTTGGGCCACCACTCGCGGTTGCCGCCGCCTTCGACAGGCGTGGGCATCGCGTCGTGCATGACCGGACACTTGCCACCGCTCTCCTGCGGCTGATCCTCGTTCATCTCTTTTTCGCGTGTTACGTGATCTTCAGACACGTGCTTCCTTCCAAGGTGTGACGATCGGGCTGTGATCGGTGGTCACGAACTCTGCTGTGTTCGAGACCGGGGAGGGAACTGAACGGGAACTGCCGGCTGCTCGCGAGCAGCCGAACACTGTGCGCAGAAGCCCCAGTAGATGACCTCTGCCTCGTCGATCGTGAAACCGACGGAGTCCGATGCGGTGAGACACGGCGTCTCGCCCACCGCGCAATCCACGTCTGCGATCACGCCGCAGTTGCGGCACACAGCGTGGTGATGGTTGTCCCCGACCCGAGATTCGTATCGTGCGGGAGATCCCGCGGGCTCGATGCGACGCACCAGGCGCGCAGCGGTCAGGGCATTGAGAACGTCGTACACCGTCTGGCGTGATACCTCGGGGAGCACCGATCGGACGAGTCCGAGAATCGTGTCGGTGTCCGCATGCGGATTGGTTTCGACGACCTCGAGCACGGTGACCCGCGGACGGGTCACGCGCAAATCGGCGGTGCGTAATTGCTCCGCATAGGGTGAGATCGGCATCACAGCGTCAGTATCCTCCGGTTTTCTGGACCAAGTCAAGTATGCAGTCGAATCCGCTGCTTGTCGACTGCAACTCGGTATCGACGGCAACCCGACACATGCCGTTCGTCCGGAGTTCGGCCGGCGGCTCAGGCCAGAGCCAGAAACAACTTTTCGAGCTCGGCCTCGGTCATCGGTTCCCTACCGTCAGCAGCATCCCCCGTCATGCACTCCCGTAGGCCGGTTGCCACGATCTTGAACCCGGCACGGTCGAGCGCCCGCGACACGGCAGCGAGCTGGGTGACGACGTCCTTGCAATCACGACCGTTCTCGATCATCCCGATGACACCCGCAAGTTGGCCGTGCGCACGCTTGAGCCGGTTGAGTACCAGTGCAATGCTGTCTTCGTCGCCGATCATGTCGATTCCTTCGATGGTGGTAGCAGTGAACCCCAGGGTACCCCCGGGGGCATCATTGCGGCGCGGTACCGGTACCGCCGAGGGCCGCGATTGCCGCCTGCAGTTTCGCCGTGGCCTCGGCGGCGACCGCACCCAACCGCGGCTCACCGGTGACCTCGACCATGATGGCCGGGTTCATGGCCTCGACGACGACGGACCGCGCCGCCGCCGGGTTCTCACGCACGACCACATTGCACGGCAACAGCAGACCGATCTGTTTCATCACCCCCACTGCGCGGTGAGCCAGTCCCGGGTTGCACGCGCCCAGGATCACGTAGCGCTCCATGTCCTCGTCGAGCTTGGCCTTCAACGTGGCCTGCATGTCGATTTCGGTGAGAACTCCGAATCCCTGCTCCGACAACGCCTTTCTCGTGCTCTCGATCGCGTCGGCGAAATCGGTGTCGGTCAGTGTGGTGGACAGTGCGATGTTCATGATGTCTCCTCGAAAATTGTTGTGTCAGTGTGAGCTGTTGTGTCAGTGAGAAAAACGGATGGAGGGCAGGACAGCACGTAACCATGCCGGCGACCACCACGCGCCGTGTCCGGTCAGCCGTAGCAGGACCGGAAGCAGGACGAGTCGAACCAGGAACGCGTCGAGCAGTACCGCAACACCCAGGATGATGCCCATCTCTTTCGGGGGCAACGGATCCGACAGTGCGAATGTGAAGAACACTGCCACCATCACCGCTGCTGCGGCAAAGATGACTCGTCCCGAGTGGGCCAACCCGTCCACCTGGGCAACCTTGGAATCACCGGAGCGCTCGTAATGCTCCTTGGCGGTAGCCAGGAGGAACACCGTGTAGTCCATGGCGATGGCGAAGATCATCGCGAAGAAGAACACCGGACCCCAACCGTCGAGAAATCCCTGCGGCGTGAAGCCCAGCAACGAGAATCCGTGTCCGTCCTGGAAGATCAGCTTGGCGACGCCGAACGCCGCCGCGGTGGACAGCAGGCTCACCGCGGTACCGAGCAACGCGATGAGCGGAGCCTGAAGCGCCACCAGCAGCAGCACGAATCCGAGAACCAGGATGATCCCGACGACTATCGGCAGGTAGTCGTTCAAAGCCTGCTGCAGGTCCAGGTTCTCTGCCGGTGCTCCGCCGACGAGTGCCGAATCGGGCAATGTCGATCGCAGCTCGGCGAGAATGGAGCCCATCGCTTCGTCGGACGGATCCACCGACGGAATTGCCTGCAGCAGTGCATATCCCGAATCGTCAGCCGCACTCTGCGGCGGCGTCACCATCGAGATCCCGTCGACCCGCGCAGCGACGGTTGCGGTCTCGGCAGCATCCACTTCGGGAACCACGATCTGCAGCGAACCCGGTGCGCCCGGTCCGAACCGGTCCTGAACGAGCTCGTAACCCTGCCGCACGGGGGCATCCTCGGGCACCACTGCTATCGACGGCATTGCCACCTTCAGCCCGAGCACCGGCAGGGCGAGCGCAATCAGAATCCCCACCGACACGACCGCGAACGGCCACGGGTGCTTGTGCAGCAACTCCCCCCATGCCGCGAACCTTGGGGATCGATGCACTTGACGCTTGGCGTACGGCAACGAAGCGGCGTTGACCTTGGGTCCGAGCGCACCCAATGCCGCAGGCAGCAGAGTCATCGTTGCCAGCAACACGAAGGCGACAGCCAACATGATCCCGACGGCCATCGTGCGCACCGCCGGCGCGGGGACCAGCAGCACTGCGGACAGACTCACCAGCACCGTCAGCCCGGACAACACGACGGCCTTACCTGCGGTGTCCATGGTGGCGGCGACGGCAGCCCGAGGGTCGGTGTTCCGCAGCGCGTCGCGGAATCGAGCGACGATGAACAGGGCGTAGTCGATTCCCAGCGCGAGGGCGAACATCATTGCAAAGTTCATGGCCCACACCGAGATCGGCGTGACACCGTTGAGCAGAACCAGACCACCAGCGGAGGCAACGAGCCCCGCGACGGTGAGCAGCAGCGGCAAACCGGCCGCGACGAGGGAACCGAAGGCAAGCACCATGATCGCCAAGGTGACCGGCCACGAGAACAGTTCGGCTTGGATCATGGCGTCGTGGTTCGCCTTGTTGAAGTCCGACCACAGGGCCGACGAACCGGTGGGATACACCTCGATTCCGTCGGTCGAGAGCGCAGTCAACCGCTCCTTCACATCGTCGACGGCCTTCACCATCTCGTCGGTCGTGCCGTTCGCCCCGGCGATGACGATGCCGGTGCGGCCGTCCGGGCTGATCGTCATATTCGGTTGCGGCGCAACGACGTCTCCGAATCGGGAGTCACCGGAGAACACCTCGGTCACGTCGTCGATCACTGCCCGAACAGCGGGGTCCGTGATGGATGCTGCGTCGGAGTGAACGACCACCTGCACCGC
Organism: Rhodococcus sp. KRD175; assembly: GCF_017168275.1. Lineage (NCBI taxonomy): Bacteria > Bacillati > Actinomycetota > Actinomycetes > Mycobacteriales > Nocardiaceae > Rhodococcus > Rhodococcus sp. KRD175. Next base: position 58,904 of record NZ_JABFAQ010000008.1, read on the forward strand.
TGCGGACGAATTGCCACCGAAATGCTGCTGGGCCAGTTCTCGAACCTGTACGGATTCGGATCCGTTCGCCTGCCACCCGGCTCCCGCCAGATCGGTGAAGACCGAGGGCGCGAACGAACCGAGGCCGATCAGCGCGATGAGCCATACGCCGAACACCCAACGACGGTGGGTCACCATCGACGCACCCGCACGGCCGAGTAGTCCTGGCCCTCTCGCGGTCAGGTCGTCAGGTGGGCGAAGAATTTCGGCATCGCGCAGCGACATGGTTCTCCTATACGGGTGGGGGTATCGGTCGAGGCGGATGAAACCCCGAGCGATCGAACGTGCTCACCATTGCACATACCCAAGGGGGTATGCAAGTACCCCTGGGGGTATCACCCCAGGGGTACTTGCATCACCGTCGGCGGATCACAACCAGGACGTGTCGGTCAGCCCCGCCTGTTCCACTGCTTCTCGATGCCGCGCAGCACTTCGAGTGTTTGCTCGGAATCTGCATCGACCGCCATCCGCGACCGAGCCCGTTCGAGCGCACGTTCGGCACGTGTCACCGCGCGATACCCCGAGTCGGTGGCGTCGACCAAGTACTGCTGTCGATTTCGCGGATTGACACTGCGCACCAACAGGCCCGCGTCGACGAGACTGGCAGTTGTCGCAGTGATGCTGGTTCGGTGTCGCACCAATTCACGTGAGAGCGCGCTGTACGACAACGGCCCTCTCCGACAAATCAATTCGAGTACCTCGTACCGTGCCCAGCTCAGTCCCTGGGCATCGAGCGCCTCCGCCAACCGCACCCGGGCGGCCGAGGCCATCCGCAATACCGTGGACACGATCTCGAACTCGGTGGAATGCGCCGGAGAGGTGTCGCCGTCGAACGATTCAGCGAGGGCAGTCATCGAAAGGTACTCCCCTACTTGATTTCTGCGAGGACGGTGCCTTGGGTGATGGCGTCGCCTGCGGTGACGCTCAGGCCGGTGATGGTGCCTGCTTTGTGGGCGGTGACGGGGTTTTCCATTTTCATCGCTTCCAGGACAGCGACGAGGTCCCCGGCGGCGACTTCCTGGCCTTCGTCGACGGCGACTTTGACCACGGTGCCCTGCATGGGTGCGGTGACCGAGTCACCGGAGGCTGCGCCGGCTCCGGCACCGCCACGGGTGCGGGCCTTGGGCTTGCGCCGCACCGCACCGGCATTTCCGCCGCTGCCACCGCCGAGGGTGAGTTCGCCCGGCAGGGAGACCTCGACGCGTCGGCCCCCGACCTCGACGATGACGGACTGCCGCGGCAGGGCCTCGTCGTCGTCGATCGGTTGCCCGGCTGTGAACGGGGGAACCTGGTTGTCCCATTCGGTTTCGATCCACCGGGTGTGCACCGAGAAGGAGTCGCCGTCGCCGATGAACGCGGGATCGGAGACCACCGCAGCGTGGAACGGGATCACCGTCGCCAAGCCTTCGACGGTGAATTCGGCCAACGCCCGGCGGGAGCGGGCGAGGGCTTCCTCGCGGGTGGCTCCGGTGACGATGAGTTTGGCGAGCATCGAATCGAACTGGCCGCCGATCACCGAGCCGGATTCGACACCGGAATCGACGCGGACTCCCGGGCCGGAGGGGGCGGTGAAGGTGGTGACCGGTCCGGGGGCGGGCAGGAACCCGCGTCCGGCGTCTTCGCCGTTGATCCGGAACTCGAACGAATGCCCCCGCGGTTCGGGATCTTCGGTGATCGTCAGTTCTTCGCCGTTGGCGATGCGGAACTGCTGCAGCACCAGGTCGATGCCGGAGGTTTCCTCGGTGACGGGGTGCTCGACCTGCAGCCGGGTGTTCACTTCCAGGAAGCTGACGAGGCCGTCTTGGCCGACGAGGTATTCGACGGTCCCGGCGCCGTAGTAGCCGGCTTCGAGGCAGATGGCTTTGGCGCTGGAGTGGATTTCTTTGCGTTGGGCGTCGGTGAGGAACGGGGCGGGTGCTTCTTCGACGAGTTTCTGGAAGCGGCGTTGCAGGGAGCAGTCGCGGGTGCCGGCGACGATGACGTTGCCGTGTTGGTCGGCGATGACCTGGGCTTCGACGTGGCGTGGTTTGTCGAGGTAGCGTTCGACGAAGCATTCCCCGCGCCCGAATGCGGCGACGGCTTCGCGGGTGGCGGAGTCGAACAGTTCGGGGATTTCCTCGCGGGTGCGGGCGACTTTCATGCCGCGTCCGCCGCCACCGAAGGCGGCTTTGATGGCGATGGGGAGGCCGTGTTCGTCGACGAACGCCAAAATCTCGTCGGCATCTACGACCGGTTCGGAGGTGCCGGGGACCGAGGGGGCTTTGGCGCGGGCGGCGATGTGGCGGGCGGTGACCTTGTCGCCGAGATCGCGGATGGACTGCGGGGACGGTCCGATCCAGATCAGTCCTGCATCGATGACAGCTTGGGCGAAGTCGGCGTTCTCGGAGAGGAATCCGTAGCCGGGGTGGATGGCGTCGGCTCCGGATTTGGCGGCCGCGTCCAAGATTTTGTCGATGACCAGGTACGACTCCGCGGAGGTTTGTCCGCCGAGTGCGAATGCTTCGTCGGCCAGGCGGACGAACGGGGCGTCGGCGTCGGGTTCGGCGTACACAGCGACACTGGCCAGCCCGGCATCAGCGGCCGCCCGGATCACCCGAACCGCGATCTCACCACGATTGGCAACAAGAACCTTGGAAATCTTCTTATGGGAGGTAGAGGTGGTCATCTGTGCGAAGTCCTTCACTGGCCGAATCGGGCATTGACGAAAAGAGCTGGGGCACTGGCGAGTCCGTAACGATGCATATCTTCCGGTCGACCCCACAGATCTATCGGGGCCGGCACGTCCTCGGCCACCGACGACTGCGCGGCAGTCAGAACCGCAACGACAGCAGCGATCTCGGAGTCCGTCGGACTTCCGCGAAACGACCAACTGGCGGACGCGGCAGCATGATTCGCTTCGCCGCTCACTGCGTCAAGATTCGCTTCATCGCTCATAGTGGGATGTTTCCGTGTTTCTTCGGGGGCAGGGTCACTTGTTTGCGTTCGAGCAGCCGCAACGCGGTCACGATCTGCCCGCGGGTGTGACTGGGCGGGATGACCGCATCGAGATATCCACGTTCGGCAGCGACGTACGGGTTGACCAGCGTGTCCTCGTACTGCTGCTGCAACGTCAGCCGCAACGCATCGACGTCCTCACCGTTCTTCGCGGCCTCGAGCAACTGCTTGCGGTAGACGAACCCGACCGCACCCGAGGCCCCCATCACCGCGATCTGCGCCGTCGGCCACGCCAAATTGACGTCGGCACCCATGTGCTTGGAGCCCATCACGTCGTACGCCCCGCCATAGGCTTTACGGGTGATGACGGTGATCTTCCCGACCGTCGCCTCCCCGTAGGCATACAACAACTTCGCCCCACGCCGGATGATGCCGTTGTATTCCTGGCCCGTCCCGGGCAGGAACCCCGGCACATCGACCAACGTGATGATCGGAACGTTGAAACAATCACAGGTGCGGACGAACCGGGCTGCTTTCTCCGAGGCATCGATATCCAACGTGCCGGCGAACTGGGTGGGCTGATTGGCCACGATCCCCACCGACCGGCCGTCGATCCGCCCGAACCCGACGATGATGTTGCGGGCCCGACCCTCCTGGACTTCGAGGAATTCGTCGTCGTCGAGGATCCGGCGGATCACCTCGTGCATGTCGTACGGAGTGTTCGGCGAATCCGGAATCAGAGTGTCGAGTTCGAGGTCCTCCGCCGTCAACGAATCCTCGATCGCCCCGACGATCGGATCCGACGCCACCGTCCGCGGGGCATCGGCCCGATTGTTCGACGGCAAATACGACAGGAGGTCGCGGACGTAGTCGAGGGCGTCCTGCTCCCCGGACGCGACGTAGTGCGCGACACCGGACTTCTCCATGTGGGTGTGCGCGCCACCGAGCTCTTCCATCGTCACGTTCTCCCCGGTGACGGTCTTGATGACATCGGGGCCGGTGACGAACATCTGACTGGTGCCATCGACCATGACCACGAAATCGGTCAACGCTGGGGAGTAGACGTGCCCACCGGCGGCGGGGCCCATGATCACCGAGATCTGCGGGATCACCCCGGATGCGCGGACGTTGCGGTGGAAGATCTCCCCGTACAACCCGAGGGAGACCACCCCTTCCTGGATGCGGGCCCCGGCGCCTTCGTTGATGCCCACCAACGGCCGCCCGGTCTTGATCGCCAGGTCCATCACCTTGACGATCTTCTCGCCGTAGATCTCCCCCAAACTGCCGCCGAAGACGGTCGCGTCCTGGGAGAACACGCACACATCACGGCCATCGACCGTGCCGTAGCCGGTGACGACACCGTCACCGAAGGGGCGATTGTCCCCCAACCCGAAATTCTGTGATCGGTGCCGCGCCAACGCATCGAGTTCGACGAACGAGCCCTCGTCGAGCAGAGCGGTAATCCGCTCACGCGCGGTCAACTTGCCCTTCGCGTGGACCCGCTCCACCGCCGCCTCACCCGACGGCATCTCCGCAGCCCCCAGACGTTTACGAAGATCGGCCAATTTACCCGCAGTGGTATGGATATCGGGTTCGGTTGTCGTCATTCAGATGTCCCCTACGTGTGTGTGGAAAGCAAGGTGCGGATGGTCAGTTGGTCGCGAGTGATCGGGCGATGACGAGACGCTGAATCTGGTTGGTGCCCTCGAAGATCTGCGTGATCTTGGCGTCGCGCATGTAGCGCTCGACGCGGAAGTCTCTGGTGTAGCCGTACCCGCCGAACACCTGCACGGCGTCGGTCGTCACCTTCATGGCCGCATCGGTAGCGATCAGCTTGGCCACAGAAGCGTTGCGGGAGTAAGGAAGTCCGGCGTCCCGACGGCGAGCCGCGTCGAGATAGGTCGCGCGTGCGGAGTCGACTGCGGCGGCCATGTCCGCCAGCACGAACCCCAGACCCTGATGGTCGATGATCTTCTTGCCGAACGCAGTGCGTTCCTGCGCGTACTTCACGGCATCGTCGAGTGCAGCCTGGGCGATTCCGACTGCGACAGCGGCGATTCCGAGCCTTCCGGCGTCCAGCGCACTGAAGGCGATCTGCAGTCCTTGGCCTTCCGCTCCGATGCGCCATTCGGTGGGAACGTGCACGTTGTCGTAGTGCGCCGACGTGGTCGGGATCGCATGCAACCCCATCTTCTCCTCGGGCTTGCCGAAACTGAGGCCTTCGGTCCCGTCGGGAACTAGAAAACACGAGATCCCTTTGGAGCCTTCGCCGGTGCGGGCGAACAGGTTGTAGAAATCGGCAACACCGCCGTGGGTGATCCATGCTTTGGACCCGTTGACCGTGTACCCACCGTCGGCCGCGCTCGCCTTGCAACTCAGGGCCGCTGCGTCGGAACCGGCCTGCGCCTCGGACAGCGAATAGGCACCGATCTGCGACCCGCCGAGCATGTCGGGAAGCTTCTCGGCCTTCTGCTGATCGGTACCGAACGCCATCACGGGATAGCAGGCCAAACCGTGCACGCTCACCGCGACTGCAACGGCCGCCCATCGTGATGCCAATTCCTCGAGTACTTGGAGGTACACCTCGTACGGCTGACCTCCGCCGCCCCATTCCTCCGCGTACGGCAGGCTCAACAGTCCGGCTTCGCCGAGAGTGGCGAACACTCCCGTCGGATAGGTCTCGTTGCGCTCGTGTTCGTCGACGATCGGGTCGAGCACCTTGTCTGCCACATCGCGGGTCAGCGCGAGAAGGTCGCGCGCTTCGGCGGTGGGCAACAGACGAGCGACGGGCACTAGAACCTCCGGGATGTTCGGCATCAGTACTGAAGAATGATCCGCAGTACTGATGCACAGTACTGCACAAGGCGATGCAGTACCATCCTGGATGTGAACGCACCCGTGACCTCGCATGCCACGGCTCGCCGTTCGGAATTGTTCGACCAACTCGTCAGCCTGTTCCTGGCCGAGGGGTTCGCTCACCTGACGCTCGACACCATCGCGGCTCGCCTCCGCTGCTCCAAATCCACCTTGTACACGTTGGCGTCGAGCAAGGATCAGCTGGTGGGCGGCGCAACCGTGCACTACTTCAAGTCCATGACCACCCAGGTCGAGAATGCGGTCGCCGAGGTCGACGGAACCCGCAACCGCATCACCACGTATCTCACCGCAGTCGGTGCCGCTCTGGAATCTGCGTCCGAGCAATTCATGACCGATCTCGCGTCGCTCGAATCGGCCCGTTCGGTGTACGAACGCAACACCGCAATCGCGGCACGACGGGTCCAGGAGCTGATCAGCGAGGGTGTGGCCAGTGGCGAGGTACGCGACGTCCATGCGGCATTCGTCGGTGACGTCGCATCCTCGGTCATGGTGCGCATCCAGACGCGCGAGGTGTTCCGCCTGACCGGCCTGAGTGACGGCGACGCCTACCTCGAACTGGCGAAGTTGTTGACGGCGGGTATCGGGGCGTAGTGCCGGCACCGGGGAATGAATCGACCCGGCTGAGCGCTGAGTCGTACGAACATAGTTGATCCTTCAACGAAAGAGCGCACGATGAAGAAGATCGGATTTCTGTCCTTCGGACACTGGTCACCGTCCCCGCAGTCGCAGACCCGATCGGCATCGGATGTGCTGTTGCAGTCGATCGACCTCGCGGTCGCGGCCGAGGAACTCGGAGCCGATGGTGCGTACTACCGCGTCCATCACTTCGCCAACCAGCTCTCGTCACCGTTTCCGCTGCTCGCCGCCGTCGGAGCCAGGACGAGCACCATCGAAATCGGTACCGGCGTCATCGACATGCGGTACGAGAATCCCTTCTACATGGCCGAGGATTCCGGCTCTGCCGACCTCATCTCGGGCGGGCGGTTGCAACTCGGTGTGAGCCGGGGATCGCCCGAACAGGTCATCGAGGGGTACCGCCACTTCGGATACTCCCCCGCGGAGGGCTCCGACCACGCAGACATGGCTCGCGAGCACACCCGCATCTACCTCGATCTGCTGGAAGGCAAGAGCTTCGCTCAGCCGAACCCGCGGCCGATGTTCCCCAACCCGCCTGGCCTGCTGCGCCTCGAACCTCACGCACCGGGTCTGCGCCAACGCATCTGGTGGGGCGCAGGCACCCGCGAGACGGCCGAGTGGACGGCGCGCCAGGGCATGAATCTGATGAGCTCCACACTTCTCAGCGAAGACACCGGGGTGCCTTTCCATCAGTTGCAAGCCGAACAGATCGAACGCTTCCACAAGACGTGGAGCGACGCGGGCCACGACTTCGCTCCTCGAACATCCGTGAGCCGCAGCATCTTTCCGATCGTCAACGATCTCGACCGCGCCTACTTCGGCCGAGAGGGCAGCGGCGACGACCAAGTCGGCTACCTCGACGGCGGCAAGGCTCGTTTCGGCAAGACCTACGCGGGTGAGCCCGATCGGCTGATCGAAGAACTGGCAGCGGACGAGGCGATCGCCGCCGCGGATACTCTGCTGCTCACCGTCCCGAACCAGTTGGGTGTGGAGTACTGCGCACACGTTCTGGAGACGCTGCTGCGCGACGTGGCCCCCGCACTGGGGTGGCGTTGATCACTCGGTGACCAGGGGCGATTGGTTTCGGCGGATACGGGTACTGGCAGCAGGTTCACCCGCCCCCACCTGCCAGGAGTCCTCATGCTCAAACGCGACGTATCCGCGCGCCTCGATGTAGACATCACCGCCGCCACCACTCTCGAATTCCAGATCGCCATCGCACCGCACCCCGGTACGACGGTCACCGAATCGCTCTCCTTCGTTCTCGACGGTAATCCCGTCGAGGCGAAGGAGGTCAGCGGACCGCACGGCAACCGCATTCACGTCATGCCCGCCGACGTCGGCAACTTACAGGTCTCGTACGACGCCACCATCCTGGGCAACACCACCCCGGCCCCCGTCACCGACTACGACATGTCGCTCTACCTTCGGCCCAGCCGCTACGCCGAAGCAGACAAGTTCTACGGTTTCGCCGCAACAGAATTCGGCGACTACGCCGATTCCGAGGAACTGCTGGCCAAGATCTCCGCCTGGGTGGGCGCACGCCTGAATTACGTTCCAGGAAGCAGTGATCCGATCGACGGAGCCGTCGACACGCTGCTAGCAGGCCAGGGAGTGTGCCGCGACTACTCGCATCTGGTCGTCGCGATGCTCCGCGCTGTCAATGTTCCTGCCCGCCTCGTGGCCGTGTACGCGCCCGGATGCGATCCGATGGATTTCCATGCCGTCGCCGAGGCATTCGTCGGCGGCCAGTGGCGTGTCGTCGACGCCACGTGCCTGGCACCGCGGTCCACTCTGGTTCGCATTTCGGTAGGCCGCGATGCCGCCGATACCGCATTCCTGGACAACCACAAGGGTGCCATCACGCTGAACAGCTCCGTGGTCACAGCCGTGGTCGACGGCGAACTCCCGCACGACGACATCACCGAGCTGGTCTCCCTCACCTGACCGCCGCGGTCGCTCAAGTGATGCAGATCACTTTCCCGTGACGTTTGCTTTCGGCCTCGAAAACCGACTAAGTATCCGTTACCAACAATCACAGCCACCCGAAAGGTGCACACCATGAGCTTCATCGACAAGGCCAAGAACGCAGCAGAAGACGCCATCGGCAAGGCGAAGGAAGTTGTCGGCGACGCAACCGACAACAAGGACCTCGAAGCCGAGGGCAAGAAGGATCAGGGTTCGGCCGGCGTCAAGAAGGTCGGCGAGAACATCAAGGACACCTTCAAGTAACCAGCAGCCCCGCATCGAGTGCCGCCGGTCACCGCGATCGGCGGCACTCGGTTTCTGCTCACCTTCCACTTCACAGAACGGAACCCTCATGATTGCAACATCGGACACCACAACCACCAAGCGCCGCGGCGGATTCGCCTCGAAGTTGGCCCTCCTCGTCACGGTCGTGCTCGTTGCAGCACTGGTCATCTTCGTGCTGCAGAACACCGTTCACAGCACGATCAACTTCCTCGGCTGGAACTTCGATCTCGGGCAGGGCGTCGCAATGCTCGGTGCAGCCGTCGTCGGAGCGATCATCGCGCTGACGGCAACAGCAGCATTCAAGGTTCGACGGGCCGTCCGCTGACAACCTCCCCCACGACAGGACTTCCCGCATGATCCCGCTGCTGGCCCGCAAGTATCTCTACCGCTACCTTGTCGTCGCGATCGGCTTGCCCATTGCTGCCCGGCTCCTGGCATTTGCCGGCGTGAGCCTCGAAAAGCGAACGGGCAGAGCCAATGTCGTATCCAAGGCCCTGAAGTCCGCCGGCAGGTTCGCGCAGCGTCGAGCAGACAAATCCGCTCGGAAACGTACGTCCGCGGCGCAGTAGCGGTAGCGCGTTCAACTCCGCGCCACGTGGGCGGCGAGGACGTCACGCAACACCTCACGGTCGTCGAATCGCACGATGTGGTCGCCGTACACCTGTTCGGCATCGCAGCCCCGTCCAGCCACGACCACGGCATCCCCGGGCTGAGCAATGGCGACAGCGTGCTCCACGGCACGACGTCGGTCGGCTTCCACTACCACCACCGCTGAGCGTGCAGCCCGAGCGCCCTCTTCCACTGCGGCTCGGATGGTGCCCGGGTCCTCCGACAGCGGACTTTCATCGCTGACGATCACCACATCTGCCAACGTGGCTGCCGTTCGCCCGAGCGGGAAGCGCTTACCCGGGTCACGTTCGCCCGTCGCCCCGACGACGACGATCAGTCGACCCGAGACCACGCTGCGGACGAAAGGCAGCAGCGCCCGCTGACCTGCGGTGTTGTGCATGTAGTCCACGACGGCCAGGAAAGGCTGTCCGACGTCTACACGTTCGAGGCGGCCGGGAACGGCGTCGAGGCGTTCGAGTCCTGCCGCGACTGCTGCGATGTCGCGGCCGGCCGCCAACGCCATGGTCAGTGCGGCCAGAGCGTTCTCGGCCTGGTGCGGACCCAGCAGAGGTAGGCGGATTTCGACATCGCCCATCGGGGTTCGCGCTGTCAGGGACGTTCCGACGTCGGTGCACTCGATGTTCTCGCCGCGAACATCGGCATCGCGATCGGCCGTGGACCACGTCCAACAGGGAATATCGAGGCGTCCCGCCAGGATTTTGCCGTGCGGATCGCCGACGTTGACCACAGCGCGTGTCGATCGGTGCGCCGAGAACAGTTCGGCCTTCGCGGCGAAGTAACTGTCCATGTCTCCGTGGTAATCCAGATGATCCGGCGTGAGATTGAGGAACCCCATCACCGCGAAACGGAGGCCGTCGACGCGGTGCTCGGTGACGGCGTGAGAGGACACCTCGAGGGCAACCGCCGTAGCACCCTCGTCCCGGAAACGGCGCAGAGTCCGATGCACGGTGGCGGCCTCGGGTGTGGTTCTGGCCGATTCTTCCGCGCCGCGCGGGCCCGCCAAACCGATTCCGGTCATGGTCGCCACGGAGTCGCCCGCCGCAGCGAGCCCGGCTCCGAGCAGCAGGGTGGTGCTCGTCTTGCCGTTGGTCCCGGTGACCCCGTACAGATCCAGGTCTCGGTGCGCGAACCGATGAATTCGAGCGCACACCTCCCCGACCCGGCGGCGCGGGTTCGGCACGACGAGTGTCGGCAGAACCGTCGAGGCCCGGTCCGACAACGCCGCCACTGCCCCTCGGGCCTTGGCCTCGAGCTCGAAGTCGAGGCCGTGCGCTCGGCGGCCGGGCAACGCCACGTACAGGTCACCGGGACGAACCGTTCGCGAGTCGTCGCTTGCCCCGGTCACTCGCACGGAACGAATCGGCGGCGCAGCGCCGATCGAGAGTGCCAGCTCGTTCAGTTCCACGCCGACGCCGATCGACGACGTGCCACTCCTGCCGAGATCGGGCTCGATCAATGCCCCGCAGGGTCGGTGAGGCTCTTGCCTTCCTGTGCCTTGACCCGGCGACGCTCGAGCAACACCAGAACCGTGCCTGCGACGAGCAGAACGGGCGCGAGGACCGCGCCCGTCCACGCCCACCCCTCGAAACCGTAGCCGGCCGCAGTCAAGGTCAGTCCGAGGCTGACCAGCGCGAGACCGATACAGATGTAGCCGGGCCAGTTGCGCGCGTCGACGATCGCTTCCCCGGCGTGCCCGCGCATCGTGCGGTCGTCGTCGTTCGCTTCGGCACCGGAGCCGGCGGGGTCATGTTGGGCCATGGTGTCTCCTCGACTGCTGTTCGCTTCACCGGCGACGCATTCCGGGCCTGCAGGAACACGTCGATTACGTCAGTGTCCCCGCGGCGAACCCGTCCAAACATGAAGCCTCGCAGCACTCGAGGCAGACCCGTGATCGATATCCGGGCCGGCGGGCTCAGTTCTGCCAGGCGACGGCAGCGAACGGAGCGTGGCTCGACAACCGGCCGACGATGCCGGCATGCGCGAAGTCCTTTGCCGTGGCCACTGCGTCGAGCACGCCGGATCCCTTGGCCAGCTCGGCGGTGATGGCAGCTGCGAACACGCATCCAGCGCCGGACACCCTCTCGTCGCCGATCTTCGGGGCGCGCAGGACGGTGAGGTCCTGTCCGTCGAACACGACGTCGACGGCTTCGTCTCCGGGTAGGCCGGCACCACCCTTGACCACGACGTACTGGGGGCCGAGGTCGGCGATCCTCCTGGCTGCCTCACCGAGATCCTCGACGGTGTCGATGGAGTCCATTCCGGACAACGTCGTCGCCTCGAACAGGTTGGGTGTGATGACGGTGGCCAGCGGAAGAACGTCGCGACAGAGCGCATTGTCGGTGTCGAGAGCCGCACCGGGTTCCTGCCCCTTGCAGATCAGCACGGGATCGACCACGACATGACGCCACGGCTGCAGGCGCAGTGATTCCGCGACCGTGGCGACGGTGGCGGGGGTGCCCAGCATGCCGATCTTGACGACATCGAGATCGTGAGCGGCGGTGGCCACTTCGATTTGATCTGCGATCACCGAACTGTCGATCGGCACGAAGCGGTGGCCCCATTCGGCCTTCGGATCGAAGGACACGATGCACGTGATGGTGCCGACCCCGTAGACCCCCAACCGCTCGAACGTCTTGAGATCTGCTTGCAGACCGGCCCCGCCGGTGGCTTCCGAACCTGCGATCACGTAAGCGATTGTCGACATCGGCCCATTATGGCAACCGACGCCCCATACCGCGCCGGGTGGTCGAGAAGCCGCGTGCGCCGGGCCCGCTGCCGCGTTGTGCCCCGGCTCAGCGGCAGGTAGCGTCACCGATATCCGAGTCGAGTCCAGGCCGGTCCCCCACTGCGCAACCGCCGTACGTGTGCCCCGAGAACGGCGGCATACCAACGCTTTTCGTTCGGCGTAGCGGCGTACCGAGATGACGACGGAGGTCCGAGCGTGACGACGAAACGCGACACCACAGCTCGATGCGAGGACGTGTGGAACGTTCTTGCCGATGGCTGGTCCTACGCAATGTGGGTGGTCGGTGCATCCCGAATCAGAGCGGTCGACGCGGCGTGGCCTGCTCCTGGCAGTGTCATCCACCATTCGGTCGGGGCCTGGCCGCTCGTGCTCAGCGACGTCACGCGCTCGGTCGCCGTTCACGAGAACCGCGAATTACAGCTGGAAGCCAGGGCCATGCCGTTCGGACGCGCCTCCATCACCGTCCGGTTGCACCCGACAGCGACCGGCTGCACGATCGAAATGATCGAGCACGCGAGCACACCGCCGTTCGAGCTCGTGCCCAACCGGGTTCAACATGCGCTGTCTCACCCCCGAAATTCCGAGGCACTGAGGCGTCTCGCACTGTTGGCGGAACGCGCATCGAACCCGTAGAACCTGCCGCGTCCGGCGCGGCCGGCTCGCCGAAACGTCTGTGCTGCAACCGATCGAGAGAACACGGTTGAAGACCGAACACACCGGGCATGCGATTGCCATGACATCCCCGCTGCGTCGTTCGAATCGATCTGTCTCCAGCACCAGCTCCCGAAGCGGGAACCGGAACTGATGGCGTCCGACCACAGTCCGAGCGTCCACCCGGACGGCTCCGAGTCCGACGGGTCGTCGACGCCACTGCGCCGGGCGATCTCGGGCAAGTTGTTGTTCGTCTTCATTCTCGGTGATGTGCTGGGTGCCGGGATCTACGCTCTCGTCGGGGAAATCGCGGGTGAGGTCGGCGGAGCGATCTGGCTGCCGATGCTGCTCGCTCTCCTGATGGCGTTGCTCACTGCGGCGTCCTACGCCGAATTGGTGACCAAGTACCCCCGAGCGGGCGGGGCGGCGGTGTTCGCGCAGCGAGCTTTCGGGCGACCGATAGTGTCGTTCCTCGTCGGATTCTCGATGCTCGCGGCTGGCGTGACGAGCGCGGGAGGTCTGGCGCTGGCCTTCTCGGGCGACTATCTCGCAGTGTTTCTCGATGTGCCCGCCGTGCCTGCGGCGGTCGTCTTCCTACTTCTCGTCGGACTTCTCAATGCCCGCGGCATCACCGAATCTCTCCGGGCCAACCTCGGTATGACGGTGGTCGAGGTGTCCGGTCTCGTCGTGATCATCGCCCTGGCCGGGCTCGTTCTGAGCCGCGGCGACGGCGCACCGTCACGGGTGCTCGAATTCACCGACGACACCACGCCGACGCTGGCAGTGCTGGGGGCGGCTCTGCTCGCCTTCTACTCGTTCGTGGGGTTCGAGACTTCGGCCAACATCGCCGAGGAGGTCGAGGATGTGCGGCGGGTGTATCCCCGGGCTCTGCTCGGAGCCGTCACGACGGCCGGAGTGGTCTATGTGCTGGTCGGTCTGGCAGTCTCGACGGTCGTTCCGGCGGATACGCTGGCCCAGTCCACCGGTCCGCTGCTCGAGGTCGTCGACGCCGCCGACGCCGGAATCCCACCATGGGTCTTCAGTCTGGTCGCCCTCGTGGCCGTCGCCAACGGCGCCTTGCTGACGATGATCATGGCGTCGAGACTGACCTTCGGCATGGCCCGCGACGGATTGCTTCCGGTCGCCCTGGCCAAGGTGCTGCCCGGCCGCAAGACTCCGTGGGCGGCCATTGTCGCGACCACTGCGGTCGCAATGGTGTTGTGCACCACCGGCTCCGTGGCCGCACTCGCCGAAACGGTGGTGCTGCTTCTGTTGTTCGTCTTCATCAGTACCAACATTGCCGTGCTCGTGCTGCGTCGGGACCGATCCGACACCGACCACTTTCGAACGCCGACGGCGCTTCCCGTCCTGGCGTTGATCACGTGCGCCGTGCTGCTCACTCAGCAGTCCGCGGCCACGTGGCTCCGCGCCGGGCTGCTGCTCGCAGTCGGAATCGCGCTGTACTACGTCGGTAGGGTTGTGAGCAACAAGACCGCGACCGAACCCAGGAGCATCACCCGATGACCACCACAGAGGTCGACGCAGTCGTGATAGGCAGCGGTCACAACGGATTGGTCGCCGCCGCGGCGATGGCCGACGCGGGGTGGGACGTCGTGATTCTCGAGGCGGCAGAACTACCCGGCGGAGCCGTCCGCAGTGCCGAACTGGTTCCTGGATTCACCAGCGACCTGTTCAGCGCGTTCTATCCGCTGGCTGTGTCCTCGCCCGCCATGACAGCACTCGAGCTCGAGCGTCACGGACTGACGTGGTCTCACTCGCCGACGGTCTACGGCCACGCGCGATCCCCGGAGGACACCGACGCTCCGGTCGTCCATCACGACGTCGAGGCGACCGCTGCTCTGTTGCGTGAGCACGACGTACGCGACGGTGACACGTGGCTGCGCCTGTTCGAGCAGTGGGAACGTATTCGCACTCCCCTGCTCGGTTCGCTCTTCGGGCCGTTTCCACCGGTACTGCCGGCAGCACGATTGGCGCGCACTCTCGGCGTCTCCGAGACACTGCGCTTCGTCCGGTTCGCTGCGTTGCCTGCACGGGTGATGGCCCACGAGCTGTTCCACAGCGAGGCCGCGCGGTGCCTGCTCCTGGGCAATGCGATGCACGGCGACGTACCCACCGACGCGCCGGTGAGCGGAATGATGGGATATCTGCTGACGATGCTCGCGCAGGACGTCGGGTATCCGGCGCCCGTAGGTGGATCGTCGGCATTGACCGACGCGTTGATTCGCCGGGCCGAGGCCTCGGGTGCTGTGCTGACGTGCAGTCGACCCGTCGAGTCCATCGACGTGCGGGGCGGTCGTGCACGCGCCGTGCACACGACAGGTGGCGAGACGTTCCGCGCTCGTCGAGCGATCGTTGCCGACGTGTCGGCCCCCGCGCTGTACGGGTCGTTGCTGCCCTTCGATGCGGTCCCGCGTCGCGTGCACGACGACTTACGTACGTTCGAGTGGGACACCCCGGTGGTCAAGCTCAACTACGCTCTCGACCGTCGAATACCTTGGCGCTCGGCATCTTTGGCCGACGCAGGCACCGTCCACCTCGGTGCGGACGACAACGGCCTGGTCCATTGGGCGGCCGATCTCACGACCGGGGTTCTCCCGCAGAGCCCGTTCATGTTGTTCGGCCAGATGACCACAGCGGACCGGTCCAGATCGCCCGAGGGCACCGAAAGCGCTTGGGCCTACACACACCTGCCGCGCGGCGTCGTCGACGACTCGGCCGCCGAGACCGTCGCCGACCGCGTCGATCAGGTGTTGGAACAGCATGCCCCGGGATTCGCCGATTCGGTGGTGGGACGGGTGGTGCAGAGACCGAGTGATCTGCACGGCGCCGATGCCAACCTGCACGGCGGTGCGGTCAACGGCGGTACCGCACAACTGCAGCAGCAGTTGATCTTTCGTCCCACGCCAGGATTGGGGCGCGCGGAGACCCCGGTGGAAGGATTGTTCCTCGGGTCCGCGTCCGCCCACCCCGGGGGCGGAGTCCACGGTGCGGCCGGGGCCAACGCCGCTCGGGCCGCACTCGGCCAGCGCGGGGCGAGCGGATGGGCGCGAAAGAAAGTCACCAGTGCACTGATCGAATTCCTGACCCGATGACGGCGTTATCGAAACGAGATCTTTCGTTACCGACTCGAGATCGTCGACATCACCGTCCGACATCTCGCACTGGCATCGTTGACTACACAACAAACCGGCGAGCAGGCGGAGACACCAGCCGGCCGCGCACTTCTCCGGAAGAGGTCTCGACATGTCGATGAGCATTGCCACCATGGACAACGCCGTTCGCGACGACGAAGCCGAGTTCCGACTCGACACCATCGTCCGTTCCGACGGGAACAACATCCTGCGCGCCTTCGGTGAACTCGACATGTCGACCCGGGCCGAGTTCGTCCACGGCCTCGATCGCCTGGCCGCCGTTTCCTCCGTGGTCACGATCGACCTGTCCGAGGTGTCGTTCGTCTACTCGGGAGTCGCGAATGCCATCGTCGACGCGACCTACACCCACCCGGGCAAGATCGTCATCCACGCGCCGGCCCGTTCGGTGCGCATGGTCCTCGACGTACTGGGTGCAGGCGAGCTGTTCGTCGACGCGCCTGGATCGTGAATCGGACACGATGACAGGTAACCTCGGCCGTATGCCTGACGACCCGACCGGAGGACAGTTCGAGATCGTTTCGGATGTGCACGACGCGACAACCGTCATCACAGTCAGAGGCGAACTCGACCTGGATACCATCCCCCACTTGTCCGCCGCTGCGTTCCCTGCGGCCGACGCCGCGGAACGCGGACTGGTGGTCGACATGACCGATGTGAGCTTTCTGTCGTCGAGCGCCATCACCGTGTTGGTCCGAGTGTCCGACCGGCTGCCCGAATCGTCGCGAATGGCACTGGTCGCCGTCGACGGGGTGGTCGTTCGCCCGGTTCAGCTCAGCGGAATCGACCGGGTGATGGCCACCTTCACCACCGTTCCCGAGGCTGTGGCGCACGTGCAGTCGAGCGCGGTCGACAGTGAGGGTGGCCGATGACGTCCCACTCACAGCCCGCCAGTCGGTGGAGTCACACTGCGACCGCTGAGGCTGCTGCTGCCAGCGCCGCTCGGCGCCGACTCCAGGGTTGGGCGCTCGACCTGGGAGTGCATCGGACTCTCGTGGACGACATCGCTCTCGGGGCCTACGAAGCCCTGGCCAACGTCGTCGAACACGCCTACAGCTCCGCGCCCGAACCGGGGACGATGACGATCACCGCAGCGTACGAACGCGAGACGCTGACCGTCACCGTCTCGGACACCGGCACGTGGCGTCCGCCGGCACCGACGACCACACGAAGCCACGGGCTTCAGCTCGCCGAGGCAGTGTCCGACGACCTCACCGTCGACCACCGTCCGGGTCTGGGCACCGTGGTCACCGCAGTGTGGCGGAACCCAGTCACGGCCGAATCAACCGGCCGCCCCTCGTAATCTTGGTAGGAGAAGCCATGACCGCCTCGGCTGCCGAACTACTCGACTCCGCACCGTGCGGGGTTTTTTCGATCGACGTTGCGTCCGGCGACATCCTTTACGCCAACGCGGCGGCCGCTCGCATCACGGCACTGAGTCGGGACGATCTGGTCGGCACCGCAGTCACGGATCTTTTCAGCCCCGAGTTCGCACCGGTTTTGCGCGAACTGCTCGCGGCAGCCACGTCGTCCGACTCCGACTCGCCCATCGGAGTGACGGCGCAACTCACCGGCGCACCCGCATCGGGCTCACAGACGGCGGTGTCGATGCTCGCCAACAGTTTGCGAGCGGTGTCCGGTGCGACGACGGTGACCATGACGCTGCACAACGAGACCGAGCGCCGAGTCCGCGAGCAGCACCTGATGGATGCGCGGATATATGCCGAGGCAGCTCAGGACGACGCCGAAGCAGCTCTCGACCGATCTCAGGATGCATTGGGCGCGTCGGAGGAAGCCCGCAAGTTGGCGGAAGCAGAGAAGACTCAGGTACAGATTCTGGCGTCGACTCTGCAACGCACACTGTTGCCGCCGATCCTGTCCGCGCCGACGGGCATGCAGGTGGCGGCCCATTACCACCCCGCGTCCATCGACGAAGTAGGCGGCGACTTCTACGACGTGTTTCCCCTCGACAACGCGACGTGGGGTTTCTTCCTAGGCGACGTGAGCGGAAAAGGAGCGGGCGCGGCTGCCGTCACGTCCCTGACTCGATACACGCTGCGGGCCGCAGCGGTCTTCGATCGGGATCCGATCGCCGTACTCGAGAACCTCAACACGGTGCTCCACCACGAGTTTCACGGCGACGATCCGCGTTTCTGCACCGTGGTCTTCGGTACCGTCGCGCCGGGACCCGACGGTGCCGTGGTGCACCTCGCCAGCGGAGGCCACCCGCCGGCTCTTCGTATCGCGCACGACGGCGTCGTCGAATTCGTGGACACCACCGGGGGGCAGTTGGTCGGAGCCCTCACCGAACCGCACTTCGCCTCGGCGACGGTGACGATGCAGCCCGGTGACGTGTTGGCGTTCTACACCGACGGGCTGACCGAGGCGATCGTCGGCCCGGGCCGAACTCGTTTCGACGACGACGGCAGTCTGCACGCATTCGCCGCCGAACGAGGCCGGACCTCCGCGGCGAAGATCGTCGACGATCTGACCGAATTGTTGGCCTCGTTCGGTGACGGACTTCAGGACGACGTGGCGTTGCTCGCCTTCGAGGTTCCCCCGATCGATACCGATTCCGGCTCGGATCCGACCGGTTCGTAGTCCTTCGACTCCTCGATCGCCTCCAACGGCGGTACCTCCTCACCGTCGAGCACTCTGCGCATTCGGTCTTTGTCGAGTTGGCCCTCCCAGTTCGCCACGACGAATGTCGCGACGCAGTTGCCGAGAAGGTTCACCGATACTCGCATGGAGTCCATGATCCGGTCGGCACCGAGCAGCAACGCCACGGCCGCAACCGGGATGGACCCGTGCCCGATGGCCGCAACGGTCGCCGACAATGCGAGGAACGACGAACCCGGTACTCCGGCCATGCCTTTGGAGGTCAGCATCAGGATCAACACCGCAGCGATCTGCTCTCCGAGTGTCAGGTCGACGCCGAGAGCCTGCGCGAGAAAGAGAATGCAGATCGACAGATAGAGGGTTGCTCCGTCGAGGTTGAACGAATATCCCGTCGGAACCACCAGACCGGTGGTCGTGCGGGAGCACCCTGCCTCGGTCAGCTTGACCATGATGCGCGGCAGTACCACCTCCGTCGACGCCGTTCCGAGGGCGAGGAACAACTCGTCCTTGATGTACCGCAGGAACTTCCAGAGGTTGACTCCGGCGAAGTACCGCGCGACGGCCGCGAGAACGAGAATGAACAACACGGCAGCCAGATAGCAGCACGCGATCAGTTTCCCGTAGCTACCGAGCGACGAAATGCCGTACTGGCCGACGATGTATGCCATCGCCCCTAAGGCACCGATGGGTGCCAGGCGCATGATCCAACCGATGATGGTGAAGAAGATGTGGCTGATGTGATCGACGAGTTCGAGCACGATCGGCGGGCCCTTCTCACCGAACTTCGCCAAGGCCAAGCCGAACAGCACGGCGAAGAACAGCACCTGCAGTAGCGCGTTCTCCGCGAATGCCGACACCACAGAGGTCGGAATGATGTTCAGCAAGAAGTCCACGGTGTGCGGCAATTCGCCGCTGCCGGTCTTCTGGTCGACGGCCTCGGCACCGGTGGCCAAGGTCTGCGGGTCGATGGAGAACCCGGAGCCCGGCTTGACGATGTTGCCGACCACCAGGCCGAACACGAGCGCGAACGTCGTGATCAGCTCGAAGTAGACCAGGGCCTTGACGCCGATGCGGCCGACGGACTTGAGGTCGCCCACATGGGCGATGCCGATGACGACGGTGCAGAAGATGATCGGGGCGATCAGCATCTTGATGAGCTTGATGAAGCCGTCGGCCAGTGGTTTGAGGTCTGCACCCAGGCCCGGCCAGAGCCACCCGATCGCAATGCCTCCGACTATGCCGATCAGTAACTGCACGAAAAGCGATGCATACCAAGGCTTTCGGCGTACACCGGGTTCGGCTTCCCGGTCCGTTGCGGTCGGTCGTTCTGTCATGCGCTCACCGTTCGATCGAGTTTCCGTCGTGCTCGGCGACATCTCCGTCGCATCGCACCATGTTTCGGCGCGACCATCGTGCGCGAGAAATGTTTCGGCGATGTTGACGGTGATGGTCGATGGTGAAACCAGTCGACTCGATCGGCAGGTCGAGTTACACGTGCGCCCCGAGGCCGGGCTCGAATCGGATCGACGGACTGTTGTTCGGTCCATCGAGGGTCACATGGGCACGCACGCGGTACACCCGCGCGATCAACTCCTCGGTGAGTACGTCGGCGGGTGCGCCTGCTGCCACCACCCGGCCCTCGGACAACACCACGAGTTGCGTGCAGAACATCGCCGCCAGGTTCAGATCGTGCAGTGCGATGACGCTCGTGATGGGTAACCGTGCGACCAGCGCCAGCAATTCGAGCTGATGATGGATGTCGAGATGGTTGGTCGGTTCGTCGAGCAGCAGTTCCCGCGGCTCCTGAGCCAGGGCGCGCGCGATCTGCGCGCGCTGCCGTTCTCCGCCGGACAGCTGATGCCACAGACAATGAGCCTTTCCTGCCAGACCCGTATGCCGCAGTGCAGAATCCACGGCCGCCGCATCTGCAGCTGCGTCTCCGCCGAACGCTCCTCGATGGGGAATGCGGCCGAGCCGTACGACGTCGGCGACGGTGATGTCGAAGTCGGTGTCGGCGTGCTGACTCACCACGGCCACGATCTTCGCGACGTCCTTGCGACGCATCGCGGACAGCTCGGTTCCGTCGAGGGTCACCACACCCGACGTCGGCCTGACGGCACCGTTCATCAGATGCAGCAGCGAGGACTTGCCGGATCCGTTGGGCCCGAGCAGCCCGACGGTATCGCCCGGGCCGGGCTCGAGGGACACGCCGTCGACGACCAGCACACCGCCGCGACGCCACGTGACATCGGTTGCCGAGAGTGTCATGACGCCTTCTTCCGTCTGGACAGGATGGCGATGAATGCCGGGACGCCCACCAGTGCGGTGCCCACGCCGACCGGCAGCGGCGTCGGCGCGAACGCGACGCGTGACACCGCGTCCACCCAGACCATGAAGACCGCCCCGATCAATGCCGTGACCGGCACGAGCCGACCGTGCCTCGAGCCGACGAGGAACCGCGCTGCATGCGGTAACACGAGCCCGAGGAATCCGATCGCCCCTGCCACACTCACCAAGGTGGCCGTGATGAGGGCGGTCACGACCAGGAGTGCGATGCGAGCCTTGCGTACCGGGATGCCCAGTGAGGACGCCACCTCGTTGCCGAACGAGAACGCGTCGAGCACGAATGCGTAGTAGAAGCAGACGGCTGTCCCGACCGCGACGACTGCGGCGCACAGAATCACGTCGTCCCAGCGAACACCCTCGAGCGAGCCCAGCAGCCAGAACATGACGCCGCGGGTCTCGTCGGAATCGGCGAACGCGAAGATCACCAGGGACGTCAATGCCGAGAACAACTGGGTCGACGCCACTCCGGCCAGAATCACGCGGTCGTTGTTGCCGCCGGAGAGTTGAGCGAGAAGCAGCACCAGTCCGAATGCCACCAGTGCCCCGATGAACGCGCCACCGGACAGTCCGAGCGCGGCCCCACCGACTCCGAGGATCCCGACCAGCACCGCTCCCGTCGACGCGCCGGAACTGATGCCGAGCACGAACGGGTCGGCGAGCGGATTGCGGAGCAGCGACTGCATGATGACCCCGCAGATCCCGAGGCCGCTGCCGCACGCAGCTGCCACGAGGCTGCGCGGGAGCCGCTCTTCCCACACGATCGCGTTCTTGGACACCCGGACGGGGATGTCCGCCAGTCCCAGGTGGTTGAGCACGACGTCACGCACGTTGACCAGCGAGATCTGCGCCGGCCCGAGTGTCATCGCGATCGCCACGGAGACGACCAGAAGAAGAACCCCGCCGATCATGACGGCGGGCAGGCCGATCTGTCGTTTCGCCGAGACGCTCGGCTCGGCCGTGGTGGCGCTCAGGACCGAGGCCCGATCTGGTTCAGTCCTGCGGTCAGCTTCTCGACGGCGTCGACCAGCCGAATCGAGGGGTTCATCTCGGCGCCGTGCAGCGAGATGTACCGCTTGTTCTTCACCGCGTCCATCGTGCTGGTGACCGGGTCCGATTCGAGGAACGCAATCTTGTCCTCCAGCTTGTCCCCGGGGAACCGATTGCGGAGTAGGTCTCCGAGCACCAGCACGGACGGATCGCGGTCCACCACTGTTTCCCACCCGACCGCTTCCCAGTCGTCCTGCAGATCGGAGTAGACGTTGGTGGCACCGACCTGATCGGCGAGGAGGGCAGGCGCTCCGGAGCGGCCGGCGAAGTACGGGCTCTTGGTGTCTGCGAACCAGAACGCGATGCTCTCACCGGTCTTGTCGTTGCCCGATGTGGCCGCGTCCAGACGGCCTTGCAGTTCGCTGATCAAGCTCTCACCGCGTTCCTGGACGTCGAACACCTCGGCCGTTTCGCGAATGGTCTGATACAGCGCGTCCATGGTCAACGGGGTCGTCCGGGGATTGCCACCGTTGACGCTCAGGCCGTTGTCACAGTCGGTGGGTGCGAGATACGTCTCGATGTTCGATTCGGCGAAGCGGCTACGGTCTGCGACACCGCCCTGCTTGTAATGGCGGCCGAACGACGCGGTCACGAAATCCGGGTCGGTGTCGAGCACCACCTCGTAGGTCGGCGCGTTGTCTGCCAACCGCGGAACGGATGCGTTCGCCTCGGCGAGATTCTCGCGGATCGGATCCGTCCACGACGCTGTCCCGACCATGCGATCCTGCAGACCGAGCGACAGCAGGATCTCGGTGGAATCCTGATCGAGAGACACCACTCGCTGCGGCGGAGCGTCGACGGTCACCGACTGGCCACAGTTGTCGAGTACGAGCGGGTAGACGGTCTTGCCGTCGCCGCCCGTGGCCGCGGTCTGCGACACCTCCTCGGACTCACCACATGCGGTGATCAGACCTGCAGCAAGAACCAGCGACGAGAGGGCAGCGACGCGCCTCGTACTTTTTTTCACGGGGTGACCGAACTTTCTCGACGTACTGAGCGGGAGGACGAACAAGAGGAGAGGATACCCTGCCCTATCTTGCTCGACGACCGCCGCGCATTTCGGTCGCTCCCGTTCGGTGCCTCAGACCATGTCTGCCCAGGGGTCCGCACGCCGCCACAGCGTCGGCAACTGCAGGTCGACCCCATCTCTGCGTGCACAGGCGGTCAATACGTCGAGCGAGGTGCGCATGTCGTCGAAGGCGTAGGGCAGCGGCCGCAACGGCCTGTCGAGGGGCCGGAAGAAGTCGTCCCAATGCGTCAGCACGACGCGCCGAGCCCCCACCGACAACACCGTCTCCCGCCAATACTCGTCGATGTACTCGCGTGTTCGGCGCCCCAGCTGACCGATGGACAGGTACACCACCTCGGAGGAAAGGCCGTCGAGCATGCCCGCTCGGAACCCGGCGCTGCTGTGAACGAGAGCCCGCCTGCCGCTCGGACGGTGCTCGACTGCCATCGACCACGCCTCACCGCACCGGAACGCTCGCACCCGAGCAGGCTGCCGCAGTGGCCGGTCGATCGTCCCGTGAGCTCGGTCCGGATACGAGTGAACCGACTCGACGAACGTGACAGTGAAATGACCCAGTTCGACCGCGGAACCGTCGGCGACGACGGTGATGCGACCCTCGGGCATCTGCGCGCCCCGCCCGATCTGTGCAGTCGAGGAACCACCGACCAGGGCCGCGCCGGTGCGCAGCGCCACCGCTGCGGAGTCGAGGGCATGATCGAAATGAGAATGGGCGCACACCACCGCGTCGAGCGTCCCGATGCCGGCTCTACCCAACGCACTGTCTATTCTCGGGCCGTCCGAACGTAGAGGCAGCAGAAGGGTTTTCGGTAGGGACGGACGCGAGAAGAAGCCGTCGGTCAGGATCGCCGACTCGCCGTCGTCGAACAGCATCGTGCTCACCCCGAGAAACGAGACCGAGACCGGGGATCGGGGATTCGCGGATGCTGTGGTGGCGATCTCGGCCGCATCGGGCAGTGGGGGTCTACCGAGCGAACGCGGCGCTCTCACGCCTGCGCCGCCAGGGCTCGCCCTGCCTGTCGTCCGCCGAAGATGCATCCACCGAGGAAGGTTCCTTCCAAGGACCGGTAGCCGTGCACACCGCCGCCGCCGAATCCGGCGATCTCACCGGCAGCCCACAGCCCCTCGACGGCAGTGCCCATCGAGTCGAGAACGCGACCGTCGAGATCGGTCTGAATGCCGCCCAACGTCTTTCGGGTGATGATGTTCAACCGCACCGCGATGAGCGGACCCGACTTGGGATCGAGAATCTTGTGAAGTGCAGCGGTCCGCGCGATGCGTTCACCGCGCGAGCGCCGGGAATTGTGGATGGCCGAGATCTGCAGATCCTTGGTGAAAGGATTGTCCACCTCACGGTCTCGCGACTCGATCTGACGCCTGAGGTCGACACCGTCGATCAAGTCCTCGCCCGTGATTCGGTTCATGCCCCGGACCAATTCTTCGAGAGAATCGGCGACGACGAAGTCCTCGCCGTTCTTCTTGAATGCCTCCACCGGTTCGCTGGCACCGGGCAATACCCGCCCGAGAACGAGCTTGAGGTTCTTGCCGGTGATGTCCGGGTTCTGTTCCGACCCGGACAACGCGAATTCCTTCTCGATGATCTTCTGGGTCAGTACGAACCACGAGTACTCGAAACCGCTGTCCTGGATCGCTTTCAGCGTTCCCAGCGTATCGAATCCAGGGAAGTTCGGAACCGGAAACCGTTGCCCGCGGGCGTCGAACCACATCGACGACGGTCCCGGAATGATTCTGATGCCGTGGTTCTTCCAGATCGGGTTCCAGTTCTTGATGCCTTCGGTGTAGTGCCACATTCGGTCCTTGTTGACCAGACGGCCGCCGGCCTTCTCGGTGATGCCGAGCATTCGGCCGTCGACGTGTTCGGGCACTCCGGAGATCAACGACTTCGGCGGCGTCCCGAGCCGCGCCGGCCAATTCTCGCGCACCAGATCGTGATTGGCCCCGATTCCACCTGCCGTCACCAGCACGGCACCGGCGCGGAGCTCGAACTCACCCACTTCGACGCGGGTACTTCCTGCCCCTCGCTCCGCTGCACTGGCTTCGAGCATCGCACCGCGAACTCCGACCACCGCTCCCCCGTCGACGACGAATCCGTCGACCCGATGCCGAAAACCGAAGCGCACCAGTCCTTTGTCGGCAGCCTCACGTACGCGGCGCTCGAACGGCGCGACGACACCCGGCCCGGTGCCCCACGTCAGGTGGAATCGCGGAACCGAATTTCCGTGCCCCTCGGCCAGGTAACCGCCGCGCTCGGCCCATCCGACGATGGGGACCCATCTCATTCCCTGAGCGTGGAGCCACGACCGCTTCTCACCTGCCGCGAAATCGAGGTATGCCCTGGCCCACCGATGACCCCAGTAGTCTTCCCCTGCAGGGTCGTCGATGCCGCGATCGAACGTCGCTGTGCCGAGCCAGTCCTGCCACGCCAGCTCCGCAGAATCCTTGATGCCCATTCGACGCTGTTCGGGCGTGTCGACCATGAACAGTCCGCCGAGGGACCAGAAGGCCTGACCACCCAGGTTCTGCTCGGGTTCCTGGTCGAGGAGCAGCACGCGCTTTCCCGCGTCGGCCAGTTCGGCGGTTGCCACCAGTCCGGCCAAGCCGGCCCCCACCACGAGCACGTCTGCGTCCATTGCCCCACTCTTCTGCTCGACCCGGGTGTCTCCCTCGACTGTGCTGTCGTCGGCGTCGGAACTCAAGGAAATCGAGTCGAATGAGTATAGGATTTATCAGGTGCTGATAAAGAGTGCGAGGTAGATCGATGTACCCGGCGCGGGTCGCCGTGGTCGCGAAGATCGAATCGGATCTGGGCTCCGTCGTCGCATCCGCAGTACACGCGATTCGCGACGCGATCCCGGTCTACCGATCACTGCAGGGTGCACAATTGGCCGATGTCGAGGCCATCGCGTATTGGTCACTGAGGCGGTTGATGGCCCTGTGGGCGCACGGCGATCGGACGATCGACGACCGAGACCACAAGAGATTCCGAGCCATAGGTTCCGCACGCGCGGCAGACGGGCGGCCGCTGGCCGATGTGCTGCGCGCGTATCGAGTCGCGTCGAGCGTGTTCGTTCGACACGTGACAACGGAGTATCTGGAAGTACTCGACCCGCCGGACATCGCCGAACTCGGCCTCGGCGTGCTCGACGCGATCGACGCCATATCCGAGGAGATCATCGGTGCGTATGTCATTGCGCGCGAACAGCTCATGTCCAACCGTGCGCAGGCGCACGCCGCGTTGCTCGACGACTTGCTGGCTGCCAGACACAACTCACCAGGGACGGTGTCGGACCGTACTCGCGAACTAGACCTGAAGCTGCCCACGCACCCGAACCTGCTCGTGGTGCAGTCCACCGATCCGGGCCGGCCCATGTCCGACGACACCGTCGAGTCTCTGGTGCTTGCGATGGGCCTCGTCCCTCCGGACCGCACCACAACGGCGGATCAACGGACGCACTTGTGCACTCGGCGCGAACAACGCGCGATCGCGCTGCTGCCGCCGTCGATCCATCGCGCCGAGGTCGACCTCGCGTGTCGGGATCTGCGGCTGCGCGGATGCCTCGTGGAGAGATCGACCGTTACCGGTATCAGCAGTTCGTGGCGACTCGCCTCGGAAGCGCTCGAGACCGCACCGGATCACGCGTTCGACGGCCGGGCACTGCTCGATCAGGGCGACGGTCAGCTGTTGGCACTGCTGACAGCGCGCCCGACCGCCGACACGAGCGAGGTGGTGCGGAGCGTGCTCGGCCCGCTGACCGAGGCAGCGAACGCGCATATCCTGCAGGGTCTTTCGGCCTTCATCTCCACCGGCACAGCAACGGCTGCAGCTACCCGACTGCAGGTGCACCCGCAGACTTTGCGCTATCGACTGCGCCGGGCTCAGGAACTGACCGGCCGGGATCCGCGTTCGGCGTGGCATCGGTTGGCGCTGGACACCGCGATACAACTACGCCAACTCGGTTGACCCGGCTCGGCTGAATTCGGCGTCGTCGGTGGTCGTGCGCACACGCGCCATGACCGATTACTCGAGCCCAAGTCGTCGATCCCCGGATCACCGACAGGCGGGATCGAGTGATTCAGTTGATGTTCCACGACTCGACAGCATCGAGTCGCCGGCCGTCGGAGTCGTACGTGTAGAAGCCTTCACCCTTTTGCAGTATGTCGGCAAATTTGACCTGATCCTCGCCACCGTGTGCGCGCGCGATATGTGCTGCAACGTTGAAGCCGACAGTGTCGTAAATCTGGAACGGACCGGCGGGTGCCCCGGTGGCTATGCGCCACACGTTGTCGATGTCCGCCGGATTGGCAACCCCGCCGACGTAGAGGTTGGCTCCCGCTTGCAGCAGCGGGATCAGCAGACTGTTCAGCACGTATCCCGGAATTTCCTTTCGGACCGGAACGGGAACGAGACCGATCTCCGAAGCAAAGCTCAATACGACATCGAAGTAGACAGGATCTGTTGCAGCAGTTGCCATCACCTCACCGGTGTTGTATCGCCACACGAGATTGGCGAAATGCAATGCGAGAAACTTTTCCGGCCGCCCGGTGGCCTCGGCGAAACTGCTGGGCAGTAGCGATGACGAGTTGGTCACGAAGATAGTTTTCGGCGGGGCGGACGCGCCGATATCAGACCAGACCTTCTTCTTCAGGTCGAGATCCTCCGGAACTGCTTCGATCACCAGGTCGGCGTCCGAAACAGCCTCCGCGACGCTGGTGGTGGTCGTGATGGATTCGATGGCCTTGTCGAAGCGCGCCTCGTCGAAAGTCTTCAGGTCACGCTTGTAGTATCCGCGCATCCATTCCCAGCGGTCCGGCAGCTTGGCTAGAAGTTCGTCGGAAATGTCGTATCCCACAACGGTTTTTCCGTGGTAGGCAGCCTGCATCATGATCTGTGAACCGAGCACTCCGGTTCCGAATACGGTCACGTTCTCAACATCGGTCATGGACGACACACTTCCCTTGATGGAGTCATTGGTTTCGCGCTCTCCAAGTTCTACCGCTGAGCGCGGAGCGACCGCCTCGTGGGGTCCAACAGTGGATCGACTCGACCGACGACAACGCTTTACACTCCACAGGATCCACGGTTCACGCATACTCGAACGATGGCTGTCGATCCCCGTGGAAGAGACCTGAAGCGCTACCTCGAAGAAGACCCCGGTGGTCCGGTGGTGATGCTCAACCTGCTTCGTTTCGCCGAGGGCGGTCGCGACTCCTACGCAGAATATGCGAAAGCACTGGACGAGACTTTCCTCCCGCGCTACGGCGCGACGGTGCTGTACGCGGGCGACGGTTCGACCGCACTTGCCGCCGAGGACGGGCAGGCCTGGGATGCAGTCCTCATGGTCCAGTACCCGTCACGTAAGGCGTTCAGCGAGATGGTGGCCGATCCCGAATATCAGACGGTGACGGCGTTACGGACCGCCGCGCTGAAGGAGGCGGTTCTGCAGGCCACGATTCCGTGGTCGTGAATTCGACCTTCGGCTTCGCATCGTGTTCGCGCCGCGGGGCTTCACGGCGTTGCGAGCAACTTACTGCGGAACAGATCGAGTACCTGGTCCAGTGCCTGCCGCGTCGGCTGACCCGGCTCGTCGATGAGTCCTTCCGTCACGACGGAGTGCGGCGGTCCGAAGGCTTCCGGATTGAACGAGGAGTCGGGCAATTCCACGGAGACGAATGCGTCGCCGAGTTGTTCCCTCAGAAACTCGAACCGTGCAGGGGGACACATCGTGTCGCCCTGGAACCGCATACCGAGAACAGTGAGATCTCCCGCAGCACAACGGCTTTTCACCTTCGAAAGGTCGCCGGCACTGATGTCGATGGAACGACTGCGTGACTTCGATGCCGCGAACGGAAGTGACGGTTGCGACAGCACCGGTGCGATCAATCGATCGTCGGCGGCCATGGCCAGGGCGAACCCGCCCGTGAAGCACATTCCGATGGCACCGACGCCCGGTCCGCCGCACCGCTCGTGTTCCTCGGCCGCCAGAGCACGCAGCCACACCACGACTCGCGACGACTTGCCGGTGGCCAGGATGGTGAATTCTCGACTGATACACGCCGGCACGATGGCGCGAGAGATCGTTGCCACCGTCCCGAGCACGCCCAGGGGCGCGGTCGAAGGATCTTTACCGTCGACGCCGAACAGGTGCGGCACGATCGCGGTGCATCCGATCCCGGCGACGGTGCGCGCGAAATCCGCCACTCTCGGCGTGATGCCCGGCATTTCGGACATCACGATGACCGCCGGCCCGGTGCCGATTCGATAGACAGGCGCCGTGCGCCCGTCTGCGGTGAACTCGGTTCGCTCGAAGTCGGCAAGGGCGTCATCTGTCATCGAAGCGGTCCTCTTTCTCGATCGGCGACATCACTGCGAATACTCACGCAGCAACAGGTACAGCGGAAGCGCGAAGCAAATTCCCACCGAGCCGGTACCGACGGGAACCAGCCACCAATGTTTGACGCCGTGATCTTTCGCATCCCCTCTGGACCAGATCCCGAAAGCGATACTGGTGATACCGAGATCGGCGGTCAAGGCTCGCGTCGGCGTGGACGCCACCCATTCGGAGAAGAACTTCGCTGCGCTGCCCGCGCTCACCCCGTGCTCGCGAAAGTAGCCGACGACGTAGGCATTGGGGACGACGAAGCCGATGACGGTCAGCAGCAGCAGGAG
This sequence comes from Rhodococcus sp. KRD175, assembly GCF_017168275.1. Taxonomy (NCBI): domain Bacteria; kingdom Bacillati; phylum Actinomycetota; class Actinomycetes; order Mycobacteriales; family Nocardiaceae; genus Rhodococcus; species Rhodococcus sp. KRD175. Next base: position 88,567 of record NZ_JABFAQ010000008.1, read on the forward strand.
GCGTCGACGAGTGGCGTCTGCGGTTCTCATGACCTCAACGTAGAGCACCGCGCAACACTACCGGCGTGTCGTTCGATTCGACCGAGTCGGCCGGTCCGAGTCAGACGTCCTCGAGCCGGATGCCTTTGGTCTCCTTCATGTAGAAGCAAGCGACTCCGGTCAGGGCAGCGAGGAACATGATGTACACGCCGAAGACCCAGCCCAGATCCAACCCGAGGAACAGCTGGTTGAGATACGGTGCCGTTCCACCGAACACCGCAACCGAGAACGAGTAGGCGAATCCGATTGCCTGCGTTCGGAGTCGGGTGGGAAAGCTCTCCGACAACGTCGACGACAGAATCGAGGCCGGGACGGCGATGACGAGCAGGGCCACCGTCGACGGCAGCAGCAATGACCACCACTGCGTGGAGATCAGCATCGTCAGCGGGATCTGCAGCACGAACATCAGCACTGCGAATGCCGCCAGCATCGGCCGCCGACCGATCGAATCCGAAAGGCGACCGAAGAACGGTAGCGACACCAGCGCTATCAACTGCGCGACGACGAGCATCCAGTAGGCGGTGTCCGGGTTCATCCCGCGCTGCGTGATGGCGAACGTCGAGACGTAGGAGGTCCAGGTGTAGTGCGCCGCCGTGATTCCCGACGTCATTCCGATCATCAACACGATCGCTTTGACGACGGTCTTACGCGCGATCGGTTCTTGTTCGACCTTGTTCTGCTCCGAGTCGAACACCTCGCTCTCGTCCATGTTCTTGCGCAGGTAGAGAGCGAACAGCGCGAGGAGCGCGCCGAGGAGGAAGGGGATGCGCCAACCCCATTGCCCGACAGCAGAGTCCGACAGGGTGGAGGTGATGACGCCACCCACGGTGTATGCCAGAGCCGATCCACCGAAGATGGCGACGAACGCGACGCTGCCCCACATGCCACGTCGGTTCGGTGGTGCGATCTCGCCGACGTAGGAGTACGCCGTTGCCGACTCGCCGCCGTGCGCGAAACCCTGCATGACGCGTGCGAGCAACAGCAGTACCGAGGCCCACGCCCCGATCGCACCGTAGGTGGGCATGATGCCGATCAGCAAGCTGCCGGTTGCCATCATCAGCATCGTGGTGACAAGAACGAACTTGCGGCCCTTCTTGTCCGCGATGCGTCCGAACACGATGCCGCCGAGAGGCCGCATCAGGAATCCGACGGCGAACACCGCAAGCGTGGACAGCAATGCCGAGACAGGATCGGCCTGGCTGAACATGGCCGCCGCGATGAACGGCGCGAACACTGCATAGGCACTCCACTCGTACCATTCGAGTACGTTGCCTATCGTGCTGGCGAACAACGATTTCTTCCGTGAGGAAATATCCGGTGTCGAGCGGGTGTCGTGCGATGATCCGACAGTCATGGAGTGCCACTTTCGATCGAATTTTTTTTCACAGGAACAGGTTTGAGTGCTGCACGTCGAATCTTCCCGGTTTGGGTTTTGGGAAGTTCGTCGATGATGTGGATGGATTTCGGACGCTTGTACGCGGCCAGTCGTTCACGCGCGAAGGCCATCAGTTCATCCGGCGTCGTGGTAGCGTCGCGCCGGAGTGACACGTACGCAACCACCGATTCCCCTTGATAGTCATCCGGCCTGCCCACCACAGCGGCCTCGAACACCGCTGAATGTTCGTAGAGTGCATCTTCGACCTCTCGGGGCCACACTTTGTATCCCGACACGTTGATCTGGTCCTTGAGCCGGTCGACGAGATACACCCAGCCGTGTTCGTCGATGATCGCCACGTCGCCTGTGCGCAGACGTCCCTCTGGCATCGTCGACTCGGACGCGTCCGGATTGCGCCAGTAGCCCGACACCACCTGCGGACCCGAGATCTCCAGTTCCCCTGCAAGTCCTGGGGGTGTCGGCCGGCCCGAAGGGTCGAGCGTTCGTAACGTCACGCGCGGAAGAGGCAACCCGACGGACAGTGAACCGCTGGCCGCGTCCACCGGCGCGCGCACGCCAGGTGGCACGGCAATGACTCCCGCCGTGGTTTCGGTCATCCCGTATGCGTTGTGGATGTAGCAACCGAATTGGGACTCGAACGCGGCGACGGTGGCGGGCGGAATAGGTGCGCCTCCGGAATACAACGCCTTCACCGACTCGAAGTGGGCCCTCGTCGCACCCTCGGTTGCGGAGATCGCGTTGAACACCGTGATCGAACCGATGGTGTAGGTGACGCGATGCTCGACGACAGCGTCGAGAGTGACTGCCGCGTCGAAACGATGCGCGAACACGAGCATGCAGTCGCGGATCAGGGCCACCGCCGCGTCGAGCATCGCGCCGGTGATGTGAAACAGCGGTGCGACGGCAAACACGACGTCGCCGTCGTCGAGACCGGCCCGTTCCCCGAAATCGAGGGCAGTCGCGAAGGCGTTCGCGTGCGAGATCTGCGCGCCTTTCGGCGGACCCGTGGTTCCTGACGTATAGGCCAGTAGCGCCAGATCGTCCGGCTCGGGATCGATTTCGGGGAAAGATCGACCACGGTAGCGGTCGATCAGACCCATCAGATCGTCGTCGGGCCGGGGTGTCACGCGTGACGTCGACGCAAAGACTCGTGGGTCGTCGCGTGTCTGCAGGTCCAGTCCGCTGGTGCTCACGAGCAGTCGAATCGAACTGCCGCGCAACGTCGCCCCCACAGAATCGAGATCGTGTTCGTCGCAGACGAGCGCGACAGGTTCTGCATCGTCGATCAAGGTGCGAAGTTCACGGTTGCGGTACATCGGGTTGAGGATCAACGCGACCGCCCCGATCTTCCACAACGCGAGGAACGTCAAGGCGTACTGCGGAATGTTCTGCAGATAGATGCCGACGCGATCGCCCTGTGACACTCCTCGATCGAACAGTGCGGCGGCAAGTGCATCGGACGCCTCGTCCACCTCGCGCACCGTGAGCACGGCGTCGAAGTACGCCAGCGCCGGCCGGTCCGGGGTGTCGGCGACTCGGCTACGCCAGGCGTCGAGAACAGTCGCAGGCCCGGTCGCGCTGTCGAGGGTCATGAACGGCCCTTCCGCTCGAGCAGACTTTCGGCCCACGTGGACCGACCGAACACTCGTTCGGTCTGCTGTCTCGCTAGTGTTGCGGATCACAACTTTGGTGTCAACCCGGTGCGAACGCCCGGCCCAGTTCGCTCTGCCCTCTACGGTGATCGCATGACCTCGATCGGCGACTGGCGAACATACGAGGGCGCGGCACTGTCCCCAGCGCTGGCGTCGGCCTTGCGCATCTTCGTCGAGCAGGGCTACCACGGCACGTCGGTGCGGCAGATCGCCGCGGGTGCCGGCTTGTCGGTTCCCGGTCTGTATCACCACTTTCCGTCGAAGCAGGCCCTCCTGGTCGGCATCATGAATGCGTCGATGGACGAACTGTTGCACCGGACTCGATCGGCCATGGACGGGGCCGGTTCGTCGCCGAAGGACCGATTCGACGCGGTGGTGGAGTCCTTGCTGCTGTTCCATATCCATCGCCGCGATGCCGCGTTCGTGTGCTCCACCGAGATTCGCAGTCTCGAGCCGGCCAACCGCACCGCCTACATCGCCAAGCGCGACGAAGAGCAACGACTGCTCGACGCCATCGTCACCGACGGAGTCGAGTCCGGGGTCTTCGACACCCCGCACCCCGCGGATGCCAGCCGGGCCGTCACCACGATGTGCATCGGAGTGGCCACCTGGTACCGACCCGATGGCCCGCTGACGCCGGCCGAACTGGTCGAGGTGTACCTCGATATCGCACGCCGAACGGTCGGTGCTGCTACCGGCCGAGGCACTGTACAGAGGACGTGAGTTCCTTGACCGAAACCTGCGTGTATGCCAGTCTTCAAGAGACCGAGCGAGTGTTCGGTCGGTATCGACCAGGGAGTGCAGAATGGCCATCGACCTCACCTTCGACGCAGACGTCGAGAAGCTGATCGACCGAACGCGTACGTTCACTCGCGAATACGTGCTCCCGATCGAGGATCGATTTCTGGGCAATATCGCCGACGCAGGCGGCGACGGCCTCCGGGTCGAGATGCAGTCCGCAGCCAAGGAAGCGGGCGTGTTCGCACCGCACGCACCCGTCGAATACGGTGGGCACGGTCTGTCGATGAGCGACCGCGCACCGGTGTTCGAGGAAGCGGGCTACTCCCTGTTCGGCCCCATCGCACTCAATCTCGGCGCACCCGACGAGGGCAACGTCCACATGCTGGCGCACATCGCATCGCCGGCACAGAAGGATCAATTCCTCGCCCCTCTCGCCCGCGGCGATCAACGATCTGCATTCGCGATGACCGAGCCGGCACCGGGTGCCGGCTCCGATCCCTCTGCCCTCACCACTGCGGCCGAACGGACCGACGGTGGATGGAAGATCAACGGACACAAGTGGTTCATCACCGGAGCCGACGGCGCAGGGTTCTTCATCATCATGGCCCGTACATCCGGAAAGCCGGGTGACCGAGGCGGAGCCACGATGTTCCTGGCCCCGGCCGACACACCGGGCATCACGGTCGGCCGTCATATCGGCACCCTGGACAAAGCCATGATCGGCGGGCACTGCGAGGTGTTCTTCGAGAACGTCTTCGTGCCAGACGAGAACGTTCTCGGGGCCGTCGACGAGGGCTTCGCCTACGCCCAGGTGCGATTGGGACCCGCCCGCATGACCCACGTGATGCGGTGGCTCGGAGCCTCGAGACGGGCGCACGACATCGCCGTCGCCCAGGTGGCCCAGCGCGAAGGGTTCGGCGACAAGCTCGGCGATCTCGGCATGATCCAGAAGATGGTCGCCGACAACGAGATCGACATCGCCGCATCCCGTGCCCTCTTGATCAAGGCCTGCTTCGAGCTGGATCGCGGCGGCCACGCGAGCAACGAAACCTCCATCGCCAAGACGTTCGCAGCCGAGGCCATCTTTCGCATCGTGGACCGCAGCATCCAGATGTGCGGCGGGCTCGGGGTATCGGACGACCTGCCACTGGCACGGCTTTCGCGCGAAGTACGTCCGTTCCGGGTCTACGACGGCCCGTCGGAAGTGCATCGCTGGGCCATCGCAAAACGAGCGGTCGGGGCAGCGAAGCGCGCCGCACAGGAGCAGTCATGAGCGACCTACCGGGCATGAACCGCGTTGCTCTGGAACGATTCCTGCGTGCCGAGGGCATCGATGTCGACGGTGAGCTGACGGTCGAGATGATCAGCGGCGGTCGCTCCAACCTGACGTACAAGGTGTACGACGACACCTCGACGTGGGTGGTTCGTCGGCCCCCGACCAGTGGCCTGACCCCGTCGGCGCACGACATGGCCAGGGAGTGGGCAGTGACCGACGCGCTCGCGTCCACCGCGGTGCCGGTGGCCGAGACCGTGGCCTTCGACCGAGAAGGTGACGTACTCGGTGCTCCGATGACGGTGGTCCGTTTCGTTCCCGGGCACGTCGTGCGCACACGCGAGGATCTGCGCGATCTGACCGACGAGCAGGTCACAGACAACGCCGCCGAATTGGTGCGAGTGCTCGCCGAGCTGCATGCCGTCGATCCTGCGGCCGTGGGTCTCGAAAAGTTCGGTCGCCCCGACGGTTTCGTTGCTCGACAGGTAGCCACGTGGGCGCGTCAGTGGCAGACGGTGAAGACACGGGAACTACCCGACGTCGACCGACTTCACCGCGCCCTCGAAGCCGCGGTGCCCACCCGATCGGCGGCGTCCATCGTGCACGGCGATTTCCGAGTCGACAACACTATTCTCGATGCCGAGGACGTGAGTTCTGTTGCAGCCGTGGTGGACTGGGAGATGTCCACACTCGGCGATCCGTTGACCGATGTGGCGCTGATGTGCGTGTACCGGCAACCCGTGTTCGATGCCGTTCTCGGTGCCGACGCAGCCTGGACGAGCGACCGCTACCCCTCGGCGGCGGATCTGGTGCAGCAGTACGCTGTTCGATCGGGCCGCGAGGTGGACAACTGGGGCTTCTATGTGGCGTTGGCCAACTTCAAGCTCGGTGTGATCGGTGAGGGCATCACCCACCGCGCACTGTCGGGCTCCGATACCGGTGCCGGAGCACGCAACGCCGCCGAAGCAACTGGAGAATTCATCGCGGCCGGCCTCCGAGCACTGTCGGAGGCCTGACCGCAATACTGTTGCTACGCAGCTTCTCTCATGATGCCGATGTGGCGAACGATTCCGGACAGCGCCGGAAGCTCCTGAGGTGCGGACCAGCCGCTCAGGTCGGCGCTGTCGGAGTAGAAGTACTTCTGGTTCGTGTAGTCGTCGTAGTACAACCGCCAGGTGCCGTCGGGCAACTCGACGACGGCGGGCCCTTCCTTGAAGGGACCGAAATCGCGGAAGGTGAGGTCCCGAACGTAGGGACCGCCCAGAGCGGGCGCGATCCAGTGTTCGATGACCTTGTTGCTCTCACCTTTGGTGAATGCGTGGTAGATCGACCCGTCCTTCACCACCGTGGTGTCGATGTGGTCGTTGACGATTCCCACCAACGGAACCGGCGAACTCCACGTCGTCAGGCCGGGATCGGTCGCCGTCATGAGATACGGCACGAACCCTCCGCCGGCAGACAACGACACGATGATGCTGACGCGGTCGCCCTCGACGAACCACTCCGGTGCCCACGCCTTGGTGGTGAACGGGGACAGAGACGGGAGTTCCGAGGACCCGGCCGAGCCGGTACCCGCCCCGGTCCCGGGCAGAAGCAGACAGCAGAACGGGATCGGAAGGTTCTGCAAGAATTCCCAATCCACCCGATTTGCGCTGCGCGCAAAGCCGATTTCCGCGCCGCCGCCCGTCGTATATGTCACGTAGTACATACCGTCGGCGGCTCGAAAGATGCTGGAGTCACGAACCACACCGGAGGGCGGCGTGTACGCGGCAGTCTCGACCGTGGTGAAGTCCGTTCCGTTGCTGGACTGGTACACGTCCATGTTGCGATCACTGTCGTTGCTGAAGGCCACCATGGTGTACGTGACCGCAGGCGCAGCGCTACCCGTACCTGCTGCGCCGAACAGCAGTCCGACGGCGGCGACGAGCGTCATGGGAATGGCGAGGGCGTGCTTGCGCAGGGTCCTGATCACCGCTGAAGTATGTACGACGCACGAGCCCCACGAGTAACAACAGTGCACAGTCGTGCCTGTTCGTTACCGAACGCTACGACTGCGCCGAGTATTGCGACACCGGCTTGGCCTGATACATCTCGTGGTCGGCATCGTCGAGAATGTCCAAGGCAGTGCGAGGATCACCACTGCCGACGGTCACGCAACCGATACTGGCGGTCACCGTCAGTTCTCGGTCTGCCGTCGTGATCGGGGTTGCGAGTTCCGCCCGGACGTCGTCCGCCTCCGACCCCACACTGCACGGCACCACAGCCACGAATTCGTCACCGCCGATGCGTCCGACGAATGCGTCGTCCGGCAGAGCCCGCGTCAAGCGCGCGGCCACGATACCGAGTACGGCATCACCGACCGTATGTCCGTGCAGGTCGTTGATGGTCTTGAAGTTGTCGAGGTCGATGAACAACACCGCCATGGCATCCTCCCGACTCGACCGGGACAGCTCCTGGTCGAGCCGCGCCAGAATCAGCGGGCGATTGGGAAGCCCGGTGAGGTCGTCGTGTGTTGCAGCGTGTTCGAGCTTCATGCTCGTCCGATAGGCATCGGTGACGTCGACGAACGTTGCCACGATCGAGGGTGACGGGCCGCCGAAGTTGAGCATGGTCGCAGTCAGAGACAGCCAGAAATGTCGTCCGTCCCGACGACGTTCGACTCCGATCACCGACTGGCTCGGCTTCCCGGTTCTGCCGGTGACGGCCACGGGGTGCTCGAGTCGCCGAATGGGTTGCTGATCGGTGCCGTACACCCGGAACGGCAGCACAGCGGACTGTCCCGTCGTCGCCGATCCCACCTTGATGTCGAGGATCGTCTTCGCCGCGAGGTTCGCCGACGTGATGCGACCGGCGTGGTCGAGTACGACGACACCTGCCTCCAGCGATTCCACCACGGCGGTGTAATGCTCCTCGGCCCGGCGGACGGCACTCTGGTCGGCGCAGACCAACACGTACCCGTCGGGCATCTGGGCCGCGGCGACCACCATCGCCAACGCCGTCCCGTCCGCGCGCAGATGCGAGTCCCACAGCCGACCGCCGGCCGCGAGAATGGCCACCGGGTCGCAGGGCACCCCCACCGCATTCGATACGGAGAGGCCGAGCACATCTGCTGCGCGCCGTCCGTAGACCGACTCCGCGGCAGGATTCCAACTGGACACGACCCCGTCGGAGGACACCCCCACGATGGCGTCGCTGACGTGCTCGACCAACGCGGCTTGATAGTGCAGCGCCTTCTGTGCGGCCTTGTGTTCGGTGAGGTCGCGAAGGATGACCTGAAATGCAGGTTCTCCGTTCCACACCGTGCGGACCGAGACCGCCTCCATGGTCAGAGTCGATCCATCGAGGGCGAGTACCTCCGCCTCGGAGGCCGAACTGGCGGTTCCGTGCACGTCCAGGGCGGCGATGCGCTCGAGCATCGGCCCGATCGACGCGGCCGCGATGAAGTCGGTGATCGGACGGCCCACCACCGCACCGAGACTGTCGGCGCGCAGATACCGGAGCCCCGCAGGGTTGACGTAGACAAGGTTGCCTCGCCTGTGGACGACGATCGCGTCGGGCGAGTGTTCGATCAGAACCCGATAACGATCTGCGAGACCGGGCGACCCGGGATCGGCTTCGGGGTCGCCGACGACGTCGCGCTCCCCTGGGGCCATCTGCGGTCCTCGCGTTCGTAGGCGGTCTGTCGACACTCGATTCAACCACTTTTGTGGGCCGAGCCGGAATCTTCTGCACGGTTCGATGCTTATGTCCGTTTTCCGACTGGACCCAGTGCTTGTTTGCGGGGCTAAATCGAGGAACCAGCCGAAAACGGCTCGTACAACTCGAGAAGGAACGGGAATCGATCATGACATCTCACGGCATCGACATCAGTGGGATCGGCGCAGTGTCCGGCTACGGCTGGGGTACGGCCGCATTGTGGACCGGTCTGGCCAGCGGTAAGGCTGCCGCCACCTTGCACCACAACCGGTCACACCCGGGCCGCAACCCGGTGTGGCTTGCCAAAGTGCCCGACGGCGGGCAGACCGACGACGGCACCAGCCGCTTCGGCCGCGCACTGCGCGGCGCCGCACGCGAGGCCATCGACGACGCACTCGCTCGTGGCTGGCGTCCCGGTCGGCGGGTCGGTCTGGTCCATGCGGTCGTCCTGGGTGAAGTGGACGAGTGGCGCAACTTCTATCTGGAGGACGGCGGTGTGCGGCGGGTGCGCGACTACCTGACGCTGATGCCGTCGACCCCGGTATCACTGCTGATGCAGGAGCACGGCTTTCACGGCCCGGCGATGAACGTCTCGGCCATGTGCGCGTCGGGCAACGCCGGCCTTCTCACCGCCAAGATGTGGCTCGATACCGGCTTCGTCGACGACGTCGTCTTCGTCGCCACCGACCTGTCTCTGACGCCGGAGAACATCGACCATTTCGTCGCGCTCGGCGTCGGGGTGGTCGACGTGGAACCTCAGGAGGGCTGCCGACCGTTCCAGGAAGGTAGTCGTGGGTTCGGAATGGGCGAAGCAGCAACAGCTTTCGTACTCACCAACCGTAGCGATGCTGCGTACGCGCGGGTACTGGGCGGTTCGATGACTCACGACGCGTTCCACGCGACGTCCATCGACCCGGCCCTGACGCAGGTACGAGACTGCTTCGAAGCCGCCTTGACGGACGCCGGTGCCACGGCGCGCCAGGTGCGCTACCTCAATGCGCACGGGCCAGGCACCGCTCAGTGCGATGCCGCAGAAACGGAAATGCTGGAGACGGTGCTCGGCTCACACGCGCAGGTGTATTCGGTGAAGCCGCTCACCGGGCATTGCCAAGGCGCGGCGTCGGCCGTCGAAACCATCTCTGCCGTCATGGGATTCGATCGCGGACTGGTTCCTGCGGCCCCACAGGTCTCCGACGGACACCCGCAGTTGCTCGACGGATTCACCGCAGCCGAGCCAGGTCTGACGATGAAATCCTCACTGGGAATGGGAGGACACAATTCGGTGGTGGTGCTGGCTCCTGCGTGAGCGACGGTCTGCCGGATGGTTCGCGCGCCCGCACCGTCACGGGCGCGCGAGCCCGTTCAGATCGACACCCCAGCCCCGCAGATCCCGCATTCCTCGAACTCGACGCGTTTCCACCGCGCAACCGGGACGAAGAACAGCGTGAATTGCTGGTACTGCTTCATTCTCGCCCACTGGGTCGTGTTGTGGCACCGCGGGCAGTTTCGCGTTGCGCCAGGGCCGACGTGTTTGCGCTTGCTGCCGAAACCGAAGAGGAGGAACATCATCCCAGCATAGGTGGCTCGAACAGGTGCCGGACTCGGCGCAGCAGTCGTTCGAGCCACCCTCGCGTTTCGAGACGTCGGTGGCTCGAACGAGTGCTGGGCCGAACGCCGTCAGCTCGAGATCATGCCGTGCGGGTCGATGACGAATTTCTGAGCGACTCCGCTGTCGAATTCCCGGTAGCCGCGTGGTGCGTCGTCGAGAGTGATGACCGTTGCGTTCACGGCTTTCGCAATCGAGACTCGTTCTTTGAGAATGGCATTCATCAGTTCTCGGTGATAGCTCATCACCGGGCACTGCCCGGTGGCGAACGAGAGCGACTTCGCCCAACCGGTGCCGAGGCTGAGCGAGAGAGCGCCACGTTGTGCGGCCTCGTCCACGCCGCCCGGATCACCGGTGACGTAGAGCCCGGGAATTCCGATGCCACCGCCCGCGGTGGTGATGTCCATCAGCGAATTGAGCACCGTGGCCGGTGCTTCGTGGGACGAGTCTCCGCCGTGGCCGCGAGCCTCGAATCCCACCGCGTCCACCGCAGCGTCGACCTCCGGGACACCGAGGATCTGTTCGATCTGATCTTGCGGCGCGCCCTTGCCCACGTCGACGGTCTCGCAGCCGAACGTTCGTGCCTGCGCCAGCCTGTCGGCGTTCATGTCGCCGACGATCACCACCGACGCGCCCAGCAATTGTGCGCCGACCGCGGCCGCCAGACCGACCGGGCCCGCACCCGCGATGTACACCGTCGCACCGGGTTTCACTCCCGCGGTGACCGCGCCGTGATATCCGGTCGGGAAGATGTCGGAGAGCATGGTCAAGTCCAGGATCTTCTCCATCGCCTGATCCCGGTCGGGGAACTTCAGCAGATTGAAGTCCGCGTACGGTGCCATGACGTATTCGGCCTGGCCGCCCACCCATCCGCCCATGTCCACGTAACCGAACGCAGAACCGGGTCGATCCGGGTTGACGTTGAGGCAGATACCGGTCTTGCGCTCCTTGCAGTTTCGGCACCGTCCGCAGGCGATGTTGAACGGAACGGAGCAGATGTCGCCGACCTTCAAGAATTCGACGTCTCGTCCGACCTCGACGATCTCGCCGGTGATCTCGTGGCCCAACACCAGACCCTCGGGTGCCGTCGTGCGTCCACGGACCATGTGCTGGTCGCTGCCGCAGATGTTGGTCGAGACGACCTTCAGGATCACGCCGTGTTCGCATTTGCGGCCGACATTGGCCGGATTCACGCCGGGGCCATCGGTCAATTCCAGGCCCGGAAAAGCGATGTCCTGAACCTCTACACTGCCTGGTCCGGCGTACGTCACTGCTCTGTTGTCTGCCACGATTTCTCCTGTTCGACGGTGTCCGGCTGCGTTCGACAGACCGAGATCGACTGCGCGATAGCTATTTTCATCTCATCGAGACGATCAATGCGCAGTGACGTGGCCTGCATCACACCATAGTATGCGCACCTACGAATACACGGTGCGTCGCCCGCCGCACGAAGCAATCCGGGGACCGATCTCACTCCCCGGAGCTATCGTCGACCGGTGCCCACCGACGACGATCACAACGAGACCATCACCATCGGACGTTCGCCCGGGGTGGAGGTGGAGGTACTCCCCTACGGCGCGACCCTGCAACGAATGTCGGTGACCGGAGGAGACGGCGAGCGCCGCGACGTTCTCGTCGGCGTGGCGGGCGAGCGTGAGCTTCGTTCGTCCACCGCCTATTTCGGCTCCACCGTCGGCCGGTACGCGAACCGGATCGAGGACGGCCGGTTCGAGATCGACGGGCAAGCGGTGCAACTGACGATCAACGACGGCACCAACCATCTGCACGGCGGAACCGACGGCTTCGACTCACGACACTGGACAGTGGTCGGCCGATCGACGGATTCGGTCGAATTCGAGTTGATCAGCCCCGACGGCGATCAGGGCTACCCGGGCGAAGTCCGTGCGCGGGCCCAGTTCTCCGTCACGCCCGATCGCGTGCGGTTGGAGTCGACGGCAACGACCACCGCGCCGACGGTGGTGAACCTGACGTCGCACGCATATTTCGACCTCGACGGCCATGGCATCGACAATCACACCCTGCAGGTGTTCGCCTCGACGTACACCCCGGTCGACACCGAGGGAATCCCGACCGGTGCCATCGAATCCGTCGACGGCACCGCGCTGGATCTGCGCAGGCCCGGACGAGTCGGAGACCTGGCCCGAGCCACTCATCCGCAGTTGCTGACCGCCCGGGGTGTCGACCACAACTTGGTCGTCGACGGTACGGGGCTTCGGCGTGCGGCGATCCTGAGCTCCGAACGCAGTCGAACGACACTGGAATTGTGGACCGATCAGCCCGGAGTGCAGGTCTACACAGGCAACTTCCTGGACGGCAGCGATGTGTCTCGACGCGGCTCGATGCTGCGCCAAGGCGACGGCATCGCACTCGAACCCCAGCTGTTCCCCGATTCACCGAATCACCCGAACTTTCCCTCTGCGGTGCTGCGACCGGGCCAGACGTACCGGTCCGTGATCGAGTGGAGATTTTCTGCACTTCACGCTTGAGTGAGCGCTCACAAAATTTTGGAATTCAAACGTGTCAAGTCTTGACGCGGCCCGATGTTAACGCTCACACTGTGTTGCACACGTCACAGTGGAGTGGCGACATTGAGGAGATCACCATGGCGTCGAAGACAATTTTTGCGGCGAGCGCGCTCATTTTGAGTGGTGCGATCGTCCTGAGTGCGTGTAGTAGCGGAGGCGGCGGCGACGCGTCCGGCGGCGGTGACGGCGCAACGGTGCTGGGCTTTTCCCAGGTCGGTGCCGAGAGCGGATGGCGCACGGCCAACACCATCTCCATCCAGGACGCGGCCAGCGCTGCCGGCATGGAGTTGAAGTTCTCCGACGCTCAGCAGAAGCAGGAAAACCAGATCAAGGCGATTCGCACCTACATCCAGCAGAAGGTCGACGTCATCGCTTTCAGCCCCGTCGTCGAGACGGGATGGGAGCCGGTCCTCCAGGAAGCCAAGCGCGCGAACATCCCGGTGATCCTCACCGACCGCTCCGTCGACACCACCGACGATTCGCTGTATGCCACGTTCCTCGGCTCCGATTTCGTGGAAGAGGGCAAGAAGGCAGGCGATTGGCTGGTGCAGAACAGCGCCACTGCGGACACCACCGGCGACGGAAAGATCAACGTGGTCGAACTGCAGGGAACCACCGGAGCCGCTCCCGCCATCGACCGGGCCGAGGGATTCCGCGACGCCATCGGGGGCCAGTCGAACATCGCGATCACCGCTTCACAGACCGGCGATTTCACTCGTGACGGCGGCAAGCAGGTGATGGAGTCGTTCCTCAACTCCAACCGAGGCCAGATCGACGTCGTCTTCGCCCAGAACGACGACATGGGCCTGGGCGCAATCCAAGCCATCGAAGCAGCCGGGCTGGTACCCGGAAAAGACATCAAGATCATCACCGTCGACGCCGTCAAGGACGGAATGCAAGCACTGGCGGACAAGAAGATCGACTTCATCGTCGAGTGCAACCCACTTCTCGGACCGCAGCTGATGGAGCTCACGGACAAGGTCGTCAAGGGCGAGGACGTTCCCAAGAGGGTCGTCACCGAGGAGACCACCTTCACGCCCGACCAGGCGGCAGCAGTACTCGCCGACCGCCAGTACTGAGAGTCGACGCATGCGTACCGACACCGTTCTCACCGCGGAGCCGATCCCCAGCACAGAGCCGACTCCGCTCGTGGAGATGAAAGTAATCTCGATCACCTTCGGTGCCGTCCGAGCCCTCGACGGGGTGTCGTTGCGGCTCTTCCCCGGCGAGGTGCATTCGCTGATGGGTGAGAACGGTGCCGGTAAATCGACGTTGATCAAGGCACTGACCGGGGTCTACTCGATCGACAGCGGAACGGTCACGATCGACGGAACCGAACACGAGTTCGCGACGCCGAGCGCGGCCCAGGCTGCAGGTATCAGCACCGTCTACCAGGAAGTGAACCTACTTCCGAATCTGACTGTCGCAGAGAACATGCTCCTGGGCCGCGAGCCCCGACGCCTACCCGGAAAACTGTTGGGGGCCATCGGCGGTATCGACACGCGAGCGATGAACCGCCGTGCCAGAACGACTCTCGACCGGCTGGGGCTCGACATCGAGCCGTCGTCGGTCCTCGGGGACCATCCGATCGCCGTGCAACAGCTCGTCGCCATCGCCCGTGCAGTCGATGTCGACGCCCGCGTACTCATCCTGGACGAGCCGACCTCGAGTCTGGACAAGGACGAGGTCGAAACCCTGTACTCCGTCATCGAACGGCTGAGGGAAGACGGAACCTCGATCGTCTTCGTGTCGCACTTCCTCGACCAGATCTACCGGATCTCCGACCGAATGACGATCCTGCGCAACGGAAAGCTCGTCTCCGAGCGCCTGGTCGCCGACACTCCGCAGTTCGAGCTGGTCGAGTTGATGATCGGTCGGGAACTGGACACCTTGCGCGAACTCGACAGCCGCGAGCCGGTCATGGTTTCCGACGAACAGACGCCCGTCGTGGAAGTATTGGGCATCGGACGCAAGGGCGCACTGGAAGCAACCGATCTGCGTCTTCATGCGGGACAGGTCGTCGGCATCGCCGGTCTGCTCGGGTCCGGCCGTACCGAGCTTGCTCGCCTGCTCGGTGGAGCCGATAGATCGGACTCGGGATCGATCGAAGTGCATGCGACCAAGCACCGCATTCGCAGTCCACGCCAGGCCGCCGATCGGCGCATCGCCCTCACCAGCGAGGATCGCAAGGCCGACGGTGTGGTGGCCGATCTGACGGTGGCCGACAACATGCTGCTCGCTCTGCAGGCCAAGCGTGGATGGCTTCGTCCCATCCCCCGTGCCACCCGCACCAAGCTCGTCAAGCAGTACATCTCTGCACTCGACATCAGGCCCGCCGATCCGAACGCGTTGATGCGCAACCTGTCCGGCGGCAACCAACAGAAGGTGCTCCTCGCCCGCTGGCTCATCACCGAACCCGAACTTCTGATTCTGGACGAACCGACACGCGGAATCGACATCGGTGCCAAAGCGCAGATCCAAACCCTGGTGGCCGATCTGGCCGCGCGCGGAATGTCGGTGGTGTTCATCTCCGCCGAGCTCGAAGAGATCCTGCGCCTCAGTGA
Source organism: Rhodococcus sp. KRD175 (assembly GCF_017168275.1). Lineage (NCBI taxonomy): Bacteria > Bacillati > Actinomycetota > Actinomycetes > Mycobacteriales > Nocardiaceae > Rhodococcus > Rhodococcus sp. KRD175. The sequence continues at coordinate 104,080 of NZ_JABFAQ010000008.1, forward strand.
CCGCATCGTGGTCATGCGAGATCACCGCAAGATCGACGAACGTATCAACGACGGTGTGTCGGTCGGCGACGTGCTCGCCACCATCGCAGCCGGGGTGCGCACCGACGAACCCGTCGCGGCCGCCACTTCGACCACCGACAGGAATGTCGCATCATGACCGAAACCCTCGAACCACCGGCCGGCGCGCCCGCTCGCGCACGTGCCGCCCTCGCCCAGCCGGTCGTCTGGCCGCTGCTGGCTCTGATAGCTCTGATCGTCGTCAATGTCGTTGTGACACCGGACTTCCTCGACATTCGAATCGAGAACGGTGGCCTGTTCGGAAACATCGTCGATATCGCACGCAACTCCGCGCCGCTCATTCTGGTGGCCGTCGGCATGACGCTGGTGGTGGCAACCCGCGGCATCGACCTCTCCGTGGGCGCAGTGGCAGTCATCGCTGCCGCCGTTGCGTGTACTCGCATCGTCGCGGCACCGGACGAGGGTGCCACCACGACGATGATCATGGCTGTCGTCTGGGCACTGGGAGTATGTCTGCTGCTGGGTCTGTGGAACGGCCTTCTGGTGTCGGTCTTCGGGATTCAACCCATCATCGCGACGCTCATTCTGATGGTCGCCGGACGTGGCCTGGCCATGTTGATCACCGACGGAAACATCACGACAGTCAACAACCCGGCCTTCAGCACGCTCGCGTCGGGCACGCTTCTCGGACTTCCACTGGCACTGATCATCGCCCTCGTGGTCGTGGCAGCAACCGCACTGTTGACCCGGCGGACCGCACTGGGGATGCTCGTCGAAGCCGTCGGAATCAACCCGGAGGCAAGCAGATTGGCAGGCGTCCAGTCGCGGACGATCGTCTGGACGGTCTATGTGTTCGCCGCGGTGTGCTCGGGAATGGCTGGTCTGATCATCGCTGCGAACACCAACTCGGTGAACGCGAACAGTCTGGGCCAGTGGATCGAGCTCGACGCCATCCTCGCTGTCGTCATCGGCGGCACTGCTCTGACCGGTGGTCGATTCTCCATCGCCGGCACCGTCGTCGGTGCCCTGCTCATCGGCACACTCACGCGCACCATCACCAATGTCGGTATCCCCTCCGAGGCCAACTACCTGTTCAAAGCGGTCGTCATCATCGTGGTCTGCCTGTTGCAATCACCACGAGCCCGCGCATCACTGCGGACGTGGTTCCGCACCGACTCCACCAAGGCGGTACGACCGTGAGCGACCTCATGACTGCTCCCCCCACGACTACCGCGGCAGCACCGGGCCCCGCGCCCTCGACCTGGGACCGCGTGAAGCGGTACTCCCCACCGTCTCGGTTTCTGCCGGTCATCGCCACGTTCGCGCTGTTCGTCGGTCTGTTCGGACTCGGCGAATTCCGCTACAGCGGCTTCGCCGATCCACAGGTGTTCCTGTCACTGCTGATCGACAACTCGTTCCTCATCGTCCTCGCGGTAGGGATGACCTTCGTCATCCTCACCGGCGGAATCGATCTCTCCGTCGGGTCCGTCGTCGCACTCTCGACGATGATCGCCGCGCGCACACTGCAATTGGGCTGGCCACCGCTGCTGGTCATGGCCGTGGTGTTGCTGTGCGGTGCCGTGCTCGGCACCGTCATGGGTGCCCTCATCCACTATCTGCAGATTCAGCCGTTCGTCGCCACACTCGCGGGGATGTTCCTCGCCCGGGGCCTGTGCTACATGATCGGTGTCGAGTCGATCCCGATCACCGACGACACGTTCTCCTCGATCGCATTCGCCGTCATCGAACTTCCCGGCGGCTACACCATCACCTGGAGCGTGGTGATCGCGCTGGCCACGGTGGCGATTGCTGCATACGTGTTGGCCTGCACTCGTTTCGGACGTTCGGTCTACGGCATCGGTGGCAACGAGGCGTCCGCGCTGCTGATGGGGCTCAAGGTGGCGGCCGTGAAAGTCGGCGTCTACACGATCAGCGGATTCTGCGCGGCGCTCGCCGGCCTACTGTTCTCCTTCTACGCACTGTCGGGCTACAGCCTCAACGCCGTCGGCATGGAGCTCGACGCCATCGCCGCGGTGGTGATCGGCGGAACGCTGCTCACCGGCGGGCGCGGGTACGTCCTCGGCTCGCTGGTGGGAGTCCTGATCCTCGGTGCCATACAGACTTTCATCGCCTTCGACGGAACCCTGAGCTCGTGGTGGACGCGAATCACGATCGGAGTGCTGCTCCTGGTGTTCGTTCTCGCCCAACGTCTGCTGACGGCGAGAAAGAGGTGACCAACACAGGGATCGACGGTAAGGCACCGGTCATGACCGACGTCGCCCGATTGGCCGGGGTATCCGATCAGACGGTCTCGCGGGTCATCAACGGTCAGAACAACTTACGCCCCGAAACCCGCGACCGGGTACAGAATGCCATCGACCAACTGGGCTATCGTCCCAATCGTGCCGCCAGGGCACTGGTCACCAAACGGTCCGCCTCGATCGGAATCATCGGCTCCAAAGGCGGGTTCTGGGGGCCGAGCACCACGCATCGCACCGTGCAGAGCGCGGCACGTGATGCCGGATTCTCCGTCAGCGCAGTCAGTCTCGCAACGCTGACACACGACGAACTCGTCGGCGCACTGCATCACCTGCACGACCAGGGCGTCGAGGGCATCGTGTTGATCGCCGCCACCGACGACGCTGTGGCAGCGGCTCGATCCGAGGAGTCCGTCGTTCCCGTCGTGGTCGTCGAAGGTGACCCCACCACCTCGACCTGGACCGTGGGCATCGATCAGGTCGGCGGCGCTCGATTGGCCACCCGACACCTGATCGAGGCAGGTCACGAACGCATCGTGCATCTGTCCGGACCGCAGGGATGGACCGAATCCCGCGGCCGTGAACAAGGGTGGCAGGATGCGCTCGACGAGGCCGGGCTGGCGTGGACACCGGTCCTGCGCGGCGACTGGTCCGCACGCAGCGGCTACGAGAACGGGCTCCGCCTCGCCGAGGACCACACCGTCACGGCCGCGTTCTGCGCCAACGACCAGATGGCCCTCGGCTTGCTGCGCGCCTTCCACGAGAGCGGCCGCCGTGTGCCCGAGGAGTTCGCCGTCGTCGGATTCGACGACATCCCCGAGGCTGCTTTCCTGATCCCACCACTGACGACGGTCCGCCAGGACTTCACCGAAGTCGGCAGACGCGCGATCGACGTCCTGCGCGCGGCACTGGACAACACTGCCGCACCCGAGGCGCTCATCGATCCTGAACTCGTCGTTCGATCGTCCAGCACCACTGCACCCAAACCGACCACAACCGTTGCACCGCAACAAGGAGAATCGCATGTCCAATGACCGCTACACGGTAGGAGTGGACTACGGCACTCTCTCCGGCCGTGCCGTAGTCGTCCGTGTGTCCGATGGTGCCGAAATTGCATCTGCCGTACACGAATACCGCCACGCCGTACTCGAGGAGACTCTGCCCGGCAGTACCGTACGACTACCCGACGCGTGGGCTCTGCAGGTGCCGGACGACTATCGCGACGTCCTACGCCGCGCCGTCCCCGCTGCGATGGCCGCCGCGGGCATCGCGCCGGAGCAGGTGGTGGGTATCGGGACCGACTTCACCGCATGCACCATGGTGCCGACCTACGCGGACGGCACGCCGCTCAGCGAAGACCCGCGGTTCGTCGATCGCCCACACGCCTACGTCAAACTGTGGAAACACCATGCGGCGCAGGGACAGGCCGACCGCATCAACGAATTGGCCGCCCGACGCGGCGAGAGCTGGCTCCCCCGCTACGGCGGCTTGATCTCCTCGGAATGGGAATTCGCCAAGGCGCTGCAGATTCACGAGGAGGACGCCGAGATCTACGAGGCCATGGACCGGTGGGTCGAGGCGGCCGACTGGATCGTCTGGCAACTGTGCGGAAACTACGTGCGTAATGCCTGCACCGCGGGATACAAGGGCATCTATCAAGACGGCAAGTACCCTTCCGTCGATTTCCTCACCGAGCTCGCGCCCGGGTTCGGTGGGTTCGTAGCCGAGAAGCTCGACCAACCGCTGGGCGAATTGGGCTCGCGTGCAGGCACGTTGACCGCCGAGGCCGCGGCATGGACGGGATTGCCCGAGGGCATAGCCGTCGCGGTCGGAAACGTGGATGCCCACGTCACGGCCCCGGCTGCGGGTGCCGTCGAATCGGGCCGCATGGTCGCCATCATGGGAACATCCACCTGCCACGTCATGAGTTCGACCGTGTTGAACGACGTTCCGGGTATGTGCGGCGTCGTCGACGGCGGCATCGTCGCGGGGTCGTACGGGTACGAGGCCGGCCAGAGCGGGGTCGGCGACATCTTCGGGTGGTTCACCCGCACCGGAGTTCCCGCGTCCTACAGCGAAGCGGCAACTGCCGCAGGCGAGTCCGTGCACGAATACCTGACGCGGCTCGCGTCGGCCCAAGAGGTGGGCGAGCACGGTCTGGTCGCGCTCGACTGGCACAGCGGCAATCGGTCGATCCTGGTCGATCACGAACTGTCCGGCCTGGTCATCGGATCGACGCTCGCGACGCGGCCCGAGGACACCTACCGCGCACTGCTCGAGGCAACGGCGTTCGGTACCCGCGTCATCGTCGAGACGTTCCGCGGCAGCGGCGTTCCCGTCGAAGAATTCGTCGTGGCGGGAGGGCTGGCCCGCAACCCACTGCTGATGCAGATCTACGCCGACGTGCTACGAATGCCGCTGTCCGTCATCGCGTCCGCGCAGGGCCCCGCCTTGGGCTCCGCCATCCACGCGGCAGTGGCCGCAGGCTGTTACCCGGACGTGCCGGTGGCGTCGAAATCGATGGGCAAGGTTCGCCGCGGTGCATTCGTTCCGGACGAGTCCCGGTCGAAGGCATACGACTGGCTGTACGAGATCTACCTGGAACTGCACGATCGCTTCGGTCGGGACGTACCGACCATGCGCCGGCTGCGATCACTGCGTCGCGCAGCCCTGACGAGGAAGCTGGAAGCGAAATGACAGTTGTCGACGATGTTCGCGAGGTCGTCGAGGAGATTCGCAAGGACGTGTGCGCACTGCATGCGGAACTGGTGCGCTACGGACTGGTCGTGTGGACGGCGGGCAACGTGTCCGCGCGCGTTCCCGGTCGAGACCTCATGGTCATCAAGCCGAGCGGCGTCTCCTACGACGACCTGACACCGGGCAACATGGTGGTGTGCGATCTGCACGGTCGAGTGGTCGAAGGAGACCACGCGCCGTCCTCGGACACCGAGGCGCAGGCATACGTCTATCGGCACCTCGACCACATCAACGGTGTGGTGCACACTCATTCGCCCTACGCGGTGGCGTGGGCCGCGCGAGGAGAACCCATTCCGGTCGTGACCACGATGTGCGCCGACGAATTCGGCGGCGACATTCCGGTGGGTCCGTTCGCCGTGATCGGCGACGACTCGATCGGGCGCGGCATCGTCGACACCCTCGCAGACAGCCGCTCTCCGGCAGTACTCATGCAGAACCACGGCGTCTTCGCGGTTGGCCCGTCGGCCCGATCTGCGGTGAAAGCGGCGGTCATGTGCGAGGACGTGGCCCGATCGGTGCACCTGTCATATCAACTGGGACAACCACTTCCCATCCCCCGCGCGTCGGTCGACGCACTCTACGACCGCTACCAGAACGTCTACGGCCAGCGCTGATCAGCGCCACATTTTTCCACGGAAGGTACATTCTCCATGTCCGAAGTATGGTTTCTCACCGGCAGTCAAGGCCTCTACGGTCCCGAGACGCTCGAGCAGGTGGCAGTCCAATCACGGGAGATCGCAGACAAACTCGACGGCGCACTACCGGTATCCGTCGTCTGGAAGCCGGTGCTGCTCGACGCGTCCGCGATCCTGCGGTGCATGCGCGAGGCCAACGCCGCCGAGGACTGCATCGGCGTCGTCACCTGGATGCACACTTTCTCGCCGGCCAAGATGTGGATCGCAGGCCTGGACGCGCTCGATGTTCCACTGCTGCACCTGCACACGCAGGCCGGAATGTCGTTGCCCTGGTCCACGATCGACATGGAGTTCATGAATCTGAACCAGGCTGCGCACGGTGATCGCGAGTTCGGGCACATCGAGTCCAGGGTCGGCGTACTGCGCACCACCATCGCGGGCCACGTCGACAATCCGTCGGTACGGACGCGGGCGGAGCAGTGGGCGCGCGCGGCACTCGGCCGGGCCGAATTGCGTTCGCTGAAACTGGCCCGCTTCGGCGACAACATGCGCGACGTCGCGGTCACCGAGGGCGACAAGGTGGAGGCGCAGCTGCGGTTCGGCGTCTCCGTGAACACCTACGGCGTCAACGATCTCGTGGACGTTGTCGACAGCGTCAGCGAGTCGGCCGTCTCGGAACTCGTCGACGAGTATCGGTCGCTCTACGACACCGCACCGAGCCTCGACAAGGACGGGGCTCGTCACGACTCCCTCCGCTACGGCGCACGCGTCGAAGCGGGAATGCGGCAGTTCCTCACCGACGGCGGGTTCAAGGCGTTCACCACCAATTTCGAGGACCTCGGCGGCCTGCGTCAGTTGCCGGGATTGGCGGTGCAGCGACTGATGGCCGACGGTTACGGCTTCGGCGGCGAGGGCGACTGGAAGACGTCGATGTTGTTGCGCGGTATGAAGGTCATGGCCGAGGGACTGGAGGGCGGTACGTCCTTCATGGAGGACTACACCTACCACCTCGTCCCCGGTGAGGAGAAGATCCTCGGTGCACACATGCTGGAGGTGTGCCCGTCCATCACGACGTCCCGCCCGACACTGGAAATTCATCCACTCTCGATCGGCGGCCGCGAGGATCCGGTGCGGCTGCGATTCACCGCCGATCCGGGGCATGGCGTCGTCGTCGGACTGTCCGACGTCGGTGAGCGATTCCGATTGACGGCCAACGTGATCGACGTGGTCGAGCCCGACGAGGCGCTGCCGAAACTACCCGTGGCATGCGCAGTGTGGGAACCGCAGCCCTCGCTGTCGGTGTCGGCCGAATCGTGGTTGACTGCAGGCGCACCCCACCACACGGTGTTGAGCACCGCCATCGGTCTGCCTGTGCTGGAGGCATTCTCGGACATGATCGGTGTCGAGCTGCTCGCCATCGATTCCGGCACCACGACGCGTGGGTTCCAGCAGACTCTCCGATGGAACGCGGCGTACCACCGACTCGCAGCGAGGTTGTGAGCTGGTAGTGCCCGCCGTCTAACCGTGTCGAGCGCGGTATTCCTCTTCGGCCCCGGGGTGCAGAGGAATACCGCCCGTCATGACCAGTGAGCGTGCGTCGAGAAATTGGCTGCCGATCGCTTGCCCGGGAACCAGGGCCGACGATCGGTCGAGCAGAACGCTCACCAGTGCGGCGACAACTCGGTTCGGCACATCGGGGTGGGCCAACAGCAGATTCGGAATTCCGACGGTCGTCACCTCCGGGTGCGAGCCGTACACGTTCGCCGGAACCGGGACCGCCTCGTACGCGGTACCGAACGCCCGACGCAGGTTCGGAACGAGACTGCCCAGTTCGAGCAACCGGATCTCGCTGCGCGGCTCGGCGAAAGCCGGGGTCGGCAATCCACCCGCCCACATCACCGCGTCGATCTCGTTGTCGGACAACGCGGTCGCAGCCGCCTTCATCGACAATTGAACTTCACGAACTGCATCCGGTCCCGAGACGCCGGCCGCGTCGAGGATCCGATGCGAGAGAACCGTCGCCCCCGATCCGGGCGCGCCGGTACTCACTCGTCGTCCCCGTAGATCACTCGCTGCGAGGATGGTCGAGTCCGCCCGCACAGCGACCTGAAAGTAGTTCTCGTAGACACATCCGACCGCGGCCAGGTCGGTACTCGGGTGGCTGTATGCGGCGTCGATCAGCGTCATCGCCAGTTCGGCACGACCGGAGATCAACGCGTAGAGGTTGTCGAGAGAACCGGATGTCGTGAGCGGCACTACCTCGACCTCCGACATTCCGGCAGCCGCGTCGGACAGCAGGCCGGAGAACTCCCAGAAGAAGCCGCCCACCTCGCCCGCCGCCAGGCGCAGTTGCATCGGCGGGTCCGTGGCGCAGGCTCCCATGGCCACTGCGGTCAGCGACACGACACCGGCCCGCAGAGCTGTTCTTCGAGAGAACAACGCAGCGGGCCGGAGCATGTCACTCACTGTAAGTCGTCACAGGTCACGCGAAGGCCTTGCCCTGCTCCCTGTCGAGGACGGTCTCGGTCTTGTTCCGCAGCACGAAGATGTACACCAGGAGCGAGATGCCGATGACGACGGTCACGTACAGGATGAACCACCCGACGTGCCCACCGTTCTTCGCGGCCTGGTAGATCAACGGAGCGGTACCACCGAACGCGGAGTTCGCCAGCGCGTAACCGAGGCCGACTCCCAAGGCGCGGATGTGTGAGGGGAACAATTCGGCTTTGACGATCGCGTTGATCGAGGTGTAGCCGGTGAGGATGACGTAGCCGACGCAGACCAGCGCCAGTGACTGCACCACCGACGTCGCCGACGGCAGATACGTGATGAGCACGTAGGTGTAGAGCACGCCACCGACGCCGAAGAAGACGAGCAGAGGCTTGCGTCCCACCTTGTCGCTGATCAAGCCGCCGATGGGCTGCAGCAACATCAGGAAGATCAGCCCGAACAGGTTGATCCAGGTCCCGGTCATTCCGCGGTCCTCGTACGCTGCCTTGATCATCGAGGGTGCATTGACGCTGTAGGTGTAGAACGCGATGGTGCCACCGGCGGTCACCATGAAACAGATCAGCAGAGCGCGCCAATGCTTTCCGACCAATTCCTTGAGAGATCCGGACGCCTGATCGGCACCGCTACGAACTGCCTCGAGCTGATCCTTCGTCAGGGACTCGTCCATGCTGCGGCGCAGCCAGAAGACAACCACTGCGGCGACGCCACCGATGAAGAACGCTATGCGCCAACCGAAGTCCTCGATCTGCTCCCGCTCGAAGAAGACCTGCATGAGCAGCAGCGTGACCTGCGCCAGAACGTGGCCACCGATCAGCGTGACGTACTGGAACGAGGAGAAGAATCCGCGACGCTCACGAGTGGCGGCCTCGGACATGTATGTCGCCGACGCTCCGTACTCACCACCGGTGGCGAAGCCCTGCACCAGACGGCACAGAATCAGAATGACCGCGGCCCACACACCGATGCTCTCCCGGCCGGGGGTGAACGCGATGACCATCGAGCAGGCCGCCATCAGCGAGACACTGAATGTCAGTGCAGCTCGGCGACCGTTCCGGTCTGCGTAGCGTCCGAAGAACCACGAACCGACCGGACGCATCAGGAACGTGACCGCGAAGATCCCGTAAACGTAGATGGTCGAATTCTTGTCCGCCGAATCGAAGAACTGATTCTCGAAATACGTCGCGAAGACGGTGTAGACGTACACGTCGTACCACTCGACGAGGTTGCCCGACGACCCACGCAGTGTGTTGTAGACGGCGCGGCGGGTGGCTGCGGGAGACGAGACCGGCGGGTTCGCACGAGACGAACCAGCGGTCGAAGTGGCCTCGTTGGCCATGGGCAGGTCCTTCCACAGATAGCTTGCGGGTGGGTCGCCGAACGCGTGACGGCAACCGAAGTCCCTCTACTGTGACCCCCAGCACAGCGAGAACCAAGCTGTTTCGCGTTTCCTAACACTCCCTTAGGACAGAGACCCGCTCGAGCCGTGGCGCGGGAGCAGCATTCGGACGATCAAACCGGACGGTCGATGAGCGTCGACCTCGAGGCGTCCGCCCACTCGCTCGATCAGGGCCGCGACTATTGCCAGGCCGAGGCCCGTTCCCGCCCCGTGAGCACTCGATGCCCGAAAGAACCGGTCCGCGATCATCGGCAATTCGGCGGCGGATACACCCGGGCCGGTGTCGCTGATCGACACCACGACGTGATCGTCGCCGGCTCGGCAGTCGATGTCGACCTCCGCTCCCGAACCGGCGTACTTGGTCGCGTTGCTCAGGATCGCGTCGAGCATGCGCACCAGGTCTTCCTCCGGTACCGCAGCAGTGTGATCGGCTCCCGGGTCGCGATCCGCGACACGGACGGTCAACCCGGCCACTGTCAGTGCGCTCGACCAGAATCGGACTCTGTCGGTGAGCACGAACAGTACGTCGCACGCGGTCTCGCGATGCAGGACCGGCGTCTCGGCAGCAGCGAGAACGAGAAGATCCTCGACGACGGAGTCGAGCCGATCGACCTCCAGTGTCGTTCGCTGGTGCGCTTCGGCGACCGATTCGGGCACCCGCATTCCCAACACGTCCAGTCGAATCCGTAATGCCGCCAGCGGGTTACGCAACGTGTGAGCGGTGTCGGCCACCAGACGGCGCTGCGCAGCGGTCGCGTTCTCCACATCGTCTGCCATTGCGTCGAACGCACGCGAGAGCGCTCGAACCTCGGGCGGACCGACGTGTGCGTCCGACTCGAGACGTGGCGCGTCGTCGAGAGGCCGGCGATCGTGAAAGGCGTCGCCGAACGATTGGACTCGCATCGACAACGACGTCAGTGGACGAACGACCCAGCGCGACAACGCGGCAGCGATCAGCGCCACCGTGGCCAAGATCAGCAGCGCACCGACAGCGATCACCGCCCACCCGATCGCCACATCCCGGCGGGCCGCGTCGGTGGAGGCTGCGATCACCACGGCACCGTCGACCTGCGTTCCCCCACCGACCGGTGCAGCCACCAGTACCGACGACGGCGACCACGGCGTCACACTCGACGGAAGGCCACCGCGTTGATTGCGTAGCGCACCGGCCACCGCCTGTTGAACGTCCGTGCGCGTCGTATCCAGACCCGATGCAGCACGGACCGCTCCGGTGCGGTCGACCACCACGATCCCCTCGCCGTACAGATCGTTGTAGCGCTGCACCGACTCTCGGATTCGAGAATCACCCGACTCGTCCTCCCGGGAGCTCAGTTCCGCGAAATACGTTGCAGCGGCAGCTCGATTCTCACCGAATCGTTGGGCGCGTTCGCGACCCAGCAACAATCCCAGCGGAACCGACAGCGCGAGAACGACGACGGCCGAGTAGACCATCAGCACCACGAGAACCCGGCGCCGCACGTCAGCTGTCCCAGCGGTAGCCGAAGCCGCGGATCGTGGCGATGGTCCCGGGTCGGCCGAGCTTGGCACGCAACGTCGTCATGTGCACGTCGAGCGATCGCGAGATCGCCACGTACGCATCGCCCCAGATCGCATCCATCAGCTGTTCGCGGCTCACCGCTTCACCACGCCGAGTCGCCAGGTGCGCGAGCAGGTCGAACTCTTTGGTGGTCAGCCCGATGTCTCGCCCGTCGACTTCGACACTGCGCCCGACGAGATCGACGACCACGTCGCCCAACTCGAGCCGATCCACCGCCGCATCACTCGTTGCGCTCCGTCGCCGCGCCGCCACTTCCAGCCTTGCGTGCAACTCCCCCAACCGAGCGGGCTTGACGACGTAGTCGTCCGCGCCCGCGCGCAGAGCTCGGACCACCGACCGCTCGTCGTCCCGCGCGGTCAGCACCACCACGGGCACCGAACTCAGGGTCCGCAGCTTACGAAGCGCCTCGAGGCCGTCCATGTCGGGCAGGCCGAGATCGAGGAGAACGACACCCATGCCGTGGTACCCGAGCAGTAGGTCGGCACCGCGGCGCATCCGGACAGGGTCGTGCCCCACCTCGGTCAGCGCATCCACCAACGCGTCGCCGACGCCGTCGTCGTCCTCCACCACCGCTATTCGCATCGCCTCGAGATTAGGCCACCATCCGCTCTCGCACGCTCGGCGACCGTTGGCCAGGCTTCGAATCAGGGTGATTCGAACCGTCGCTGCACGGACTCGGACGGGTTAGCTTCGGTAACGATGCTCGATTCGTGGTGGACGTCGGTCTGCCCAACAGTGAGGACAGTCGCACCGCATGGCGCTCAACAACGGAACTCTGATCCACCTGGTCGCACGAGAGGGAAAGCAGGACGAGGTCGCCGCGATCCTGGGCGAAGCACTCGGATCGGTGGCGCGGGATCCGCAGACCGCGACGTGGTACGCGTATCGAATCACCAACACCGAGTTCGGAATCTTCGGTTCGTCCGAAAGCAAGGCGCCCCTCGGCCAGGACGGCCATCCGGTGCTCACCCGACTGTCCGACGACCTGCTCGCGCACGCGCCGTCGATGCAGTCGTTCGACGTGCTCGCCTCCAAGGTCTGATGTCGACCGACCTGCGATGAGCAGCAGGTTCACCCCACTACTCCGACCAGCTGATCGAAAGAGCCGAACATGAACGCAGGGCCCGACACCGCACGCAAGCAGCTGGTACTGAGCGCTTTCGACATGGCGTGCGTGGTGCACCAGAACCCCGGCATGTGGACCGACGCCGATGACCAGACTCACCGCTACACCGACATCGAGTACTGGGTGGAATTGGCCCAGACGCTGGAAGCGGCGGGTTTCGACATCCTCTTCCTGGCCGACGTCCTGGGGTTCTACGACGTGTACGGCGGCAACCGAGACGCCGCACTGCGTACCGCTGCGCAGGCACCCGTAGCCGATCCGCTGTTGACGATCTCGGCCATGGCCGCGGCGACGAAGACGCTGAGTTACGGTGCGACGGTCTCGTCCACCTACGAGCTGCCGTACAAGTTCGCCAAGACCATGACGACACTCGACCACCTCACCAAAGGCCGGGTGGCGTGGAACGTCGTGACGTCCTACCAGCAGAGCGCGGCAGTCAATCTCGGCCTGACGCAGCAGATCTCGCACGACGAGCGGTACGAGATCGCCGACGAGTTCATGGAGGTCTGCTACAAGCTGTGGGAGGGCTCGTGGGAAGAGGACGCGGTGGTGCGCGACCGCGCTCGTGGCGTCTACACCGAGCCGTCCAAGGTGCACGACATCGACCATGCCGGTAAGTACTTCACCGTTCCCGGTGCGCATCTGGGCGAACCGTCCCCGCAACGCACGCCGTTCCTGTTCCAGGCCGGGGCGTCGGCCCGGGGGCGCAAGTTCGCCGCCAAGCACGCCGAAGCGGTCTTCCTCGTCGGAGTCAACCCCCACGACGTTCGCCCCATCGTCGACCAGTACCGCATGTTGGCCGCCGAGCAGGGACGCGATCCGCGAAGCCTGAAGATCATCATGATGCTCACTCCCATCGTCGCCGAGACCGACGAGGCCGCGCACGAAAAACTGCTGCAGGTTCAGAAGCACGCCCAGGTCGACGCCGCTCTGGCACTGTGGGGCGGATGGACCGGAGTCGATCTCTCGGGAGCCGACCCCGACAAGCCGTTGGACCAGTTCCGAGGCGACGGCATCCGTGCGTTCAGCGACATGCTCACTCGGGTCGACAGCGAATTGGTATGGACACCACGCAAACTGGCGGAGTGGCTGTGCGTGGGCGGCATGAGCGCGAGCATCGTGGGCTCACCGAAGACGATCGTCGATCACTTCGAGGAGTGGATCGAGATCGCCGACGTCGACGGCTTCAACATCGCTCGCGTCACCAACTTCGAAACCTTCCGCGACTTCGGTGAATTGATCACCCCCGAACTCCGTCGCCGCGGATTGATTCCCGACACCAACCGAACCGAGGCCACCTCCCTGCGAGAACTCGTGCTGGGGCAGCCGCGTCTGCGTGACGACCATCCCGGCGCGGCCTTTCGGCCCGCCGCGACGACCGGTCCCCGTCCGGCCCCGCCGACGACCATTCGCGTCGCACCCCGCAACGTCGGACTCCTGGTCACCCTCACCGCGAAACCCGACACGGCAGACGCCCTGGAAAACTGGCTCACCGAGATGCACGCGCACGCAATCGACGAGCCGGGCACCACAACCTGGTACGCAATCAAGTTGAGCGAGCACACGTTCGCGATCTACGACACGTTCCCCGACGAGGACGGCCGACAGGACCACCTGCACGGCAGCATTGTGAAGTCCCTCCGCGAACGCCAGCAGGAGCTTCTGGCCGAGCCGCCGACCATCCGTCAGGTGGACCTGCTCGCAGTGAAATCCTTGTTGACGGTCTGATCGACGAACGTCAGCGGCTCATCTCACCTACTGTTCTTCGAGGGGGAGCACCGGGTTTCAGGGCCGCGGGTCTGCGGGGCGGCCGAACATAATTCGGTATCGCCCCAGCGCGCTCGTATGCCAGCCTGAAGCGATGGAATGGCAGGCTTTCGAATGCGTCGAGGAGTGGCGTCTTCCGTTCGTCCCGGACTCCGGTCACGGCGCACCCACTCGGATCGTCGACGCGTGCGGTGCCGTGGGGCGTGATCTGTACTGCCGCAAGCACGGCAGCGAACAGCACATCGAGCGGTCGGAATGGACGATCGCACTGATGGAGACCGGGCACTGCCATGTCGGGCTCGAACCCGTCCCGCATCACCGGAGGCCCGCCCTCGAGCAGTTCCGAGGCTTTTCGTTCGGCGCGTTGCATATCGATCAAACGCTCGCCGAGGCCACGGTCGTCGTTGCCGACTCGGTGCAGGGCGAACTCGCAGGCTATTACCCGTTCATCCAGTGGCCGATCCAGGAGAAGCGACTGCTCCTGCCGGTGGTGCGCGACGGAACGGCCGTGTGGCGGGACCCGCGGACCGACCTGACAGTTGCCGAGATCGGCCTGCTGACCGACTGACCACGAGATCCACAGCGCACCAGAGTCATTCGGTAGAGCTGGTACGCGAAACAGGCGGTATGGTCGCGACCAATCGATCGATCACCGAACGGACGACCTCCGGAGCCGGGGCGTGCGTCAGCAATCCCTCCACGACGAACGTCCCGATGCGCAGCATCGCATCGGCTTCGGACCCGGACAGTCCAGCCTTCTCGATATCGGAAGCGAACAACGATTCCGCGAAGTGGTGGAAACCGTTGTGCCAGTGTTCGATTGCTGCCGACTTGGCAACTCGGTCGTGCACCGTCGATACCAGAGGGCCCACCCTCTGCAGTTGCTCCACGAGCCAGACCAAACGGTCGGCCAGGGATCGATCCGCGACGGTCGCATAATCTGCCGCGTCCTCGGCCGCGATAGCGGTCAGCACTGCGACCAGGATGTCGTCCTTGTCGTCGAAGTACCAGTACACGGTGTTCGGGGTGATCCCGACAGCTTTCGCCAGACGGCTGATCGATGCGCGCTCGAAACCGTCGGATACGAACATCTCGCGGGCAGCGGCGACGATGTCGTCGCGCTTGCTCTCTCTGTCGTGTAGTCCGCGATTCTTGGGCATGTCCCGGAGTTTATCTTGAATGCCATTCAAGACACTGCTACCGTTCTTGATGACCGTTCAAGAGATGGAGACGTGGCAGATGTCGAACACCGGACGCACAGCCCTGATCACCGGCGCATCCGCAGGCATCGGCGCGGCCTTCGCCCGTCACCTCGCCGCCGAGGGACACAACCTCGTTCTGGTAGCCCGTCGCGAGGATCGGTTGACTGCACTGGCAGACGAGCTCACCACGCGCCACAGCGTGCGGTGCGACGTGGTGGCCGCCGACCTGGCCGATCGCGACGCTCCCCGCGCGATCATGGAGCGCACGCGAGCCCTGGGTGTCGACATCGACATACTCGTCAACAATGCTGGAATGTCGGGGAATTCGAAGTTCGCCGACGCTCCATTCGAGTCGCTGGCCGCGGAGATCCAGGTGATGATCACGGCGGTGACCGAACTTGCTCACCTCACTGTTCCTGGCATGAAAGAGCGAGGATACGGACGCATCGTCAACCTCTCGTCGCTGGCGGCCCTCCTTCCGCCCGCAGCCAGTCTGCTGTACACCGGCATCAAGTCCTACGTACTCGACGTGTCGCAGTCACTCGACATGGAGCTGCGTCCCCACGGCATTCACGTCACCGCGCTCTGCCCGGGCTTCACGCACAGCGAGTTCCACGACGTCATGGGAACCAGGGAGGCGGCCACATCCAAGCTCCCCTCGATCCTGTGGCAGAACCCCGAGGACGTCGTTCGCGAGGGATGGCGCGCGGTCGAGAACGGCACTCCGGTGTGCGTGCCCGGGTTGGTCAACAAAGCGACTGCTGTTGCAGCCAAACCGATTCCGACACGTATCGGGTACTACCTCGGCCGGACACTCAACCCCTTCAAGTAGCGAGTCTCGATCCATACAGTCTTTGCTGAACAGAGGAACAATGGCATGATCACCGACGACCACACCGGTTTCACCCGTACCGAGACGTCATTCCACTCGAACGGAGTTCGTTGCGCCACTACGGTTTTCCGGCCACGCAGCCCGGCCTCCGACCGTCTGCCGGTGATTGTCATGGCCCACGGGTTCGGTAGTCCCCGAGCCATGCGCCTGTACGCCTACGCGGAGCGTTTCGTCGCGGCCGGTTACGTGGTGTGCGTCTTCGACTACCGGTTCTTCGGGGACAGCGAGGGCGAACCGCGCCAGTTGTTGGACGTGAACGAACAGCTCACCGACTGGCGAAACGCAGTCGACTTCGCTCGCGCATTAGACGGAGTCGACGACAATCGGGTCGTCGGCTGGGGGACGTCGTTCGCCGGTGGCCACGTACTGACGTTGGCGGGCAACGGGGTTCGATTCGCAGCCGTCATCGCCCAGGTACCTCACATCGACGGCATTGCTGCCGTTCGCGCAACCGGATTGCGACAGGCTGTGCGGCTGGCACCGGCCGCCATGTCCGACGCTGTGCGCGCTGCCCTCGGCCGATCGCCGCGCTACGTCGACAGCGTCGGACTACCCGGCCAACGAGCCGTGATGGTCTCGCCCGACGCGATGAAGGGGCGTGACCGTCTCGTCCTCGAGTCCGGACTGTCCGACGGCGACTACCCCGAAACCGTCGCTGCACGAATCCTTCTGAAAATCTGGCGCTACTCCCCCGGGAGAACGATGTCACGTATCGACTGCCCCACTTTGGTGCAGATTGCGTCCGAAGACACAGTGACCCCGGCGTCCGTCGCACAACGCGCCGCGGCGAAAGTTCGCGGTGCGACGGTTCGAACCTACGTAGGCGGTCATTTCGACCCGTACGTGGAGCCGCTGTTCTCCTCGGTGATCGGAGATCAGCTGGCCTTCCTCGTCGATACTGTGCCCGTGCAGCTCCGGGCTGTCCCCTCCGCCTGACCGCACGTTCGGTGCACCCCACAGTTCTCGGATTGGATCACCATGCCCGACGGCGCGAGCAGCTCCGAACTCTGGCTGTTGCGAACATATTTCGGTGAGGACGACGACGCAATCTGGACGTCCTTGACGGAGTCGGCGCGCAGCACACGATCTGCCGTCCCGGGTGCCGAGCTGGTCGTGTCGTCGGACCGAACACAGTGCCAGCAGCGTATTCGACGGGTCGTCGCACGACTGGCGACGCGCGCCGAGGCGAACGACGGACTGTATGTTGCGCTTGCCGACAAGCAAACGTTCGCGCGCCCGGATCGATCGCTGCTCACCATCGACTGTTCGGCGGTTCCGCGCAACGCCGAACGCATACCCTCGACTCGAATGACTCCGGACAGTGCCTTCCGGTTGGGCATCGACGGGCATGTACCGAAGCTCGAAGCGGCCCGGTTGTCGAAACCGAAACAGGCGACTACGTTTCACCACTCCGAGCCACTCGCCGCCGACCTCGCCGACCGTGTCGGGGAGGCAGTCCGAGCCAGTCTGCGCTGGCGATCGGACATGACACGAGACGGTTTCGGTGGGTAGACATCGGGACTCACCGGCAAGACGTGCGCCCACCGAGCGACCGGCCGGCATGCGGGCGAACGACGAGACACCCGACCCGCTGCTGCGGACGGGGGTTGTCGTTCAGACTCTGCTGTTCGGGCTGCTCGGCATCGGCACCACGTTCACGCAGGACGGCCCCACCGAAGGACTCGGCACCGTACTGACCTACGCCGTGTGCATCAGCACGATTCCCGTCGCCCGGATCATGAGCAAAGCCGAATTCGGGATGGACTGGTGGTCTCGCCGCGCACCCGTCAACAACTGGTTCGTCGTGTATTGCGAACTCGGTGTCACCGTGGTGACGGCAACCTACGCTGATCCTCTAGCAGCGCTTCAGGGTGCGATGCTTCTCGCACTGGTCGGTGCGTACGCCGCGCACTTCGCTCGACCGAAAGTGATCTGGTTCCACGTCGGGTGGAGCACGGTGTACATGCTCGTACTCGGATCTTCAGCGCTGGCGAAGACCCCTACCGACGCCGTATCGGTCGTCCTCCGAGTCGTCGTGGCCATCACGGTGATCAACGGCGCTGTCACGCTGCTGTCGGCGTTCTCACGAGCAGTACTCCACTCCTCTCGGGTTCATCTGTCCGACGCGATGACCGACCCACTGACCGGAGTGCTGAACCGGCGAGGCCTGGAAGCCAGAGCAGTCGGTGCCGGCAACGACCCCGTTCGTCCGGCCTTGTTGCTGATCGATATCGACCACTTCAAAGCCGTCAACGACCACCACGGCCACTCCGCGGGCGATGTCGCGTTGAGGCTGACGGCAATGCGATTGACCATGAGCGCCGGCCGACACGCGACGGTCTCACGACTGGGCGGCGACGAATTCGTCGTCCTCGTCCCGGATCCGACGCCGACGCTCGGCGAATTCGCCGAGCGCCTTCGACAGGCCGTCCATAACGTCGCAGACGACATCCCGATCACCGTCAGCGTCGGTGCCGCACTGCCACAGGTGGATCCACGCTCCACCCGCACCGTGTTCGACCGAACACTCGCCGCCGCCGACGAGGCTTTGTATCGCGCGAAACGCAACGGCCGCAATTGCGTCGCTCTTGCGCGTCCGCCCGGCGACATCGTTCACTGACGACGGCGCACTGCCTCTTGGTTTTGCCGGGTTTCGCGACGACGAAGGCGGGAACTCGGTTGTATGCCGCCCAACTCACTCTGGCTCGACCGACCCGACCGCACGCCCTACCGCGCGATCGATTTCAGACAGAAGTACGACACCGTGGTCATCGGGGCCGGACTCACAGGTTTGGTCACCGCCCTGCTGTTCGCACGAGCCGGAGAACGCGTCGCGGTGCTCGAAGCCCGCACGATCGGTGCCGTCGCGACGGGAAACACGACAGCCAAGATCAGTGTTCTGCAGGGCACGAAGCTGTCGTCGATAGCGTCGAAACATTCGCACCAGCAGGTGCGGCGTTACGTGCAGGGCAACACTGCTGGGCAGCAATGGCTGCTCGAATACTGCGCGGAGCGGGGTATAGCGGTCCAACGCGAGACGGCGTACACGTACGCCACGACCAGCTCCGGTCTCACCGCCGTTCGCGATGAATTGCGCGTCGCTCTCGGTGCCGGACTGAACGCCTCCTACGGCACCGACACCGAACTTCCCTTCGATGTCGCCGGTGCCGTGTCTGTTCCGGACCAAGCTCAATTCGATCCGATGGACGCCCTCATTGCCCTGGCCGAGGACGCCTCGAGCGCGGGTGCGGACATCACCGAAGGCACCCGAGCACTCGGTGTGAGACGAAGGCTTCGTCACGTCGACGTCAAGACTGATCAGGGTCCACTCCGCGGGTCGCGGGTCGTCTTGGCCACTGGCACACCCATTCTCGATCGCGGTGCATTCTTCGCTCGAATGGAACCGATGCGGTCGTATGCCGCCGCGTACGAGATCGACGGCGACGTTCCACGCGGAATGTACCTCTCGGCCGACTCCCCCAGCCGATCGATCCGGTACGCGCCCACCCCGGCCGGCGATCTACTCCTCATCGGTGGAAACGATCACGTCGTCGGGCGCGAGTCTTCTCCGCAGGCACAGGTGAACGACCTCGACGAATGGACCGCAGAGAACTTCCCCGGAGCCCGACGACGATACAGATGGTCCGCGCAGGACTACGGGTCGATCGACGCGCTGCCGTACGCCGGACCACTGCTGCCCGGCGACGATCGCATCTGGGTCGCCACCGGGTACGACAAATGGGGAATGACGAACGCCGCGGCGTCCGCGCTCGTTCTTGCACAGCGGGCGTTCGGCGGTCGAACCGACTGGGCCGGCGCGTACGACAGCTGGAATCTGCGCCAACTCACCGGCATCGTCGACGCGATCCGTATCAATGCCAACGTGGGACTGAACATGACGAAAGGATGGGCGAAGCCGATCACCGGGGGCTCGAAAACCCCACTGGTCGAGGGTCAGGGCCACGTCGAGCCCGGCATCGCACCGAAGGCTGTCTGCACCGTCGACGGCGTCACCCACCGCGTGTCTGCGGTGTGCCCGCACCTCGGCGGCATCGTGGCGTGGAACGATGCCGAAAAGTCTTGGGACTGCCCGCTGCACGGTTCGCGTTTCGCTGCCGACGGCTCCGTGTTGGAGGGTCCCGTCACGTCGGGTCTGAATCCGTTGTCCTGACCCTTTCATATGTCGACAGGCGGCGTCTCGCTACCGCACTATCGGCATGACCTGACGCACCTTCGGATCCCGTAGGTACAGCGCACCCCATGCAAGAATCCCGACGTAGACCGCGAACAGGACCGTGCTGAAGAGCGGCTTGTCGACCCGCCAGTTGGTGAGAACGGCACCACCGAGATAGCCGGTCAGGAGAACGGCACCCAGAAATGCGGTGCGCGGCACCACGTACAGCACCAAGCACACCAGTAGCACGACGCCGATGACGGGCGTCATCTCGTCGCGCAGCCCCAATTCCACCGTCGCGTCTTTCACCTGCTGCACATTCAGCAATTTGCCGACGATATCGAAGATCAGAAACAGCGCCAGCAGGCCGGTGAGGACCCAGCCGACGCGCGCAGCGGTACGTGACGTGGTTGCAGGAGTGGTCGTCGTGGTCATGATGTTCTCCGATGTTCGAGATGCACGATGTCGCCGGTATCGACTGCCGTCGGTACGGAAACTCACCGCGGCCCCGGATTCGGTGTCGATCGAACCACCGTCACGAGTCCACTCGAACCCGGTGACAGTAAAGTCGAAGAATGTCAGTGCGAGCAGGTGTTGTGGTCACGGGAACCGAGGTTCTTTCGGGTCGGGTGTCCGACAGGAACGGCCCATGGGTCGCCCAACGTCTCTTGGAACTGGGCGTCGACGTCGCCCACATCACCGTGTGCGGGGACAGGCCCGATGATCTCACCGCACAACTTCGCTTCCTCGCCGATCAGCGTATGGACCTCATCGTCACCACTGGCGGGTTGGGGCCGACCGCCGACGATCTCACGGTCGCGACCGTTGCCGCGCTGTACGGTCGAGAACTTCGGCTCGACGTCGAACTCGAGGAGCGCATCAACACAATCGTTCAGCGTTGGCGGAGTCGCCTGAGTTCCTCGCCCGATTCGGAGCCCCTTCTCGCGGGCATCCGCAAACAAGCCATGGTTCCGGAAGGCGCGCAGTCCATTTCGCCGACCGGCACTGCTCCCGGCGTCGCGATACCAGCGAGTG
This sequence comes from Rhodococcus sp. KRD175, assembly GCF_017168275.1. Classification (NCBI taxonomy): domain Bacteria; kingdom Bacillati; phylum Actinomycetota; class Actinomycetes; order Mycobacteriales; family Nocardiaceae; genus Rhodococcus; species Rhodococcus sp. KRD175. The sequence continues at coordinate 125,409 of NZ_JABFAQ010000008.1, forward strand.
ACTCCGGGATGCTGCCTGCGGTTCTGATTCTGCCGGGCCCACCGCGCGAACTACAGGCCATGTGGCCCGAAGCTGTCCAGACAGCGCCGGTCTCGCGAGTGTTGGCCAGGAGTACCGCGGTTCGCCAGGACACCATCCGCGCGTACGGTCTGTCGGAGGCCGACCTCGCGGCGACCTTACGAACAGCGGAGCGCGAGGTAGCGGGATTCGGCGACCTCGAGATCACCACCTGCCTGCGTCTCGGTGAACTCGAAATGGTGACGCGCTATCCAGAATCAGCGGCGGCCGCATACTCCGACGTCGCAGCACTTATCGAGAAACACTATCGCTCACAGGTCTTTTCGACCGACGGATCCACTATCGACGACATCGTGGCGCGTCGCTTGACGGGCCGTCGCATCGCAACGGCAGAATCGTGCACGGGCGGCATGATCGCCGCGCGTCTCACCGACCGTGCCGGGTCGTCGGCATATGTGATCGGCGCGGTGGTGTCGTACGCAAACGAAGCGAAGACCGAGCTTCTCGGTGTTCCAGCCGAGGTCATCGAGCAGCACGGAGCCGTGAGCGAACCGGTGGCTGCACTGATGGCGGAGGGCGCGTTGAACCGGGTGAGCGTCGACATCGCTGTCTCGACCAGTGGCATCGCGGGCCCCGGCGGTGGCACCGAACTCAAGCCCGTCGGCACCGTATGCTTCGCGATTGCCGTCCGCGATCAGCCGACCGTCACCCGGACACTTCGACTGCCCGGTGACAGGGCAAGTGTGCGTTCGCTTTCTACCACCGCAGCGATGCACATGCTCGCCGACGCCCTGGAGCCGACGGCCTGATTCTTGTGGTCAACGACCGACGATGGACTCCTCGATCGTCTTCGCCACCAGTGCCGCATCGTCGATCATCGGCACATGGCCGACGTTTGCCAGCGGGACGAAATGCGCCCCGGGTAGCCTCTGACGGGCCGCAGGGACGAAATGTTCGGGCGGGAAGATGCGGTCTCCACTCGACCACGCCACGGTGACGGGGCATGGCATTTCGGTGAACGGTGCCACGCTCTCGCGGGTGTTCAACAGGTCGTGAGCCGCATCGCATCCGACGAGGTCTTCGAATGATGCGGCAGCCTGCTGGTGCGTCATCTGCTTGCCGCGCAACGCAATATCACGCATGGCGAGCTGGCGAACGAACCCGAACCTCATCAGCGGCGGCATCAGTGAGCTGGTGGCGTCGGCCAGCTTCTTGGTTCGGATCAACGTCGCCCGACTTTTACCCGGATCGGCGTCGGGCTCCCAGAAACCGGCGGGCGAGAGCGCGCACACCGAACGGGCCCGGCCTCTGCGAGCGAGCTCGATACCCATCCACCCTCCCATCGAATTGCCCGCGATGTGCACGGTGTCGAGACCACGATCATCGAGCAGCTGCTCTGTCACATCGGTCAGAGCACCGATGCTCGCGTGATCGAGACGACGTCCACCGCGATGACCCGCTGCGGTCGGGACGAGGAGGTCGTAGTTCCTCGCGAGCAGTGGTGCGACGGTGTCCCACGCTCGAGCCGACATCGTCACTCCGTGCAGCAACAGAAGTGGAGGTTTGGTGCTCATCGTTCTTCTCATTTCCTGAGGTGGCACGTCTGTCGGCGCAGTCGTCCGAACACCGGTGAACTGCCTGAGCCCGACAGGCTACGTCACCCGGGTACCGGATTCCGTGCACTCGAAGCGATCGCGGCACGGGAGAACCGCCCAGACGGTGCAATCACCGATAACCGGCTCACCAGCTGACGGTTCCGTGGCGGTCGATGAACCGCCCGGATCCGTGGCCGGGCCCTTCGGTGGCGAGCTGCACGATGGCGTCGGTCCCCTCGGTGACGGTCTGCGGCCCGCTGTTTCCGTTGAATTCGGTTGCGGTGTAGCCCGGATCGGCGGCATTGATGCGAATGTCGCTCAGGCCCTTGGCATACTGCGTCGTCAACATCGTGACAGCCGACTTCGAAGCGGTGTAGGCCGGAGCAATCACGCTGGATTCGACGCGAGACGAATCGTGTGTCGCCGCGAACGAACCCATTCCACTGCTGACGTTGACGATGACGGGATCGGTGGAGCGGCGCAGTAGTGGAAGGAATGCTGTTGTGGTGCGGACGATTCCGAGGACGTTGACATCGAGTACCGACTGCACATCCTCGGCGGTCAGTTCTTCGACGGCGCTGTGCGGTCCGGGAATGCCCGCGTTGTTGATCAGTACGTCGACAACCCCCTCCTGCCGTTCCACGTCCGCCGCTGCCGATGCGACGGATTCGGCATCGGTGACGTCGATCCGAACGAACCGAGCACCCAACGCTGCTGCGGCATTCCTACCCCGCTCGGCGTCACGTGCTCCGAGGATCACGGTGTGGCCCTGATCGATCAGTCGGCGCGCGGTTTCGTAACCGAGGCCCTTGTTTGCTCCGGTGATGAATGTGATGGTCATGCCCCCAGTGTTCAGGTCGACCGGCGCGTGTTCCAGGCACGCCTGGACGGTAGGACAATCGGTACCACCCTCACACCCGCTCGAAGAGTGACAATGGAGTCGTGACCTCGACAACGGACGGACTCGGCGCGACGATCAGATCGTGGCGTGATCGACTCTCACCCGATGCTGTCGGACTGACGACCGGACGATCTCGACGGGCCACGGGGCTCCGACGCGAAGACCTCGCCGATCTCGCGGGCATTTCCGTGGACTACGTCGTGCGGCTCGAACAGGGACGAGCGACGACACCGTCGGTGCAGGTGGTGTCGTCCTTGGCGCGGGCTCTTCAGCTGACTCTTCCCGAGCGAGACCATCTCTACCGCTTGGCCGGCCACATTCCGCCGGTCGACGGGACTATCTCCGACCACATCCCGCCTGGGGTCAGGCGGGTTGTCGGCCGACTCTACGAGGGTGCGGTTGCCGTCTTCGCCGCCGATTGGCAACTGCTCTGGTGGAACCGGAGTTGGGCTGCGCTGGTCGGTGATCCGTCGACCGTCTCGTACTCCAAGAGAAACTTCGCTCGTGACTGTTTCCCCGTCGGCACGGATGCACCCGGAATGTCCGCATGGCCGGTGACGCCGTCCGGCGGCGACGGGTCGGTCCGCGCGGCAGTCGTTTCAGACCTTCGGCGGGCCACCGGGCGGTTTCCCCGAGACTCGAGACTGAGAGGTCTGATCGAAGAATTACGCACCGGCAGTACAGAATTCGAGTCTCTGTGGTCGGTCGGTGCTGTCGGTTCACATCGCGAGGATCACAAAGTGGTCCACCATCCGACCGTCGGACCGATCACCGTCGACTGCGACGTACTCACCGACGGAGACGCGGAGCTGAAAATCGTCATCATGACAGCCGCCCCCGGATCGGAAGACGAAACGAAACTCCGGTTGGCCGCCGTTTCCGGGTCCGTCGACCAGCTGCGGTTGCCAGTGCAGTAGCGGCCAGTCGAGTGCGTCAGCGACTGCTCTGCTATCCGACGATGCCGCGGAGGAACTCGATCCTGAGCCGGTTGTACTCCTCGGTCCACTGCGAGCCCGTGGTCATGAACGCATGCGGGAGGGCCGCCTCGTTCTTGCTGTACAGATTCAAGCGATTGGCAACGCCCATTCTGTCCAGCTTCGCGCTCAGTTCGGCCGCCTGATCGGGGAACGTGCCGGTGTTTCCGTCGGCGATGAAGCTCGGCGGGAAGTCGGAGGTGGCGTTCTTCGTGACGTTTGCGCGCGCCAGCCAATCGGCATCGGTGGTGTCGAGGTAGCTGCGCGCACCTATGTCATACAGAAAGCCGTTCGACGGACTCGGAGATTGCGGCGAGCCGGCCCGCCCCACATCGAGGACTGCACTGTCGAACACCAAGGCCTTCAGAGCGCTTCGATCCATCGTGGGTTCGATGCCCAGCGCACGTGCGTAGTCGGGGTTGGTCCGAACATTGGCGTAGCTACCCACGATCTGACCACCCGCGCTGCTTCCGGCGAGCACGACGCGGCTCATGTCCAAGCCGTATCGGTCGGCGTTCGTTTCCAAGAACTGTAGAGCCTCACCCAGCTGGATCGTCTGTGTGGGAAAACGGTATTCCGGTGCGAAGGCATAATTCACCGACACCAGGTTGAAACCGGCAACGAGTACGGGGCCCGCCCCCGACGCGAAGTACGGGTTGTCCGTCCCGAGTTCGGAATCACCGTCTGCCTTGTCCCCCGCTATCCATCCCCCGCCGTGCACCATGACGTACGTGGGACGGCTGACCGACGGATCGTTGTCGGCGATGTAGATGTCGAGAAACGAATTGGGAAGCGTCGAGCCGTATTCGATGTCACTGGTGCGACCTGCCCCGTTCGCTACCGACGTCGCTGTCGGCCCGGCAGGAGCGAAAGAATTGCTGTCCCCCAGGGCCTGCAGCGCTCGAACCAGCGGTGCCGGACTGGCGGCCGTAATGATCGTCACTGCGGAAACCACCAACGCAATCGAGGCCGCGAGGCCGGCCGGTACGGCGAGAATCACCCGGCGAGTGCTACCCGAGGAGCCCGCCCACGCCGATCCGAGCAGAAAGAACCCGAGCGCAGTCCCCGCAGTTGCGCTCACGACCCACAGCGCGTGAAAGGGCGTCACCAACCAGGCGACCTGAGCGACCACGGTCACTGCACCGAGCGAAGTTCCTACGGCTACATGCTTTCTGGCATCGGACGCGACGAGACAGGTGGCCACGACGGCCACGACGACGACCCAGAATCCCACCGCGAACTGCTGACGGATCAGAAGACACTGGAGCCACGCGAGTGCAACACCGATACCACCGGTCATCACGAGTGCCGTTGTCGACGTTCTCGTTCGGCGGCCTTCGCCGATTTCGCTCACCTTCGCTACGCCGTGGACGTGTGACGTTGCCTGTGCAACTCACGGACAGCGTCGCTGAACTCGGCGACCGGCCCGTCGACCACTGCTCCCGGCACGACCTGTGTGATGGTGAGCGGCGTGATCGCGAGCGGCGCAGCACCGAATTCTTCCAGCCACGTGAGCAATTGGGCTGTCGAGGTGGCGTAGACGATACGTCCGAGCCCAACGATTCCGTGGCTCGCCGCGCACATCGCACAGTGCTCACCGGAGGTGTATACCGTCGACGATCGTCGCTCACTGGGGTTCAGATTGGTCGCAGCCCACCGTGACAGAGCGATCTCGGGGTGCTGGGTGGGATCGTGTCGATCGCCGACGCGATTGCGGTCCTCCGCAAGCGCTTCACCGCTACCCGACACCAGCACCGAACCGAACGGATCGTTGCCCGTACGCACTGCGGCCGCCGCCAGATCCACAGCACGCGCCAGAAATGCACGGTCGTCGGCGGAAATACTCATGCCGCACCACATGGTGCGTCGACGATAGAAGTGTCCACACCTCGACCGTACCGGTACGAAGCACAGCGAACTCCACATCGATCCCGCGCGCTCCCGCCGAAACGCAGGTAGCCGACACCGTCACCCGACTTGTCAGACTCCCGACAACGAGCGCACAATTCTTCACCATGGCACTGATCTCGAAGGGCTTCGTGGGCCGACGGCGCGGCGACGACGGGCGCACTCCCCCCGGTCAGTATCTGACCAAGGACTTTCCCGTCCTCGCGATCGGGCCTGCGCCCGTGGTCGCGACCGACGCCTGGTCGTTCTCGGTCACCACCGAACGGGGCGACACCCGCAGTTGGACCTGGGACGAATTCGCGGCACTTCCACACGAGACTCCGACCGTCGACATTCACTGCGTCACCAAGTGGTCGAAGCTCGACACCACATGGAAGGGCGTGAGCCTGGACGTTCTGCTGGACGGTCTCGACACCGATGCCGGGTACGTCGTGGTGCACGGCTTCGACGGTTACACCACCAATCTCCCCCTCGAAGACCTCCGGGACGGGAAGGCCTGGCTGGTCACCGAGTTCGACGGCGCTCCCCTGACTCGCGAACACGGCGGTCCCGCAAGGCTTCTCGTTCCGCATCTGTATTTCTGGAAATCGGCGAAGTGGATCTCGCGCATCGAGCTCACCCTGGAGAACGAACAAGGTTTCTGGGAGCGCGGTGGGTACCACGACTACGGCGACCCGTGGCGCGAGCAGCGCTACCAGGGCGACTGACGTGGCTGTGACGGCCGGAGCGAAACCCTGGCTCGTCGCCACGGTGGCGGCCGTGCGGCGTGAGACACCCACTGCGTCCACCCTTGTTCTCGACGTCGACGGTTGGCCCGGCCATCTCGCCGGGCAGCACGTGGACGTCAAGCTCACTGCCGAGGACGGCTACAGCGCACAGCGCAGCTACTCCTTGGCCTCGGCACCCGACGGCACGTCGCGCGTCGAGATATCGGTCCAGAACGTCGCGGACGGCGAGGTGTCGCCCTACTTGGTCGAGTCGGTCGAGGTCGGCGATCGCATCGAAATTCGAGGGCCGGTGGGCCGATGGTTCGTCTGGCGGCCGTCCCAACCGTCGGAGACCCCGTCTCCCCCGGTTCTGTTGGTGGGTGGCGGTTCCGGCATCGTCCCGCTCCGCGCCATGGTTCGCGCACAGGCGTCCGCGACGGGCGGACGGGTGCCCTTCCGGGTGCTGTACTCCGTGCGCGAACCCGCGGAGGTCTATTTCGCGGACGAGTGGGCTCACCCTCCGGCGGGAGTGGACGTCACGATGATCCACACGCGGCGTGCTCCTGCCGGCAGCACACGCCCACTCGGTCGAATCACGTTGGAAGACATCGACGCTCACGGGTGGCCGGCGGAATTCGAGCCGAGATGTTACATCTGCGGGCCCACGAATTTCGTCGACACGGTCGCGGACATGTTGGTGGCGCGGGGACATTCGCCGGCGAACATCCGTACGGAGCGTTTCGGACCGAGCTGAGATTGGCCCTCGACTCAGCGCCGCTCCCGCGGTAAAGATGAACCATCCACATTTCGACGTTCTCAATGGGGTTCTTATCCATCCCCACTGGAGCCGGCTTCCCATACTGTCGGCACCATGACCATCGATCGAGTACCTGTACCCGGCGGAGATCTCGTCGTCGAAATACACACCGGCACCAGTGAGCCCGTCCTCGTGGTGCACGGCGTGTCCAGCCAACGCATGCTGTGGGGCTGGTTGCGGGCGGAGTCGCCGCACCTGACACTGGTCGCACCGGATCTGCGCGGCAGGGGTGACAGCGTCGAGGTCACGGGGCCGTCGTCGCTCGCTCGGCACGCAGACGACCTGGACGCCGTCATGGATGCCCTTGGACTCGACGCTGCGCACGTGTGCGGAATGTCCATGGGTGGATTCGTGGCAGTCGAGTTCGCGGCCCGGTATCCATCTCGAGTGAAGAGTCTCGTTCTCGTCGACGGAGGCGTTCCGGTGGCACCGCCCGACGGTCTCACCCGCGAGACCGTCGGAGCTGTGTTCGCGGACAGAATTGCTCGAACTCAGAAGCATTTCGACGCCGTCGACGAATACGTCGACTTCTTGGTGTCGACGTCGCTGCCGCTTCTCGACCCGGCGGATCCACTCCTGCGGACGTACGCCGAACACGATCTGGTCGACGGGTCGGTGCGGCTGTCGACCGAGGCAGTCGTCTCCGACGCCGAGGATGTGTTCTTCGGCGACTCACGGTTCCGAGAACTGACGATACCGATTCGATTCCTGCACGCGCAGTGGAGCGTTGGGGAGAACTCGGCACCGATGTACTCGCCCGAAGACATCGATGCGCTCGACCTGACCTCGATCACCCCGATGATGGAACTGGACCATGCCGGCACGATCATGACCTCGGCCGGTGCCGCCGCCGTGGGAGCACGAATCGACGAGGCGCTGCGAAACGGGTGATGAAGCAGCACAAGGACCGGAATGGAGCGGTCGGGGGACTTCGGCTGTTCATTTCGTCAGCTGTGTCGTGCGTCTCGTTCAGCCAGACTTAGCCGACAGTGAGCGTCGCCTCACCCTCGTCGAGCATGGTCAGGAGAAACAAATGAGCAGTGCCGGTGCAGTCCGGGAGGACAGCGGTGTGCGGCTGCGGTTCATCGACACTGCGGACCAACAGATGCCCGTTGCCATCCTGGAGTGGCAGCGTCGCGCTCCACTTCTCGCCGATCTGGTCGCATTGTTCGCCGATCTCGGGCTGCGTGTGGCGAACCACGAGTTGTTGCCCTCGGGCGACGACAGCGACGCCTTCGTTCACAGATTCGGTTTCAGTACCGATGAAATCGATTGGTCCGCAGCAACTCCGAACCTGCTGCGGGCTGCATTCGAGGCCGCCGCATCGGGCGATCTCGAGGTCGATGGCTTCACTCGCCTCATCGCATCGGCGTCCATCCCGTTCACCGACGCCGTTCTCGTTCGCGCCGCAGCCCGCTATCTCAGCCAGGTAGGGCTGGAGCTGTCCGAACCCACTGTGGTCTCGATACTGCTGCGGCACAGCGACTTCGTCCGAGGATTCTGCGCACTCTTCCATGCACGATTCGATCCCGACGTGACCGACCGCGACAGGCTGTCGGCTGCCGCCGAGGGCATTCTCGACACCGCTGTCGAGCGCACCTCGGCACTCGACGAGGATCGCTTGTTACGAGGACTGCGTTCTTTCCTCTCGGCAGTGTTGCGCACCAATTGGTTTCAGCACGACCGCACGGTAGGCGCCCCACCCGCAGCGTTCAAGATCGACCCGGCACGATTGTCCCTCTCTGCGGCCGTCACCCCGTACCGCGAAATCTTCGTGCACTCGCCGATCGTCGAGGGGAGTCACGTTCGGAGCGGTGCGATATCTCGCGGGGGCCTGCGTCATTCGGACCGGCACGACGATTTCCGCACCGAAGTACTCGATCTGATGAAGACGCAACACGTCAAGAATTCACCGATCGTGCCGATGGGTGCCAAAGGCGCTTTCGTGGTTCGAACGGAGACGACTCCCGAAGGTGTCCGCAACGCCTACACCGATTTCATCGAGGCACTGCTCGATGTCACCGACAACGTCGTCGACGGCGGGGTGGTGGTGCATCCGACGCGCACGGTGATCCGCGACGGCGACGACCCGTATCTCGTCGTCGCCGCCGACAAGGGGACTGCGCGATTCTCCGATCTCGCCAACAGCATTGCAGTCCGCCGAGGCTTCTGGCTCGGGGATGCGTTAGCCTCGGGAGGCTCGGCGGGCTACGACCACAAGACCATGGGAATCACCGCACGCGGCGGGTGGCTGTCGGTACGACGCCACTTCGCCGAGAAGGGTATCGACGTCGATACCGATGCGTTCACGGTGGTCGGTATCGGAGACATGTCGGGTGATGTGTTCGGCAATGGCATGCTCCTGAGCCACGCCATCCGACTCGTCGGCGCGTTCGATCACCGGCACATCTTGCTCGATCCGAACCCGGACCCCGAGGTCTCGTACCGCGAACGGGAACGGCTGGCAGCGATCGCTGGAAGCAGCTGGGCAGATTACGACACCAGGGCACTGTCGCCGGGCGGTGCGGTGTGGCCCCGTTCGGTCAAGTCCATCGAACTGTCACCGCAGATGCAGGCACGACTCGGAATCGATGTCGGCTCCCTCTCCCCCAACGCACTCGTCGAGGCGCTGCTCACTGCCCCGGTGGATCTACTGTGGAACGGAGGGATCGGCACCTACGTCAAGGCCTCGACCGAGGGGCACTCCGACTCCGCCGATCCGGCCAACGATTCCGTTCGCGTCGACGCGTCCGAACTGCAGGCCCGGGTGGTGGGCGAGGGTGGCAATCTCGGCCTCACGCAGCGTGCTCGAATCGAATTCGCCCTTGCCGGGGGTTGCGTCAACGCCGACTTCATCGACAACGCCACGGGCGTCGCAACCTCCGATCGAGAGGTGAATCTGAAAATCGCGGTGGATGCGGCCGTCGCGGACGGCGAGCTGTCCGTCACCGAGCGCAACAGAGCGCTGTCCCAGGTTCAGGACGAGGTTGCCGAGTCGGTGCTTGCAGAGGCTGCATCGCAGACCCTGGCGATCAGCCTCGCCGAGGCCCACGCGCCGTTCCTGCTGGGCCGGCACGAACGGTTGATCGACAACCTCGAACGCGACGCGGGAATCAGTCGAGTCGCTGCGGTTCTTCCCTCGCCTGCCGAGTTGCGGGCTCGACATCGCTTGGGGCAGGGACTGGTTCGGCCCGAGATCGCGGTGCTGTTGGCGCAGTCGAAGAACCTGGTGGCTACCGAATTGCTCGCCTCTCCCCTACTGGACGACCCGGTGTTCGACGGGGTACTCGCCGGCTATTTTCCAGAATCGATCCGTGTCCTGGTTCCCCACCACATTCGCAGGCATCCACTGGCCCGGGAGATCGTGGCGGTCGTCGTGACCGGACACATGATCGACCGCGTCGGGCCCGGCATGATTCACCGGCTGGAGGAAAGGCTGGGCGTGAGCACTGCCGATATCGCGGTCGCGTATGCCGTCGTGCGCCAGGTTTTCGACATCGACCACCTGTGGGACGTCGTTGCCGATCTACCTGGAATCCCGCAGAGCACCAGGCTGGTTTTGCAGTTCGGTGTTCAGGATCTGATCGAGCGGACCACGTCGTGGTTGTTGCGGAACCGCGACGAACAAGCGACGCCTCTGGAGACGATCGAACACTTCACGCGGCCGGTACGTGAACTCCGAGCATCGTTGCCGGAGTTGACCGGCGATCTCGTCGTCGATCAGAACACACTTCTACTCCTCTCCGAGGCATTCGCATTGGAGACGACAACCCGGTCGCTCAACCGATCGATAGCGCACGTGGCGCAGACGTATCTCGAATTCGGCCGCGTCATGGGTCTCGACCGGTTGGTGGAAAGCTCCTCTGTCGCCTCCGGCGGAGCCGACTACTGGGACGCCATGGCAAGCGCGATTCTGGTCGATGCGATTCGTGAGCACTGGCACAACATGACCGAACAGGTCCTGTCCGAGGCGGTACACACCGAATCTGCTACCGACGCCGTTGCAGCGTGGCAGTCTGTGCACACCAATTCCGTCGAACGATTGGCCCAGATGGTCGGTGAACTCCACAGCGTGGAAGGGCTGAGCAATTCGCAAGTGTGCGTGGTGAGCGCAGAGCTGTCGCTCGCCCTGTCTCGGTGCCGATGATTCGCAGGAGCGAAGCCTGCGGAGTGACTATTTCATGCAGGAGCGAAGCCTGCGGAGTGACCATTTCAGCACTACCTCTACCTGTTCGATCGAAACGAAGGAGCCGTCCCCATGCGCTTGATAGTCGGTTATCTCGCCACCCCCAGCGGTAAGGACGGTCTTACCCTCGGGGTGCAGCTCGCCCGCAGCCTGGGTGCTCAACTCGACATCTGCATGGTTCTACCGCCGGACCGCACCGTTGCGTCCAGAGTCCCCGCCGAAACCGGTTACGAGGACGTCCTGGTCACACGAGCGCAAGGCTGGCTCGACGAGGCGAAATCGCTGGTGCCGTCCGACATCGAGGTCGCCGTGCACGCGAGTTTCAACGATTCGTTCGCCCAGGGACTGCTCGACGAGGTGGCTCGGCTGGGGGCCTCGGCCATCGTCGTGGGTGCGTCCGGAGACGGCCTGCTCGGACGGCATTCCGTCGGCTCGGTCTCGACCGAACTGCTGCATTCGGCACACGTGCCGCTTGCACTCGCGCCGCGCGGCACCCGGCACTCGTCTGCTCGGGAGATTCGTCAGGTGACCTGCGCACTCGGGACCAGGACGGGAGCGGATGTGTTGCTGCGGACGGCGGTACGCACCTGCGAGAGGATGCACACTCCACTGCGGCTCGTGTCGCTGGTTGCGCTCGACCCCCGCAACGATCTTCGCGATGCCCGGGACAGCTACGACAGCGCGCGTGACCGTGCCGTCGCGCATGCACGCGCCCTCGTGGACGAAGCGAAATCCACTTTGCCGGAGGACTTTCCGATATCGGTGACCATCGCGGACGGGTCGTCCGTCGAGTCTGCGGTGCGGACGCTCGACTGGCAGGACGGCGACCTCGTCATGGTCGGCTCCAGCCGCCTTGCTCAACCGCGCCGACTCTTTCTCGGTTCGACGGCAGCGAAGATGCTTCGCGTCCTGCCCGTTCCCATGGTGGTCGTCCCCAAGCAGGAGTTCGAATCATGAATCCGTCGACGGAAGGCTCGAATATGGGCAAGAACGCAAGCGGGCCCTCGCCCACTGCCGGTGAAGTCAGCGCCAAGGGGCTGGCGACAGGCACAGTCGGCACCTTCTCTGGTGCGATACTCGGAATCTCCTCTGTCGCACCGGGTTACACTCTGACGGCAAGTATCGGTCTGATCGTCGCTGCCGTAGGCCTGAAGATGCCGGCAATCCTGATCGCGGGCTTCGTTCCGATGTTTCTCACCGCTTATGCCTACCGCGAGCTGAACTCCGAGTCTCCCGATTGCGGCGCGTCGTTCACGTGGTCGACCAAAGCATTCGGACCTTACGTCGGATGGATGTGCGGTTGGGGCATGGTGATTGCGACGATCATCGTGTTGTCCAATCTTGCGGCCATCGCGGTGCAGTTCTTCTATCTGTTCCTTGCGAAGTTGTTCGACACACCGTCGATCGCCGATCTACCGGGCAACAAGTTCGTCAATGTCGGTACGACGCTGGTGTTCATCGCAGCGGCCACCTGGATCGCCAGCAGAGGCATCACCACGAGCGAAAAGCTGCAGATCGTCACGGTCGGCTTTCAGATGGTGCTTCTCGTCGTCTTCGCCGTCGTTGCGCTGATTCATGTCGGAGCAGGAGACGCCCCGGGCGAGGTCACTTTCGACTTGGACTGGTTCAACCCGTTCACCGGCGTGGCCGTCGGTGCGTTCGTCATCGGACTCACGGGATCCATCTTCGCTTTCTGGGGTTGGGATACGTGCCTGACGCTCGGCGAGGAATCCAAGAACCCCAAGACGACGCCCGGCCGCGCCGGGTTGCTCTGCGTGGCAACCATTCTGCTCACCTACCTACTCGTCGCGGTGGCCGCCATGATGTACGCAGGGGTAGGCGAGGACGGCCTGGGCCTGGGTAACCCGGACAACGCCGAGAACGTCTTCGGCTCTCTGGCCGACCCGGTGCTCGGCAAATGGGGCGGGCTGCTGCTGTTCCTGGCCGTGCTGGTGTCCTCACTGGCGAGTTTGCAGACCACGTTCCTTCCGGCTGCGCGAACGATGCTGGCGATGGGTTCCTACGGTGCCTTCCCCAAGAAGTTCGCCGAAGTGTCACCTCGCTTCCTGGTGCCTTCCTACGCAACCGTCGTCGCAGGGGCCATCACCGCAGGGTTCTACACAGTGGTCACATTCCTGTCCGAGCGCACTCTGATCGACACCATCGCGGCCCTGGGCATCATGATCTGCTGGTATTACGGCATCACGGCTTTTGCCTGCATCTGGTATTTCCGCGGCAGGCTGTTCGACAGCGTCCGTAACACCGTCTTCCGCTTCCTGTTTCCACTTCTCGGTGGCCTCATGCTGCTCGCCGTTTTCGTCATATCACTCGGCGAGAGCATGAATCCCGACAACGCCAGCGGAGCCTCGATCGGCGGCATCGGACTCGTGTTCTTCCTCGGCTTCGGCATCCTGGTCCTCGGCGCTGTGCTGATGATCGTCATGAGGTTCCGCCATCCCGCATTCTTCGAGGGCAGAACCCTCGACCGCAACACCTCCGCGTTGCGAGACGAAAGCGATCTGGCGGGCAGATAGCAGATAGCCGAGGCCCGAGAAGCTCGTGACTGCTTCGTGACGTACCGCAGCCTGCCGTGAGTGTTCGCACGACGACGTCGACGCCGAGGACGGCGGGATTGCTCGGCAGCTGCGGTTCCGCGTCCCGCCGGCACAGCGGTGGCGCTGCTCGACGACGAATGCGGCACGAAGTTCCCGACGGGACAACTTATCTGACCGACCATCCGATTGACCCCTATCGCCGAGCTGGATGGCCGAGGACTTCGACCCCTTCGGTATCGAATCGTTCGGTAGTGGCCGAAGCTCTGTAGCGACGAAACTGGCTCCGGCACAGCGGCGGACATGACCACTTGCCCCCACCGACTCACCTGACCGCGGCCACATCAGGACGTAGACTCCCCTTCATGACGCGTCCCGAACCATTCGTTTCGACGACTATTGCTGCGGCGCTGGATGACCTGAGAACACGACTTCGCGCAACACGGTGGCCGGACAGTCCTGCCGATGCTGGGTGGTCACTCGGTGTCGACGTCGGTTACCTTCGTGAACTCGTCGAATACTGGTCCGACGAATTCGACTGGGGAGCGCAGGAGTCTGCCCTGTCGAAGCATCCTCGATTCCGGGTCGACGTCGGCGATCTGGGCATCCACTTCGTGCACGCGCGGGCAGTGGCACCTGTGGGCCCGGTTCTTCCCGTGGTTCTCAGCCATGGATGGCCGGACTCGTTCTGGCGCTACTCGAAAGTGGTGTCGCTGCTGACCGATCCGGGCGCACACGGTGCCGACCCCGCCGATGCATTCGACGTCATCGTGCCCGACATGCCGGGCTACGGCTATTCGGATACACCGGCAGGCACCCCTTTGAATTCGATTGCGGTCGCTGGTCTTTGGGCCGAGCTGATGCACATTCTGGGGTACACCCGTTATGGGGCTGCCGGAGGCGACATCGGCAGCGCCGTGAGCCGGTACCTCGCACTCGATCACCCCGACTCTGTCGTGGCCGTCCATCGTATGGATGCGGGACTGCCCGTGTTCACCGGCGACCGCGCCGAACTGTCACCGCAGGAGCAGGACTTTCTCGACAGGTCCGCCGCGTGGGGCAGTACAGAGGGTGCATACGCTGCGATGCACCGCACGAAACCGCAGACCGCTGCCGTCGGGTTGACCGACTCCCCGGCCGGGTTGGCCGCATGGATCGTCGAGAAGCTGCGAGGGTGGACCGACGGCGACGGTGACATCGAGCGTAATTTCACCAAGGACGAGATCCTCACGAACGTCACCCTCTACTGGCTCACCGAGACCATCGGCTCGTCGATGCGTATGTACAACGCCAACGCCTCCATTCCCTCGGAGCAGCACGCCCGCCGCGTCGAGGTGCCGTCAGGGTTCTCGTTCTTTTCGGGTGACCTCTTCACGAATCCGCCCCGCGCGTGGCTCGACCGCGTCGCGAATGTCGTTCGTGTAAAAGAACTTCCGCGCGGTGGGCACTTCGCGCCGTTCGTGGAGCCCGAGCTGTACGCGCAAGAATTGCGCGACTTCTTCCGACCGTATCGTGCAGCACTTGCGTAGAGCGCCCCTGCAAGATGAAGCGCCAGTTCAGGATTGGAGTCGGCGGGCCAGATATGATCCCGTTCTGCTGTTCGGGGACACCGCCACTTCGGCGGGAGTGCCGGTGGCGACCACGGTGCCCCCGTTGTCGCCGCCGCCGGGACCGAGGTCGATGACCCAGTCTGCGGAGGCTACGGCATCCAGGTCGTGTTCGACCATCACCACGGTGTTGCCCGCGTCGACGAGCAGGTGCAATTGACGCATGAGCAGGGCGACATCGGAGGGGTGCAGCCCTGCTGTCGGTTCGTCCAGTAGGTAGAGGGCAGTGCCGCGGCGAGTGCGCTGCAATTCGGTGGCAATTTTGATGCGCTGCGCTTCTCCGCCGCTCAACTCGGTCGCGGGTTGACCGAGCCGAAGGTAGCCCAGCCCGATATCGCGCAAAGTCTCCAGACTGCGGGATGCTCCCGTGACATCGGCGAAGAACATCGCAGCCTCGTCCACCGACATGCCCAATACCTGGGCAATTGTATTGTCGCGCCAGGTGATTTCGAGAGTTTCCGGGGTGAACCGGGCACCGTGGCAGGTGGGGCACGGGCCATAGGTGCCGGGAAGGAACAACAGCTCCACCTCGACGAAACCGTCGCCCTGGCACGTGGGGCATCGTCCGTCGGCGACGTTGAAGGAGAACCGTCCGGGTGCCCATCCTCGAGCCTTGGCCTCATCGGTGGCGGCAAACAGTTTGCGGACGATGTCGAACATTCCGACGTAGGTGGCCAGTGTCGATCGTGGAGTGCGGCCGATGGGACGCTGATCCACCCGGACCAGTCGGGTGAACGTCTCGATTCCGGAGACCTCGGCCACGTCGACTTCGATCTGCGCGTCATCGTCCTCGTCTGCCGCGGTCTCGAGGCGGTGGCGCGCCACCTCGAACAAGACCTGGCTGACGAGCGTCGACTTCCCCGAACCCGACACACCCGTCACCGCCGTCAGCACCCCGTGTGGGAACTTCGCCGTCAACTCGCGCAGATTGTGCCGGGTTACTCCGGTCAGAGTCAGCCATCCGTCGGTGGGCCGCGGCTCACGCTGCAGAGATTCCCCTCGCCCGAAGAGATGCTTGCTGGTTACCGACTCCTCGATCTCTTCCAAGCCGTAGACGGGGCCGCTGTACAGAACCCGGCCGCCGCCCTCGCCCGCCGCGGGCCCGATATCGACCACCCAGTCGGCACGGCGGACCACATCCATGTCATGTTCGACGACGAAAAGAGAGTTGCCCGACGCCTTCAGCTGGTCCAGAACGTCGAGCAGTGGCTCGGCATCCGCGGGATGCAGCCCCGCGGAGGGTTCGTCCAACACGTACACCACCCCGAAGAGACCGGAACGGAGCTGAGTGGCGATCCGCAACCGCTGCGTCTCGCCAGGCGACAGAGTCGTCGAGTTTCGCCCGAGCGCCAGATAGCCCAAACCCAACTCGAGCAACACGTCGATTCTGGCCAGCAGGTCGGCGGTGATGCGCACCGCCACTTCAGCGGCCTCCCCCGACTGTTCGGATACCGGGCGCAGTACTGCGGCAAGTTCTGTCAGCGATAGCGCATTGATCTCGGCGATCGAGTGGCCGGCGATGGTGACGTCCAGCGCATCTTCGCGCAGTCCACTGCCGGAGCACTTCGGGCAGCGGACGGTTTCGGTGAACTGCAGCGCGCGGTCCCGCATGCGCTCGCTGTTCGAGTCCGCCAGAACGTGCATCACGTGACTCCGGGCGCTCCAGAACTTGCCCTCGTAACTGTGGTCGACGCGGCCTTCTTCGGGCTCGATGAACACCTTGGGGTGCTCCTCGGTGAACAGAAGCCAGTCTCGGTCCTTCTTCTTCAGCGTGCGCCACGGCGCGTCGATGTCGATACCCATGCCGCTGACGATGCTGCGCAGATTCGCGCCCTGCCAGGCGCCCGGCCACGCCGCGATCGCTCCCTCCCGAATGCTCAAAGAGGGGTCGGGAACGAGCAGTTCCGTTGTCACATCGTGGAAGTCGCCCAACCCACCGCATCGTGGGCAGGCACCGGCGACGGTATTCGGTGAGAACGCTTCGGCCGCGAGCAGCGGAACACCGTCAGGATAGGTACCGGCCCGCGAATACAGCATGCGCAGCAGGTTGGACATCGTGGTGATGGTGCCGACGCTCGAGCGTGAACTGGGCGAACCCCGGCGTTGCTGCAACGCAACGGCCGGTGGAAGGCCGGTGATGGAGGCGACATGGGGTGCGCCCACCTGCTGAAGCAGTCGCCGCGCGTAGGGGGCA
Organism: Rhodococcus sp. KRD175; assembly: GCF_017168275.1. Lineage (NCBI taxonomy): Bacteria > Bacillati > Actinomycetota > Actinomycetes > Mycobacteriales > Nocardiaceae > Rhodococcus > Rhodococcus sp. KRD175. Next base: position 142,868 of record NZ_JABFAQ010000008.1, read on the forward strand.
ACAGACTCGAAGTAGCGTCGCTGCGCTTCGGCGTACAACGTGCTGAAAGCCAGTGACGACTTCCCGGACCCCGAGACCCCTGTGAACGCGACGAAGGCATTGCGGGGTATGTCGACATCGACCGCTGCCAGGTTGTGCTCGGTAGCACCGCGCACTCGGACATACCCGTCCCACGTTGAGTCCGTCACCGACCGAGCCTAACTGGTCCCTATCGGATCAGAACGATATTCTGGACGTTAGTTCCGCAGTGCAATTGTTTTGCAAATCAATGGCAAGGGACTGTGTTTTCATTTCACTTGTGACCGCACACAGTGCCTGTATAGAACTGCTCGGCACACCGACAGTTCGCGGCACACGCGTTGTCGACCCGCGAGCCATCGGCGGGACGCGCTGCGTCGAAGCCCTCGCTACTTGACGGTGCGCGAGGCACCACGTAATGCCTACGGCAGCAGCCAAAGTCCAGCACATTCTGGCCAAGCTCCGACCTGAGCAGGGACTGTGCCCCGGATCGAACTCGACCCGACACTCCGGAGACTCATGTCGTGCCGGATCCGTCGAGTTCCAGGGCCAGTTCCATGCATCGCAGTCGTGCAGGGGAAAAGTCGTAGGGCATCATCCGGACGGTCTCGGCAAGGCTTGTCGACCCGCACGCCGAACCGGCGTCGGCGGGCGGGGGGTGCAACTCGTCCCACGCGTCGAATCGGCCGTCGTCTGCTTGCGCCAGGCCGGAGCTGTCGATGACCGTGCGAAGTGCGGTCTCGAAGGCGTGCCGTTCCGCAGCCACCTCTGCCACGCGAGGGTCGTCGACGGCTACCGTGTCGTCGAGCGCCTCTTCGGCGGCGTCGACTCGGTCAGAAGCCTCCCGCAGGTCCGGGCGGGCGGCCAGGGCGATGAACCGCGACGCCTGGACGGACGCGCCGAGCTCGCCGAAGATCCGCTCGGTCACGAGCAGGGTGTCCAGGTCGTCCTGGCGCAGGGCCCCCTCGCGCAGGCCTGCGAGGCGGTCGCCCACGACATCGGAGAGCAGGCCCAACCTGCTCCCCCGAGCTCGCATGCGCTGCACAGCTTTCCGTTGCTGCTCGAGTTCGGCCTGCCTGGCAACGAGGGACCCTTCGAGCCGATCAAGGATGCGCGCGATGTCGCTGTCGGCGGTACCGGGCGCATCCGCCAAGGCGTCGCGGATATCGTCGAGAGCAATGCCGGCCTCGGCCATCCGGCGGATCCACAACAGCCGGATCATCTCGTCGTAGCCATAGCGGCGGCGGTCGTCGCTCCCCCGCTCGGGCTCCGGGATCAGGCCGATCTGGTGGTAGTGACGGATCGCTCGCGGCGTGGTGCCGACGAACGCCGCGGCACCCCCGATCGTGACTTGGCGCGGCGGGATGAAGGACGAGAACATGTGCGAGCCTTCCTCATTGGGCGGAATACGCTCACTGCACCACATGACCCTACGGAAGGTGCAACTCCCTACCTGATTTCGCGCGTCGGGCAACACCGCACCGAAGTCTGAAATCGCCCTCCACCGTTGCCAGAACAGCAAACTTTCTTGCGTATCTGTCCATCGTCGTCGATCCTGTGAAGGACACCGAACGAGATGGAGATGCCTGACAATGACTTCGACCACAAACAACGACTCGGATCACACAGGCGATGTTGTCGTCACGGAGGGCAGACATGAGCCCTTCTCGGCCGCTATGGAAGCTCTTGTGGCCGAGCGCGTTCTCGGAGATCGCCGCCACGGCGTTTCCATCTGACGACAGAAGGCAGCTCTGCTCGCCGGCGCGACTACCGGCCGACGCTTGCGCCGAGCAACCACTCGTCCGGGGCGAACAATTCGCAATGGACACGCGACTTGTCGACCCCACAGTCGACGAGTTGCGATGTGACGGCCCGCACGAAACCGCCACCGCCGCAGACGAAGAACGTCGCACCCTGAGGAATTTCGACAAGAGTGAGATCCAACCGCCCATGGTGTGCATCGGCCACATCGCCGGGCTCCTCGTACCAGAGTTCGAGGACGGCGTTCGGCAAGGCGTCGACCAGTTGTCGCTGACGGGCCCGAAGCGGATGGTCGGCGGGGCTACGGTCTGCGTGGACAACCAACACCTCGGATTGCGTACCCGACAGAGCGAGATGTTCGAGAATCCCGTTCATCGGCGTGATGCCGATGCCGGCCGAGATCAATACGGCGGACCCCGCAGAGATGTCGGCTGTCGGCAGATCACCGAACGGGATGCTGATGTCGATGAGGTCTCCCGGGCGTAGCGTGCTCGAGATCCAGTTCGACACTTCGCCTGCCGGGCAGCCACCGCCGGCGACGACAGGCTTGACGGCGAACGTCAATTCGCCTGTGTCACTGCCGGAGATGAGGCTGTACTGGCGGATCTGTCGCGCGCCGTCGGGCAGAGTCACTCCGACCGAGACGTACCCACCCGGGTGCTCCTTGCGAAGCTCGGGCCAGTCGCCGGTCACACCGATCACCACTACCCCGGACGGATCTTCGGTGCGCGTAGTGACGATTCCGCGGTGAAAGACCTGTCCCGCAACCACTCCCGCGCTCTCGTAAAGGCGGTTCTCGAGATCGACGAGAGTGTCGGCCATCATCCAATACACCCGGTCCCAGGCTTCGGCGACTTCGGTCGACACTGTCTCGGCACCGAGTACGTCGACGATCGCAGCGAAGAGGTGCTCGTACACGATCGAGTACTGGTCGGCGGTAATTCCGAGAGATGCGTGCTTGTGTCCGATCCGGGACAGCATTTCGTCCGGGTGCGGCAGCGTCGGGTCCACCAGATGGGTGGCGTACGTCGCGATCGACGCGGCCAGAGCTCGTTGCTGCGCTCCCTGTGCCTGATTCCCGCGGTTGAACAGATTTCGCAGCAGCTCCGGTCGTGCGGCGAACATGCGCGCATAGAAGTTTGTTGTGATGGCGTCGATATTGGCACCCACCAACGGCAACGTCGCTCTGACCACGTCGACGTGATCGGGTTGGAGCTCGTGATCGACAGTGAGGGGACCGAACGTGGACATAGGTATTCCTTCCAATGGACCACCGAAATCGAAATGGCAGGTCAGGGTGAGGGAAAAGCGACCATTGCGAGTGGAATGGTCGGGGACGCGGCTAGATCGTCGATCGTGTAGCGGTCGAGTTCGCCATAGAACGCTTCCTTGGCGACGGCCAAGGCATGCCGCAATCGGCAGGCGGCAAGAAGTGGGCAGGGCCGGTCCCCTACGCACTCGACAACTTCGCGATCGCCTTCGAGCTGACGGATCAGGTGGCCCACCGATATCGATCGGCCCGTGTCGGTGAGGAAGAGCCCGCCGGTGCGGCCGCGCTGCGCACGAACGCAGCCCAATCCGACCAAGCGTGTAATCGCTTTCGCAACATGGTGTTCGGACGCGTTGACTCGAACTGCAATGGCTCCAGTGGTCATCCGGGGACCGTCCGGGCCGGCGGCTGCCAGCAACATCATCGCCCGTAGGGCCAGATCGCTGAAGCGAGTCAGTTGCATGTCTACGACGGTACTCAATCCCGTACACCCGATGCGGGTTTTGGAGCGTGGGTTCAAACACCACGATCCGTGCGGTTTTTACACCTGGACATTCCTCACAACTCCGAGGCCAATTCTTCGATAATTCGCGCTGCCGGGTCAGCGGAAGCGCTGCGGTGCCCGGCACCGGCCCACAGGTTGATGCCGTGAGGCTCGGCACTCGGCCTTCGCACTGCCCGCCGTCATCGGGGCAGGCGTGACCGTACTGGCACCAGCAAGTCGATCGGTCGGACGTGGCTCAGCTACAGCGGCGGCGCTTATTGGAGCGGATCCGCTCGCCGGCCGAAGAAGAAGTATGCGATCGGACCGAAGAAGTTGACGCATATGACCGCGGCCCACAGCCGCTTGCTGCCACTAACCTGCCCGCTACTACGTCGCGCAAGATCGAGCCAAGCGGCCAAAGCCATTGCCACCTGAACAGTGCCGAGAACGACGATGCCGCGGCGGCGGCGTTCGCTTATGCCTTCCTCGGCTTCGGCTTCGACTTTCTCACATCGTGCATCGTTCTCCTGCGCACCTGCAGACAGCCACGATGGATCGCGTGGTGCGTTCACAGCCGCACTCGGACAGGTTCGTGGACAACCTGTTCCAGGTCTTGCGCACTGCATTCGAGCAGCTGATGAGCGAGATCCGACAGTGCTCGTGCGACGGCAAGCTCGTCGCCTATCTCGGGGACCATCGGGTCCTCGGGGCTCTTTCGCGCCAGCCATACACCGGTGAGCTTCGTGTCGTCGCGAGTATGCAACCGCGCCAGGGCACGTGTCTTGTCGTCGTGTTCGTCGATGGTGATTTCGACCGACCAAGTGTGTTCTTCCATGACATGGGCCTTTCTCGACGGGGCTTCATAGGTGCTCTGTTTCGTCACGGGCCCGGTCATCGTCCGTCGCGGCAGATCATGACGGGACAGTGCGCGTGGTGAACAAGATTGGCACCGGTAGACCCCAGCACCAGCGAGGCGATCGATCCGCGTCCGTGGCTGCCCACGATGGCGAGCTGCGACTGCGCGGAGAGATCCACGAGTGTGTGCGAAGCATTCCCCTGGCGCAGTTCGCGATTGATCTGCACATCCGGGTATTTCTCGGCCCATCCGGCCAAGCTCTCGGACAGGAGTGCTGCCTCCTCCCGTTCATAGGCCGGCCAGTCGACGAAATACGGAAGTGCGACTCCGCCGGCTTTGGAAGCAGGGCTCCAGGAGTGAACGGCAACGAGCGCAACACCCAACGCCGACGCCACCTCGAATGCGTGTCCGACGGCGGACTCACTCGCAGCGCTACCGTCGACTCCGACGACGACAGGCGCGTCGAACGTCGAGCGGCCCTCCCGCCATACGACGACCGGGCAGTCCGCATTGTGAGCGACTGCTTTTGCCGTACTTCCCAGCAAGAACGAACTGACGGCACCGGAGCCCGAATTTCCCACCACCACCAGTCGCGCCGTATGTGAGCACTCTCTCAGCAATGCGGCGGCAGACATGACGACGACTTCGGTACTCACAGCAAGGTCGGGATGGATACCGACCAAAGACTCGGACAGGTCGTCGACGATCTTCCGGGCGTTCTCCTTCTGCTGATTCCACACCTCGACGGGCACGGCAATGGCCTCCTCGGCCATGTAGAACGTGGGCTCTCGGACCGCGCTCACGATGTGCAGCGGGGAATGCAATCGGGCCGCCATCTCCGCCGCCCACCGTGCTGCAGCGTCACTGCTCTCCGAACCGTCCACTCCGACGACGACTCGCTGACGATTGGCCAGAACCATGGTGTCCACTCCGATCTGCGATGGGCGAATGTCCGACAGGATTTTCGGCCACTCCGTGCGGACTCATCGGTACGCAGTCCCATTGCATCCCAGGTGGATCGGGCAACCCAGGGTATTACGTCCCCGATTGTCAGGACCTTCGATCGACCCGGCGAGCGGTGCGGACCGTCGTGCCGAATTCGAGGACTTCGGCACCGTGCGACAGGTCCGAAGCCTCTGGTCCGGTTCGACCCGACCCCAGAGGATCGATGCATGACCACTGCGATCGACCATCGAAAGAATCTCACGGTTGTCGGCGTCGACGGCTCCGTGTCGGCTCTGAACGCTGTCCGTTGGGCTGCCACCGACGTAGTCGGCCGAGACACCACACTGTTACTCGTCTATGCCGGTGTCGATCTGGACATCACGCGCACCGCAGCACTGGACTCGAACAGTGGCACCGCGTCGGGTGCGCGTGCTCGCGCGCGGTCCGCGCTGGCCGCCGCCCGCGTCATCGCGCTGTCGATCCTGGGCGACGACGCCGATGTGGAGACCGTGCTGGATCCCGGCCCACCCAACGAGGTATTGAACGGGTACTCGGACACAGCTCGGATACTCGTGCTGGGTTCTCGTCGAAAGGGATCCGTAGCGCGTGCAGTACTGGGCTCGGTCAGTACCGATGTCGCCACTCACGCACGATGTCCCATTGCTGTTGTCCCGCAGAGTTTCACAGGAACAGCAGCAGAGTCCGCCACCGGCCCCACGGTGGTGGGCGTCGACTGTTCGTCCAACGACGATGCAGTACTCGACGTTGCCTTCGATCAGGCATCACGACTCGGCGTCCCCTTGCTTGCCGTGCATGCGTACGAGTCCTTGCAACCGCGAACCGGGTTCGCCCGCTCCATCGACCTGGGGCCCCGCATGCGTGGCGATTCTGCTCCACAGCGGTGGATCGATCACCTCGTTGCCTCGTGGTCCGAGAAGTATCCCGACGTCGAAGTCACGGCTCACGCTGCACACGACCGACCGTCACATGCGCTCCTCGAGTACGCATCCCAATCCCACGCGCAACTCATCGTGCTCGGGGCCAGGAGCCGTGGTGCGATCTCACCGCTGTTCGGCGGATCGACCAGCCGTGCGGTACTCCATCGAGCCGATATACCGGTCGTCATCGTCCCTGCATGCAAAGGCAAACTGCAGTAACGGCCCTGTGGCAGCACGCCGAAATACCGGCTCTGCCCGAGGAGCAACGCGCGGACGTGTTGACCTTCACCGAGAACGCGACTACGACACAAAGGCTTTCGCCATCTACGACCGAGGAAGTTCATGGATCGGTGCCAAACACGGCGATCGAGGACCTCGGCCCCTCCGAGTGGGGACGTTCGACGACAGCACCGGGTACCGCGTGATCGATAGGGTCGCTTACCGAACCGGAACGAAACGGAGAAGGCATGAAAACATCGAAGGTCCAGGCAATCGTCGACCGCACCCTGCCCGACTGCTCTCCGTATCCTCAGACCACCAACAACACGGCGTGCGCCGCCATCGAACAGTTCGACGAGGGGTCGCCGAACTTGGTGGTCCGTGTGGAGGAGGTGGGAGCACGACACTGGTGGATGGCCTTGCTGGCAACGCTGGCAAGTCAATCGGGAAACGCCTACATGCGCTTTGTCGGTGTCGTCGACGAGAAATCCGTGTATTTCAGCGACACGTTCCCAGTGCCCCGAATCTGGGGATCCATTCCGCCACAGGAACAGTGGCACCGGGCATGACTCGGTGCCTTCACAAACTCTGCCGAGAGATCGAGGACGCGGCTTGCGGCTGCACGAGAACACGATCGATCCCTGGTCGCTTTCGTACGAGCGCACCTCACCTCCGCCCGCGCGCGGGCTCAGTCGAGCTACGTGCTGAGCTACGAAACGTCGAGCATCGACGCCTCTGCGCTCGAAACCGACGAGCGGAAAGGTCCGCTGCAGTTCACCCCATCGTCACCACGAACGTCATGACGACGGCGAAGACGACGGTCGGCAAAGCCATGGCCGCAAGAAACCCGAGACCGAAGCGATGCCCACCTGAAGTGAAGGCCAGCACGCTCTTGACCAGCAGATTCGATCCGAGCGCAGCGGCGATTGCCTGCAGCGCGCTGTCGACCGTGATGGTGCCTTTCGCAGCCAGGCTCGCCGCCCCGAGAGCACCGGCGTGAGCATCGGCGAGACCCGCCGCAGCTGCGGCGAGCACCGCTCCCCGCGAACCCAGAACGTCAGCACCCCATCGGCCGACGAAGAGGGCGAAGACGAGAACAGCAGCCAACACGAGTGCCGGCCGCAACGAAAACGGCCGCGCCGCGGTATTCGGCTCGACGCCTACGCTTATCACCTCAGCGTCTCGGGGAGCCACTGAGGCACCGCGGTAGACGATGGCAGCGACTACAACGAGCACCATGGCACCCGCAACCACCGGGGGCCACAGTCGCCGAAGAACGTCTGGCTCGACGAAACCGATGACGACGAGCAACTGTATGAAGGTGGCAAGGCTGGCAACGAGCGCCCCGGCGAGCGGTGCCCGCATCTCATCGGCCGTCCGGCTCAGCCGGCCCATCGACGCAGTTGTCGCACTTGCGGATACGAATCCGCCGGCCAGACCCGTGACGAGCAGACCGCGCTGTGGCCCAAGCGTCCGGACGCCGATGTATCCGATCCACCCGATACCGGTGAGCAGAACGACGAGGAGCCATACCTTGGCCGGGTTGAGCACGCCGTAGGGTCCGATTTCGCGATCAGGTAACAACGGCAGGATGACAAATGCCGCCCCGAGGAACTTGATGGCGTCTTCGAGTTCGATCTCGCTGACCATCTGACGGGCGAAGCGATGAATGCGAGACTTCGACATCAGCAGTCCGGCCACGATCACGGCAAGGGCGACGGCTACCGACGGGTCGGTATAGGCGAGGGCGCCGAGCAGATAGGCCACCAACGCGGCTATCTCGGTAGTAGTCCCTGCGTCCTGCTCGCTGGTGCGGAGATGGGCAAGCGCCATGAGCAGCCCCACGACGACGATGCCGGCTGAGACTGCCCAGATGTCGAAGCCGGCGGCGACGGCTCCAGCAAGAGACAGCAGCGCGAACGAACGCGACCCGGCCGGGAGCGTGCGGATATGGCTGCGTTCACGCTCGAACCCGAGCAGCAGTCCGATGGCGAGCGCCACCAGGAAGGGTTCGACGTCCATCCAGCTCACGACTGTTTCACCGATCATGCACTACCGGAACGGATTTGCCGCACCGCGCACCTTCTGACGCTCGAGTCGTCGGCGGATCCCGCGGTCGGATCGAATTCGCATCCACGGCCGGTCACGACGTCAGCTCTCAGCGCCGCAGTAGGTCACGATCCCATTGTCCGCAACTACACAGTGGAAGAGACAGGGCGGAAAGTCCCTCACGCGTATGACTCACGTCATCGCCCGAGGTGCGATCCGTCAACGTTCCGACATCACCGAACGATTGGTAGAGAGCACCATCTGTACCGTGTTCTGTCCGCTCCACTCGGACTTCGAACGGGATCCGAATCCGAGATAGCCCGCACCGATCCGGCCGTGCTCAGCGGTGAGAACCTGCCGACCGGAATAACCATTCCGAGCTCCCCGTTCGCCGTCGGCGTCATCTCACTGCTACTGGGCTACATCTCGTAGTCGTTGGTGGGCGCACTCGATCACGCGGAGCTGCTCCAAAGCGGTGCCATCGCGCTCCCACTCGATTGGAAGCGTGATGTCTCGGGCAATTGCACGGTGCCCGCGATCCGCTTCGCGACGGCGGGCGGAATGTACGGCTCGACAGCCACCGACCGGCCGTCCGCGGGGATGGTTGCGGCAACCGTTGCAGTAGATGCTCGGGCTGGTCGGAAGTCTGTAACGGGCAACTCGGAGCAGGTCGCCGACGTGGCTGCAACATGAGGCCGTGCTGGACTGGCGTTCCGGACGAGACGATGCGCAAAATGCAATCTACGTTGGCGACTTCCGAGAATGCTTCGCCAGGGCAATGCTCTCGAGCGCTTGGGCCGACATGCATGTGAAACCTGTTTCGGCACAACCGGCTCTATGACTGAACCGAAATATCGCGAGAGTCGACGAGGTCAGTCAGCTCAGCATGATCAGGTTGTGACAGCCTCGTGACAGCGAGCCACCCACCGAGACGACTTCGCAACCCGAATCCCGGCCCTGAGCTGGACGAATACGAAGATGCGACGGCGAAGAACGTACATACCGCGCGGATCTGAAATCCACTGTCTCGGTTGTCCACTCAAATCCGCGATAGGCCGCTGAAGTCCGCGTTGCCAGCCGAAAAGCATTGTTGCGGAACAGCAATCTGCATCCGTACGGACTCCGGTGCCCCCAGTCGGACTCGAACCGACACTGTGCGGATTTTAAGTCCGCTGCCTCTGCCAATTGGGCTATAGGGGCCACCGCCGGAGACTCGCTCCAGCGGTGACGATCATATCGGGCTGCTATGGCGCCGGGATGACCGGCGGCACGAAGTCGAAGGTCATGCCGAGGAGCCACACGAGCAGCAGGACCACCGGGAAGTGGAAGATGAACTGCAGGAACGTGAATCCGATCAGATCTCGCGCTCGCAGGCCCAGAACGGCCAGCAACGGGAGCATGAAGAACGGGTTGATCAGGTTCGGCAACGCCTCTGCGACGTTGTAAATCTGGACGGTCCAGCCGAGGTTCATCTGCACGTCTGTGGCCGACTGCATTACGTACGGCGCTTCGACGAGCCACTTGCCGCCGCCTGACGGAACAAAGAGCCCGAGCACCACGGTATAGACCGCGATGACCACGGCGAATCCACCGCCGCTACCGATGTCGGTGAAGAAGTTGGCGAGGTGCTCGGAAATCGTGACGCCTCCCCTACCCTCCGCTTTGGTCAACATGGCCGCCATTGCGGCGTACAGCGGGAACTGCACCAGAATTCCTGCAGTCGCGGGGACCGCTTTGCTGACGGAATCGAGGAAGCGGCGCGGGGTGCCGTGCAGCACGAGACCGAGCATCAGGAACACCAGAAGGTACCCGTTCAGACTGCTGACCACCGACAGCACCGGCAGCGTCAATAGCTGCGAGACAAGCCATCCCAGCGTCATCGTGCCGGTGAAGAGCGGAAGGATGCGGCTGTACTCGAGCCACTCCCCTGGCCTGGTACGCGGTGCCGGTTCGGCGACGGTGTCGTCGAGATCGACGTCCATGTCGGCGGCAGTCTTGATCGCGGCACCCTTCGGAGCAGACACGTGTGCGATGACGACCGTCAACACGATGATGATGACGCACATCAGCAACGACTGCCACGTGAAGATGGTCGTACCGAAGTCCAGCACACCGGTCACCGAAAGCAGAGTCGCCGGAAGCGAACTGGCCGTCGCCTGCAGCTGAGCAGCAGAGGACGACATACCCAGCGCCCAGACCGCGCCGAGTCCCACGAATGCAGCGGCCCCGAGAGCCCGATAGTCCGTCCGCAGATCGTCACGCCGCGCAATGGCTCGGGCCAACAGACCGGCGAACACCAGGCTCAGGCCCCAGTTGAGGAAGGACACCGAGCAGGACAGCAGCGCAACGAAACTGACAGCGCTACTGGAACTCTTGGGCACCTGCGCCAATCGGGTGATCAACCTGGCGACCGGTGGAGAGGTTGCCACGACGTACCCGGTGAGCACGACCATCGCCATCTGCAGCGTGAAGGCCGTCAGGTCCCAGAAACCGTTTCCGAATGCGTCGACCACATTCTGCGGAGACGACCCGTTGGCGAAGGCAGCAACAGCAACGACCACCACGCCGACGAGGGCGAAGATGTACGCGTCGGGAAACCATTTCTCGGTTCCCCTGGCGAGCGCTTGCGCTACGCGCGCCAGACCTTTTTCGGCCGGGGCCTGCTGGGCGGGTGTCGTCATCGGTGGTCCTAGCCTCGTCGGGAGCAGTGACGTGAGCCACAGCGCCTATCAGGCTTCACCGAAACACGAAGCGATGCAACCTACATCGCCGCAGACCGGGTCTGCAGAATTGCAGATCAGATCTTGATCGACATCGCGATGCCGTCGAGGATGTCGTGCTCACTGACCGTCAACGAGCTGACAGCCCCGCGTCGCTCGAACTCTTCGGCCAGCACGCTGCACACAATCGCTCCGCCGCCGATGACGTCGACCCGTCCGGGGTGCATGGGCCCCAACGCACTTCGCTGCGTGTGAGTCATGTCGATCAGGTCCTCGCATACCTCGAACAACTCCGAGAAGGGCACACGAGACAAGTGCACTGCGTCGGCGTCGTACTCGGGTAGTTCCTTGGCGATGGCCGCGATGGTCGTCATCGTGCCGGCCACACCCACCCAGCTCGACGCGTCGCCGATCGAGACTTCCTCGAATGCCTCCGCCAACTTCTCGCGGGCATACTCACGCGCACCGTTGATCTCGTCTGCGGTGGGAGGGTCCGAATGCAGGAATCGTTCGGTCAGACGCACGCAGCCGATGTTGGCCGAGAACGCCGCTTTCACGCCTTTGGCGTCGCCCAGTACGAGCTCGGTGGAACCGCCACCCAGATCGACGACCAGGAAAGGCCCTGCGGCAGAATCGAGTTCACCGACCGCACCGGCAAAGGACAGCCGTGCCTCTTCGTCTCCGGTGATCACCTCGGCCTCGGCACCGGGAATGACCTTGCCCAGTACCTCACGCACCATCGAGAAGAAGTCCTCCCGATTCGACGCATCACGGGTGGCGGAGGTGGCGACCATGCGCACCGCGGTGGCCCCGGTCTTACGGATGATCTCCGCGTACTCCACCAACGCAACACGGGTGCGCTCGATGGCCTCGGGCACGAAGGCTCCGGTCGCGTCGACGCCTTGCCCCAAGCGCACGACCCGCATCTCACGAGCGACGTCGGCGAGAGTCTTACCGTTGTTGTCTGCGACGAGCAGGCGGATGGAGTTGGTGCCGCAATCGATTGCTGCAACCCTGGTCATGATTTCTCCGCACGTAGTTCTTCGATGGTCGGCCAATCGGCCGGAATAGCTTTGCCGCGCAACGAGTTCTCGGCTGCCAATGCCACCGACTCGTCGCCGAGCGGATTGACTCCTGGCCCCTTGGCCAACGAATGCGCGATCAACACGTGCAGGCACTTGACGCGGTCGGGCATGCCGCCGCCGGTGAAATCCGTTCCGAGAGATTCGATCTCGTTGCGCTCAGCCAGGTACGACTCGTGTGCACGCAAATAGGCGGCAGCCAATTCCGGGTCTGTGCCCAAGCGTTCGGTCATCTCACGCATGACTCCGGCCGATTCCTGCCGACTTGCTTCCGCCGTCAATCGCGGGTCGGTCAGGTAGTACAGGGTGGGAAACGGAGTGCCGTCGGGCAACTTCGGGGCAGTTTTCACCACACCCGGCCTGCCGTCCGGAGATCGATACGCGATTTCGAGTACGCCACGCGGTTCACGTCCGAGCTGCGATGCGACCGCATCGAGATCTTCCTGCGAGACTGCCGAGGAATTCACCCGACGGGTCCCCCTTCTGGTTCTGGCACCGGCGGCGCCGGAGCGGGTTCTGGCTGTACGACGGGCATGGGCGCGGACGTGGGCTCCGACGGCTCGTCCGACCCCTGCGGCTGCACCGCGGTGTTCCACAGGTCGGTGTACCACGGCCCGGTCGGGGCGTTGTCCACCTCGAGATCCTTGGAGCTCGGCGAGTAGTCACCGGGGAGCTGCACCTGATACGGCGTCTCCCCCGGCATGACGAACCGCAGCCGCTCGCGAGCATCGGCAGCGATACGGGACGGTTCGTTGAGCTGAGATTTCTGGGTCTCGAGCGCGTCCACCTCATCCTGCAGGGTCTGACGCTCGGCCAACACGGACTCGAGCTCGCCGCGTTGCGAGAAGTAGGTCCTGAGCGGCACGGCCAGCGTCAGCGCCAACGCGCACACCACGACTCCGAGAATGACCGCGCGTCCGGTGGACAGCCCGAAGAACGTGCGCTCGGGCATCTTGGGCCTACGAACACCGACACGTCTGGGAGCGGCTTTGCCACCCACCACGGCGTCACGCGCCTGATCCGACGGCTCCGGTGGAGTGGCCGGCCGGCCGGAGGCGGTCTCGTCGCGAGACGCACCCCCGGTCGGCTTCGAGCGATTCGGAGAGGACGGACGGCCGCGGGGTCGGGGATCCCGTCCACCTGGACTGGTCCCGGACCTCCCGCGTCGTGCCATCATTCACTCTCCACTTCGTGCATACGTATCGGTTGACTCAGCCCTCGTAATTGAACCGGGGGAAAGCCAGCTCGCCTGCGTAACGCGCCGCGTCACCCAGAGCTTCTTCGATTCGCAGCAACTGGTTGTACTTGGCGACGCGCTCGCTTCGGGCAGGGGCACCGGTCTTGATCTGCCCGCTGCCGACGGCAACTGCCAGGTCAGCGATGGTGGTGTCCTCGGTTTCGCCGGAACGGTGGCTCATCATCGTCTTGTAGCCGTTGCGGTGCGCCAGATCCACTGCATCGAGGGTCTCGGTCAGCGTGCCGATCTGGTTGACCTTGACCAGCAGTGCGTTGGCCGCACCCTTGACGATGCCGTCTTCGAGACGCTCGGGGTTGGTGACGAACAGGTCGTCGCCGACGAGCTGAACCTTGTCACCGATCGATTCGGTGAGTGCGACCCAGCCGTCCCAGTCGTTCTCGTCGAGCGGATCCTCGATGGAGACCAGCGGGTAGGCGTCGACGAGCTCGCCGTAGAAGGCCGACATCTGCTCGGCGGACTTGGTCTCACGCTCGAAGGCGTAGCCGGTGCCCGCGGTGTAGAACTCGGTGGCCGCCACGTCGAGGGCGAGCGCGACATCCTGGCCGGGCTTCAGACCGGTCTTGCCGATGGCCTCGAGGATCAGGTCGAGAGCCGCCTTGGTGCCGGCGAGATCGGGAGCGAAGCCGCCCTCGTCGCCGAGGCCGGTGGACAGGCCCTTGGCCTTGAGCACTGCCTTGAGTGCGTGGTAGACCTCGGCACCCCAGCGCAGCGACTCCTTGAACGTGGCCGCACCGATCGGCGCGATCATGAATTCCTGGACGTCGACGCCACTGTCTGCGTGTGCGCCACCGTTGATGATGTTCATCATCGGCACCGGCAGGATGTGGGCGTTCGGGCCACCGAGGTAGCGGAAGAGCTCGAGTCCGGTGGACTCCGCAGCAGCCTTGGCGACGGCGAGCGAAACACCCAGCAGGGAGTTCGCGCCGAGGCGGGACTTGTCGGGAGTGCCGTCGAGGTCCAGGAGGGCCTGGTCGACGGTGCGCTGCTCGATGGCGTCGAGGCCGATGACGGCGGGTGCAATCTCGTCGAGCACCGCGTTGACGGCCTTCTCGACGCCCTTGCCGCCGTAGCGGTCTCCGCCGTCACGAAGCTCGACGGCCTCGTGCTCACCGGTGGATGCGCCGGAGGGAACGGCTGCACGGGTCAACGTCCCGTCGTCCAATGCGACCTCGACCTCAACCGTGGGGTTGCCACGGGAATCGAGGATCTCGCGAGCTCCGACCTGCTCAATGATGGCCACGAATGCTTCTCCTAGTAACGGGGACCGGCGGACTGTGCCGGGTGCAAGACTAGCCGCTGTTGCATGGTGCCCGCGATGCACGGAGTTTCTACGGCCTGGTGCCCACCGAGTACGCGGCCGCTCGATCTCGCACGTCACGCAGATACTGGCCCGAGAGGTTGTACGCCATCAACGCGCTCTCCCACCCCTGCGCCGTCCGCAGATCACCGCCGCGCGCGCAGAGATAACGCGCCGCCGTCAGAGCGGCGTCGTCGATGTTGTCCGGATCTGCGATGCCGTCGCCGTTGGCGTCGACACCCCATTTCTTCCACGTCTCGGGGATGAACTGCATGGGTCCCATCGCACGATCGAACTCGGCATCGCCGTCCATCGATCCGCCGTCGGTGTCCGGGATCTCGGCGACGCCCGGTCCGCCGTCGAGTGGGATTCCGCGAATCGGCGGTGCGACGAGTCCGTCGGGTTGCACGGAAGACCCCTGGTAGGTGCCGTGTCGACTCTCGATGTACCCGATCCCGGCCAGTGTCGTCCAAGCGATGCCGCAGTCCGCGTCGGTCTCGGCCATGATCGCGGCAGCGTGCCCGTACGACGCGAGTGCGGTCACCGAGATACCGAGCGCATCGGTCTGCGGCTCTGCCCAGGCAATGAGCAGATCGGCCGTTCGGCCGGGGGCATTGAAGTCGATGATCGGCACCTCCGTGCCCGGGCCGGGCGGAATGCCCTCGGGAATCTCACGCTTCGGCTCGCTGCTGCCACATGCGGTGAGCGCAAGGAGTACCGATGCGGTGGCGAGCACGCAGATTCGTGAGATCACCTCACCATCCTGCACACGGAAGGTAATAGAAAGCTAAAGACCGATAAAACCCCAGTACAACGTGCATTAGGACCAGGTTGCAGGGTGTATGTTTCTGTCAACCTTCACGCATGAGGGTCGCCTACCCTTCGCGAGGCAAGGCGTACCAATGTTCGACGCACAACAGGAGCACCATCCGTGTCCGTACTGGCTGCCGCAGGATCCGCGCCGTCGATCGCCACCCAGATGTTCGGCAGCGGTCTGATCGGTCTTCGCGAGGGTCTCGAGACCGGCATCGTGGTGATGATTCTCGTGGCGTTCCTCGTCAAGGCGAACCGACGCGACGCCCTCAAGTGGGTGTGGCTGGGAGTCGGCCTGGCCGTCGCGATGGTGGCGGCGATCTTCTTCGTGATCCACTACGGCACGTCCACCGTCACCGGGCTGACGGCCGAGATCATCGCGGGAGCGGCCTCGCTGGTCGCCGTCGTCATCGTCACGGCCATGGTCCTGTGGATGCGTACCGCCGCCAAGAACATCTCCGGCGAGCTGCGGGCGAACATGGAGAAAGCACTCACCGTCGGGCCTGCTGCAGTGCTGACGCTCTCGTTCTTCGCCGTCGGCCGTGAGGGCGTCGAGACGGCACTGCTCATGGTCGGGTACGCCGAGAACACCAACGGCAGCCTGTGGCCGCTGCTCGGACTTCTACTGGGCATCGTCGTCGCCGCAGTACTGACGGTGTTCCTGTACTTCGGCGCGGTGCGCATCAACTTTGCCGTGTTCTTCAAGTACACCGGCATCTTCCTCATCGTGGTCGCCGCCGGAATCCTGGCCTACGGCATCCGCGCCCTGCAGATCGGCGGAGTTCTGCCCGGTGGCAGTGCTGTCGCCTTCGACATCACCGCACACTTCGATGCCTCGAGCTGGTACGGCACCGTGCTCGCCGGCATCTTCAACTTCCGCCCCGAACCCACTGTCTTCCAAGCGATCGCGTGGGTGCTGTACACCGTCGTCGTGTTGTTCCTCTTCCTCCGCCCGGTCCGCGTTCCCGCGGCTCCCGAGCCTGTACTTCAGAACTCCTGAAAGGCACCACCACCATGCGTCGTACCACTTACGCTCTGGCCGCGGTCGCGGTTCTACCGATGGCCCTGGCCGGATGCACCGAGAAGTCCTCGACCGAGGCCGCGTCGGGCGATATCGCCGTCACGGCCACCGACTCGTCCTGCGACGTCGGTGCAACCGAGGGCACCACCGGAAACTCCACGTTCCAGATCACCAACAACGGCAGCAAGGTCACCGAGTTCTACGTCTACGGCGAGGGCGACCGAGTCATGGGCGAGGTCGAGAACATCGGACCGGGTCTGACGCGTCAGCTCATCGTCGCTCTGCCCGACCCCGGCACGTACCAAACCGCCTGCAAGGCAGGCATGGTGGGCGACGGCGTCCGGGCCGATTACGTCGTGACCGGCGATTCGGTTCGCCAGACGGACGAGGACGGCTTGCTCGCCGAGGCAGCCGACGGCTACAAGCGCTACGTCGTCAGTCAGATCGACGCGTTGCAGGAGACCACGACGTCGTTCGTCACCGCGGTCAAGAGCGGCGACGTTGCCGCAGCCAAGGCCCAGTTCCCCATCGCGCGTAGCTATTACGAGCGCATCGAGCCGGTCGCCGAGAGCTTCCCGGACGACCTCGATCCGCGCATCGACCTGCGTGAGCCCGACGTCGAGCCCGGCGCGGAGTGGACCGGCTTCCACCGCATCGAGAAGGACCTGTGGACGCAGGGACTGCAGCCCGACACCAACGCGATGGCCGATCAGCTCGAGGCCGACATCACCGAACTCGCAGACAAGATCAAGGCCGACGACTTCACCATCGACCCCGTCCAGGTCGCCGGTGGCGCACAGGGATTGCTCGACGAGGTCGCCAAGACCAAGATCAGCGGAGAAGAGGACTTCTTCTCGCACACCGACCTGTGGGACTTCCAGGCCAACGTCGACGGCTCGCAGGCAGCCATCGCGGCCGTGCGTCCGATCCTCGACGAGCGCAACGCCGAACTGGGCACCGCGATCGACGCCCGCTTCGCAGAACTCGACGCCGAACTCGCCAAGTACCGCAGCGGCGACGGCTTCGTCTTCTACGACACCGTGACCGAACCGCAGCGACAGGAACTGTCGAACAAGATCGACGCACTGTCCGCCGAAGTGAGCCAGGTGCAGGGTGTCGTTGCCGGACAATAAGACTGGACAGTTCTCCCGGCGGCGCCTGTTCGGTGCCGTCGGGACCGGTGCTGCACTCGTCGGAGTCGGGGCCATCGCGGGACACGCGACGGCCTCGGGAGCCGAGGTGCCGACGTCGGACGTCGTCGAGTTCCGCGGCGACCATCAGGCCGGCATCGTCACCCCAGCACAGGACCGCATGCACTTCGTCGCGTTCGACGTCACCACCGACTCTCGCGACGAGTTCGTTGCGCTGCTGAAGAAGTGGACGCTGATGGCCGAGCGGTTGGTGCATGGCGAGGAGACGTTCGACGGCGGAGCTGTCGACGGCGGCCAGTACAACCCGCCCGCCGACACCGGTGAGGCGCTGGGCCTGACCGCATCGTCTTTGACGTTGACGATCGGGTTCGGTCCGGCGCTGTTCGACCGATTCGATCTGGCGTCGAAAAAGCCTGCGTCGCTTGCCGATCTGCAGCACTTCCCGGCCGACAACCTCGACCCCCGCCGCTCCGGCGGAGACCTGTGCATCCAGGCCTGCGCCGACGACCCGCAGGTTGCCGTGCACGCCATTCGCAACCTCGCCCGCGTCGGGTTCGGCACGGTGTCGGTCAAGTGGTCTCAGCTGGGCTTCGGACGCACCTCGTCCACCTCGACCACCCAGGACACCCCGCGAAACCTGTTCGGCTTCAAGGACGGGACCGCCAACCTCAAGGCCGAGGACCCGTCTTTGCTGGACGAGAACGTCTGGGTTGCCCCTGACGACGATCAGGAATGGATGGCAGGCGGCTCCTACCTCGTGGCCCGCCGCATCCGCATGCTCATCGAATCGTGGGACCGCACCACGCTCAAGGAACAAGAGCGAGTGATCGGACGCAGCAAGGGAACCGGCGCACCGCTCGGCCAGAAGGACGAATTCGACGCACTCGATTTCGAGTCACAGGGACCCGAGGGCACCTTCATCGACAAGACCGCGCACGTGCGTCTGGCGTCGAAGGAAAACCTCGGCGGCGTCCAGATCCTACGTCGGGGATACAACTTCACCGACGGATCGGACGGCTTCGGCCACCTCGACGCCGGATTGTTCTTCATCGCCTACTGCCGCGATCCCCTGACCCAATTCGTCCCGATGCAGTTGGCCCTGTCTCGCAAGGACGCACTGAACGAATACATCCAACACGTCGGGTCTGCGGTATTCGCGTGCCCACCCGGCGTCGGAGAATCCGAATACTGGGGTTCGACGCTGTTCGAGTGATTCTTCGCCGGCCCCACCCCGTCCGGGCGGTGAGTTCGTGCACGCGGTTCGGTCTACATCGTCGTATGTTTTCGTCATCGACATCGGGAGCACATATGAGTCAGCTGGTTCGGGTACAGAATTTCACCGTCTCGAGCGACGGGATTGCTGCGGGCGAGGACCAGAGCTTCGAGAGCCCGTTCGGTCTCGACCATCTGGCATTGATGAGGTGGTACTTCGCCACCGCCAGTTTTCCTGGAAACGCCGGTTCGAGCGGAAGCCGCGGACTCGACGACTACTTCGCCCGCGATTTCGCCCACAACATCGGTGCCGAGATCATGGGCCGACACAAGTTCGGGCCACAACGCGGACCGTGGGCCGATCACGAGTGGCAGGGCTGGTGGGGCGACGAGCCGCCGTTCCACACGCCCGTCTTCGTGCTCACCCACCACGAACGGCCGTCGATCACACTCTCCGACACCACGTTTCACTTCGTCGACGGCGAGCCCGGCGACGTACTGAAACAGGCGAAGGAGGCGGCCGACGGGAAGGACGTGCGACTCGGCGGTGGCGTCACGAGTATCCGCGAGTTCCTCGACGCAGATCTGGTCGACACCATGCACATCGCCGTCACACCTATCGAATTCGGCTCGGGTCTGAAGCTGTGGGATTCACCCGACGAATTGAACGACAGATTCGAGCACGAAGTTGTCCCGAGTAGCAGCGGTATGACTCATCACCTGTTCTGGCGTAGGTAGCCGGGCCGGATCAATGCGCCTTTGTTGCACTCTGACCGACTGAAACCCACATTGATCCCAACCCGAGGGACGAGGAAAGCCCCCAAGCGCGAGTATTGGGGCGAGTGAGAAAAACTCAGGCGGAGTCTGCGTCGGAGGGGAAATCCGATGCCGACATTCCGAGGTGCTCGATGTGATAGACGGCCTCGTCGAGCAGCATCGCGACGTGGTTGTCGTACAAGCGATAGATGACGCTTCGGCCCGAACGAGTCCCGGTGACCAGTCCCATGGCGCGTAACAACCGGAGCTGATGCGACACCGCCGACTGTTCCATTTCCACTGCGTCGGCCAAATCGTTGACCCCGCTCGGCCCCTGCCGTAGCTGCGTCAGAATGCGCAGTCGACTCGGCGTGGCCAGAGCCTGGAGGGTCGCGGCCACCGTGGCGGCAGATTCGGCATCGAGCTGCGCAGGTGGCGTGCTGCGTCCCTCGACTCCATGTCCCATGCGACAACTATAGTTTATGTACACATGTAAAGGTCTTCATGTAATCCTGTACGGTGATGTTCGCACTGTCCGACGGAACGAAGGCCCGCATGACTTCCACCAGCACCGCCCCGGCACCGGCCGACGTGCGACATCCAGCCGGCGCAAGCCGCACCCGTCTCGTCGACATCGCCGAAGTCAGATGGGCGCTGGCCGCGACAGCACTGTTCGCCCTCGGACTTCTCGCGCAATTGATCGACGCGCCGACATGGACGTACTGGGCGCTGTACCTCGCCTGCTACGCCACGGGTGGGTGGGAGCCTGCGCTCGAAGGACTCCGGGCGCTGCGGGACCGAACTCTCGACGTCGACCTGCTGATGATCGTCGCCGCACTCGGTGCCGCCGCGATCGGGCAGATCTTCGACGGCGCACTGCTGATCGTCATCTTCGCCACGTCCGGTGCCCTCGAAGCGGTGCTCACCAGACGCACCGCCGACTCGATTCGGAGTTTGCTGGATCTGGCACCCGAGACCGCGACCGTGCTCGACACCTCCGGCCACGAACGAACGGTCGACGCATCCGACCTTCGTCCAGGCGACATCGTGACAGTGCGCCCCGGCGAACGCATTTCGGGTGAAGGCATCATCGTCGACGGCGCATCCGACATCGATCAAGCCTCGATCACTGGGGAATCGGTACCCGTCTCGAAATCCGTGGGCGACGAGGTGTTCGCCGGAACCATCAACGGCACCGGCGCACTACGGATCAGAATCGACGTCGACCCGTCCGACACGATCATCGCGCGCATCGTCACCATGGTCGAGCATGCGTCCGAGACCAAGGCCGAGAAGCAACTGTTCATCGAGAAAGTCGAGCAGTACTACTCGAAGACCGTCGTGCTCTGTACCGCAGCGATATTCGCGGTGCCGATGCTGCTCGGGAACGACCTCGAATCGTCGTTGCTGCGAGCGATGACGTTCATGATCGTCGCGTCACCGTGCGCGGTGGTCCTGGCGACCATGCCGCCCCTACTCGCAGCGATGGCCACCGCGGGCAGAAACGGCGTACTGGTCAAGTCTGCCGTGGCGATGGAACAACTTCGATCGATCGACACGGTTGCCTTCGACAAGACAGGGACCCTCACCGAGGGAACACCCCGGGTGGAGTGCATCGATATTCTGGGAACCCTGGACGAGCACGAAGTGCTCCGCCTGGCAGCTGCGGCCGAGAACGGAAGCGAGCACCCGATCGGGCTCGCTGTCGTCGATTACGCCACGAGCCGGGGCGTCGCGATCATCACGGCAACGCACTTCGATTCGACACCCGGCATGGGAGTCACGGCAACGGTCGACAGCCGCATCGTCACGGTCACGAAACCCGAAGCCGAAGCCGAAGCCGCACAGCACAACACGAACGCCCCGGCCGAGCGCACCGCCGCCCTTCGAGAAGCCGAGGGCATGACGGCGGTGATCGTGCACCTCGACGGAGAAGCGATCGCCGTGATCGGACTCGTCGACATCGTTCGCGCCGAGGCCGACACCACGGTCGCAGGTCTCGAAGAACTGGTCGGCACTCGACCGGTGCTCCTCACCGGCGACAACGACCGCGTCGCTCGAGCAGTGGCAGCGCGCGCCGGAATTGTCGACGTACGCGCGGGGCTGCTGCCCCAGGACAAGGCCGAGGCCGTCACACAACTGCAGAACGAACGTACCGACGGCGAGACCCCGCGGCGAGTGCTGTTGGTCGGCGACGGCGTCAACGACGCGCCGGCGATGGCTACGGCCGACATCGGTGTCGCCATGGGACGTCGAGGATCCGATCTCGCGCTCGACACCGCCGATGCCGTCCTGATCCGCGACGACCTCGGGGCCCTGGCGGCCGTCATCGCGCTTTCGCGGCGGGCTCACCGCATCGTGGTCGCGAACCTGGCGATTGCGGCGACGTTCATCGTGGTGTTGGTCGCCTGGGATCTGATCGGTACCCTTCCGCTACCGATCGGCGTGGCCGGTCACGAAAGCTCCACGGTCATCGTCGCTTTGAACGGGATGCGATTGCTGTCCTCGCGTGCCTGGAAGCAGAAAGCGTCCCGGTCAGCCCCGTAGACCCCAGTGTTCGATCCAATCCAACGCACTCATCTCTCCCGGCGTGACGCCCGCATTGCGGGCCGATGCCTCGGCATTACGGATCAACGCGGCGAAATCGAGTACTCGACGCCGTAATGTGTCCTCGGCACTGTCCCCGCCGTTCGAATGGTCGACGCCGATGTGGACGACCCGCAGACCGTCCGGAACGAGCTCGTCGGGCAGTCCCGCCTTGCTGGCGCGTCCGACCACCTTCTGCGCCAATGCAAGTGACGGCTGAGACATTGCGATGCCGTCCAGGCAGGAGCCCCTGGCTTTTTCCGACGCCTTCTTCTCTTCCCACATCCGCTCCTGCTCGACGATGTCGATCGGTCCGGTGTCGGTTCGGCTCAGATGCGGGCTGCGGTGTGTCAGCTTTCGCACCAGACCTGCGGCAACGTCATCGACGTCGAAGGGGTCCTCGGCGGCGTCCTGAGCTATCCGGGAGTGAAAGAGCACCTGTAACAACAGGTCTCCCAGCTCTTCACGGAGGTCGACCAAGTTGCCGGCGGCGATGGCGTCGAGCAGCTCGTAGGTTTCTTCCAGAAGGTAGCCGCGCAGCGACTCGTGCGTCTGCTGAGCTTCCCAGCCGCCGACGCTACGCAAACGGTCCATCAGCTGGACCGCCGCGATGACGTCGTCGCCCGGAAGCTTCTCGGCCGCGACGACGCGTTCGCCGCGGGCGATCCGGTTCTGTACATCGGGATTGGTCCGGTCGGTGCTCACCAACACGGCATCGACGTCGTCGGGCGCGGCGGTGCCGGAGAACAACCAGCGCACCTTCACCGGAACCTCTTCGGTGAACTGCACTGCGCCACCGAGAAATTCGACGGCGTCCACCGGTACCTGAGTAGGACGAACAGGGTCGAGCAGAACGATCGTCACCGCTACACCCCCACAGTTTGCTCCAACAGGACGGACCGAGATGGCTTCCCGTCCAAGGATAGGATGAGATCGGCGATGAACTGCACCAATTCGACATCGCGGACGCGCGCCGCTCCGACACCGCCGCCTTCGACGCGGGGCAACGGCAGCTGCACCACTCCGGTGGTCGCACGATACGTCGCGCTCGGGTAGAGGCGCTTGAGCCTGATCTGCTTCGAATCGGGCAGGTCCATCGGAGCCAATTTCACCTGTGTCCCGGCCACATTGACGTCGGTCAGGCCGTATTCCTTGGCGATCAGGCGCAGCTTCGCGATGGAGACCAGGCGGCCGACCTCCTCGGGTAGCGGGCCGTAGCGATCGACGAGTTCGTCGATGACGGCGTCGATGCCTTCGGAGTCGGCCGCGGCGGCGAGTTTACGGTAACCCTCGAGCCGGAGCCGATCGCTGGTGACGTAATCCGGCGGGATGTTCGCGTCGACGGGGAGGTCGATACGCACTTCCTTGGGTGCCTCGTCCGTCGTGATCGGCTTACCGTCGGCGGCAGCGCGGTAGGCCTCGACCGCTTCACCGACGAGCCGCACGTACAGATCGAATCCGACGCCGGCGACGTGGCCCGACTGCTCGGCTCCCAGAACGTTTCCGGCACCACGAATTTCGAGGTCCTTCATCGCCACGGCCATACCGGCTCCGAGGTCGGAGTTCTGCGAGATGGTCGCCAAACGGTCGTAGGCGGTTTCGGTGAGCGGCTTCTCCGGCGGGTACAGGAAGTACGCGTACCCGCGTTCGCGGCTACGACCCACTCGACCGCGCAGCTGATGCAGCTGGGACAGGCCGAGCGAATCGGAGCGTTCGACGATCAGCGTGTTGGCGTTGGAGATATCGAGACCGGTTTCGATGATGGTGGTGCACACCAGCACATCGGTCTCGCGTTGCCAGAAACCCTGCACGGTGCGTTCGAGCGTTTCCTCGTTCATCTGACCGTGTGCGGTCGCCACTCGCGCCTCGGGGACGAGATCCCGAATCTTCTTGGCGGCCTTGTCGATCGAGCTCACTCGGTTGTGTACGAAGAACACCTGGCCGTCGCGCAGCAATTCGCGCCGAATGGCGGCCGCAACCTGCTTGTCGTTGTACGCGCCGACGTAGGTCAGCACCGGATGCCGCTCCTCGGGCGGGGTGAGGATGGTCGACATCTCGCGAATGCCCGCCAGGCTCATCTCCAGCGTTCGCGGAATCGGGGTGGCCGACATCGTCAGCACGTCGACGTGAGTACGGAGCGACTTGATGTGCTCCTTGTGCTCGACGCCGAAACGCTGCTCCTCGTCGACGATGACCAGGCCGAGGTCTTTCCAGGCGACACCGGTCTGCAGCAACCTGTGCGTACCGACGACGATGTCGACGGTGCCGTCGGCCAATCCGGCCATCACTTCTTTGGAATCGGCACCGTGGGTGAAGCGAGAGAGCCCTTTGACCGTCACCGGGAACGACGCCATCCGCGCGGTGAACGTCTGCAGATGCTGTTGCGCGAGAAGCGTTGTCGGGACCAGGACGGCCACCTGCTTGCCGTCCTGAACTGCCTTGAACGCGGCGCGCACGGCGATCTCGGTCTTGCCGTAACCCACGTCGCCCAGGATGACGCGGTCCATCGGGACGGCCTTCTCCATGTCGGCCTTGACCTCGGTGATGGCCGTCATCTGATCGACCGTCTCGGTGAACCCGAACGCATCTTCCATCTCGCGCTGCCACGGAGTATCGGCCCCGAAGGCGTGTCCCGGAGCCGCCTGACGAGCGGCATACAGCTGCACGAGTTCGCCGGCGATCTCGCGAACCGCCTTGCGCGCCTTGCGTTTGGTGTTCGCCCAGTCGGACCCGCCGAGCTTGCTCAGTGTCGGCAGTTCGCCGCCGACGTAGCGCGAGAGTTGATCGAGTGAATCCATCGGCACGAACAGTCGGTCGCCGGGATGACCGCGCTTGCTCGGCGCGTATTCGACGACGAGGTATTCGCGCCTGGCGCCGCCTATGGTGCGCTCGACCATCTCGACGAACCGGCCGATGCCGTGCTGGTCGTGCACGACGCTGTCGCCGGCGACGAGAGCCAGCGGATCGACCTGATTGCGACGCTTGGCCGGTAGCTTGCGCCCCTCCCCCGCCGCCGCGACACGGTTACCGGTGAGATCGCTCTCGGTGACGACCACGAGCTTTGCGTCGGGAAACACCAGGCCGTCGTGCAGCGAACCGCACAGGACGTTGACGACGTCCGGAACCGGGACCGCACCGGAATCGAGATGTGCGGCAGGCACTTCTGCCTCGGCGAGGCGCTCGATGATGCGCTTGGCGGTGCCGGCTCCGGCCACGGAGATGACGGCCCGTCCCCCGGTGGCGATGTGAGCTCGCAGGGTGGCGTACAGCGCCGTCAACGCTTCCTCGGAACCTCGCACCTCGGGCACGGGATCGACGGCGAGCTCCACTTCTTCACCGTTGCCCGATGCCAAGGGGCTGATGGTCCACCACGGCCGGCCGTGCACCTGGGCCGATTCGCGTACCTGCCGCAGCGAGCGGTATGCGGAGGCACCGAGATCGAGCGAGGCCCCCTCGAGGCTGGACGTATCGAGGGTGGACGTGTCCAGTGGCGCGGCTCCACCGATGGATGCCGCAGTCCAGGACGCTTCGAGGAATTCCTGTCCTGTGCGGACCAAATCGGTTGCGCGAGTTCGGATTCGCTCGGGATCGCAGAGCAGGACGTGGGTCCCGGCGGGCAATGTGTCGGCGAGCAGTTGCAACTCGCCGGGTTGCAACAGCGGCAGCAGCGCCTCCATGCCCTCCACCGGGACTCCGGCCGACAGCTTGTCCAGCATCTCGACCAACGCGGTGTCACCGGCATTGTCGGCGGCGAGCACGGCCGCGCGATCGCGAACCTCCTGCGTGAGAAGCAATTCTCGACACGGCGGCGCGATGACGAGATCGACCTCGTGATCGGGGAGCGATCGCTGATCGGAGACGGCGAATGCGCGGAGCTCGGTGATCTCGTCGCCCCAGAATTCGACGCGGACCGGATGATCGGCCGTCGGCGAGAACAGGTCGAGAATGCCGCCGCGGACGGCGAATTCGCCGCGCTTGCCCACCATGTCGACGCGCAGGTAGCCGAATTCGACGAGGCGATGGATCAAGCCGTCGAAGTCCAGATCGAGACCCACTTTGAGCGTGACGGGTTCGATCTCGCCGAGACCCGGGGCCATCGGCTGCACCAGCGATCGAACGGTGGTGACGATGACACGCAGCGGATCGCCGTAGTCGCTGTCACCGGGGCGGGCGAGACGACGGAGCACATCGAGCCGCTTGCCCACGGTATCGGCGCTCGGGGAGAGCCGTTCGTGCGGCAGCGTCTCCCACGACGGGAACATGGCGACGCCGTCACCGAGCATCTGGGTGAGTTCACCCGTCAGGTCGTCGGCTTCGCGTCCCGTCGCGGTGACGATCAGAAGTTGGGTGCGCTGCGCGATTGCGGCGGCCACGAACGGGCGCACCGAGTGCGGCCCGATCAACGTGTGCTCGGCCGTCCCGATCGCGTCGGCGACCGCGACCATCGACGCATCCGTCAACGCGACACTGGCGAGCCCCGAAAGGTGAAGCGCCGCGTCGGGAACGATCGGGGCCGGCCCGGACGTGGTCATGGCAGGCAGGGAATCGGAAGACAACAGCAATGCTCCTGAACGAGTCGAGGCGATGGCTGCGCACGCACAGTCCCATCGAGTCTATGGGAGCGCACCGACACCGTGACACGCGGGAGATGCCGTCGAACCAGGACCGAGCCCGAGAATCAGGGCCTCGAAATCGGAGCCTGGAACTGGGGGCCCGAACTACGGACCGAAGCGAATGACGCGACGGGCCGCGAATTCGCGGAAGTAGTCCAACTTGTTCGTCGGCACCAGCGCGGGGAGCAGGTAGTACCAGAGTCGCTCCATCCGCGAGGGCAGTTCCTCGGTGGTGGAGGTGGCGACGGCGACCATGTGAACGCCGGTGAGGATTTCGAGCACGAGCGAACCGATGGTGCTCGGATCCGAACTGGGGTCGATGTCACCCTGTGCGATGGCCTTGGCGGCGAGCTTGTCGAACGCGACGCTCCAGCCGGCCATGACGTTGCCCTCGGTGCCGCGGTAATCACCGATCTGATGGCTCAGACGCAGCATCGCCGACACCATCGGGTCGGTGACGGAGAGGTCGACGACGATGTAAGAGATCCCGATCGCAGCTTCCAGGGCCGGGATGCGCCCGTCGTTGAACTGCATGCAAGCCGTGCTCAGACGCGCATTGCCCTCGTCGATGACCGCACGTGCGAGTTCTTCCTTCGAGCCGAAATGGAAGTACAACGCGCCCTTGGTGACCTGGGACTGAGAGATGATTTCACTGAGGCTTGCGTTCGCGTACCCGAGGCGCAGGAAGACATTCGCTGCGCCTGCAAGCACGGTGTCGCGAGTGATCTCAGCGCGAGCCTGCCTGACCATAGGATCCGCCTCTGCGATTGAACTTCCACTGCGCAAATTACGCCCGAACGGTACCACTGAGCAGCTTTACGTTTGACGCCAACATGCATCGGTCCGGATGACAATCGCCCCTGATGTGATGCGGCCCTCCCGCCCGACAAAGGGGACGATACCCCCTTTTTTCCTCGGTGAGAGCCGAAACAGAGTTGTCATTCCTCGGTCAGTCGAGGGTCCGCCTCTAGATTCGTCAGCCCGTTCCAGCACAGGTTCACCACGTGGGCCGCAACCACTTCCTTGGGCGGCGTTCGCACGTCGAGCCACCACTGGGCCGTCATCGACACCATGCCGACCAACGCCTGCGCATACATCGGCGCGAATTCCGGATCCAGACCGCGTCGCGAGAAATCCCCCGCGAGCATGTGCCCGACGCGTCCCACGGCCTCGTTGAGGAGAGACGAGTACTTGCCGTCCTCGGCCGATGCCGGCGAATCACGGACCAGAATGCGGAATCCGTCGGTGCGCTCCTCGATGTACGTCAGCAGGGCGAGCGCGACTCGTTCGACCCGAATACGCGACCGGTTGAGTTCGAGAGAACTGGTGATCATGCCCAGCAGCGTCGACATCTCGCGATCCACGATGACGGCATAGAGGCCTTCCTTGCCCCCGAAGTGTTCGTAGACCACCGGTTTGGACACGTTCGCGCGTCCGGCGACCTCCTCCACCGACGCCGCCTCGTACCCACGCTCGGCGAACAGCGTGCGCCCCACCTCGATCAACTGCTCGCGTCTCTGTGTCCCCGTCATGCGGACACGAGGTGTGCGTTCCTGCTCGGAGGCTGCGCCTGTCATCGAAAACCGCTTCCGTCACCGACCGTGGGCAATGCGGACGTCGAATCGACGCCTACTACAGACTAACGATGCCCGATCCATCCGTTTTTCCTGTCGCAGGGGCCGCGCCGGAACGACGCGAGTGGTCTGTTATGCGTCGCGGTTCGACTCACCGCCACCTCTCATGCGAGGATCGGTGCGCTCAGTGGGAGCGCAGCGGCTAACGAAGGCGTCGTTCGATTCGTCGGCCACTGCTGCCACCGCTGGTCGATTATCCGCCGTGGTGTAATGGCAGCACCTCTGATTTTGGTTCAGATAGTTCAGGTTCGAGTCCTGGCGGCGGAGCGAGCAAGACCATTCGTGCATGCCCGTTTCGCGTCATCGCCCCGAGGAGCTCAATGCCTGTGCAGACCGCCGTGGTCGTTCTCGCTGCGGGTGCAGGTACCCGAATGCGGTCCAAGACTCCGAAAGTTCTGCATCCCCTGGCCGGCCGCACCATGCTCGCCCATGCGCTGCACGCCGCCGCCGATCTGGGCCCGGACCACCTGGTCACCGTTGTCGGCCACGATCGCGAACGGGTGAGCGCCGCAGTTCACGATCTGGCCGCCACGTTCGGCCGCACCATCCACACCGCAGTGCAGGATCGACAGCTCGGTACCGGGCACGCCGTCCAGTGCGGCCTCGCGGCGCTGCCGGACGACTTCGAGGGCACCGTCCTCGTCACTGCCGCCGACGTCCCGCTGCTCGACGGCCATACCCTCAAAGCTCTGCTCGACGAGCACCTGAGCGCTCCCCGCCCGGCGGCGGCGACGGTACTGACGTTCCTCCCCGAGGACGCCAACGGCTACGGCCGCATCGTGCGTACGAACGACGGCGAGGTGGCCGAGATCGTCGAACATGCCGACGCCACCCCCGCTCAGGTCCTCATCGGTGAGGTCAACTCCGGCGTCTACGCATTCGACGCGGTCGCTCTGCGCACGGCATTGGGCAAGCTCAGCACCGCCAACGCGCAGCACGAGCTGTACCTGACCGACGTGGTCAAGATCAGCAAGGCCGACGGCAAGGCCGTCTACGGCACTCAGCTCGCCGATCCGGATCTGGTGGTGGGCGTCAACGATCGCGTTCAGCTGGCGCACGTCACGTCCGTGCTCAACCGCCACATCATCGAACGACACATGCGCGCGGGCGTGACCGTCGTCGATCCCGCGACCACCTGGATCGACATCGACGTCACCCTCGGCGCGGACGTACGCATCGAACCCGGCGTTCAACTACACGGCAAGACGCACATCGCCGACGACGCGGTCGTCGGTCCCGACTCGACACTGCGGGACGTCGAGATCGGCGAGCGCGCCTCGGTCGTCCGCACCCACGCCGAGCAGGCCGTCATCGGCCCCGATGCGACGGTCGGGCCGTTCACCTACCTACGCCCCGGGACCGTCCTCGGCACGGGCGGAAAACTCGGTGCCTACGTGGAGACGAAGAACGCGACGATCGGCAACCACACCAAGGTCCCGCACCTCACCTACGTCGGCGACGCCACGATCGGGGAGCACAGCAACATCGGCTGCTCCAACGTCTTCGCCAACTACGACGGCGTCAACAAGAGCCGCACGGAAATCGGATCCCACGTACGCACAGGATCCGACTCGACGTTCGTCGCCCCTGTGCACGTGGGCGACGGCGCTTACACCGGTGCAGGAACAGTGGTTCGGGACGATGTTCCTCCCGGCGCACTGGCCGTGTCCGGTGGCAAGCAACGCAATATCGAAGGCTGGGTCGTTCACAACAGGCCCGGAACCGAAGCTGCACAG
This sequence comes from Rhodococcus sp. KRD175, assembly GCF_017168275.1. Classification (NCBI taxonomy): domain Bacteria; kingdom Bacillati; phylum Actinomycetota; class Actinomycetes; order Mycobacteriales; family Nocardiaceae; genus Rhodococcus; species Rhodococcus sp. KRD175. The sequence continues at coordinate 173,287 of NZ_JABFAQ010000008.1, forward strand.
GCAGCGGCGCGCGCAGATCGTGCTCGGCAAGAACTAAAGGACGGCGAAAAGCAGTGACCACCCCTAATTGGATCGACAACCAGAAGAACCTCATGTTGTTCTCTGGCCGAGCACATCCGGAGTTGGCCGAGCAGGTCGCCAAGGAACTCGGAATCGACGTCACCCCGCAGACGGCACGTGACTTCGCCAACGGCGAGATCTTCGTGCGCTTCGAGGAGTCGGTCCGCGGATCGGACGCATTCGTTCTGCAGTCGCACCCGTTCCCGCTGAACACCTGGCTGATGGAACAGCTCATCATGATCGACGCACTCAAGCGTGGATCCGCCAAGCGCATCACCGCGATCCTCCCGTTCTACCCGTACGCACGCCAAGACAAGAAGCACCGCGGCCGCGAGCCGATCTCCGCTCGCCTCGTCGCCGATCTGCTCAAGACCGCCGGTGCCGACCGCATCATCACCGTCGATCTGCACACCGACCAGATCCAGGGCTTCTTCGACGGCCCCGTCGACCACATGCATGCACACAGCCAGCTCGCCGATCACATCCGCGGCAAGTACAGCCTCGAACACATCACCGTCGTCTCCCCCGACTCCGGCCGCGTGCGCGTCGCCGAGAAGTGGGCCGACTCGTTCGGCGGCGCACCGCTCGCCTTCATCCACAAGACGCGTGATCCCCTGGTGCCCAACCAGGTCAAGTCAAACCGCGTCGTCGGCGAGGTCGAAGGCCGCACCTGCATCCTCATCGACGACATGATCGACACCGGCGGCACCATCGCAGGCGCAGTCAAGGTACTCAAGGAAGCCGGAGCGGGTGACGTCGTCATCGCCGCAACCCACGGCGTGCTGTCCAACCCGGCCGCCGAGCGCCTCGCCAACTGCGGTGCCAAGGAAGTCGTCGTCACCAACACCCTGCCGATCAGCGACGAGAAGCGCTTCGACACGCTGACCGAACTCTCGATCGCACCGCTGCTCGCCCGCACCATCCGCGAGGTCTTCGAAAACGGTTCGGTCACCAGCCTTTTCAACGGCAGCGCGTAGTACCCCTGGGTCATTCCGCAGGCTGCACTCCCGACCCCCAGGTCTGTTTCGCTCGATCCGAAACCCGCTCCGCCCGCTCCCCACCTGCACTGCATGAACTACGTCACGCCCGTGGCCGGAATATGCAGCTCGCGAGACGGGGGCGTGCGGGGCGGGTTTTGTTGTCACCTAAGATGACTCGTCGTGATCGACGCACATTCTCTCAACGCCCCGGCCGGAACTACTACCGTCAGAATCGCTCGATGGACGCCGGGCGGGTGCGTCTGGTGCGGCAGCACCGACAGCGTCGAAACCTTCCGTAACGAGCCGCGGTGCGGCCTGTGCCGAGAGAAGGAAGCCGTCATCGACGAGGCGAAGCACTTCATCGGTATGTACGGCCTGCGGCCTCTCGGTGGCACGCTCGCGTCCGACGACGAGGAGGAGCGCGAGTACCGCGTCACCGCCCGCGATGCGCGTGAGGTGCTCAACCGCATTCGACTCGAGAAGCTCCCCGACCCGGCCGCGGTCCGCAAAGCGTTGCGGCCCAGAGCCGCTGCTGCAGTGAACGCAGCGGCGTCTTCGTCGGCGACGACGTCGGGGTCTGCTCCGGCGAAGGCACCCACCAAGAAATCGCAGGCCGGTGTCACCGGGATCGACGCGATCGAACTGCAGTCGCGGGTGGAGAAGTTGCTGACTCAACTCACCTCGGTGGACGAACAGATCAGCGCACTCGACGGCGCGCAGGGCCTACCGGCACGCGCACGTATGAAGGATCTCGAGAAGCAGCGGACGACCGTTCTGACGACGCTGGCCGCCCTCGAGAAGGCGCGTCGCCGCACCAACTGATGCACGTAGTCTGATCGAGTGCTGCGCAAGCTATCGATCTCACGGCAGGTACTCGACGCCGCGTACGCGGTCGTGTTCGTCCTGCTGCTGCTGGCGTCCACCGTGAACGGAGTCGCCGGTACCGCAGGTGTGGGCGTTCTGGTCGGGTTCGGCGTTGCACTGGCCATCCGACGCCGATCACCACGATGGTCCTTGGCGCTCGCCTGGATGCTGGCCGTCGTGCAGATGGTCACCGGAGTGCTGCCGCTGTCTGCGGACACTGCGATCTTCGCAATTCTGTATTGCACGGCCGCGTACGGCGACAACGTGGTTCGACGCCTCGGGCTGGCATCGGCAGTCGGCGGCGGAGTCATCGCAGCGCTGTATCTGGCGTATGTGGACGGCAATCCGTTCGGCCCGCCGACGGAAGAGGGCTACCAGGAACCCCGAATCGCGCAGTTCGCTCTGCTCCTCGCCGGCCTCTGGGCCATGTTGGGGTTGTCCTGGGCACTGGGCCGCCTCGCCTACGCCAGGCGCACCGCCATCGAATCCGCACACGCGCGCGAGCTCGCGGAGGTTCATCAGGCCCGCGCCGAGCACGAGGTGGCAATCGAGCAGGAGCGCAACCGAATTGCCCGCGACATGCACGACATCGTCGCGCATTCGCTGGCTGTGGTGATCGCACAGGCCGACGGCGCGCGGTACGTACGCGCTGTCGATCCCGCCGCGGTGGACACCGCACTGACCACCATCTCCGATACCGCCCGCGCCGCGCTGTCCGATGTACGGGTGTTACTCGGCCAGCTGCGGCACAGCCAAGGCGACCTGCCGAACCCGACATCGGAGGATCTGGATCGACTGCTCGCCTCGATGCGGGCCACCGGTCTGCAGATCGACGCCACCATCGACACCACCGGCTCGTCGTTGGGGGCCGGAGCGCACCTGGCGCTGTACCGCATCGCACAGGAATCGTTGACCAATGCGCTGCGCCACGGCGACCCGGACGAGCCGGTGTCCGTCACCATCGAATCCGATTCTGCCGGCGTCGAACTGACGGTCCGCAACAGTGTCCGTCCCGGCCGTTCGGTCACCGAATCCTCCGGCCACGGGGTCGCCGGCATGAAGGAGCGTGCCGGCCTCTCGGGCGGTACGTGCATCGCGTCCGGTGACGACTCGTCGTGGACCGTCACTGCGTGGCTGCCTGCCACGTCCGAAGCCAGCAAGGGAAAAGTGTCATGAGCGAACGCATCAGAGTGGCCCTGGTGGACGACCAGCAACTGTTCCGGGCGGGCATTCGTATGCTCATCTCCTCCCAGTCCGACCTCGAGTTCGTCGGGGAAGCGGGGAACGGCGTCGAGGCCGTTGCACTCGCTGCGTCCGCAACGCCGGACGTGATGCTCATGGACGTGCGGATGCCGGTGCTCGACGGTATCGCCGCCACCGAGCAGATCCTGGCCGCATCCGAGCACCCGCCCCGGATTCTGGTCTTGACGACGTTCGATCTCGACGAGAGCGCTGCACGTGCAATCCGTTCCGGTGCAAGCGGATTCGTCCTCAAAGACGCCGACCCGGAGTTCCTCCTCGCGGCGATCCGCACGGTGCACGCGGGCAACTCGGTCATTGCTGCGTCGGCGACGACCGGCCTGCTCGCGCACTTCACCCCGACTCCCGCTGTACCGAAGGCACCGGCCGAATTCGCCACTCTCACGGCGCGGGAAAAGGAGCTGTTCAGGCTCACCGCACGCGGGTTGAGCAACTCCGAGATCGCCGAGCTGGAGTACCTCAGCGAAGCCACCGTGAAGACACACATCAGCCGCATCTTCGCCAAACTCCACCTGCGTGATCGGGTGCAGTTGGTGGTCTACGCCTTCGAGCACGGACTGACTGGAGACTGACACCGAAGTCATCCTGCAGATGTACGACGCGAAGACTCGCGCCTGATTACTTCGGTCCTGCGAATTCATAGCGTTGTTGCCATGACGATCACAGCAGGCCCTGTTGCACGGGCAATCCAAGTCAGCAAGCATTTCGGCGACTCGTCCAACCCGGTGAGCGCGCTCGACAACGTCTCTCTCGACATTCACGGCGGCAGGTTCACCGCCATCATGGGGCCATCGGGTTCCGGCAAGTCCACCCTCATGCATGTCATGGCAGGGTTGGACACCCCCAGTTCCGGGCAGCTCATGCTGGCCGGAGCCGACATCACGTCGGCGGGCGACGACGCTCTGACGACGTTGCGCCGCAAGCAGGTCGGCTTCATCTTCCAGTCGTTCAATCTCGTTCCGACGCTCGACGTCAGGGACAACATTCTGCTGCCGTTCGAGCTGGACGGCCGCGCGCCCACCGCCGAGGAGTCGGCCTGGATCGAGCAACTCATCGATACCCTGGGGTTGCAGAGCCGCGTCGGGCACCGGCCCCATCAGCTCTCGGGCGGCCAGCAGCAACGCGTCGCGATCGCTCGAGCTCTGGGTACTCGGCCGCAGCTGATCTTCGCCGACGAGCCCACCGGAAACCTCGATTCCCGCACCGGGCGTGAGGTTCTCGGCCTCCTCGCTGCGGCAGTACATCAGTACGGTCAATCCATCGTGATGGTCACCCACGATCCAGTCGCGGCCAGTTACGCCGATCGCATCGTCTTCCTCGCCGACGGCCGCATCGTCGACGAACTGGGACGCTCGACGCCGGAACAGATCTCGAACTACATGCTGGGAATGGAAGGTGTTCTCCGATGAGCGTGTCCACATCTGCTCGGGCGTCTCGGGAACACGGTGCGAGCATTCTGGTGACGGCGCTCGCGTCGTTCTTCGGCGTCGTGCTGATCCAGGCCACTGCGTTTCTGGTCGACATCTTCGACGACGGCAGCGACAGCACCGGAATTGTGGCGTTGTACTGCGTGGCACTGGTGTTCATCGGCCTCGCCCTGTATGTCGCGGCTGTCGTCACCTCGAACACGTTCGCGACGATCGTGGCCGGCCGCACCCGCACCATCGCGCTGCTCCGCCTACTGGGTGCCCGGGCTCGCGATCTGCGTCGATCGGTCGCCCGGGAAGGCTTCCTCGTCGGGTTGTTCGGTGGCGCAGTCGGTCTGGTGCTCGGTGTCGGTGTCAGTCACCTGGCCCGCGCCGTCGCGGTATCGGCCCGTCAGTTGCCGGACGTGCAGTACACGTCCGTACAACCGCTGGTGGTCCTTCCCGTTGTCACCGTGGTTCTGACGACGACGCTGGCGTCGTACGTCGGATCACGGAAAGTTCTGGACGTCACTCCGATTCAGGCGACCGGCGGTGCCGTCGACACCGGGATCGAGACCCCACGGTCGAGGCGGGTACGGACGGTGTTGTCGATCGTGCTCATCGCGGGCGGTGTCGTGCTGCTCGGCCTCGGTGTGCTGATCGGGATGGTCAACCCCGGCGGAGTACTGGTCGCGTTCTTCGGCGGTGTGGCATCGTTCACCGGCATCATGGTGGGTGCGTACCGCATTCTGCCCGGCGTGCTCCGACTCGTCGGAAGGATGGCGGGCCGCGGGCCGGCCGCACGATTGGCGTCCGCCAACGCAATTCGCTATCCGGATCGCAGCACCCGCACTGCAGTGGGCCTGCTCATCGGGGTGACCTTGGTGGTCACCTTCGCAGTCGCGATGTACAGCTATCGATCGATGCTCGTCGACGAGTACGACGAGGAGACCATCGGTCAAGTGCTGACGGTAACCGTCGGAATCATGACCGGCCTCATCGGTTTCTCCGCCGTCATCGCCGCGGTCGGCATGGTGAACAACCTGCTGCTGAGCATTCTGCAACGTACCCGGGAAATCGGTCTGTTGCGCGCACTCGGATTCACCCGCAAGCAGATTCGTTCCATGATCGTCTCGGAGAGCACCCAGATGGTGGTCGCGTCGATGGGCTTCGGGCTGATCCTCGGAATCGGATACGGTTGGGCCGCAGCACAATCGCTGCTGGGTTCGCTGAGCGGCGGCGGCGTGTCTGCTCCGACACTCCCCTGGGCCGTCATCGCAGGCACGGTACTGTGCGGCGGGCTTCTGGCGCTCGGAGCATCGTTGGCACCGGCGCGGCGGGCGAACAAGATCTCGCCGGTACTTGCGTTGGCGGACACCTGATCGGGAGGCTTCGGGTTGGCTACCAGGGGCATGGTTGCGCACTACCGACGCCGATCGACGGAAGTCCGTCGATCGGCGACCGTAGCGTGCAACCGTGCCCGCTCCGCCGGGCAGTCCTGTGGATAACGTCGTCGAGTTATCCACAATTGCGAGATTGCCACTGTTGCGTGGGCCCGTCAGCCGCAACGGTGTAGCAATGGGGGTCTACACAGTGCAGCAATTGCTCGCACAAGGAATCAGCACGAGCACGATTTCGAGGCGGTCGCGGTCCGGTGAGCTGGTGCGACTGCTGCCGAAGGTCTACGCGACGGAGAAGCCAGACTATTTCGGACTGTGCCTCGGGGCCACCCTGTGGAGACCGGACGCCGCACTGAGTCACGAAAGTGCGGCATGGTTATGGGGACTGATCCAATACGAACCGCGTCTGGTCGACGTCACTGTCGGCCCGACCGGCCAGTCGAGGTCGGTGCCCTGGATCCGAGTTCACCGCCGAGTTCTCGGCGACATCACCACGCGACGCGGCATGCGAGTGGTGTCCCTGGAGCAAACGTTCGTCGATGTCGCGACCTGCTTGTCGACGCCCGATCTCGAGAAGTTCTTCGACAACGCCATAGACAATCACGTGCCGTGGCGTCGGGTCGCTGAACTGTGTGACACGGCAAAGGGCATGGACGGGATGGCTGCAGTGCGCAAGCAGCTTCGAAGCTGTTGCCCGAGAACCCTGTCCGAGCCGGAGCGGGTGGTGGCGCGGGCATTGAAAGCTCGCCACTTCACAATGGAGATCAATGCGCGCGTAGGTAGGTTCTACGGCGACCTGGTCGACTTTTCCGCACGAGTCATCGTCGAGATCGACGGACGAGAGTTCCACACGGATCCCGCGACGTTCAACAACGATCGTCGACGCCAGAACGAGTTGGTGCTCGACGGATGGTTGGTGCTGCGATACTCGGCGGCCACAGCACTTGCCGAACTCGATCGCGTCGTGGACGAAATCATCACGGTGGTGCGTCGTCGCCGGAAGTCGGTTGCAGCAACGGGACGTCGACTCCCGTGAATACGCGTCATCGACGGGCAGGGTTGCGCACTACCGACGCCGATCGACGGAATCCCGTCGATCGGCGAACATAGTGTGCAGTGGTGCCCGCAATGCCAGCGGTCCGTTCAGACCCTTCCGGCCAGGATCAGAGCGAAGCGCGAATCTGCGTCGGACCACAGATGGAGGACGTCGAAGCCCGCCATCTTCAATTCACCGGCAATGCCGTCCGGCCGGAACTTCGCGGAGATCTCGGTACGTAGATCTTCTCCGGACTCGAAGTGCACGTGCAGGTCGAGATCGTGCAAATACACCTCCTGCGCAGCTGTGGCCCGCAATCGCATCTCGATCCACTCGTGCTCGGCGTTCCACAGTGCCACGTGTTCGAAAGCCTCGGGGTCGAAATTCGCGCCGAGCCGAGAGTTCAGAACCGACAACACGTTTCGGTTGAACTCGGCTGTCACCCCGGCCGCGTCGTCGTACGCGGGAACGAGCACGTCCGGATCGATCACCAAGCCCACCCCGAGCAGCAGAAACTCGCCGGGGTCGAGTGCGTCCGCTACAGCCGCAAGGAATTCCTCGCGTTCCTGCGGGATGAGGTTCCCCAGAGTGCCGCCGAGGAAGGCGATTGTGCGGCCTGTTCCGGAGGGAAGATTGTGCAGGGTATCGGTGAAATCGCTGACGATGCCGTGCAGTTCCAGCGTCGGGAACTCCTTCGAGATCTGCTCGATAGCACCCTCCAAGGCGGTACTGGACACATCCTGAGGCACATACGTTCTCAGCGAACCGTGTTCGATACCGGCAGACAACAGCAGCTTGGTCTTCTCCGACGAACCCGAGCCCAGCTCGATCAACATCGACGATTCGGTGGCCCGGGCGATGTCGAGTGCATGCTCCTCGATCAGCGCGCGCTCGGTGCGGGTCGGGTAGTACTCCGGGAGCACCGTGATCTGCTCGAACAGCTCACTGCCGACGGCATCGTAGAAGTACTTGGGCGAGAGCCACTTCGGGTCGGCCGTCAAGCCCTCCCGCACGTCCTTGCGCAATTCGTCCAGCAGCGTCGTGTCGGTCAGATGTACGTCCACCGTGCTCATGACTCTCCTTCATTCTTCCAGGGTCGAAACGGTGACACCGGTCGCTGTCGCGACGACGATGCTGCGGTCGTCGATAGAGATCCATTCGGGATCGTCGTCGACGGGTTCGGAGGCGATCGTGACCGAATCCTCGGTCTGCAGTACCGACAGCGAATGATGCACCGCCGTGGCATACATGGACGTGCCGTCCGAGAGCAGAAAATTCAGGCGCGCCTTGGGCGACCTGGCCAGAACCTCTCGAACCAGCATGCGCAATGCCGACTCGGGATCGTGTGTGCGCAACAGGTTTCGCAGCACGATCCACAATCCGGCGGCGTCGGTAGGGGCCGGCAGCATCAACGCATCGGTCGGCGGAATCTCCGACCACAGCTCCGCCAACGATTCCGGCCAACCGAACACGACGCCGTTGTGGCTGAATGCCCATCGCTCGTCGGTGAACGGGGCACAGGCACTGCGTTCGACCGGCATTCCCACGGTGGCCGATCGGACCGCCGCGATCACCGACGTCGACTGCAGTTGCGGCAGAGCATCGTCGATCGCAGGGTCGGTCCAGATGGGCATCGGATTGCGATAGCTGCGTACGGTGTCGTCGCCGTCCCACCAGGCAACGCCGAACCCGTCGGCGTTGATGGTGCCGCCGCCCCGCATGTCGGTGGGCGCGAACGATTGTGTGCGCAGGGAGTTCTCGCCCCGGGTCAGCAGTGACCCGACCGAGGTGGTTGCTCCGAGGTACCCGAGATGACGGCACATTCAGTGCGACTCGACGTCGCGGGCCAACCGGAACCCACTGAAGATCTGCCGACGAATCGGGTGATCCCAATTTCGGAACGTCCCGCGGCAGGCCACCTCGTCGGTGCCGAAAGAGCCGCCACGCAACACCTTGTAATCGCCGCGCAGAAACACCTCCGAGTACTCGGCATACGGGAATGCCTCGAATCCCGGGTACGCCTCGAAACCCGAGGACGTCCACTCCCACACGTCACCGATGAGCTGATGGACCCCGGCCGAGGACACACCCTGCGGATACGCCCCCACATCGGCCGGTTCGAGATGTCGCTGATTCAGATTGGCATGTGCTGCAGTGGGTTCGGCGTCTCCCCAGGGATAGGCGCGGGAGGTGTTCGACGCCGCGTCGTACCGCGCGGCCTTCTCCCATTCCGCTTCCGTCGGTAGCCGCTTGCCTGCCCAGCGCGCGTAGGCGTCGGCCTCGAACCAGCACACGTGTACGACGGGTTGCTGCGGACGCACCGGCCTGCGCACCCCGAAGCTCCGACGCCACCAGGTGCCGTCGGAATCGGACTCCCAGAACTGCGGGGCGGTGAGCTGCGCGTCGACGCGGTGCGCCCACCCCTTCTCCGTCCACAACTCGGGGCGCTCGTAGCCACCGTCGGCGATGAAGTTCATGTACTGCGCGTTGGTGATCGGGGCCCGGTCGATGGCGAAGGTCGGCACGTGCACGGCGTGTGCAGGCCGCTCGTTGTCCAACGCCCACGGGTCGAGCGACGTCCCCATCGAGAACGGCCCACCGGCAATGATGGCTTCCCCCGCCACCGGCATCGTGGACGTCGGCGGTGCGGGAGAAGTGAGAACGGCTGGGCCGGAACGTAACTGGTGGGTTGCGAGCATGGTTTCGTCGTGCTGCTGCTCGTGCTGGGCGATCATTCCGAACGCGAACCCGTGCTTCTCGACCGGCCGACCCTCGAACGTGCTGTGCTCCAACACGTCCCAGGCCTTGTCCCGCACGGTATGCACGTAGGCGCGCGCTTCCTCGGGCGTCAGGAGCGGCAGGGACGTTCGCGACGAACGCGAGTGCTTGAACGCGTCGTACAACTCGTCGATGTCCGGCCGCACCGGATCGCGGCCGCCGACATCGCGCACGAGCCAGAGTTCTTCCTGACTGCCGATGTGTGCCAGATCCCAGATCAGCGGGCTCATCAACGGCGAATGCTGAGCCATCAGTTCGGTTTCGTCCACGCACTCGGTGAGCGAGGCGCTGCGGGACCGGCTCCGAGTCAGCACGGTCTCGATTCTGGTCCTGAGTTCTTCGGCGCTCACACCGATTCCTTTCGGCTCTGCGATGTCGGCGACACCGCATCGAATTCGTGGGGCGAAATACCGGCGCGACATCTCCGAGATGCCGCACGCAGCTGCTGGGAGAACTCTCCTCCCGCGGATGATGCGAGATCGAGCACTTCGCTTGCGGCCCTGCGCAACTCGCCATCGGCCAGACCTGCCCGGGCCGCATCGAGCCACCGACCGGCTGTGCCTGCGCCGAGTTCGGTGGCCTGGGTAACCAGATCGGGAGTGGACAGCAGCGCCTCGAACGCGGCGGCCGGTATCACCCATTGCCCGTCGGGTTGCGCGTCGAGGTAACGGATTTCGAGGTGCCCGCAGGCTCGGACATGCGGGAACAGCGTCGTCAGGTGGTAGTCGAGATCGGCGTAGGTTGCCGGGCGACCGACAACGCTCGGATCGTCGAGCCACTGCGCAAAAGTGATGCCGGACGGCGCTTCCCAGTTCTGGGTGGTTCCCTGAATACAGAGGAGCGGAACGTCGAGTGCCCACCGCGCGTAATCGGCGATCGGATCGCCCGTGTTCGGTACTGCGGTCCGGCTGGAATCGAGTTCGAGCCAGGTCCGCATTCGCTGCGATGCCCACGCACCCGTCGGTGCCCCGGCGAGTTCGGGAGAGCGCGCGAACGCGGCGACGAAGGCCGGGCCGATGGCGTGCAGCATCTGCCATCGCGAAGTGACCTCGGCCCGATCACGTCCGGCGTCGACACTGACCTGGGTGGCGGCGGTGTTGCACATCATCAGCTTGCCGAAAGGCCCGATGGTGGTGAAACGGTTTTCCATCGCGCAGTAGCGCGGTAAGACCAGTAGTCGTTCGGGATCTCGCACGGCGTCGGCGGGAACTGCGCTGATGGAGATGCCATCGCGACCGAGCATGTCGTGCAACAGTCGGGCATCGGCGTCGAGCAGCGGTTCGAGCTGGGAAACGGAAATAGAAGGCGAACTGGACAATTCGACTTGGCCACCCGGTTCGACGGTGACGATACTTCCGCCCGGCAACGTCAGGGCGGGTGACTCGGGAGCGATACTGCGCGGGGAGTGATCACCGAGCGCAGCGGCCAGAGCTGACAGGGAGGGCCGCGAACCGTCGTCGAGGGCCGTGAGCCATTCGAGTTCGGCACCGATGAGCGACGGTGGCCCCAGCTTGAAACACACCTTCGACACATATGCCTCGATGGCTGGGCGCGTGCTCAGCTCGAGGGACTTCTCGTTGGAGGACACATTTCCTTCTTTCCCACTCACCGCGATCCGACTACGCAATGTACCCAGCTGCCAGGATCGAAAACGCCGAGATCCCGCGTCGTATCGAGGCTACCGATTGTGGAACCCTGATGCCTGAGAGTTCGCTACCGGAAGGACTATCGATGCTCGATCACGACCGCATTCGCCGCGACACCCCTGGTGCGTCGAGCCGGATATTTCTCGACAGCGCCGGCTCCTCGCTGCCGCCCACCGTCGTCGTCGACACCGCGATCGCCCATCTGCGCCGCGAGGCGGAGATCGGCGGGTACCGGGCCGCGAGCGAACGCCTCGACGATCTCGCGGCCGTCAAGGCATCGATTGGAACCCTGATCGGGGCACCGGCGTCGACCATCGCTCTGAGCGATTCCGCCACTCGTGCGTGGACCGACTTCTTCTACTCGGTGCCGTTGTCGGCCGGGGATCGAATCCTGCTGTGCGAGGCCGAATACGCCAGCAACGCCATTTCCGCGCTGCACCGCGCCGAGGTCTCCGGGGCCACGATCGAGGTGATTCCGAGCGACGCGTCGGGGTGCATCGACATCGACGCGCTCGAGCAGATGCTCGACGACCGGGTCAAGGTGGTGTCGGTCGTGCACGCGCCCACCAACGGAGGCTTGATCAACCCGGCCCGCGCAGTGGCCGATCTCGCCCATCGACACGGTGCCCTTGTTCTGCTCGACGCGTGTCAGTCCATCGGCCAGCTGCGGGTGGACGTGGACGAACTCGGCGTCGATGCGCTGTCGGCCACCGGTCGCAAGTGGCTACGCGGGCCCCGAGGTACCGGGTTCCTGTACCTGCGTCCGGAATTGGCCGCGAGCTTGCATCCACCGGCTCTCGATCTGCACAGCGCGCAGTGGGAGGACTCGTCCACCTACCGGATGGCCGACGACGCAACACGTTTCGAGTTCTGGGAATGCGACGTCGCAGCCCGCCTCGCCCTCGGCGCGGCCGTCGACTATCTACTCGAACTGGGCATCGACGACGTCGCGGATGCCATCTCCGAGCGCGCCGAGTACCTACGTGCCGGAATGCGAGGCATTCCCGGGGTCACCGTCCACGATCTCGGTGACCGCAAGAGCGGCATCGTCTCGTTCACCGTGGACGGTGAGGAGCCGGTGGCCGTCCGCGACCGGCTTGCCGACCGAAACGTGACGGTCACGGTGAGCCATCGCGGTTCCACTCGACTGGACATGACGGGCCGGGGGCTCGACGCCGTCGTCCGTGCATCCCCGCACTACTTCGTCACCTTCACCGAGCTGGACACGATGCTCGCTGCGCTCGCCGGTGTGTGAGCGGGCTCTACGGTCCGGCTGTGCGCTGAGGTAGGCGGCGACCCCGATCCCCGAGACCGCGAGGCCCGCGATACCGAACCACGTGACCGCGTCGCCGAACATCACGAAAGCCCAGAGCATCGTCGTCGGCGGTGTCAGGTAGAGCAGCACGCTGGCACGAGTCGGTCCATTGCGGCGCACGACGAACAGGTACGCGCCGTATGCGCCGAAGGTCGACAGCACCACCGTCCACGCCACCGCAGCCCAGAAACCCGTCGTCATCGGCGGTACCGCGTCACCGGCAAATGCACTCCACGTCATGAAACCGAGTGCACTGATGCCACATTGGATGGCCATGGCCAGCGCGATGGGTTCTTTCGGATCCAGTAGCCGTTGCCCGATCGTCCCGGCCGACAGCGCCAGCATGCCCGCGGCAGGAAGCAGGTAGACGGGCCAGGCGAGATCGGCACCGGACAGGTCACCGACGACGACGAGCGTCACTCCGGCGATGCCGACGACGAGGCCGAGGATTCCTCTCGATCCGACGCGTTCGCCGAAGATCCTGCTCGAGGCCAGCGCGACCACCAACGGCTGCAATGCAGCGATCAGGGCGGCGACGCCCGGAGGGACGCCCATGCCGATGCCGGTGATGGTGGCACCGAGGTAGAGGAACTGACAGAAGAGGCCGAGGACTGCGTGGATACGCAGCGCGTGCCACGTCGGGGTGAGTCGTCGCCATCGGCACCACGCGACGAGGAGCACGACTGCCACCAGGTACCTCCAGGCCAGCAGCGTGTGGGCCGGAGCTTCGGCGGTGCCGAATTCTGCTCCGATGAAGCCGGAACTCCACAGAATCACCAGAGCCGTACCGGCGAGAACGTCGATGCGTGAGGTCATGAGAGCGATGTAAACATACAGGTCTGTATACTCGCAGTGAACCCCACTCCGACCAGCGCTTTCGAAAGGTCGTCATGCACGACAAGCCACTGACCCCGGCAGCGGAACGAATTCTCGCCGTCGCGAGCGAGCTCTTCTACGACCGCGGAATCCGCGCCGTCGGCGTCGACCTGATCGCCGACGAGGCCGGCACCACCAAGAAGACCCTGTACGACCGTTTCGGCTCCAAGGACGGCCTGGTGCAGCGTTACCTGAAGCGGCGATACGACCTCTGGTGTGCGCACGTGACGCAGTACGTCGACTCCCTCGACCAGGGTGAGCAGCGTGTACTCGGGGTCTACGACGCACTCGACCTGTGGATGCGCGACAACCATCGCGGCTGCGGATTCGTCAACGCATTCGCCGAGTTCGGCGGCACCGACAGCCCGGTGTTGGCCATCATCGAGTCGGAGAAGGCGTGGACGCGATCGCTGTTCGCACGCCTGGCCACCGAAGCCGGCTACCCCGATTCAGAGGAGCTCGGGACTCGATTGTCACTGCTGCACGAAGGTGCGGTGGTCATGGGAACCGCAGGCGGTCGCGACGACGCCATCGCCGTCGCCCGGTCGGTGGCCGCCGAGTTGCTCGCTGCGCTCGCACGTGAGCGGAAGTTCGTAGCAGGGGTCGAACTTCCGCGCACGTGACCTGGTCGTGTATTGTCTTCCAGGTTGTCTCGGCGAGGGTAGATCCGGCTCATGAGGATCCACCGTTATCGACGCGGCTCGGCCCCGTTGGCCGCGCTCGTTCGTGTCCGCCCCGACGAGTTTGACAGCCCGACGAAGTACGCCGCACGAACCACAGATCACAGTTATCAGGAGCATGTAGCACCATGGCATCGAAGGTAAACAACCTCACCGCACAGGTCCGCACCGAATTCGGCAAGGGTGCCGCACGCCGCGCTCGTCGCGACGGCCTCGTTCCCGCCGTTCTGTACGGACACGCAACCGACCCCCAGCACCTGGCACTCGACGCCCGCGCATTCGCTGCCGTGCTGCGTAACGACGGCACCAACGCTGTGCTCACCCTCGACATCGCCGGCAAGTCGCAGCTGGCACTGACCAAGTCGATCGTCGTGCACCCGATCCGTCGCAGCATCGAGCACGCCGACCTCCTCGTCCTGAACAAGGGCGAGCGCGTCACCGTCGAGGTCAACATCATCGTCGAGGGCGACGCCGCACCGGGCACCCTCGTCACCACCGACTCGACCGCCGTCGAGATCGAGGCCGACGCGCTCGAGATCCCGGAGAACTTCGTCGTCTCCGTCGAGGGTGCCGAGATCGGCACGCAGATCACCGCAGCAGACCTGGATCTGCCGTCCGACGTCACCCTCATCTCCGACGGCGAGACCCTCCTGGTCAACGTCGTCGAGGCACCGTCCGAGGAAGACCTCGAGGCCGACGGCGAAGGCACCGAGCCGATCTCCGAGACCGGCGAGGCCGAGACTCAGGAAGAAGCAGCTTCCGAGGACGAAGACAGCTCCGACGAGAGCTGATTCTCTCCCCTGCATCTCGAGCGGCGCGCTGTTCTCCTTCGGGAGACGGCGCGCCGTTCGTTTCGAACCATCGATGGAAGAATGACGCCCGTGAGCACCGAAAACGGCCCCGCCCTGATAGTCGGGCTCGGCAACCCCGGTCCGCAGTACGACAAGACTCGGCACAACGTGGGCTTCATGGTCGCCGACGCACTCGCCGGGCGCGTCGGCTCGTCGTTCTCCTCGCACAAGAAGTCCAATTCCGACATCGTGCAGGCCCGGCTCGACGGCCGTTCGGTCGTCGTCGCGAAGCCGCGAACGTTCATGAACCTCTCGGGCCAGCCGGTGGCGGCACTGGCTCGGTTCTTCTCCGTCGACCCCGCGAACATCGTGGTGGTGCACGACGAACTGGACATCGACTTCGGCGCACTGCGACTCAAGCTCGGCGGCGGTGAGGGCGGGCACAACGGTCTGCGCTCGATTTCTCAGCACCTCGGCACCAAGGACTACCTGCGGGTCCGCGTGGGCGTCGGACGGCCGCCGGGACGGATGGACCCGGCGTCGTTCGTGCTCAAGCCCTTCTCGACGCCCGAACGCAAGGACCTCGGCGTCGTGATCGAAGAAGCCGCCGACGCCGCCGAGCTACTGCTGAAGGTCGGTCTCGAGGCCGCCCAGAATCGGGTGCACCCGCGCTGATCAGTTCAGCAGCGACACCGAATTGGCCCGTCGCAGTTTGCCGCTCGACGTCTTCGGGATGCTGCCCGGCCCCAGGACTGCCACCGTGCGCGGGCGCACTCCTACCTCCGAATGCACCGCGTGGATCACTTCACGCTCGATGCGCTTGACCTCGTCGGGGTTGTCGATATCGTTCGTTTCGACTGCAACAGCGAAGCTTTCGCGTTTGTCGCCGGCGTCGAGGCGGATCGCGACGGCGTTACCGGGCCGAACTCCCGCGACGGTGCCCGCGGCTCGTTCGATGTCGGTGGGATAGATGTTGCGGCCGCCCATGATGATGACGTCCTTGACCCGGCCGCAGACGACCACCAGTTCGTCCTCGGTGATGTAGCCGACGTCGCCGGTATCGAGCCAGCCGTCGGCGTCCTGTGTCGGCACGGGGCCGTCGACGGTGATGTATCCGGGCGTGACGGCCTTGCCGCGGACCTCGATGATGCCGACACCGCGCGCGGTGAGCACCTGCCCTTCCTTGTCCACGACGCGACCTTCGAGACCGGGAACGAACTTTCCGAGAGTCGCCAGGGATCGGGTGTTGCCCCGGGTGGACGGGACTGCGCGGCCGAGGGTTTCGAGTAGATCCGCGTCGACGACGTCGATCACCTGTCCCTGCCCCGGGTCCGGAATCGACACGGCGAGAGTCGTTTCCGCCATTCCGTACACGGGCGCGAGGGCCGCAGGATCGAGCTTGTACGGCGCACCCGCTTCTGCCAATGCGATCATCGTGTCGGGGTCGACGGGTTCGGCACCGTTCCACGCGTAACGCAGCGTGGACAGATCCAGATCCAGATCGTCCTCCGCCTGACGCAGCCGACGCGCCAACAGTGAATACGCGAAATTGGGTGCAGCAGTGACTGTTCCGCGGTACTTGTCGATGAGCTTGGCCCACAACAGCGGCGAGCGCAGGAAGTCCAACGGAGTGATGCTCACGACCTCGGCACCTACCTGCATCGGCACCGACAGAAAGCCCACCATGCCCATGTCGTGGAAGAGCGGCAACCAACTGACCATGACGTCGGAATTGACGTCGAACTCGATGCGATCGATCATCGCGTACGCATTGACGTAGAAGTTCTCGTGCGTGATGCGCACGGCCTTGGGCGACCCGGTGGAGCCGGACGTGAGCTGCTGCAGCGCGATGTCGGTCTCGGCCGTCGGCACCGGATCGATGTCGCGACCGGACTTCATGTCGTCGATCTTCAGCACAGTGATGCCGCGCTCGACGAGCACCGGTGCGGCGATGTCGAACGGAGCTCCCAGAATCACCGCCTTCGCGTCGATCATCCGGACGACGGTTTCGGTGTCCTCGCCCCAGACGGCCAGATCGGTCCGCGGGGTGGGCTGATGCAACATCGTCACCGACGCTCCGCGCATCCACGTGGCCTGGCACGCAGGTGCGATGTCGACGGGCTGGCCGGCGAGAATGCCGATCGCGTCGCCGTGTTCGACCCCCGCGTCGGCCAACGCGCCCGCCATCCGCCGCGCCTGCTCGTGGATCTCACCCCACGACTGGCGCAACGCCGCCTCGGGCTCGCCGGTGACCAAACCACGTTTGCTGCTGCTTGCGGTCTCGAACATCTCGTCGGTGAACTTGCTCAACGCGTCATCTCCTCGTTCGACGGTCCTTCCGCGTCCCTCACCCTAAGCAATCCCGCGATGACCGGTGACCGTTACCGGCCGCGTATCCTTGACCTTTGCCGTTGCCGTGACTACGAGATAGAGGCCTTCGTGAGTACCCCGCCCAGTTCCCCCGACGTCGATGCAGCACTCGACGGGTCAGGACCGAACTCCGGCCCCGCTCGACACTCGGCCAGGGAACTCGATTTCGAGGTCGCGAGGCGTCGAACATTCGCGGTGATCTCACACCCCGATGCCGGTAAGTCGACGCTCACCGAGGCCCTCGCCCTGCACGCGCGCGTCATCTCCGAGGCCGGTGCCATTCACGGCAAGGCCGGCCGTCGCTCCACCGTCTCGGACTGGATGGAGATGGAGAAGGCGCGCGGCATTTCGGTGAGTTCGACTGCGCTGCAGTTCAATTACCAGACCTCCCCCGACGCCGAGGTCACCAACGTGATCAACCTCGTCGACACCCCCGGGCACGCCGATTTCTCCGAGGACACCTACCGCGTCCTGACGGCAGTCGACGCGGCCGTCATGCTCATCGACGCTGCGAAGGGCCTCGAGCCGCAGACCCTCAAGCTGTTCCAGGTGTGCCGCCAGTTCGGCATCCCGGTCATCACCGTCATCAACAAGTGGGACCGCCCGGGTCAGTCCCCGCTCGAACTGCTCGACGAGATCGAGTCACGCATCGGCCTGACGCCGACGCCTCTGTACTGGCCCGTCGGCATCGCGGGTGACTTCCGTGGCCTGCTCGATGTGCAGGACGGCAGTTACATCCGCTTCACCCGAACTGCGGGTGGTGCCACGATAGCGCCCGAGGAATTCATGACGGCCGAGGCCGCCGCGCAGCGTGAGGGCGTCGACTGGGACACCGCCGTCGAGGAGAGTGATCTGCTGATCTCGAGCGGCCAGCAACACGACCAGGAGATGTTCCTCGCCGGCCAGACGTCGCCGGTGATCTTCGGCTCGGCGATGCTGAACTTCGGCGTGCGCCAGATCCTCGACACCCTGGTGGCGCTGGCCCCCGCACCAGGCCCCCGGGCCGACGTCTCCGACGGGGTGCGCGCGGTGACCGATCCCTTCAGCGCCGTCGTGTTCAAGGTGCAGGCCGGCATGGACACCGCACACCGAGACCGCCTGGCCTTCATGCGCGTGGTCTCGGGTGTGTTCGAGCGGGGCATGGTCGTCACGCACGCACAGACCAAGAAGCCGTTCACCACCAAGTACGCGCTCACCGTCTTCGGCCGTGACCGGACGACGGTCGAGAACGCCTACCCCGGCGACATCGTCGGTCTGGTCAACGCCACCGCGCTCGCGCCCGGCCACACGTTGTACACCGACAAGAAGGTCGAGTTCCCACCGATCCCGTCGTTCGCACCCGAGCACTTCTCGGCACTGCGCGTCGACAGCGCCGACAAGTACAAGAAGTTCCGCCGAGCCGTCGAACAACTCGACTCCGAGGGCGTGGTTCAGGTGCTGCGCAACGACATTCGGGGCGACGCCTCCCCGGTTCTCGCGGCCGTCGGCCCGATGCAGTTCGAGGTGGTCACCGCACGAATGAAGACCGAATTCGGCGTCGACGCTCGGATGGAACCGTTGGGTTACTCACTTGCTCGGCGCACCGACGCGGCGTCGGCCGTCGAATTGGGCCGCCAGCGCGGCGTCGAGGTCTTCACCCGGACCGACGGTGCCCTGCTGGCTCTCGTCAGCGACAAGTGGCGACTGCAGTACATCCAGAAGGAGATGCCCGAGCTCACCCTCGAGCCCCTCGTCGCCGCAGGCGATCAGTAACCTGTCGCGGTGCTGACAGATCTGCTCGACGCCGAATTCAGCGTGCTGGGCCACCCGGTGCTGTGGCGCGAGGTGATCGGGAACGGCTTCGGACTGCTCTCCGCGGTCGGCGGGATGCGTCGAGTCGTGTGGGCGTGGCCGGTGGGAATCATCGGAAATGCGCTGCTGTTCACCGTCTTCATGGGCGGGGTGTTCCACACTCCGCAGGCGTTGGATCTGTACGGACAAGCCGGACGGCAGCTGATGTTCATTGCCGTCAGCGCTTACGGGCTGGCCCGGTGGATGCGCGGCTCGAGGAACTCGGGGGCCGCCGTCGTTCCGCGCTGGGGCACTGCCCGTGAGCGACTGGTGATGATCACTGTCGCAGTCGTCGGAACGATCGTGTTCGCGCAGCTGTTCGGGTACCTCGGTTCGTTCGGCAAGTGGGCCGATGCGTGGATCTTCACCGGTTCGATGCTGGCGACGTTCGGCATGGCCCGCGGGCTCACCGAATTCTGGCTCATTTGGATCGCGGTGGACATCGTGGGCGTCCCGCTGCTGGTGATCGCCGGTTTCTACCCGTCCGCTGTCCTCTACTTGGTATACGCCGGGTTTGTGACCTGGGGTTTCGTGGTGTGGTTCAGGATTCAGAACAAGCCTTTGGACCAAAAAATGGCGATCTAAACAATCGTGATGCTACTCTCAGGCGGTCCGAACAAACTTCGAGTACGTTTTGGCGTGCTCGACGCCGAGTTGGGCGTCATGTGAGTTCTCCGATCATGGCGTCTCGGCGCGGAACCACCCGAGAATCACGATGAAGTGGAAAACGACATGACTAAGGGAACGAACTACCCATTGGCCGGGATCAAGGTCGGTGGCGCTCCCGCGCATCGTTTGGCGACGCCGCCGAACTCCGATTCCACTCCGTCCAACGGTGCCCGCGCCGACAGTTCGGTAGCTGCACCCGCCGAGAAGGCGGCCGAAACCACCACCGATTTCCCGGCGGCAGTGGTCACGTCCACCGACACGGCATCCGCTCCACAGCCCGCAGCATCAGAGAAGCCCGCCACGGAATCGAACGAGGTTGAAGTGACCACCAGCGATCAGATCTCAGAACACGGCCTGCCCACCAACGGCCGTTCCACCGCTCACGCCTCCAGCGGCAGCACGTCGCCGTCTCTCGGCCGCGGCCAGGCACCCGACCGTCGTACCGCCATGGGCGTCGCCTCGGTTCGTATTGCGGGTCGGCTGACCCAGAACGAACTCGGCAGCCGCACCGGCGACATCCGCACCCCCGACACCTCCGTCGGCCCCGACGAGCTGCTTCAGCTCCTCGGCGAATACCTCGTCTCCGGCGGTCTGCAGAACCCGGAGATCCACGTGCGTTCCAACGGCCAGACCATCGTGCTGGACCTGCAGAACCCCGCCAAGGGTTACCGCTGACCCACTGACGGTCACAGCAGCCGCTGGAAGGCCTCTGGTCGCACCATCTCGAGCACCAGAGGCTTCCACTGCGGCGCGCGGTCCTTGTCGACCAGCACTGCGCGCACCCCCTCGGCGAAGTCCGGTTCTGTGATGATCCATGTCGCCAGCCGCAACTCGCGATCGAGGCACTCCCGCAACGTACTGTCCGCAGCCCGCTCGATCAGGGCATCGGTGGCCATCAAGGACGTCGGCGACAGCGTTGCCAACTGAGTCTTGGTCGTGCGAGACCACGCGGTATCGCACTCCAAAGCATCGATGATGTCGACGAGCGACGTCTTCTCGAACACCGTGGCCACCGCCTTCGCGTCGAACGACAATTCCGTCGTCGGCGGCGGGGTCGTGTGTCGCTCGAGCGCTGCACCGAGATCGGTGCCGCCGAGAATGTCGTCCTTCAGCGCCTGGACGGATTCGCTGGGACAAAAGTGTGTCGCCAATCGCAGTGTCACAGCGTCGGATCCGGTGATCCGGGTGCCTGTCAGCGCCAAGTAGCGTCCGATGTGATCAGGCAGCCGGGACAGGAAATAGCTCGAACCCACGTCGGGAACGAATCCGATCGCCGTCTCCGGCATCGCCAGAAGAGCGTTCTCGGTCACGATCCGCACGCTGCCGTGCACCGAGATTCCTAACCCTCCCCCGAACGCCGCGGCCTCGATGACCGCCACATACGGCTTGGGGTACGTCGCAATGATCTCGTCGAGGTCGTACTCGGCAGAGAAGTAGCGCGGCCCGGCTTCTCGGTCGCCGTCGATCACGGCCTGCCTGATGGCCTTGATGTCTCCGCCGGCGCAGAACGCGCGCGGTGAACTGCTCGTCACCAGAACCGAACCGACGGTGTCGTCGTCCCGCCACGCATCGAGTGCCGCGCGAATGCCGTGGATCATGGCCTCGTTCAACGAGTTCAGGGCCTCCGGCCGGTTCAGGACGATATGCCCGACACCACCGACTACCTCGGCTTCGACTACGGCCACTGCGGACTCCCTTTCACCTGCTTCGATCGACGCGTAACAGTAGCGCTATTCGCGTGATTCGATCGAGCGCGGCCGCGCGTCGGACGGTATGTCGGCGGGACGGCACTCGCGCTCCTCCGCGGTGAACCACCCGCGATACAGGAACAACTGGCCGAGCACCGGGCTCTTGACTTCGATCTCGATGCGGTGCCGTTCCTCTGCCGCGTCCCACCATTCCCGACCGATCGTGACCGCAGAGGCCACCTTCGGCAACTTCGGCGCAATGGGACCGAGCAGAAACCGCGGCACCTCGCTCTCGAGCACCAACCCGCCGTCGGAGTCGACCGCACACGTGGTGTGCACCACCATGTCCGACGAGAACCCCAGGTAGTCGAGCGCATATGCGTCGGATTCTGCCGACGACACCATCACCGAATTCATCCCCTGCGGACGCGCGGCGAACGCGAAGCGACGCACGAAAGACATTGTCTCGCGGCCCAATTCGTCGACGTACGCATAGTTGGCAATAGTGAAGGGCACATCCTTGCCCACCCCAGCAGGAAACAGGCCTCGCTTACGACCGGCCCACAGCAGCGGCGGAGGAACGAGACGAGAGTGAGTCATCTCCTCCATCACACCGACCCCGAACTGAGCCCGATGATCCGAGGACTGCAAACCGAAACGCCATTGGACCTTGGGATGCAGACGAGCGAAATCCGAACCCATCACTTCTGCGACGACCGATGCCATGACCACAGTATGCGCTGCGCGCATGTGCATGAAACTTCGTAGCAGGTTACGAGTTACCACTCACATGGGCGAAGCCCTCTACTCCAGTTCGGCGGCCAATTCCATCCAGCGTTCCTCGGCGACGTCCTTGTCGGCGAGAACCTGCTTGAGTTCGGTGTCGAGGGCCACGAGCTTGTCCGGCGCAGTGGCAGCCTCGGCGAGTTCGGCGTGCAGTTCGGTCTCCCGCTTGGACAGGCGAATGACGAGCTTCTCGAGCTTGCTGAGTTCCTTACGGGCAGCGCGCTCCGAAGCCGCATCACGGGTTGCCTTCCGCGGCACCCCGCCGGTGGTCAACGAGTCGGGCGTCGCGTCGGCGGCGAGGACGGCCCGCCTGCGCAGGTAATCCTCGATGCCGCCGGGCAGGTTGGTGAGCTTGCCGTCACCGAACAGGGCCCACGTCGAGTCACAGATGCGCTCGATCAGGTACCGGTCGTGACTGATGACGACGAGCGTGCCCGCCCAGCCGTCCAGGATGTCCTCGAGCTGCTGCAGGGTGTCGATGTCCAGGTCGTTGGTCGGCTCGTCGAGCAACAGCACGTTCGGCTCGGCCATCAGGACTCGCGTCAACTGCAGGCGGCGGCGTTCGCCACCGGACAGGTCACCGACCGGCGTGCGCTGGCGAGCTGGGGTGAAGCCCAGCCTTTCCGCGAGCTGCCCGGCGGAAATCTCCTTGTCGCCCAACGTGATCCGCTCGGCCACCTCCTTGACCGCGTCGAGGACACGCAGCTTCTTGGGTAGGTCGTCCAATTCCTGCTTCAGCCACCCGATCTTGACGGTCTGGCCCTGGATGCGCTTGCCCGAAGCGGGCTGCAGTTCACCGGCGAGCGTACGCAGCATCGTCGTCTTACCCGAGCCGTTGACGCCGACGAGACCGACGCGCTCGCCGGGAGCCAGACGCCACGTGAAGTCCTTGACCAGCTCACGGCCGTCGGGAGTTTCCAGGCGCGCGTCCTCGAGTTCGATGACGACCTTGCCCAGACGGCGCTGTGCAAAGGAGGACAGCGCGACGGAGTCACGAGGCGGCGGTACGTCGGCAATCAATGCCTCGGCGGCCTCGATGCGGTATTTGGGCTTGGACGTTCGCGCGGGAGCACCGCGGCGCAGCCATGCGAGTTCCTTGCGGGCGAGGTTGCGACGCCGCTCCTCGGATGCGTCGGCCTGACGGGAGCGCTCTGCACGCGCGAAAACCCAATCGTTGTAGCCACCCTCGTAGGTTTCGATGCCACCCCCGACGACCTCCCACGTCTGATTGGCGACGGTGTCGAGGAACCACCGATCGTGCGTGACGACCAGTAGCGCGCTCCGACGGCTCACCAGGTGTGCGGCCAGCCACTGCACGCCCTCGACGTCGAGGTGGTTGGTGGGCTCGTCGAGCACCAACAGATCCAGATCCTGAACGAGGGCTGCTGCCAACGCGACTCGTCGGCGCTCGCCACCGGAGAGGTTGTCGATCGGCGCGTCCAGTCCGGAGCTGCCGGCCGGACCCAGATCGGCAATACCGATGCCGGTCAGGATGTTTCGTACCCGCGAATCGCCGGCCCACTCGTGCTCGGCCATCCCGAGCGGATCGAGTACCACCTGACCGACCGTCGACCCGGGCGGCAACACACCACGCTGAGTGACGACGGCCATCCGCAGTCCGTTGACGCGGCTGACGCGTCCCGAATCGGGGGGTTCGATGCCGGCGAGAACCTCGAGGGTGGTGGTCTTGCCACCGCCGTTGAGGCCGACCATGCCGATGCGTTCGCCCTCCTGCACACCGAGGGAGACGCCGTCGAGCAGAGGCTTGACGCCGAAGGACTTACTGACGTTTTCGAGATTGACGAGATTGACCATCAGGAAAAACCATTCGATTCACTAGTGACCACACGAGCACCGGGAACCGGTCCACTCGCAACACGGACGGTGCGGCACACGCCTGCACCGGACAATTCAGCGCTCACCGACACCGCCGCATCGGCGTCGGCGCACAGGAACGCACACGTGGGGCCCGAGCCGGACACGATGCCCGCCAACGCACCCGCAGTGACACCCGCTCTCAGTGTGCGACGCAACTGCGGCATCAGCGAGACCGCAGCGGCCTGCAGATCGTTGCCCAACAGCGGGGCGAGGGCCCGCGCATCACCCGACGCGAGGGCATGCATCAGATCCTCGGTTCCGCCGAGCCTGGGCGGATCGCCCTTGGCCCGCAACTGATCGAGCTCGCCGTACACGGCAGGGGTCTGCAGACCACCCTTCGCCAACGCCAGAACCCAATGAAAGTTGTTACGCGAGAGCACCGGAAGCAACTTCTCACCGCGGCCGGTGCCGACGGCAGTACCGCCGTGCAACGAGAACGGCACATCGCTACCGAGCTCGGCCGCCACCTCGTCGAGCTCGTCACGTGAGAGCTCCAGATGCCACATCGCGTTGAGCGCAACCAACGTCGCGGCAGCATCCGCACTACCGCCCGCCATGCCACCGGCCACCGGAATGCCCTTGTCGATGGTGATCTCCACCGACGGCTCGCGCCCGACCCGACGGCCCAACAGCTCGGCGGCCTTCCAGACCAGGTTCCGCGAATCCGTCGGAACGACCTTCGCGTCGTCGCCGCGCACCCGAACCGACAACGCCTTCGCCGGAACGACCGACAACTCGTCGGAGAGAGACAGCGCCTGGAACACCGTCGTCAACTCGTGAAAGCCGTCGGGACGCAGGTCACCGACCGAAAGATGCAGATTCACCTTCGACGGGGCCCGAACGACAACGGGCGTGGGAACGACAGACAGCACGTTTAACCACAGTAGTGGAGAAACATGGGCCGGGTTCACCATCAGACGGCCCACCTGGGGGTACTCAATGTCACGTTCGGTGGACTTTTCGGGGGTCAATGTCACGTTGAGTGGACTTCGGTGGCGGCAAGAGAGCGCAAAGAGGACCGAAGGTGTCCGCATTCGGTGGCATTGTGTGGATATGAAGGAAACCTCGGCCCGGCTGTTGCGGCTGTTGTCGCTTCTGCAGACCCGGCGCGATTGGGCGGGTGCAGAGCTGGCGGAACGGCTCGACGTGACGCCTCGCACGCTGCGGCGCGATGTCGACAAGTTGCGCGATATCGGTTATCCGGTCAATGCGACGCCGGGTGTCGGCGGCGGCTATCAGTTGGGGCCGGGTGCCGAGATGCCCCCGCTATTGCTCGACGACGACGAGGCGTTGGCGGTGGCGTTCGGTTTGCAGTCGGCGGCCGGTGGGTCGGTGGCAGGGATCGGCGAGGCGTCGTTGCGTGCGTTGACGAAGCTGCGGCAGGTGATGCCGTCGCGCATCCGGCATCGGCTCGATGCCCTCCGTATCGACGTGGTGGAGCACACCCCGCGGTCTGCGGTGGATGCGGCGGTGTTGTCGACGGTGGCTGCGGTGTGTCACGGTCACGAGCGACTGCGATTCGACTACCGCAAGCACGACGGTTCCGAGTCTCGGCGCGAGGTGGAGCCCTACAGCTTGGTTCGGGCGGGAGCGCGGTGGTATCTGCTGGGTTGGGATGTGCTGCGCCAGGATTGGCGATCGTATCGAGTGGATCGCCTGATTCCGAAGATCCCGACGGGTCCTCGGTTCACCCCGCGAGAGTTGCCTGCAGGCGGGGCGGCGGCGTTCGTCTCGAAGGGAATCGACCGCGCGTTCACCCAGGTTCGGGCGCGCATTCGCTTGCATGCGCCGATCGAGACGATCGCCCCGATGGTCGACGAGCACTGGGGCACTCTCGAATCCATCGACGACACCTCGTGTGCGGTGGTGCTCTCGGGAGACTCACTGCCGTCGATCGCCCGCTGGCTCGCGGCCTTCGACACCGACTTCACCGTGCTCGACCCGCCGGAGCTGAAAGAGGAATGCCGCGTGGTCGCCGCGCGTCACGCGGCCCTCGAACGGAGATACCTCGCCGCGGTTCACCCTCCGGTAACCGACGCGTGAGTCAATGGGTCCATGACGACCCCACTCGGTTTCGACCCGACCTTCCTGGCCGACATCGACGTTCCGCTGCCGGGTCGAGCAGGCCTGGTGGTTCTTCCGTACACGCATTTCTCGGTGTCCATGGATCCTGCCCGACGCCTCGCCGCGGTCACCGGCGTGAACATCGACGGCTCGAGCCTGAAAGACGTGGAGCGAGGCGATGATTGGCGTCTGGACGAGCGGCTCCCGGCAGCGCAGCAGGCGGGGAACGAGTTGTACTCGAACAACGACCTCGACCGTGGGCATCTCGTTCGCCGACGAGATCCGGTGTGGGACGAGCTGTCGGTCGCGACGCGCGCCAATGCGGATACCTTCCACTACACGGTGTGCGCTCCGCAGACGGCCACTCTGAACCAATCGAAAACTCTGTGGCTGGGGCTCGAGGATTACGTACTGGGCCATGCCGAGCAGTACGGGCAACGACTCTCGGTGTTCAGTGGCTGCATCTTCGCCGACGACGATCCGATCTACCGAGGCATTGCCATACCGCGTCGCTTCTTCAAGATTGCCGCGTGGTCCCAGGGTTCGGCACCGGCGTGCACCGGATACGTGCTCGATCAGTCGCCGTCACTCGACCCGATTCTCGACAAGCCGCTTCGGGTCGAGACCGATCCCCCACCGCTCGGCCCGTACCGCACGTATCAGGTTCCGGTAGCAGACATCGCGTCGGCGACCGGCTTGGAGCTGGGAAGTCTCACCGAGGCCGACCGGTACGCACCTGTCGCAGCGGCACGCGCCGAGGCGTCGAAGTGGACCGAACTGACGCGACTGTCGGACATTCACCTGTAAGGACGAGACGTCAGGCCTCGGTAGCCGCCAGGCGAACGAACGCTGCCGCGTCGATCGTTTCGCCGCGGGCAGTGGGATCGATTCCGGCCTCGCGAAGTCTGCGCTCCGCGGCGACGGGTGAACCGGCCCACCCCGCGAGGGCGGCCCGTAAAGTCTTGCGGCGCTGGGCGAATGCGGCGTCGATGACGGCGAATACCGACTTCCGGTGCACGGTATCGATCGGCCACGGCGGCTCGGCGTATCGATCGATGCGCACCAGCCCCGATTCCACTTTGGGAACCGGCCAGAACACCGAACGGCCTACTGCCCCGGCCCGTTTGACGTCACCGAAGAATCGGGCCTTGACGCTGGGAATGCCGTAGATCTTGCTTCCCGGTACCGCGGCGAGGCGATCGGCAACCTCGGCCTGGACCATCACCACGGCCACCCGCAGGCTGGGTAGCTCCGAGAACAGGTGAATGAGCACAGGCACCGCGACGTTGTACGGCAGGTTCGCCACCAATGCCGTCGGGTGTCCCGGAATGTCCTCGGCCCGTACGCGCAACGCGTCGGCTTCGATGACCGTCAACCGTTCGGCAAGGCTGGGGGCGCGGTCGGCCACAGTGATGGGCAAGCGGGTCGCGAGCTTGGGGTCGATCTCGACCGCGACAACGGCGTCGGCCACATCGAGCAGAGCGAGAGTCAACGATCCGAGGCCGGGACCGACTTCGAGGACGGTGTCCTGAGGTCCGACACCGGCGGAGGCGACGATGCGTCGCACGGTGTTGGCGTCGTGCACGAAGTTCTGGCCGAGTTGTTTGGTGGGACGCACGTCGAGCTCGGCAGCGAGAGAGCGGACTTCGGCAGGACCGAGCAGAGCCGCAGCTCCCCTCACATGTTCGGACACGGCGGGAACTCTACGGGAACTAGCGGTAACCCAGACGCGAGGTGCATGCCGGCCATGCGCCCCAGCCCTGCGACTTCTGCGTCACCGATGCGATGGCGATCTGTTCTTCGCGGGTGGCGAGGTCGGCGCGCGGTGCGTATTTCAGGCCGCCCTGGCGTTCCCAGGTGTTCTGGTCGAATTGCACGCCGCCATAGAAACCGTTGCCGGTGTTGATGGCCCAGTTGCCGGTTGCCTCGCATTGAGCAAGCGCGTCCCAGATCGCACCGTTCTCCACGGGTGGGACCTCGGTGCCGGGCTTGGCTCCGACTCGAACGGTCTTCGGCTGCGCCGGCACCTTGACCACTTCGTCGATCTTCTCGCGCCCGGCCTCGACCCCGTTGACCATGTTGATCTTCCAGGTGATGTCGGAGACGCCGGGAGCGCCAGGGTTCTCGACGACGGTCTTGCTCATGTTCATCGTCGGATCTTCGATGCGCTGTTCCGGGGCATCGGTGTCGGTGGTCTCGGTCTTGGTGACGGTCCGGTCGCGCGTGACGACGATCTCGGCACCGTCGGTGACGGCGGCATCCGGATCCGGCGACACGGTGTCGGCCTCTTCCAATGGCTTGCCCGCTGCTTCGAGGAATTCGCGCACGGTCGGAGCGGCGAGCGTCACCGGCGTTGCCGGACTGCCTCCGTCGACCAGCGAGACCTGCTTGGGCAGGGCCACGTCCAGTTCGGTGCCGTCGAGGGGCAACCGCTCGGAGCGAGACGCCGACACGTGGACGTCCTCGGCGAGGCCCGTCTGCTGCAGAGCTTCCTCGACCGTCAACGCAGTGGTCCAGATCTCCTCCGGCTTGCCGTCGACGTTCAGCGTGATCTCGCGAGCGCGGCGCAGCACGACGGTGTCGCCGTCACTCAGCCCGGAGTCGGGCGCGGGAACGACCAGATCCTTGTCCGACGGCGTGTAGCCGGCATCGACGAGAGCGCTGTTGACGTCGGTCTTCATCGTGCTCAGCGAAATCATGTCGCCGTCGACGTCGATGGTCACGGTTTTGTGACGGCTCACCGCCATCACGCCCCCGGCGACCAGCGTCATCAACAGGGCCGCGATGACCAGGTAGAGCGTGGTCGAACGAGCGGAGTTGAGACGTCTGATAGTCGACAAGTTTCGTATTCCTGGCGGTTGCAAGCGTGACTTCGGGGTCGAAACGCCCGAGTTCGGTCACGGTACGGTAACGAATTAGTACCTCCGCCGCAACCCAAGGAGCTACAGCCCGTACACCCGCTCGGCATTCGCCGTGGCATGCGCCGCCAGTTCGGCCGGGTCCTGGCCACGAACCTCGGCCAGCGCCCGGGCGGTGTACGGCAGGCAGTACGGCTCGTTGGGTGCACCGCGAAACGGATGCGGAGTGAGAAACGGAGCATCCGTTTCCACCAGCACCAACTCGTCGGGCACCAACACTGCGGCCTCACGCAGCGCATGCGCGTTCTTGAAACTGACCGTCCCCGAGAAGCTGAGAACGTAACCGGCGTCGGCGCAGGCCTTGGCGGTCTCGGGCCCGCCGGAGAAGCAGTGGAAGATCACCGTCTCCGGAGCGCCCTCGGCGACCAGGACCGCGAGCAGATCCTCGTCGGCCTCGCGGTTGTGAATCATCAGCGGCTTCCCGAGGCGCTTGGCGAGATCGATGTGCCAGCGAAATCCCTCGTGCTGCTCCGGGACCGTCGCACAGTCGTCGAGCTTGCCGGGCCAGTAGTAGTCCAGACCCGTTTCGCCGATGGCGACGACGCGGGGATCGGCCGCGAGTCGTTCGATCTCGGCCTTCGCTGCGTCGTCGAGCGCATTCGCGCGGGTGGGATGGATCGCGACCGCCGCCCACACCCGTGGATCCCAGGATGCAGCGTCGACGGCGAAGCGCGCAGCGTCGAGGTCGTCGGCGATCGTGACCACCCGGGTGACCCCCACCGACTCGGCGCGATCGACGATCGCGGCCACGCTCGCGGCATCGGTCGCTCCGCAGGCATCGAGGTGGGTGTGGGCGTCGACGAGGGTGCCGACGGCATCGGGCAGCGGTGGCGCGGGACGTTCTCTACTCACGCTGGATAGAGTAGGCGCACCATGACTGCGCCAGCTGATGCCTCACGGCCACCCTTCTACGTCACCACGGCAATCGCGTACCCCAACGGAGCACCTCACATCGGGCACGCGTACGAATACATCGCCACCGACACGATCGCGCGCTTCAAGCGCCTCGATGGCTACGACGTGCGTTTTCTGACGGGAACCGACGAGCACGGCCTCAAGATGCAGCAGACCGCGCAGAACGAGGGCATCGACGTCCGCGAGCTCGCGGCGCGCAATTCCGACGCCTTCCAGGCGGCGCACGATCTGCTGCAGAGCTCGTACGGCCGCTTCATCCGCACCACCGATGCCGACCACCATGCCGCCAGCCAGGAACTGTGGCGACGGATGGAGGCGAACGGCGACATCTACCTCGACTCCTACTCCGGCTGGTACTCGGTCCGCGACGAGGCGTTCTACACCGAGGCCGAGACCACCCTGACCGAGGACGGGTCCCGCGTCGCGACCGAGACGAACACGCCCGTCGAATGGACCGAGGAGTCGTCGTACTTCTTCCGGCTCTCGCAGTACCAGGACAAACTGCTCGAGATGTACGACGCGTCGCCCGATTTCATCGCGCCGAACACGCGCCGCAACGAGATCGTGAACTTCGTCAAGGGCGGTCTGCGCGACCTGTCGATCTCCCGAACCACATTCGACTGGGGTGTGCCGGTACCCGGCGATCCCGCGCACGTCATGTACGTGTGGGTCGACGCGTTGACCAACTACCTGACCGGTGCGGGTTTCCCTGAGACCGACTCGGAGGCGTATCGGAAGTTCTGGCCCGCCGATCTGCACGTCATCGGCAAGGACATCACGAGGTTCCACACCGTCTACTGGCCGGCGTTCCTGATGTCCGCAGGCATCGAGCTACCCAAGCGGGTGTTCGTGCACGGGTTCTTGAATGTCAAGGGCGAGAAGATGTCCAAGTCTCTGGGCAACGTGCTGACCCCCGACTCGTTGGTGGAGAACTACGGCCTCGATCCGGTGCGCTTCTTCTTCCTCCGCGAGGTCTCGTTCGGGCAGGACGGCAGCTACAGCCACGAGGCGATCGTCGCCCGCGTCAATGCCGACCTGTCCAACGAACTGGGCAACCTCGCGCAGCGTTCGCTGACGATGGTGGCGAAGAACCTCGAAGGACAGCTTCCGACACCGGGTAACTTCACCGCCGAGGACGAGGCGATGCTGGCCCGCGCGGACGCGCTGCTGGAGATCTGCCGCCGCGAATTCGATGTGCAGGCAATCCATTCCGCGCTCGAAGCGATCTGGTCGGTACTCGGCGAGACCAACCGCTACTTCTCGCTGCAGCAGCCATGGGTGCTGCGCAAGACCGACCCCGATCGCATGGCCACCGTGCTGTACGTGACGATCGAGGTGTTGCGCATCGTGAGCATCCTGGCCCAGCCCGTCATGCCCGATTCCGCGTCGCGCATTCTCGACCTGCTCGGGGCGTCGAACCGCGAATTCGCCGACATCGCAACACGTTCGGTTCCCGGCACCGCTCTCCCGGCCCCGACGCCGGTGTTCCCCAAGTACGAGGAGAAGTAAGCCCATGTGAGTGGAACTTCGTAGCCCACTACGAGGTTCCACTCACGTGGGGCTACGCCGCCTTTTCGAGCTCCTCCAACGTGTTCTCCAGATGCGTGAGCATCCGCTGCAGGTGCGGCACACTGCGTCGGCACCCGATGAGCCCGAAGTTCAACGAATCGCCGTTGCTGGCGACGGTGATGTTGAGCGCTTGCCCGTCGCACACGATGGACGCCGGGTAGATGCCGTCGAGTTTCGCGCCGTTCCAGTAGAGGTCTTCCTTGGAACCCGGCACGTTGGAGATGATCACGTTGAACGGCGGCGGGGTGTAGTCGACGAATCCCGGCACCGGCCCGAACAACAACGGGGCCATGGTGATTGCACCGACGGCAAGCGCTTCGAGGGTGTTGAGCTCCCCCATCATCTGCTTACCCCGAACAGTGGACTCCTTGATGCGTTCGAGGCGAAGCAGTGGATCGGATTCGTCGGTCCCCAGGTTGCACAGAATGGTCGTCACGGAGTTACCGGCGTCCTTGCTGTCACCCTCCTTGCGCAGCGAGACCGGCACCATGGCAATCAGTGGCTCCTCGGGGAGCGCGTTCTGATCGATGAGGTAGGCACGCAACGCACCGGCGCACATCGCGAGCACCATGTCGTTCAGCGTTGCATCGAGGGCGGTACCGACCTTACGAATTCGCTCGATCGACCAGCTCTCCGCCGCGAAGCGTCGAGCGCCGCCGATGGGCACGTTGAACATCGTCCGCGGTGCCCGCAGCGGTAGCTGTGCGCCTTCTTTCTTCAACGCGCGCAACCCTATTCGCGCGGAGGCAGGGGCGAAGTCCACCAGGTCGCCGGCAATCTTGCGTCCCATGGACAGGCCGCTGCCCAGTTGCGCCAGCCGCCCGGGCTCGGCCTTGTCGACCTTCTTTCTGCCGCGACCGAACAACGACGGGTCCCAGGTCGCCACTCCGCTGCGATCCTCGGGGTCCGTCGAGAGTGTGCGCTGCATGAGCTTCAGCGCGCTGACGCCGTCGACCAGCGAGTGATGCACCTTGGTGTACAACGCAACTCGGCCGTCGGCCAGACCCTCGATGATGTGCAGTTCCCACATCGGCCGGTAGCGATCGAGCGGGGCACTGTGATTGAGCGAGAGAAACTGGAACAGCTCGCGGATGCGTCCCGGCGAGGGCAAGACAGCGCGCCTGACGTGGTACTCGAAGTCGACGTCCTGATCGAAAGCCCACGCGAGAGTTCCCATGATCTGCACCGGGCGGGCCGGCCGCTTGCGGAACAGCTCGTGCACTTCACCAGTGGTGAACTTGCGATGCACTTCCTGTGCGAACTCGTGCGGATCGCCGGGCGGTACGAACAACTCCAGTCCGCCCACGTGCATCGGGTGCTCCCGCGATTCGGCGATCAGAAACATCGATTCGGTGATGGGCATGAGTGCCATGAGCTGTCCTTTTTCCATTTGTTTTATGTCACGGTACGGCACCGAATGTGACTCAGAACACGACCTTACGTGCGCTCACGAAATCCCACCCGCTATTGTCCGTTACCAGGGGTTCCAAACAGAACGGGGATCCGACGCACGGCGCACACGCGCCCTGCAACAGCCAACGGGGATGGAGGCGACGGCTATGAATCCGGCGCTCACCGTAGTGAAAACGTCCGACGCGGCAGCCACTGCGCGCCGCCGCGATATCCGCGGAGCAAGCCTGCAGTCGCAGATCCTGTCCAAATACCTGCAGTTCACCGTGCGCCCGTTCCTGACGGTGTGGGCGCAGGCACCGTCACTGCCGTGGCCGATGGGTTTGGTCGATTACGCGGGTCTGCTCGTCCCCCAGATCAGCGGCACCACCCGCAGTCGCGTCATGCTCTCCGAATGCGAGGCCGAATGGATTCGGGCCGAAGGCAGTGGAAACGACCGTGTCGTCCTGTACATGCACGGCGGCGCGTTCGTGTGCTGCGGACTGAGAACGCACCGGCGGATGACCTCGCGGGTCTCCAAGAGCGTCGACGGCCCGGTGCTGTCGGTGAACTACCGCATGATGCCGCGCAACCCGATCGCACACGCCGTCGAGGACGGGGTCGACGCCTACCGCTTCCTCCTCGATTCCGGCTATCGCCCGGACCAGATCATCATGGGCGGGGATTCGGCGGGCGGATATCTCGCTTTCATGGTCACCTTGGCTCTGCGTACCGTCGGCCTTCAGGCACCTGCCGGCATCTTCACGATGTCGCCGCTGACCGACATGGATCCCACCGGCAAGCTGACTCACGAGAACGCCAAGAAGTGTTCGGTGTTTCCGTCCAACGCCGTTCCCGCACTGACCGCCCTCGCCGATCGGGTCGACGCACGGATCGTCATCGAAGGTGAACGCGGCCCTCGGGTCTCACCGGTCGACGGTGATCTCGCCGGCCTGCCGCCGGTGCTGATCCAGGTCGGATCGACCGAAATGGTCTATGCCGACGCCGAACTCATGGCGGAGCGCCTCGCCGTCGCCGGCGTCGACTGCGAACTACAGGTCTTCGAGGATCAGGTGCACGTGTTCCAGGCCGCCGATTTCGTTCCCGAAGCGCGTCGCGCACTACGCGCCATCGGCGAGTTCGCCCGTAACGTCAGCCCCCGTACAGAAAGCTGAGATACCTTCTCCCCATGGCAGTCACAGTGAACAAGTCCGTCGACATCGAGGCGGACGCAGCGACAATTCTCGACGTCCTCGCCGATGTCGAAGGCATCCCCTCGTGGTCTCCCGTGCACAAGAAGTGCGAGGTGGTCGACCGCTTCGACGACGGTCGGCCGAACCACGTCAAGATGAAGGTCTCGATCATCGGTATCAACGACGAGCAATTGGTCCAGTACACCTGGAGCGAGAACGAGGTGTCGTGGAGCTTGGTGGAGAGCACCCAGCAGAAGGCCCAGGAAGGCCGATACACGTTGACGCCCAAGGGTAACGGGACGCACGTCGAATTCGAGCTGACCGTCGACCCGAAGGCTCCCCTGCCTGGCTTCCTTGTCAAGAAGGGCACCAAGACCATCCTCGAAGCAGCGACCGAAGGGCTACGCCAGCACGTGGTGGGCTGAGCGTCACTGATCCTTGCGGGCGGCGAGAACGGCCTCGTACACCTCGCGCTTGGACACGCCTGCGACGGCCACCTGAGCGCAGGCGTCCTTCAATCGCATGCCCGACGCCACGAGCGATTCCACCTCGGCCACGAGATCCTCGGGCTCCTCGGCGACGGCGACCGCTCCTTCGAGTACGACGGTGATCTCACCGCGGACTCCGTCACGTGCCCAGTCGAGCAGCTCCCCCAGTCCGCCACGGCGGACCTCCTCGTAGGTCTTGGTGAGCTCTCGGCACACCGCAGCGCGGCGGTCTGGGCCGAGAACGTGCACCGCGTCCTCGAGACATGCGACGAGCCGATGCGGGGCCTCGAAGAAGACGATGGCACGCGGTTCGGCGAGCACCGACTGGAAATACGTGCGCCGCTGTCCCTGCTTGCGCGGGGCGAATCCGTCGAAGCAGAAGCGCTCCACCGGCAGCCCCGACAGTGCGAGGGCGGTCGTGACGGCCGACGGTCCGGGCAGGCAGGTCACCGGCAGGTCGGCGTCGACGCAGGCCGCGACCAACCGGTAGCCCGGATCGCTCACCGACGGCATGCCCGCGTCGGTCACCAGCAGTACGGTCTTTCCCTCGGCGACGGCCTCGACCAGTGCGGGTAGCCGCGCCGTTTCGACCTGGTCGTAGAAACTGACGACCCTGCCCCCGATCGTCACGCCGAGGGAGGACGCCAGTTGTTTGGTGCGTCGGGTGTCTTCGGCGGCCACGACATCGGCACTACCGAGGGCATCACGCAGGCGCTGCGAGGCATCTCCGACGTCGCCCATCGGGGTGGCAGCAAGAATGAGCATGTCTCCAGTGTCTCCCATGCGGTGCAGCGGCCTGCCGCCCACTCCGGAACACCGCCTACGATCGGTACGTGACCTTGCTGACCTCTGAGCGCTCCGGCGACCGGTCGATGGTCAGTCCCGGGCCCACTGTTGCCGCGCGCGACTGGTTCCACGACACCGATGTACGACGCGGCTGGATCGTCACCCTCGTCGTCACCGCCATCTGTGCGATCACCCGCTTCACGATGTTGCGGTACCCCACCGACGCCGGAACGCCGGTGTTCGACGAGAAGCACTACGCACCGCAGGGTTATCAGGTGCTCACCGGCGGCGGGCTCGAGGACAATCCGGCCTACGGACTGGTGGTGCACCCGCCTGTCGGCAAGCAGCTGATCGCCGTCGGCGAGGCGTTGTTCGGCTACAACGGTTGGGGATGGCGTTTTTCGTCCGCAGTCGCCGGAACGCTGTTGGTACTGCTGGTGATTCGCATCGTCCGACGCCTCACCCACTCGACGCTCATCGGTGCGATCGCAGGCATTCTGCTCATCGTCGACGGCGTCACGTTCGTCAGCAGCCGCATCGGCATGCTGGACATCTTTCTGGCCCTGTTCGTCACCGCTGCTCTGGGTTGCCTGGTCGTCGACCGCGACGACGTGCGAAAGCGACTGTGGACGGTCCGAGCCGAGGGCCGCATGGACGTCAGCGATCTCGGCCCTCGAATGGGTGTGCGGTGGTGGCGTTTCGGGGCCGGCATCATGCTGGGTCTCGCATGTGGCACCAAGTGGTCGGGTCTGTATTTCATCGCGTTCTTCGGCTTGCTGAGCGTGGCGTTCGACCTGGCTGCTCGTCGCTCGTACGGGGTTCGCCGACCGTGGCGCGGAACTGCGGTGCGCGACATCGGACCCGCGCTGTACGCGCTGGTGATCGTTCCGATCGCCGTGTACCTGATGACGTACTGGGCGTGGTTCACCTCCGAGACCGGTGTCGACCGGCACGAGGTGGGCAACGGAATCGGATTCGGCGGACCGTTCTCCTTCGTCCCCGGCGCCCTGCGGTCGCTCTGGTACTACAGCGGCAGTGTGCTCGATTTCCATGAGGGACTGACCAATTCGGCAGGCAATCGGCACCCGTGGGAATCCAAGCCGTGGACGTGGCCGATGGGCCTACGCCCCATGCTGTACTACTTCGCCGACGGCGAGAGCGTGTCGGGTTGCTCGGCGTCGTCGTGCGTGAAGGCGATCATGCTGATCGGCACGCCCGCGATGTGGTGGTTGGCCTTGCCGATGCTCGCCTGGACGCTGTGGTCCGTTCTCGTACGACGAGATTGGCGCTACGCCACGGTTCTCGTCGGTTACGGTGCCGCACTGTTGCCCTGGTTCGCGACCCTCGACCGGCAGATGTACTACTTCTATGCGGTGGCGCTCGCGCCGTTCATGGTGATGGGCTTCGCGCTGGTACTGGGCGACATAATCGGAAAAGCGAGCGCCTCGGCCGAGAGACGCGGCACCGGACTGCTTCTGGTGTGCCTGTACATCGCGGTGGTGATCGCCAACTTCGTGTGGCTGTGGCCGATCCTCACCGCGATGCCGATCACCCCGCAGATGTGGCAGGAACAATTGTGGTTACCGAGTTGGCGCTGAGCGCCCCACTCGGCTCGCTACCGACTACTGCAGAATTGCGGTCTTGCCCTTGGTGATTCCGTCGATGCTGATGCGACCGGCACCGAACGCCGCGAGCATGAGCGCGCCGACGCCGAGAGCGACGACGAGCTCGTAGCCGTTGTCGGTGGCGAACACCCCGTTCTCGAAGTGGACGAGGAATGCAGCTCCCAACATGTCGGCGAACAGCAGCAGACCGGCGATCGGAGTGAAGATGCCGAGAACCAATGCGCCGCCGCCGATGAGCTCGACGAACGTTGCGAAGTAGGCAGACGCCGTGGGTACCGGAATGTTCATCGCCTCGAAGCTGGCAGCGGTGCCGTCGAGGCCGAAGGTATTGAGCTTCTGCCACCCGTGGGCGATGAAGACGACTCCCAGGCCGATACGAGCTACGAGGGCGACGGCGTCACGGACGAGCGTTGAGTTCATTGATAGGCATCCTTCTGGCGCGGCTGAATGGGCAGCACCACCCTGACAGAAGGAGGTTGAAGCGTCAACTTACCGGCCGCCTGCCCCTTTCAGAGCAGCTTCGAGGAACGTTCGCGCCTGGTCGTCGTCGAGACCGATAGATCTGACGGCCCGGACGAATTCCGTTGCGGCCCTGGCTGCAATATCTCGTGACGGGTCGCCGCCGGACGCGACGAACGATCCGGACCTACCCCGCGTCTCGATGATTCCCTGCTGTTCGAGCTCCCGGTAGGTCTTCGCCACCGTGTTCGGCGCGATCTTCAGCTCTTCGGCAAGCCCACGTACCGTGGGGATCTTCGTTCCGGCGATGAGATCCCCGGACCGCACCAATCCCAGAATCTGCATCCGCAATTGCTCGAACACCGGGGTCGTGTTCGACGGATCGATGCTTACGCGCACGATCGCCTCATCGAACCGCGTCGACAGCGTCGGCGATGGACGTCGATCCGGATGTGAGCATCAGCGTTTTGCCGATGGCACTGCCGGTGTCGATCAGACGGGCGACGACCGCTGCCACGTCGGCACGGGTCACCTCGCCCGGGTCGAGTGGAGGCTCGGTGAGCGAAACCGAGTCCGTCGCATCCTCGTCGGTCAGCTTGCCGGGGCGAAGAACGGTCCAGTCCAAGCCCGCGCGGGACGAAACATCTTCTTCCGCAGCAGTTTTGGACCGGATGTATGCTTTCCATCCCTCGTCGAGGTCGTCCGCGACCGGCTCACCGGCCCCGAAGGAACTGATCAGCACGTAGCGGCGAACGCCGGCCTTCTCGGCGGCATCGGCCAACAACACCGCACCGGCCCGGTCGACGGTGTCCTTGCGCTCGGGACCGCTGTTGGGACCTGCACCGGCCGCAAACACCACTGCGTCGGCACCGGAGAGAACGTCGGCCAACTCGTCGACGGACGCAGACTCCAGATCGATGACCTGCGGCAGCGCACCGAGGGCCGTGACGGCATCGACGTGATCGCTGTTGCGAATGAGCGACACAGCGCGGTCACCGTGCGCCGTGAGAACCTGCGTGAGATGTTGGGCGATCTGGCCGTGCCCACCTGCAATGACAATGCGCTTGTCGGTCATGCGACTACTCCCGTTCCTGACGTGATCTGTCGCGTTGGCTACCCGCGTGACAGGATTGCAAACATGACCCGGGCCGCAACCATCTATCACAACCCACGCTGCAACACCTCCCGCACCGTTCTGAAGACGATCGAGGATGCGGGCATCGTCCCCCAGGTCGTCAAGTACCTCGAGACGCCGCCGACCGAAGACGAACTCCGCACGCTGCTCGCCGACGCGGGACTCGCACCACGTCAGGCTGTTCGAACCCGAGAGAGCATCTACAAAGAACTCGAACTGGCGGAGGCCGACGACGAGACCTTGATCGCGGCGATGGCGGCGCACCCCATTCTGATCGAACGCCCGATCGTGGTCACCGACAAGGGAACCGTGTTGGCTCGCCCCGCCGACAAGGTCCTCGCCGTCCTGTAGAAACGCCTGTCCGTCAAAGCCTTTCGCGAGACACCGGGCACGACATACACCGGGGGCCACCCCGGCCCGAGCCCAACTCGGACCCGGAGATTCGCAACACCTCGATGCCCGACGCCTCGAGCCGGGCATTGGTCTCGACATTGCGTTCGTAGGCGACGACCACCCCCGGGGAGATCGCGAGAGTGTTGTTGCCGTCGTCCCATTGCTCGCGTTCGGCGGTCACATGATCGAGTCCGGTGTCGATCAACCGGAGTTTGCCGATCCCCATCGCATCGGCGGCGGCTTCGAGGAACGGGTCGGCGCCGCGAATACTGACACCCGCATCCTCACGGTGAATCGTGAACGCGGACAACGTGTCCTGAATCGCCGGATACATCACGACCGCGTCGGTGTCGACCATTGTGCAGACGGTATCGAGGTGCATCGACGCCCGCTCCTGCGCGATCGGTACCACCAGCACGCTGTGCGCCAGATCGTCCTCGAACAGACTGCGCGCCAACGCTTCTGCACCTGCAGGGGTGGTGCGCTCCCCCACGCCCACCGCTACCACGCCGGGAGCGAGCAGCAACACGTCCCCGCCTTCGACCGGAGCGGTACGGGATTCGTACGCACGTCGCACGCCCTTGAACATGGGATGGAACGCGTAGATCAGATCGGTCAGCGACGTTTCCCGCACTCGCGCAGGCAGGGCCAGGGAGGTGATCGCCACTCGGTTGTCGATCCAGAACGACGAGTCACGGGTGAACAGCAGATTGGGTAGCGGATCGATGACGAAGTCGCCTCCGTGATGCATGCGGCGAACCAGCGAGGCACCACTGGGCTCGGATTCGCCGGACTCGGCTTCGAGCAACTCGTCGAACGTCATGCCCGCCATCAGGATCTGGGCCAGATCGGCTGCCGGGATACCGCGGAGATACTGGGCGAGATCCTCGGCGAGCGCCCGTCCCAGCCGCCGGGCGTCGACGGCAGCCGAGATGCCCTGCATCCGAGCAGCACCACTGACCGTCATCGCTTCGGTGAGGAGTTCGCCGAGCAGCAGCACCGTCACGCCGCGGCTGCGGAGCAGTTCTGCGAACGCATCGTGCTCGTCCTGTGCCCGGTCCAC
Source organism: Rhodococcus sp. KRD175 (assembly GCF_017168275.1). NCBI lineage: Bacteria > Bacillati > Actinomycetota > Actinomycetes > Mycobacteriales > Nocardiaceae > Rhodococcus > Rhodococcus sp. KRD175. The sequence continues at coordinate 213,597 of NZ_JABFAQ010000008.1, forward strand.
CCACGGCAACCCGTCGAACAGCAGCTGGTCGTTGTTTCTCGGAGTCAGGCGCCGCAGCTCATCACCCGGGCGGTGCAGCATCACCGTGCGGAGCACACCTACCTCGGAATTGGCTCCCAACGGGCCCGCAGCGGAGTCGACACTCATGAACGAACGGTAAACCCATTCGTCATCCAGCGCTGGCATCCGGACCTGAAGTAAGGTCGAGGTCGTGCCGATGCCCGAGTGGAACGTCCGTGAACTGACCCCCGGCCAGCTGTCCGAGCGCAGCGGCGTCGCCGTGTCCGCGTTGCATTTCTACGAGACGCAGGGCCTGATCAGCAGCCGACGAACATCGGGCAACCAGCGCAGGTTTCACCGTGAGACTTTGCGCAGAGTGGCGTTCATTCGCATCTCGCAAAAGGTGGGAATTCCTCTCGCGACCATCCGTCAGGCGTTGAGCGAACTTCCGGACGAGCGAACGCCCACCCGCGAGGACTGGGCCAGGCTGTCGACGCGATGGCACCGCGAACTGGACTCACGAATCGAGCAGCTGATTCGCCTACGGGACGATTTGACCGGGTGCATCGGCTGCGGCTGTCTGTCGTTGGCCGGCTGCGCTCTGGCCAACCCGCACGACCGACTCTCCTACTCCGGCCCCGGTGCTCGCACACTCGATGTCGACTTGGACGCCCCGTCGGTGCGACGCGGGTCGAGCAGCTTGGAGAACTGATCGTTCGCTCGTTGCAGTACGAACTCGTACGGTGGCGCGAACTTTCGCGAGATCCAGTAACCGAAGCGAATGTCGTTGGAGGAGTAAACGAGGTACTTGCGTTTGGCGATGCCGGTGAGGATCGCATCGGCCACGACCGACGGTTCGACAGCACGCTTCTCGAACCGGTGCTGCAGTTTCTGCACACGAGGATCGTCTCGATCGATGCCGGCGATCTGCAGTGTCTGCACCAGGCCGGTCTTGACACCACCGGGCACGACGAGGCTCACGCCGATTCCGTGACGTTTCAGGTCGTATCGAAGAACTTCGGACACGCCACGAAGGCCGTACTTGCTGGCGCTGTAGGCAGCGTGCCAGGGCAGAGGAATCAATCCCGCCGCAGACGAGACGTTGACCAGATGCCCACCGCGGCCCGCCTCGATCATCGGCGGGAGGAATTTCTCGATGACATGAATGGGACCCATGAGGTTGACATCGACCATGGACTTCCAATGCCGATGCTCCAGATTCTCGACGGTGCCCCACGCCGAAATGCCCGCGACGTTCATGACGACGTCGAGGCTGCCGAACTCGGTGTGAATATCGTCCGCGAAGGCGGTGACCGCGTCGAAATCGGAGACGTCGAAGGGCAAGGAGTGACTGACCGTGCCGCCCGCTCGACCGACCAGGTCCACGGTCTCGGCAAGCCCGGAGGCGTTGATGTCGGTAAGGAACAGTTCAGCTCCCACCGCTGCAGCCGCGATGGCCGTCGCCCGGCCGATTCCGCTGCCCGCTCCCGTGATCAACGTCTTCTTGCCGCGCAGATCGTATGTAGCCATCGAAGCTTGTTCCCCCACCGGTTGCCACGTGTCAGGTCGATTCCGACCCTACGCGGTGACGACCGACAGGGCCGTCACAATCTCTGCGACATCTCGTCTCGGTAATCGGCGACGGTGTTCTCGATACGCGTCGCCTCGTCGTCGGCACCTCGTTTCCGCGCATCGTCCGCGCGGTGCTGCAGAGTGCCGATCGCTTTCCGGAGCTCGTTGTCCGACATTCTGTGTTCCATGTCACACAGTGTGCGCCTCGCATCGGCGCGCAGCAAGCACCCCGGGCGACGAGAACGTCAGACGGTGACCGAGCTCGAATCGATGTTCTCGCGCACGAAGCTCGAGAGGCTGCGAGCTGCGAATTCTCGGAAGTAGGCCAGCTTGTCGGCAGGCACCAACGACGGCAGCACGGTGTTCCACACCTTCTCCATACGAGACGGCGCTTCCTCCAGACGCGACTGCGCCTCGGACACCATCAGAACCCCGGCCAGCATTTCGCACACCAGCAGTGCCGCGTTGCCTGCGTCCAGGTGGTCGGCGACGTCGCCGTGCTCGATGGCCCGCTCGAAAAGATGCTCGAAGATGTTGCCCCAGGTGCCGAACACGCTTCCGCGAGCGGTGTCGGACCCGTCGATCTCCATCTGCAACCGGTACATCACACGAACGAGCGGATCCGACGCTGCCAGTTCGAGAACCGAGTACGAGATTCCGATGACGGACTCGAGGGCTGGGCTGCGGCTGTCCACCAGCCCCGCGCAGGCCGTGGACACGCGCTCGTGACCTTCGTCGACGATGGCGCGAGCGAGTTCTTCCTTGGACGCGAAATGGAAGTACAGCGCGCCCTTGGTCACGCCGGACTGCGCCGACACCTGACTCAGCGTGGCATTGGCATGCCCGACGTCGAGGAAGAGATCTGCTGCAGCGCGCAGCGCCGCCGCGCGAGTGGCTTCGGCCCTGAGTTGTCTCACCATATTGCTACACCCCTGCTCAGTCGATCGTGCGATGACATCGACACCTTGTGGTCCGCGCTGGCTCCCGGGTGCTGAACCCACGAACTCGAATTCACGTTCCCATTGCGGGCTTGTCAGCGCTTGCCAATAGTAACCGGTTCGTCGGCGATTTTGTGATTCGAAAGTGACAAATACATGAAGAAGACCTCGTTTACAAAACGATCGAAACGAAAAGTTCCACTTCTCCAGCATTCGTAACGACTTCTACTTCCTCGGCGTAAGCACGGAATAGCGTCCCGGATCGAACGCACTCGTCGACTTGCGCCCAGACGTCTTCGATCGGATCCGCGAGACCACCACTGGGCACGAACACGGCAAACACACCAGTCGGTATGGATACGAACACATCTCCCACAGCGACGTCACTCGGCGAGTCCAGCGGGACACCGACGAGTGCATTGACAGTGCCGTGCGCGTCGGGGACATACACGGTGGTCACCTGCGTGGCGTCGATGTTCTTCTCGCGCACACGATCTCGGAGGAATCCCATCCATTCGCTGCAACTGGCCTCGGCACCGGGCTCCACCCGCGGTGCCACCAACCCACCGAACAATTCGGCACTGCGCGCGGTGATCCGAAAGCTCATCACGAACCGCCGGGCTGCGTGATGGCCAAATACAGGTCGACTTTGTAGGCGTGCGGGTAGCACTCGTAATCACCGGTGAACGATCGCACTATCTCCCCGTTCTCCTCGGCGTGATCGATCTGATTCCACAATCGAGTGAGAACGTCGGGAAAATAACCCACCGCGGAGAATCGGGCATATTTTGCAGACAGCACTTTTGCGATCAAATGCCCACGCGTCACCTGCCCGAGCGACGAGCACTGGTAACCGACTATCTGTGTATTGTACGATCCGATTCCAGGGGCGAAGTCCGTGTAGATCGACGCAAGCGGTCCGGCAGTCTCCTGATTGAGCACTGCGGACCACGCCTGGTTGAGGGCAGGATCGTTCAACCGCCCGAGTGCTCGTTTGGGACTGCGAACGGGGAGACCGGCGACCCACGTTTCGGGGAGGTCGACGATCTCGAACGACATTCACACTCCGTATGGAAGTTGCAGGGGCAGATCCAGCGCTCGGATCGTCGGTTCACGATATAACCCGTCAATCTACCGGGCCGACCGGTACGCAGATGATCGTTTGTTCAACAGGATGTGTCACTGGGTGTTGTCCCCGCGCATTGTGACCGACGAAGCGACGTCACCGACCGATTGCGTCGAGCACCAATTCCGCCATCGCAGCGCTGCCCAGCGGGGTCGGATGCAAGAACGGTGTCGGACCGAACGTCATCGAGCCCGTGAACCAGCGCTCTGCAATCGGTGCGCATGCGTCGTGGCCGACGGCCGGCCCCGCCACATCGACGAACGTCGCCCCATGCCTGACGGCACTGTCTCGAAGCACGGAATCGAACCGGACGAAGAAATCCTGCACGAACGCCGCGTCGGCACCGTGCAGATTCGAGTCCGGGAAACAGCCCTGATGGTCGAAGTAACCACCGTGACCCACCAGCACGACGACGGCGTGTGGTGAACGCTGCGTAATCGCGTCGAGTACGCCGTCCAACACCGGCCCCAGCTGCCCCAGCCTCCGGTCTATCTCCTGGAGGACCACGGGGTTGTTTCGGCACCGAGGATCTTCCTGCGGCACAGGTTGCAGGCACGGCCCGATCAACTGCGCCCAATTCAGGCCGTTGCCGCCTATCGAGAGGGTCACCAGCGTCGTATGAGGCCGCAGCGCATCGATCTGAACCGGGACACGATGAGGCAGTGGCGTGTACGTGCTCTGCGGCGTGGACACGACGTGTGCGCTCGTCGCCCCACTGCACGCCACGCTGGCGAAGGACACAGGGTGCAGTGCGCTCGCGATCATGGCCGGATACGCCGCGTCGGATCGTCCACAACCGTCTCCGCCGGCATAGGACAACCACGCGGGCCCGGCAGCCCTGGAGTCGCCCAGAGCGACGTAGTGGACGGGGTTGTCGACGACGACGTCCGCCGACGCAGTCCCGACGAGCTGTCCCGTCAGCAGAGACACGGCAAGACCGACGACGAACGTCCGAACATCGAAGCGCACGACACGCCCCCGCCTGCTACACGGCCGCCCGACCGGCCCACCCCGACTCGACTCTCGGATGCCCGCGGGTCGAAGAACTACGAGACAGTAACACCGCGTCGGTGACGACGCGGTCCTGTATCGGAACCGTGGGCCCGGTTCCGGGAGGTCAGCAGATACAGCGAGTCGATCGGGACGACCGATCGGACAATTGTCGCGGACCGCTCGAATCGGCCGTGAATTTACTCGGCCGACGCCGTAGTGACATATTCGCCATCGCGCACAGGTGACAAATACTGTTCCGATGTCACGCCCTCGTTCGAATGCGAAACCGGCAGAATTCGCGACTCGCATCCGGACAATATTCGAGTCAACGGCCAATGCACGGTATGCAGAATCATGTCGGCGATCAACAGTCGACGTAGCGCCTTGTTCGCCAAATCATGGTGGACCCACGTTCGGTAAGAACTCAGCACATAATGACGATATTCGAGGGGCGGAGTCAGCAGCCGGCGACCCGACACCTCGACGCACATCGTTTTGATCAGCGCGATCTGGAGACCGACGCGGTACAGGCACAGCGAGAGATCGATATCCTCGTGCAGGTCGGTACGCAGACTCACGCGGTCGCGGGCGGCTTCCCAAGCGGAGCGGCGAATGGCGAAGTTGTTGCCCGAGGCCGCCGAGACCCGCAACTCATCGGGTTTGCGCTTGGTGGAGTAGTCCACGTACGTGCCGTACGGTGCAGCCCACGGGGAGTCGTACAGGTAGATCGGCCCGGTCACCGCCGCGTAGTCCAGTCTGCGGTCGAAGAAATCCAGAATCGACTCGGCCCAATCCGGAGCTACCCGAGTGTCCGCATCGATACGTCCGATGATGGATCCTTCGGCCCGATCGAAACCGGCGTTGCGCGCATGAACGACGCCTCGCTTCGACTCCCGGACCAGAACTATCTCCGGAAACCGGCGGCTGTAGCTCGCTACCACGCCGGCGGTATCGTCGGTGGAATTGTTGTCCACCACGATTATTTCGTGAATGTGTTCACGTTGCGCCAATAAAGCATCCAGGCATCCACCCAAATGCGCCTGTTCGTCGAATGCGGGCACAACAACGGAAAGAGTGTTCACAACGCCAACCCCTGACACCTTTTTGGCAATGCGTAGCTCGGCAATTTACAAAGCAAATACAAAGGGTGCCGAGCCTCTGACGCAGATGATGCTACATCATCAATTCGACGAAATAAGTCGTCCAATTTCGGATCGATAATAGTCTTTTGTCGATATCGGCAAGTGCTTTATCGATCGGTCGTCAGAGTATTGCTCTCGAAATCAGGCGTCGCGCCCGCTATGGCTCGCGCGTCGGGTAGATCGTTCAACTCCCGGCGACGAACGGCTGGGCTGCCGACGTACACCGCGTCCGGTTCGCAATCCTTGGTCACCAACGAGTTCGCCCCGATGATGCATCCCTCACCGATGCGGACCCCGGGCATGATCACCACACCGGACCCGATCCACGTGCCTCGCCCGATGGTGACCGACTCGCCCCTCAGCAAGCCTGCCCGTCGCCACGACGGTCCGACGTCATGGGTACTGGTGATGATCCGAACGTGGTCCGCCAGGAACACATCGTCACCGATCACGATGTCGGCAACAGTGTCGAAGTGGCACCCGAAATTCACGAAGACCCCGGTGCCCATCCGTACCGACCCGCGACCCTGGATCATCGCGCCGCCGTATATCAAGCACGGCCCGTCCGTCCGGACTCCCGCCGGCCGCAGCAAGGTCGCCCGCAGTACCGCCGGAACGAACGGCAGGTTCGCCACCGACACGAGGGTTGCCTGACGCATTTGAAAGAGGGCCCACTTGACGTTCGATGAGTCGCTCGCCCAAGTTGGGATCAGGGAGCGCAGGTTCACGCGGCCTCTCGCATCCGTTCGTCGGAGAGCGCACGGTCGTCGACGGGCAGTGCGCGCGAGGGCACCGCCGAGAACATTCTCGAGATGGGCCAGCGCAGCGTGTGCAGGAGCCAATCGATCGCAACGATCCGGGCCAGCTTGGCCGACGCGAGCCCGTGCTCCTTGTAGGAGCGGTAGCCCGCGATCGCGTAGTTCACGTACTTCACCGGAGATGTAGCCGATCGCCGGCCGGATACCGCAGCCTTCATACGGCCGTTCAGAGCAAGCGGCAACTTCTTGCCGACCAACGACAAGCACAGATCGATGTCCTCGTGCACGCAGGTCTTGTCGCTGACCACATTCCGAACCTGGTGCCAGGCAGATGCGCGGATCGCGAAATTGTTGCCCGATACCGCCAAGGCGCTGCGCACCGACGGGTCACGCTGCTCCGCTCGTGCATGTTGCCACGCCAGAGGCCGGGCCCACGGCGACTCGTACAAGTAGGTTCGCCCGCCCGCTGCCGCAACCGTGGAGTGCTCTCCGAAGAATTCGATGATGGAGCGGGCCCACCCGGGCCGGACGCGCGTATCGGCGTCTATGCGGCCGATGATGGACGACTGCACGAGATCGAAGCCTGTGTTCCGGGCATGCACGACGCCCCGATTCGGCTCGTGCACCAACTGGACCTTGTCATCGACTTCGCACAGGGTCTCGACCAGATCGAGCGTCCCGTCGGTCGAGCCGTTATCCACCACGACGATACGGTCTATGTAGTTTCCCTGATCGAGCAGCAAATTCAAGCATTCGCCGATGTGGTCGACCTCGTCGAGCACCGGAATTACCACACTGAGAGTGTTCATTTCGATCCCCTGATTGAATTCGACACCTACCGAACGCGCAGGCACGCGTATAAAGATACGACATCAGCCACGCGAACACTAAAGTCAGCCGAAGAAGTAGCCCCAGCTCAGAGCGTCGAAAACGGCAGCGTGACTCGTCCGCGGGTGCTAAGCAATCCAAAAGACCGTTTCAGGTCAATGGTGCTCATAAGACGTTCGAAAGAATTCGATTCCCGTTAATGATCGAATGTTGTCCGAATACGCCATATTGCCGGAAATGCCTCAGCTCACGCGACGACGTATGAAGCCTGTGGATATCGATCGTGCGCGTCGTAAATACGACGCAGCCTGTCGCCAGTGTCTTCGGCGGATTGCCGTGTCTACTGCCGCAACCACACCATCGTCGGTCACGCCTGCTTCCTCCATGGCAGCAAGCCCGTTTCGCAGGTGGTGGCACTGACGGTTCGTCAACGTCAGGGACCTGACTGCATGGAGATCGATGGGTCCAGGAAGGGCCTCGCTCTCCGCACCTGCGGCGGCCAACCCGATCTTCGTCCTGATGCACTTGAAGCACACTCCGCAGTTGAATCGACCGTCGCGATTCTCCCAGCACACCCGTAGATGCTTCATCGCCGTCTCGTCCAGGCCTATCTGCCGGAGCTTGCCGAGCCGATTCACCTCCAACTCGTGGTGATCGAACGTGACACTGCTACTCGACCAGAGCGGGTCCAGATCGGGATGGGAACCCCACGGCAGCAGATCCCAGCGACTGTTGGACGACGGAATCATGACGGTGCTCACATGCTGCGACAACGCCAGCCCCACGTGAGCCAGGGCGGCTCCGTGAAGGTCGTATCCCCAATCGAGCGGCAATCGGTCTCCGAACGCCGACCTCAACGTGGTCTTGACCTCGATCAGCGGCTTGCCGAGCTCCGCGGCCGCGTCTCGGGCACTGGCCAGTGCCCGAGACGCCAAATCCTCGTTCCCGGCGGAGATGTCGAAACCGTGAACGAATATCAAATGGGTGATGCGATCGGATTGGGTGATTGCCGAATAGAAGCTGTCCACGCCTCCACTGAAGAAGCAACCCACCCCTCGGCCGTCGGACAATGCGTCGGAAGGGTCAGCCGATACCGATATCCCATGAAACCGTCTGGGATACCAGTCGAGAAACACTCTCTGCGCCTCGGGAGCGCCTCGAAGTGCCATCGAATCCACCGGACTGTCGAAAGCGATACTCCAGTTCTTTCGCATTCCCGCTACCAGCATCGGAGGAAGCCACGGAGTCGCCGAATGGTCCAACTCGTAATTCGACGCGGTGGTCACCACAGCCTCTTTGCCGAAAGGCGTCACTATCCGGGCCGCAATTCGATGAGCCTCGGTGTCCTCGACATGCACGGTCATCTGGCTGGTCACCGTATGAAGTGTGACACATGCGCCGGCGACGTAACGCCGCTCCGAGCTCTGTATTGCCTTGATTCACAACGAAAGCCGCCACTCGAGGTGAGTGGCGGCTTTCGTTTCGGGTGGAGCTGAGGGGAATCGAACCCCTGACCTTCTCGATGCGAACGAGACGCGCTACCAACTGCGCCACAGCCCCGTTTGCCGTCGTCTCGACCGGCTGGGCAACTCTAGCAAAGCCCCTCGGGACCGCTGTTACGCGCCCTGTGCCCGACGGAAATCGCCGTCATCGTCGCGGCGTGCCTGGAACGGCTCCTCGTAATGATCGAGATGCTCGAACTCCGGGTCCTCGTCGTCGATCTCGAGCACCACGGCTCCGGGTCGACGCAGACGCTGCGGCACGAGTTCGAGCTCTTCGTCGGTCTCCGATTCCACACCGAGGCGCGAGCGACCCATGCGTGTGAGTCGTCGTCGACGAATCTCTTCTTCGATCTGCACCTGCCTGCGCAGGTAGTACAGGTATCCAACGAGGACCGCGACGGACAGTCCGCACAGCCACCACACCGTCGGGGAGATGATGAACGCCAGTGCCGCGGTCGTGATGGCGGCGAACACCAGGCCGAGAACCGCGCGCTGACGGAAGGCGTATCGGGCGGCCCGGGCGATGGCGTCGGCCTCGGGATCGAATCCGCCGCGGCCGCGTCGGCGAGGCACGAAGTCGTCGTCGACGACTCCCGGCTCGTGTGCGGGAGAACTCGCGCGAGGTGCGTCGTGGACCGGTTCGTCGCGTTCGAGGTCGTTTTCTTCTTCTGCGTGAGTGTCCATGGGGTCCTCCGCGGTACCGGGTAGATCGGGTGAGTCCGAACGAATCGACGCGAATTTCGGGCCGAAGATCTCGCTGGCGGGCGCGGAGACCCGCAGGTCGTCCTCCGGCCGCCAGTCGGGATCACTGCGGTGGCCGGTCGCGGGGCCGCGCTGCTTGCGCTTGGTGCCACCCCGATGCAACACGCGCGTGGCGAGTGCTGCGTCCGTGGTCTGCATGATCTGCGGACGCTTGGTCATCAGCATGGGAAGGAGAACGAAGAGCCAGACGGCCACGAGACCGATCCAGATGATCGAGTTCGGCATCGGCGATGTTCTCCTTCCTCAGGCGACAGCGACAGTCGAGACGCCCTCAGGTTATGTGGAGCAGGTGCGAGAACCCCGCAGACGCGCCGACCCGAATTACACTCCTGTCACTTTGACAACATCTGCAACCGGACACTGTGGAGTGAGCGCTATGCCCACGCAGCCCTGCCCGCGCGGACCAATCGATCGACGACCGATCCCTGCACCTCTCCCGAGGTGATCGCGACGAGTTTGTGGTCGCGCCACTCGCCGTCGACGTCGAGGTACTTGTAGAGCAGGCCCTCTTCGCGGAAACCGACGTTACGCAGCACGGCCTGGCTGGCGAGGTTCTCCGGACGCACCGTTGCCTCGACGCGGTGCAACCCGACCGGTCCGAAACAATGATCGAGCCCGAGCGCCAGCGCCGCGGTGGCGACGCCTTTGCCGTTGACTTCCTTGGACACCCAGTACCCGATCCACGCCGACCGGAGCGCTCCGCGCACGATGTTTCCGGTGGTGATCTGCCCGCAGAATTCGCCGTCGACCTCGATCACCATCGGCAGCATGTGTCCCTTGCGTGCCTCGGACTTCAGGCCCGAGCACAGTGTGGGCCACGAGGAGATGTGGTGGCGGGAATTCCAACTGCCCTCACCGCTCGGCTCCCACGGCTCGAGGTGTGCGCGGTCCTGGGTGCGGATTCGACTCCAGGAGGCTGCGTCGCGCATGCGGACGGGCCGGACGGTCACCGTTCCCCCGGCCACTCGCACTGGACCCAATTTCGCCGGCCAACCCGGATGGCTCGACCACGTTCGCGGCATCAGTCGATCGTATGCGCTGCGCGTGTGAGCGCGTGCGTCAGCCGCGCTGAGCGAGGAACGAAACCTTCACTTCTTCGCCGGTTCGGATCTCGGTGACGTCGGGATCGATGACGACCAGGCAGTTCGCCTCCGCGAGTGTCGCGAGCAGATGAGACGACGAGCCCGGAGCACCGCCGAGAGCCTGAACGAGATATTCGCCGGTGCCCTCGTCGCGCATCAGCTGCCCTCGCAGGAATCCCTTGCGGTCCTCGATCGATGTGATCGGTGCGACGGTCCGCGCGGTGACGGTCCGGCGCAGCGGCTGGCGACGGCCGAGTGCAATGCGAATGAGCGGACGGACCATCACCTCGAACACCACGAGCGCGCTGACGGGGTTGGCAGGCAACAGGAACGTGGGCACCTCGTCGCGTCCGAGCTGGCCGAATCCCTGCACCGAGCCGGGATGCATGGCAACCCGCTCGACTTCCATGTCCCCGAGTTCGCCCAGCGCCTCACGGACGCCATCGGACGCGCCGCCGCCGACCGCGCCCGCGATGACGACGATCTCGGAGCGGATCAACTGGCCTTCGACCACTTCACGCAGTCGCTTGGGGTCGGTGCTCACGATGCCGACGCGGTTCACGTCGGCTCCGGCATCGCGCGCTGCAGCAGCGAGCGCGTAGGAGTTGACGTCGTACACCTGACCGGGCCCGGGGGTCCGATCGGTATCGACCAACTCCCCGCCCACCGAGATGACCGACAACCGCGGACGCGGGTGCACCAGCACCTTGTCGCGTCCGACGGCGGCCAACAAGCCGACCTGCGCGGCACCGATGATCGTTCCCGCACGCACGGCGACGTCGCCGGGTTGGACGTCGTCGCCGATCTTGCGCACGTAGTCGCCCGAGCGCACCGGACGGAACACCTTGACCCGGGCGCGGCCGTTGTCGGTGCGATCCAGCGGCAGGACCGCGTCTGCCAACGTGGGCAGCGGTGCCCCGGTATCGACCCGTACGGCCTGACGCGGCTGCAGCCGGATGGGCTGACGCGAACCCGCGGAGACCTCGCCGACGACGGGCAGCGTCAGGTCGATGCGCTCGTCTTCCTCGTTACGCAGGTCGGTACCTGCGGAGGCGACGTCGACACTGCGCACGGCGTAACCGTCGATCGCGGCTTGGTCGAAGCCGGGAAGGGGACGCTCGGTGACCACTTCCTCGGCGCAGAGCAGACCCTGCGCTTCCGAGATGGCGACCCGAACAGGCCGTGGAGCCACCGCCGCTGCGGTCACTCTGGTCTGTTGATCTTCGACCGAGCGCATCTGGCCCTTCCTCTATGGCATCGACCCGCGATGCTATTCGTACGTCGTCAGTTCCGGTGCCCAGCTGTCGCTCAAGCGTTCGTTCAGCCATTCACGCAGCGCGGGACCGTAGTCGTCACGCTGCAAAGCAAAGTCAACCGCAGCGCGTAGGTATCCCCCGGGATTTCCGAGGTCGTGTCTCGATCCACGATGCACCACCACGTGAACGGGATGGCCCTCCTCGATCAGAAGTGCGATGGCGTCGGTCAGCTGCAATTCGCCGCCGGCACCGGGCTCGATGCGTCGCAACGCGTCGAAGATCGCGCGGTCGAGCAGATAGCGGCCCGCGGCAGCCAAGTTGGACGGTGCCTCTTCCTTCTTGGGCTTTTCGACCATGCCGGTGACTTTGAGGACGTTCGGGTTGACGGCATCGGGCACGATTTCGACGGAGAAGACGCCGTAGGACGAGACCTTGTCGTCGGGAACCTCGATGGCGCACAGCACCGAGCCGCCGCGCTTGGCGCGCACCCGGGCCATGACGTCCAGCACACCGCGCGGCATCACCAGATCGTCGGGCAGCAGCACCGCGACCGAATCCTCGTCGTCGTCGAGTGCTTCCTCGGCACATGCGACGGCGTGACCGAGTCCGAGCGGTTCGTGCTGAATGACCGATTGCACGTCCAGAAGCTTGGGGGCGACGCGTACCTTCTCGAGCATTTCGAGCTTTCCGCTCGCTTCGAGCTTCTTTTCCAGAACGAGGTCCTCGACGAAGTGGGCGACGACGCCGTCCTTGCCGGGAGAGGTGACGATGACCAACCGTTGTGCACCGGAATCGGCCGCTTCTCCGGCGACGAGTTCGATACCGGGAGTGTCGACGACCGGAAGTAGTTCCTTCGGAACGGTTTTCGTGGCCGGCAGGAACCGGGTACCCATGCCTGCGGCGGGGACGATGGCCGTGCGGAAGTGCACAGGCGTGGCGGCGGTCGTCGCTGAAGCGGCTTCTGTCATGGTGCTCACCCTATCCGTGGTTTCTGGAGATTGGCTCGGCGTGTGCCCCGTTCGACCCCCGAGTGCATATCGTTGAACGACAGCACGAGAGGGAGAGTGAACCGTTGTGAGCGTTCCCGAATTTTCGGAGAACACGCCGAAGGATCTGTGGCGGGAGCATGTCCTCGCCGAACGCCGACTGCTCGACGATGCGCAACGCGCGATGGAGTCCTCCGCACTCTGCCATGCCGTCGGCGAATTGGCGGCCGAACACTCGGTCGTGGCGGCGTACGTTCCGATCGGCCGGGAGCCGGGGTCGATCGAGATGCTCGACGCGATGACCGCGGCCGGAGCCACGGTTCTGCTACCGAGTGCACATGAGCCGGGGCCGCTGAAGTGGGCGCGTTACGAGGGCCGCGATGCGTTGGTGCGGGCACCGTACGGGCTGCTCGAGCCGTCGGGTCCACTACTCGAGCCCGACGCCGTCGGGCAATGCTCGGTGGTGCTGCTACCTGCGCTGGCCGTCGATCGACGTGGTGTCCGGCTGGGCCGTGGGGCCGGGTTCTACGACCGGACTCTCGACCTGTGCAGCCCCGAGGCCATGCTGGTCGCCATCGTGCGCGACGCGGAGCTGTTCTCCCGGCTACCGGCCGAACCGCACGACCGCCGCGTGACGCACGCGCTGACTCCCGGCGGCGGGCTCGTACGCTTGGGTACGGAATAACGCTACGATTCGATTCGTTGGCACTCCTGACTGTAGAGTGCTAATGCTCTCCCCAGTTTCGACGAACAGACAAGACACCGGCGGTGTTCGGCCTCGGCCAGCAGAGCGCGAACCTCCTCGGTGACCAGCGCGGAGGAAACACGATGCCCACCTACTCATACGCCTGCACCGAGTGCGACAACCGCTTCGACATCGTCCAGTCCTTCACCGACGACACGTTGACGGTGTGCCCGGCCTGCTCCGGCAAGCTTCGCAAGCTGTTCAACTCGGTCGGCATCGTCTTCAAGGGCAGCGGCTTCTACCGCACCGACAGTCGGGGCAACTCCGGCACCGCCAGCGAAGGCGCGAGCGAGAAGAAGTCCGACGCCGCGGCCACGAAGTCGGAGACCAAGAGCGACTCGAAGCCTGCCGAGAAGAAGTCGTCGGATTCGTCCTCGTCGAGCAGCTCCTCCTCGTCCTCCACCACGAAAGCTGCTGCCAGCCAGTAGTTTTCGGATCCATCCACAGGCCGGCCTGTTATCCACAGGCCGGCCTTTTCGGTCTCTTCAGGCCAGTTGGGACCGCTACCGTTCCGGTCATGGCTGCCCGCAAGAACCGACTGGACTCGACGCTGCTCGACCGCATCGCTCAGCGTCCCGCGTGGGTGGGATCGGTGAAAGTTCGACGCATCGCCGCGGGCATTCTGGTGGCCGTCGCAGTCCTGCTGTTCGTCGACGACGCCGCAGGCGACGATCGCGTCCGCGTCGTCACGGCCGGCCGCGACCTGACGCCGGGAACGATACTGACGCCGGCCGATGTTGCCGTCGCCGAATGGGATTCGGCCACGGTGCCCGACGGCGCAGTGCTCGATTCCGCCGACGTGGACGGACGGACACTGACCGGACCGGTTCGAGCAGGCGAATTGCTCACCGACGTCCGGCTGTTGGGCTCGCGAACAGCCAGCGCGGCGCTGGGGTCCGAGGCACGCGTCGTACCGGTCCATCTCGCCGACGCGGGCGTGACCGACCTACTCAGAGAGGGCGATCGAGTGGACGTCCTGACCGTCGAAACTCAGGAGAATCCCGACGCCCCACCTGCAGCTCGGATACTGGCATCGGGGGCGATGGTGGTGCTCGTCTCCGCCGAGGCCGGTGGGGGTCGGCAACGAGATCGGGTGGTGCTGCTCGCCCTACCGACCGAGGATGCGACGACGGTGGCAGCCGCGTCGCTGGTGAGCGCATTGACGGTGACATTGCATTGAGGCGGGTGCCCGGGCGATTCACGGGGTCCGAAGTCGATCGATCTGGGTTAACGTCTAGCGAGACCGAAACATACCAAGAGATCGGAGAGCGGCTCATGCTGAAGGGATTCAAGGACTTTCTGTTGCGAGGCAACGTGGTCGACCTCGCGGTCGCAGTCGTCGTCGGCGCAGCATTCACTGCGATCGTCACGGCGTTCACCACGAACATCATCAACCCGTTGGTCGCCGCTGTCGGTGGCAGCAACGAACTCGGGTGGGGAATCAAGATCCTCAGTAGTAACGACGCCACGTTCATCAATATCGGCGCGGTCATCACGGCGATCATCAACTTCATCATCATCGCCGCGGTCGTGTACTTCGTGCTGATCCTGCCGGTGAACACCGCGAAGAAGCGCTTCGTCAGCCAGCCGGAGAAGGAACTGAGCGACGTCGACGTGCTGGTGCAGATCCGCGACATCCTCGCAGGGGGAACCGCTGCAGGACAGAAGCTTTCGACGGCGGCCGACACCACCGGCGGCAGCGGCGAAGCAATCGATTCACCCTCCCCCGACCTCGGTAAGCACTCGAAGGACTGACACCGGTCTGCTTCAACGAATGAATGCGCCATTCACGCTGTCAGACGGCGTTGCACTGGACCCCGTGGGTTGGACCGGTTAATGGAAATCCTAGGCTGCGAGGGCCTGGGCTCGGTATTGCACCGGGCTCAGGCCGTCGAGTCGTAGCGAGATGCGGTCGTTGTTGAACCAGTCGATGACACCATCCTCGAACAACGCTACCGCCGCGACCCGCTGATCCTCGGTAAGTGAACTTCGTGCACGCATACAAAACTCCCCGGTAGTCGGAACTGAATTACTCAGTCCAACTTCCGGGGAGCTGTGCACGTGAATGGCGCATTCATTCGTTGTGGGGCGTGCGGCAGGCCGTGAGGGCCCGTCAGGCGATCAGTTGGTGAACGTGGTCAGCGGTAGCTCTTCGAGCGTGATCGAGGTGCCATCCGCCTCGCAGGCGGACTTCACTGCTGCGCCGTTGTCGACGAACGCCTTGCCCAACTCGCTGTCGGGCTCCGACAGTTCGAGCGTATCTGCGGGAACGGCGTCCGCGAACGTCGCCATCACGCTGGCGACGTCACCGGACGCGGTGCCGGACAGTGACTTCACCTTGTCGACGGCCGCCTGCTTGTCCGCAGTCCACTGCTCGATGTTGGCTGCCGACCCCGGGCCCGCCTTCACCAGACCGACGAACGCATTGTGGTCGGCTGCGAAAGAGTTGCACACGTCGGTGTTCTGACCGGTGGCTGCCGAGTCGTCACCACCACTGCAACCGGTGAGCAACCCGAGAGCAACGACGGCTCCGGCGGCGAACACTGTGAAACGGGCTTTCGGGTAAGTCACTGCTTCTGCGCCTCTCTACATGTCGAACTGCGTTCGAGCCGAACATAGTTCAGGCCCGCACGGAGAATCCGTGCGGGCCTGAACCGGAAGAACTAGGAAACCAGAATCAACCGATCGAGATCAGTTGAGGCGAGTTGCCGGGCCGTACGTGGTGATCGAGTCACCCTTTGCGCTGAGCAGGGTGACGTACGGACGAACCGTGACGTTGCCCAGGATGCCCGTAGCGGTGCCGTGGACGCCGGCGAGCTGGATGGAGCCCTGAGCGCCTGCAGCGTCACCCTCGGTCTTGGAGATGTTCGCCTCTTCGTTGAAGGTGGCGATTGCACTCTCGGACTGAACGACGCCGCCGCCGGGAGCGAGATCGATGGTCGCAGTTGCCTGCGGGATCAGCTGAACGCCGACGTCGAGGTTGGACTTGCTCTCTGCAACGCCTGTCAGCGGGACGTCAGCGAGACCCTCGAGAGCGCCCGTGGGGTCGAGCAGGTCGCCCGCAGTCGTCGCGAGCGTTCCGGTGGTCGTGTTCTTCGAGCCGATGCCGAAGTTGGCCGAAGGCGAAGCCCACTCGACCGACACGCCGCCATCGAGGCTCAACGGGTAGCCGATCTGCAGGCCGGCGGTGAGGGTGCCCTCGAAGTCGTCAGCCGTGGGTCCCTGAACGTCGAAGGATGCGCGGCCGTCGTAGAACCACTCACGGGTGAGCGGGTTTCCGTCGAGAGGCGCAACGCCGCTGACGAAGGAGTCCGACAGCGTCAACGTCACGGTGTTGCCATCGGCGTCGACGATGGACTTCGCGCTGTCGACAGCGGCAGAAGCGGTCCCGGTACCGAGCACCAGGCCGACTACCGAAGCGCTGGCAGCAACTGCGACGCTCATGGACTTGAGTCCCCGGCTGCGCCGCGACTTCTGGATCTCCGTCATTTATTCCTCATCATGTTCAGTCCCAGCGCGGTGTCGCACGGGGAAGCTTGTGGCTTTCACCCTCGAACTGAATCGCACGCGTCAGTGTGTGCGAGCCCGAGCCGGATGGAGCCTGAAGGCCACATCCTCGTTTGTTCAGTTCCGAGATGAAGGGCGCGGCACCGGTTGGTCCCACGCCCTGATCCCTTGGAAGCTGAGGGGAACATTAGAGGAGATGCCTGACCGTGACAATCCCTACGATCGACGCTCAAACGTTGCCATCTCGTGATGTGTTTCGTCGGCGTGAACATCTTTCACACCCGTGTTAGCGATAACCTGAGTCACAGCATCTCCCGAGAAGTCGAAACTGTTACAGGTGCCGATCAGGAGTAAAACGACCCTGATATGGGAAGACGCGGCGGGAGTCCTGTCCGGATTGAACGATTGGACCGTTCCACACCCTGCCTGTGGTGTCCGTTTTCGGCGGCTTCGCCCGGCACTACCGCCAGGTAGGTCGCTAACGACAGGTAAACGACTAACTAACAGAGCTGTCATTCCAGCCAGTAAAATGTGTTGTGGATCACATTAAAAGTAATGGGGTGGTCGCTGCTGCTTCAACCAATCGACCGACAAAGAGTCGCCATCGGGCCCGTCGGCCCGGTCGTCTCCCGTGGTCTCCGGCAGCACGTCTCCGAAGATACGAGCGAGCCGGGCCCGTTCTGCTCGGGCCCGGCTCGCTTCGTCGTCCGGTCGATTCTCGATCGGCTCGTCGTTCATCGCAGTGACTACGCGTCCAATCCCGACAGCTCGGCAATGACCTGACTCGCCAGTGGCGTCAATGTCGCCATGCCGTCGCGGATGGCCGCACGGGACGACGCAAGGTTGACCACCAGCGTGCTGCCCGATACTCCGACCAGTCCCCGCGACAGGCCCGCGTCCAACGATCCGGCTGCCAGGCCGGAAGAGCGCAGTGCCTCACTGATTCCCGGTATCTCGCGATCGAGCACCTCGGCCGTCACGTCGGGAGTGACGTCGCGAGGCGAGACACCCGTGCCGCCGACGGACACCACAAGGTCGACACCGCCGATCACCGCAGTGTTCAGCGCATTCCGCACGTCCACTTCGTCGGCCGTCACTGCCACCACACCGTCGACCAAGAAACCGGCCTCGGTCAACAGTTCGGTCACCAGCGGACCCGTCGAATCCTTCTCGTTGCTGTGAGCAGTGCGGTCGTCCACGATGACGACCAACGCGCGGCCGGCCAAAGGTGCGTCGAGTTCCATACCGCTCACCGTAGTAGTAAGGCCCGTACCCGGCTCACGCTGTGCGTAAATAGTTGCAATGGTTCCGTGCCTACCGGCTTCCCTGAGCATCAGCGACCGCCCGGGAACGACGGGATCTGCAGTGACGGGACCTGCGCGGCGGGTGCCGCAGCCGGCTCGGCCGTGCCCAGCGTCACGTCGACGGTCTTCTCGCTGCCACCGTCCGTGTAGGTGATCTTCACCGAATCGCCGGGTGCATGCGAGCGCACTGCGGCGATCAACGCGTCACCGCTGGCGACGATCCGATCGTCTACCTTGATGATGACCGCGCCCTTCGGAATGCCGGCCGCCGCAGCCGGGCCACCCTCGGTGACCTCGACGACGGTTGCGCCGTTGGCATCGTCCTTGGACGGCACCTGCACACCGATCATCGCTTGTGTGGCCTTGCCGGTGGTGGTCAGCTCGTCGGCGATCCGCTTGGCCTGATCGACCGGGATCGCGAATCCGAGACCGATCGAGCCGCTCTGCGCGCCGGAGCCCTCACTACCGCCGAGAGTGGCGATGGCGGTGTTGATGCCGATCAACTGGCCATCGGTGTTGACGAGAGCGCCACCGGAGTTACCGGGGTTGATGGCCGCGTCGGTCTGAATGGCGTCGATCACCGAGTTCTGGTTGCCGGACTCACCGGACGTCGATACCGGGCGGTTGAGCGAGGAAACGATGCCGGTGGTGACGGTACCGGCCAGGCCCAGAGGCGAACCGATGGCGACGACCTGCTGGCCGACCTCGAGGTTGGACGAGCTGCCCAACTCGATCGGTGTCAGATTCGTCTTTCCTTCGGCCTTGATGACGGCCATGTCCGAGACGGAGTCGGCACCGACGATGGTGGCGTCGGCCACCGACCCGTCGGCGAACGCGACGGTCAGTTTGCCGTTGGCCCCGGCGCCGGTGGCGACGTGGTTGTTCGTCAGGATCAGGCCGTCGCTGCTGAGGATGACGCCGGAGCCCTCACCTTCCTGCTGCGAGCCCTTCACCTGAATCTGCACGACACTAGGCAGCACCTTGTTCGCGACGGCCTGAACGGAACCGTCGGGGAAATTGGCGGCCGGCTGAGCGGCGGTGATCGGTGAGTTCAGCGAATTGGTGACACCGGCGTTGTTGCCGTTGGCGTTGTTGGTCGCGATGGCACCGACGGCACCGCCGATTCCGCCGCCCACCAGAACGAGAGCAATTGCTCCGGCCACCAGAGCGGACCGACCCGGGCGAGTTTTCACGGTGCCGGATGCCGAATGAGGCTGCGAGGCAACCTGTTGGGGCTGCGCATGCTGGCCGGGGTTGTGCTGACCCGGGTTGTGCTGACCGGCCTGCGAGTCACCGTGCTGACCGTAGGGTCCGTAGCCGGGCTGGTATTGATTCTGCCCGTAGCCCGCGTACTGCTGCGGATAGCTCTGCTGGGGATGCGCCTGCTGGGGCGGGAACTGCTGCGTGGGATTCTGCTGAGCCGGCTGCTGCTGGGTGGGCTGGTGCTGAGTCGAGGGATCGTGCTCGCCGCCGTGTGAAGCCCGGTCCGCAGGATGATGCTGTGCACCGGCATCCCGTCCGGGCTGTTCTGGTTCGTTACGGTCGTCGCTCATCGCTGTTGCTTCCTTCGATAGAGACCTCGGCTTCGAGGTCGCCCGCCTTCTTGCTACTCACTGTGCAGGGCGGTACTGAGAGCGCGCTGAGACTCGCCTATCAGTTTGCCGAGAGTGTCTCGTGGACCGCGGCACCCTCACCGGGCAACACGATTCGAATGAGCGCTCCACCTCGCTCGGACACCTCGACGGCAATCGTGCCGCCGTGTTTGACGACCACCTGCCGCACGATGGCAAGTCCCAGACCGGATCCGGGCATCGAACGCGATGCCGTCGAGCGATAGAAACGCTCGAAGACGAGTTCGCGGTCTTCCTCCGGAATGCCGGGGCCCGCGTCGTCCACTGTCAGCTCGAGCAGGCCTTCACCGATCTGCCGCATGGCAATTCGGACTTCTCCGCCGCTGGGGCTCCACTTGGCCGCGTTGTCGAGCACATTGAGCACTGCCCTCGACAGGCCCGCCTGATCTCCGTAGACGAACCACGGCATGAGCGTGGCATCGAAGTCGATCTCGTTGCGACGCCTGCGAGCTCGTTCGAGGCTGCGCTCGACGGCATCAGCCAGGTCGACCCGCTCGAACACCGTCTCGGGGGCGTCCTCGCGTGCAAGGTCCACCAGATCACCCACCAGCGTGGACAATTCCTGGATTTGCGCCACCACGTCGGTTCTCAGCTCGGCCATGTCCTCGTCGGGAATGGACGGTGCACCCGGACGCCCGGCCGCGATCAACAGTTCCATGTTGGTGCGCAGCGACGTCAACGGTGTTCGAAGTTCGTGCCCGGCGTCGGCGACCAATCTGCTCTGCCTGCCGCGAGATTCGGCCAAGGCTCGGAGCATCGTGTTGAAACTCTCGGTCAATCGGGCCAATTCGTCGTCGCCGGTCACCGGAATCGGCGTCAGATCGTCGGTACGCGCCACTCGCTCAGCGGCCGCAGTCAATCGTGCGATAGGCCGTAAACCGGTGCGCGCCACGGCCATGCCCGCACCCGCCGCCAGCACGACACCACAGGCTCCCACGATCAGCAGAACCCACGCCAAACGATCCAGCACTTCTCCGGTGGGCAGCAGTCGCTGCGCCACGATCAGGGTGCTGCCGTCCTTGGTACGCAGTGCGAGCACCCGCTGATCGTCGAGAGTGCGCAGCGACGAAGCCTGCTCTCCGCGCACCACAGCAAGTTCCGAATCGCCGACGGGCACCTTGGGCCCGGGCGGGTTGTAGCTGGTCATGTCGGGGTAGATCAACGCCACACTGACATCGGTGCTGTACAGCGTGGCACCGGCCACGAACCGTGGGTCGTAGGACACCAGGTCCGATTCCGCCAATGCCGATGCGCGAGAACGCAACTGCGTGTCCACGTCGCCGTACAGCGCGCGCGAGACCACGGTGTAGGCAGCGATGGCCATGACGGCCACCGCGATCGCCACGACGGACGCAGCCAACAGCGTCACCCGCCACCGTAACGACACCGATCTCGTCAACGGCGTCGGTGGCCGCATCGGTGCCGGCGGAAGTGCGACACCGTCGGCCGTCTTGCGCCCGAACGAACTGCCTATCACGGGGGCGTCTCGCGCAGGACGTATCCGACACCGCGAACGGTATGGATCAGCCGCGACTCCCCTTCGGCCTCGGTCTTGCGCCGCAGATACCCGACGTACACCTCGAGCGCGTTGCCGGAAGTCGGGAAGTCGTAGCCCCAGACCTCTTCGAGAATGCGACTTCTGGTGAGCACTCGGCGCGGATTGGTCATGAGCATCTCGAGCAACGAGAACTCGGTTCTGGTGAGGCTGATCGAACGCTCGCCGCGCGAGACCTCACGGGTGACCGGGTCCAACGACAGGTCCGCGAACGTCATGGTCTCCGAGTCGATGCCGGCTTCCATCGCTGTGCGCCGCAATAATGCCCGCAGCCGAGCCAGGAGCTCCTCGAGCGCGAACGGCTTGGGCAGGTAGTCGTCGGCGCCGGCGTCGAGACCGGCTACGCGCTCGGACACCGAATCACGTGCCGTCAGCACCAGGATCGGCAGGTCGTCGCCCACGCTGCGCAATCGCCGACACACCTCGAGGCCGTCGAGACGCGGCATCATCACATCGAGCACCAACGCATCGGGACGCGCCGCAGCTACCTGTTCCAGGGCATCGAGGCCGTCGACCGCCAGGTCCACGGTGTACCCGTTGAACGTGAGCGACCTGCGCAGCGATTCGCGCACCGCTCGATCGTCGTCGACCACCAGTATCCGCATCGGTACAGTTTGTCCTGGTCGACTGAGACACGGCTGAGAGGGGTGGTCGGTCGGTACGCGCCCCGGCAGTCGAAGCTCACAACGTAGGTAGGTTCCGAGCCTGCGGCAGATTCCATTTACGCCACAGAGCGAGCAATCTCAGGCCGGTCGCCAGTACCGTCCCCGCGACCAACCCGACGTTCTCCGGCAGGGTGAGCGCCTCGGCCACCACGACGGCCGTCGCACCGAGCAGCGCAGGTAGGGCATACAGGTCGCGGTGCAGCAGCAGGGGAACGTCGTTGACGAGGACGTCCCGGATGACGCCACCGGCCACGGCCGTCGTCGTCCCGATCAGCGCTCCCGACAGGGCGCTACCGCCGACACCCAAGGCGATCGTCGCGCCGGTCGACGCGAACAGGCCCATCCCGAACGCGTCGAGCACGAGCACGCCTCGGCGCACCTTGCCCATCTGCCGATGCGCGACGAACACCACCAGCGAGGCGAAGAACCCGACGGTGACGTTCGGCCAGGTATCCAGCGACGTCGGCGGATGGATACCGAGCAGCAGATCGCGAACGATGCCGCCCCCGATGCCCGTCGTGATTCCGACGACGCAAACCCCGAACAGGTCGAGTCGTCGATATACCCCGACCAGTGCACCCGACGCCGCGAAGACTGCGATACCGATGTATCCGAGGAGGTCGAGAAGCACCGAACGAGCATGTCATGCGACTGACAGCTGCTTCACAGCAACATCGAAACGCTGTCACAGCCTCCGGGAGCACGGTTGCGTTGTCAGAGAGCGCCGACGAGTAAGGACGAAGACATGGGTATCGGATTCAAGAAGACGATCGCCACCCTCGCGGTGGCTGGGGCACTGACCCTCGGCGGCGGCGCTATCGCCGACGCAGCACCCGACCGCGCGACGCTGCCCGCAGTGGCCGGAATGACCGAATCGGACGCGGTGCAGGCGTTGTCGGATGCAGGCTTCTCCGACGTCAGCTCCGACTACGACCGTCCCGACGCGACGGTCGTCGGAACCAACTTTCAAGCCGGTGACAAGGTCAGCGAGAACGCCGCCCTCCTACTGATAGTCGGTGCCGGCTAAGTCAGCCGAACCGTCCCGTCGTCGTCGACGCTCCAACCGGGGTTGTGGCAGATTTCCCAGATGACTCCGTTGGGGTCGGCGATGTGGGCGTGATAGCCACCGAACGATGTTCGCTGAGGTGTCTTGATCGATGTCGCGCCCGCCGCGAGAGTGGCCGCGAACATCGCGTCGACGGCTGCTGCGTCGTCGACGTTGTGCGCCAACGTGACCGAGCCGAGATCGTGCTCGCGCGGCGGCCGTCCCAGATCCACGTCGAACGCGGTGGCGTGGTACAGACCGAGCACTGCACCGGGTCCGATCTGGAAGAACAGAATCTCGCCAGGAACGTCCAGCAATGGCGTCCACCCAAGCCCGTCGCAGTAGAACGACCGGGCTGCATCGAGATCCGCAGTGGCCAGAGTGGTGAAATGAACTTGCTGCTGCATCGCCCCATTGTTTCAGGCGATAGTCTCGATCGGGTGCCGTCCGGCACATTCGAAGTTCTCGAACCGAGGTGACCCGAAGTGCCGATCGTCGACAATGCCGTCTACGTCGAGGGAAAGCGAACCGCGAATCCGGAAAGTCTCGACATCACGTTCGAGTGCATGCGTGACCGCCACGGCATGGCGTGGATCGGCCTGTATCGTCCCGAGATCAGCGAAATCAACGCGGTGGCTACGGAATTCGGACTTCACCGACTCGCCGTCGAGGATGCCATCGCGGCACATCAGCGGCCGAAGCTCGAACGCTACGCCGAGCAGTTGTTCGTCGTGCTGCGGCCCGCCCGATACATTGACGAGACCGAAAAGGTCGAATTCGGTGAATTGCACATCTTTCTCGGAGCCGATTTCGTCGTCACGATCCGTCATGCCGAATCACCCGAACTCGGTCTCGTCCGACATCGACTGGAGGAATCTCCCGAGTTGCTCGCGCTCGGGCCCGAGGCCATCCTGTACGGAATCCTCGACCAAGTAGTCGACGAGTACGTCCCGGTGGTGAAGGGACTGCAGACCGACATCGACG
Source organism: Rhodococcus sp. KRD175 (assembly GCF_017168275.1). Lineage (NCBI taxonomy): Bacteria > Bacillati > Actinomycetota > Actinomycetes > Mycobacteriales > Nocardiaceae > Rhodococcus > Rhodococcus sp. KRD175. The sequence continues at coordinate 237,978 of NZ_JABFAQ010000008.1, forward strand.
AAATCGAGGATCAGCTGTTCACCGGCGATCCCAGCGTATCGAGGCGCATCTACTCACTGCTGCGTGAGGTGTCCGAATTCGACCGTGCGGCAAAACCTCTGGTGGAGATGATCGAATCCCTCAAGCGCGGGTCCGACAAGTATCACGTCGATGTCGAGCTGCAACGAAACCTTCGGGACGTGTTGGACCACGCCATCCGCATCTCCGACCGCATCGAAGCGTTCCGATCCAACCTGCAGAACGCGATGACGGTGCACTCCACCATGGTGGCGCAGCAGCAGAACGAAGAGATGCGGAACATGACACAGGTCAGCCTCGAGCAGAACGAACAGGTCAAACGAATCTCGTCCTGGGGCGCAATCCTGTTCGCGCCGTCGCTCATCGCCGCGATCTACGGCATGAACTTCGAGGACATGCCGGAACTGAAGTGGCACTTGGGTTATCCACTGGCGCTGGTCGCCATGGTGATCTGCTCCAGCGCGCTCTATGTGGTGTTCAAACGTCAGAAGTGGCTGTAGAGCGGCTGCGCCGCACGTGAGTGGAAGTTCGTAGCAGGGGTCGTGTGCTGTCTTGATACATGTGGGACACGGGTGTCTCGATACATGTGAGACACGATTCTAGGCTGCGGGGCGGTGGAGTTGTCCTTGGTAGCGCTTGTCGGTGTCCAGGTGCAAATGGCCGAGGACTTCTCCGCTGGCCGTGTAGGTGGTGATGTGGTTGCCGTCGCGCAGGACGGTCACGCGAGTGTGTGCGTGGGGCCGTCCGACCGAGATCGTGTGGTCGCCGACGGAGATCACGCCGG
>NZ_JABFAQ010000078.1:0-9120 GCF_017168275.1 Rhodococcus sp. KRD175
AAGGCCATCGGAGCACAAACCCCGGCACTGGCGTGAGGCCGGTGGCCCTGCCCGTGGCCGCATCGATATCCGCCGTCCAACACAGCTCGAGGGAAGCCACCTCGAAATCGAAACAGCCCGGATCCCGGTTCTCGATACGAATAGTGGACACCGAGCTCAGTTGGCCCCTGCTCGGATCGGGTGTTCTCATGTACCCATGACCCTCAGCCTGCTGCTCAGCTTCGCCGGTGTGTGCTTTCTGCTGGCGATTCTGCCCGGGCCGGATTCGTTTCTGGTGCTCCGCTACAGCATCGGCGGCCTCAAGCCAGGCGTCGCTGCGGCGATGGGTGTCGCGATCGGCGGACTGTTCTGGGCCGTGCTGGTGGCCGTCGGGTTGGCGGCGATCGTCGAGCAATCCGCGACGGCATACCGCGTCGTCAAAGTTCTGGGTGGGTTGTACCTGCTGTATCTGGGCGTGAAGGCTTTTCGAGCCCGCCGGAAGAACAAGGTGGCAGGCGAGCCGTTGGTCCCGGTGGCGGCATCCGCATGGTCGGCGTTCGGTGCCGGAGTTCTCTCGTGCGCGCTCAACCCGAAGGTCGGACTGTTCTACCTAGCGGTGGTGCCGCAGTTCCTCACTGTGGTCACGTTCACCGGTGCCATGACGCTCGGGCTGGTCGAGGTGGTTGTCGCGGCCGTGGTGATGGGAGTGTTCTCCGTTCTCGCCTCACGCGCTGTGACGCTGCTGCGTAAACCGGCCGTGACCGACTGGCTGGACCGCATCAGCGCTGGATTCCTCGTCGCCCTCGGAATCGGAACGGTGGCGTCTTCGGCCTAGTTGCGGTGGACCGTCAGTCGAGGTCCGGCTCGCCGACGTCCCATCCGCCGCGCCTGATGCGCAGGATGTAGACCAATTCGTTGCTGCCGAAGGCTTCGACGGTGGTGAACCGCTTCGGTTCGGCGTTGACCTCGGGGTTGCGCGCGTGCGCCTCCTCGTAGAGCTGAGTAGCTCGGAGGTCGGCCAACTCCACTCGCGTCCAGAAATCGTCGGACTGCACCGAGTAGACCAGTCGCGGCGCTCCGTCACTGACGTGCGCGAGGTCGATGTCCTCGTCGTCGGAGTCCTCGTCCTCGAGATCCAGGTCGAGGTCGTCTTCGGAATCGACGTCCTGTTCGGCGTCGGTTCCGATCAGATAGACACCCGCCTGCAGGTCACCGGCGGCGACCGTCATGTACTCGGCGTAGTCGCCGGTGTCGATTCCGTCCACGTCCATGTCTGTACGGTAGCCATGTGCTGCTTCGTTCACTGAACCCACTCGCCGTTGCGCGGGGAGACGATATTCCCGACGCCGTCACCATCGACGGCATCTCGCTCTCTCGTGCCGACATCCTGGGAGCGGCGACTTCCGTAGCCGAGCGCATCGGCCGGGCAGATCGGCTCGCCATCCACGCGACGCCATCGGTGAAAACGGTGCTCGCCGTCGTCGGTGCGTTGATTGCCGGCGTCACCGTTGTTCCCGTCCCACCGGATGCAGGCTCGGCCGAACGTGAGCACATCCTCCGCGATTCGGGTGCGCAGGCGTGGCTCGGCGAAGCGCCGCCGGACACCGCGGGTCTGACGGTTCTGCCGGTGCGTCAGCACGCACGGTCGTGGCACAGCTACCCCGAGCCGCAGCCGTCGTCGATCGCGTTCGTGCTCTACACCTCCGGCACCACCGGCCCACCGAAAGGTGTGTTGATTTCTCGCAGCGCCATCGCGGCCGGGCTCGACGCGTTGGCGCAGGCCTGGAGCTGGACGTGGAAAGACACTCTGGTGCACGGTCTTCCGCTGTTTCACGTGCACGGACTGATTCTCGGGTTGCTCGGCCCACTGCGAGTCGGCAGCCCGCTGATCCACACCGGCAAGCCGACGCCCGAGCTCTACGCTGCCGCGCGCGGATCCCTGTACTTCGGGGTGCCGACGGTGTGGTCGCGCGTCGCCGCGGACGAGGCGTCGGCCGGCGCACTGTCCGGTGCCCGACTGCTGGTGTCCGGCAGTGCGCCGCTCCCGGTCCCGGTGTTCGAGAAGCTGCGCGAACTCACGGGCCAGGCTCCCATCGAGCGATACGGCATGAGCGAAACCCTCATCACCATCAGCACCCGCGCCGACGGGGAGCGTCGAGCAGGCTCGGTGGGACTGCCGGTCGCGGGCGTCGAGACACGGTTGCGTGGTGAGAAGGGCGAAATCCTGCCCCACGACGGCGAATCCATCGGTGCACTGCAGATCCGGTGCCCCATGCTGTTCGACGGCTACCTGAACAACCCAGAGGCGACGGCCGCGACGTTCACCGAGGACGGGTGGTTCGACACCGGAGACGTCGCTCTCATCGAGCCCGACGGGTTCCACCGCATCGTCGGGCGCGCCTCGACCGATCTGATCAAGTCCGGCGGGTATCGCGTCGGCGCAGGGGAGATCGAGACCGTGCTGCTGGGGCACCCGAGCGTGGACGAAGTAGCTGTCGTCGGCCTGCCGGATGATGATCTGGGTCAACGCATCGTGGCGTTCGTCGTCGGTACCGAGGTCGAGGATCGAGTGCTCATCGACCTGGTGGCCACCGAACTGTCGATCCACAAGCGGCCCCGGGAGATTCGCGTCGTCGACTCGCTCCCGCGCAATGCGATGGGCAAGGTGCAGAAGAAGCTCCTCGGCTGACTCCGCGTTGTGAGCGCGGGGCGGGTGAAACGCGCTAGCTTCGAGTCATGAACCTGGACGGCGCACGCATTCTCGTATTCGGTGCCAGTGGCGGGCTCGGCGGTCCGATCGTCGAGCAACTCGCGGAGGCCGGCGCGCGGCTGACCATCAGCGGCCGCAGCCTCGAGTCCTCGGAGCAGCACACGGTCAATGCCGATCTGACGCTGCCGGATTCGGCTCGCTCGGTAGTCGCGGAGGCCATCGAACACCACGGCGGTCTCGACGGGATCGTGATCGCCGCCGGTGTCGTGGCGTTCGGCTCGGTCACCGAGGTCGACGACGACACCGTCGACGAGTTGCTGCTGCTCAACTATCTGGCACCGCTGCGCATCATGCGTGAAGGGCTGACCACTCTGGATCAGGGTGGATTCGTACTGAACATCAGTGCGGTGGTCGCAGACAAGCCGATGCCCAACATGGGTGCCTACTCGGCGAGCAAGGCCGCGGCGAGTGCGCTGGTGAAAAGTGTTCGCACAGAGGCACGGAAGTCGAAGATCCGTATCGTCGACGTGCGGCCTCCGCACACCGAGACGGGGCTGGCGACGCGGCCGATCGCCGGGCAGGCACCGAAACTTCCGCAGGGCCTGACGCCGGAGTCAGTGGCAGCACGGATCGTCGCCGCGATCACCGACGACGAAACCGACGTCGGCGCAGACCAGTTCTCTTAGGCTATTGTCGGCACCGTGACCGAGACACATGTGACCGACGCGGGCAGAAGGCTCGTGCGTCGTCGCACCATCGATCTGTGCCTGGTCTGCACTTCTTCCTGTTCGTAACTGTCGATCGAACCCAGCCCCGACGAGCTCCGCACGCTCCTCGGGTCGTTCCGGCAACCTTTTTCGACGAACAGGATCACTCATGACCACATCTGTCTCCCATCTCGGCGGCGTCATCGCTGCCACCGACGACGCAGTACGCGCGGACGCGAAGAACGCTCACGCTGTATTCCGTGCCTCCGCCACCGCGCACGATGCCGTCGCCAGCACCGTCACACTCGGCAAGTTCAGCGTCGAGGTCGACGAGCCGCCGGCCCTCGGCGGAGAGAACACGGCCGCCAATCCCGTGGAGTACTACCTCGCGTCGCTGCTGTCCTGCCAGGTGGTCACCTACCGCGTCTGGGCCGAGAAGCTCGGTATCGTCGTCGACGACATCAAGGCGAAGGCCGAGGGCGACCTCGACGTACGTGGCTTCTTCGGGTTCGACGACGACGTGCGGCCGGGATTCGGTGAGGTGCGCGTCGTCGTGACGGTCACCGGGCCCGAGACCCGTGAGCGGTACGAGGAATTGCAGCAGGCCGTGGACGATCACTGCCCGGTACTGGATCTCACGCGTAACCCCACGCCGATCCACACCGTCCTCGAAACGGCCTGACGTCATGAGCGAGCGAACATTCGGCCTGCGTACCAGAGCAATTCACGCCGGCGCGCGGCCCGACTCGGCAACCGGTTCGCGTGCGGTGCCGATCTATCAAACGGCGAGCTACGTGTTCGAGGATTCTGCTGACGCAGGGGATCTGTTCGCTCTGCAGAAGTACGGCAACGTCTACAGCCGCATCGGTAACCCGACGGTCGCCGCCTTCGAGGAGCGCATCGCGAGCCTCGAAGGCGGCATCGGGGCGGTCGCGTTCGCCAGCGGGCTCGCGGCCGAGTTCGCGGTGTTCGCCGCGCTGGCCGGCACCGGTGATCACATCGTCGCGGCAGCCGGACTCTACGGCGGAACCGTGACGCAACTCGACGTCACACTGCGGCGCTTCGGCGTCGAGACCACCTTCGTTCCCGGCACGGACCCGGCCGATTATGCGGCGGCGGTAACAGATTCGACCAAGTTGATCTACGCGGAGGTCATCGGTAACCCCTCCGGTGAGATCGCCGATCTCGAGGGTCTCGCCGCGGTCGCGCACGATCATGGGATCCCGCTGGTGGTCGACGCGACGATGGCGACACCGTGGTTGAGCCGGCCGATCGAGTTCGGAGCCGACATCGTCATTCACTCGGCAACGAAGTTTCTCGGCGGTCACGGCTCCACGCTCGGCGGCGTCGTGGTGGAGTCCGGTCGATTCGATTGGGGCCGAGGCAAGTTCCCGCAGATGACCGAGCCGGTGGCCTCGTACGGGGGCCTGTCGTGGTGGGGCAACTTCGGGGAGTACGGATTTCTCACCAAACTGCGCAGTGAGCAACTGCGCGACATCGGTGCAGCACTGGCTCCGCACTCTGCCTTCACGCTGATCCAGGGCGTCGAGACGTTGCCGCAGCGCATGGACGCGCACGTGGCCAATGCGCGCGTCGTCGCCGAGTGGCTCGAGTCGGACCCACGCATCGAGTACGTGAGATGGGCTGGATTGCAGAGTCATTCGCACCACGATCGCGCCGCGAAATATCTGCCCTCGGGTCCGGGCGCGGTGTTCGCATTCGGCATCGAAGGTGGTCGCGACGCCGGCCGAACGTTCGTCGAGAGCGTCCAGGTGGCCAGTCACGTCGCGAACATCGGCGACGTACGCACCCTGGTCATCCACCCGGCCAGCACCACCCACCGACAGCTCAGCGATGATCAACTGGCCGGCGCGGGGGTGGGGCCCGAACTCATTCGGATCAGTGTCGGCCTCGAAGACGGCGAGGACCTGCTGTGGGATCTCGATCAGGCCTTGACGCTGGCAACCGGGAAGGCGCGGTCATGAGCGAACGAACCTGGCAGGGACCCTCCGCTCAGGACCGTCAGCGGATCCTGCGTGAGACGAAAACCGTCGCGATCGTCGGTGCGTCCAAGAACCCGTCGCGAGCAAGCTATTTCGTCAATCGGTATCTGTCCTCGACAAGCAACTACGAAATATTTCTCGTCAATCCGACGGTCTCGGACATCGAAGGAACGACCGTCTATTCGACTCTCGCGGATCTACCGAAAAGTCCGGACCTGGTCGACGTCTTTCGCAAGTACGACGATCTCCCGGATGTGTTGAGCGAAACCATTGCTGCGCAGGCGAAGACGATCTGGTTGCAGCTCGGGTTGTGGCACGAGCAGGTTGCCCACGACGCCGAGGCGGCGGGACTGAACGTCGTCATGGACCGGTGCCTCAAGATTGAACACGCCCGCTTCCACGGCGGGCTGCACTTGGCCGGATTCGACACGGGAGTGATCGATTCGCGTCGACCGCGGGGTTAGGGGTCAGGCCTTCAGTAGGCGACCGCTGATTATCGCGGCCAACGATCGTGGCGCGAGACGCACACTGCCGGCGCTGATCTTGTTGGAAAGACCGGACACGACGCTGGCAGGGGTACGGCGAGAGTCCAAGGCGCGCATGGCCGTCGAGACCACCTGCTCGGAGGTCTGGAAGTTGCCCACTGCGGCATCCTCGGATCCGACGACGTCGAAGAACTCGGTGCGCGTCGGGCCGGGGGAGAGAGCGAGGATCTTCAGCGGTGACGTGCGGTACTCGTAGGCGAGCGCCTCGGTGAAGTTCAGTACGAACGCCTTCGTCGCCCCGTATACCGCCATGTTCGGAGTGGGCTGATACGCAGCGGTACTCGCGATGTTGATCAACGCGCCGGTCAGATTCGGCAGAAACGCATGTGTCAGATCCACCAGCGCGCTGACGTTCAATGCGATTTCCGACGCCACCCGCGCCGGATCCTCGTCGCGAAAGCGCCCGTGGGTCCCGAATCCTGCATTGTTGACCAGCGTGGTGGGTGTTACCCCTTTGTCGGCCAACGCCTTTCGTAGTGACTCGCCGATGCCCGGCACGCCCAGGTCCATGGCGACGGCGGTCGCGGTGACGCCATGGTCTGCTTCGATGCGGCGGGCAAGTGTCTCGAGTCGGTCCGCCCGTCGTGCCACGAGGACGACGTTCTCGCCGCGTGCGGCAAAGCGATGTGCGAATTCCTCGCCGAGGCCGGAGCTCGCCCCGGTGATGAGTGCTGTGGATGTCATGCGAGCAAATGTAGGCACTGTCAGCATTGTTGTCAACGCCAACATCGCCTAGGGTGAGTCCATGGCAACGGAGCGCTACCACCACGGTGATCTGCGCGCGGTGCTCCTGGAGGAGGCCGAGCAGAGCATCGCCCGCGACGGCGTGGATGCGCTGTCGCTGCGGCAGTTGGCCCGAGACGTGGGTGTCAGTCACGCAGCCCCCGCGCGCCACTTCCGCGACAAGCAAGCACTGCTGGATGCGTTGGCGCTGCACGGCTTTCAGGAAATGAATCGCCGAATGGTCGACGCGGCCACCGGGCCGGGAGAGCTGCTGGCCAAGTTTCGTGGTGTCGCCCGCGCCTACCTGGGCTTTGCCGTCGAACATCCACAGCTACTGGACGTCATGTACAGCACCAAGCATCACCCCGAGGCCAGCGAACAACTCAAAGACGTTGCGCACAAAAGCATGGCGGCGACGGAATCCTTGCTGCACGCTGCGATGGACGCGGGAGTCATCACCGAAGCATCGCCTGCCGTCCTCGCCCGCGTCGCGTTCGCGAGCGTCCACGGACTCGCCGTGCTCGCCGCCGGCGACCTCCTCGACGGCATGCCTGCCGATGACCTGCTCGACGCCACGGTCGACACCCTGCTCCGCGGATTCACCTGACCGGGTCGTTCCGCAGGCTCCACTCCCAACCATCGGGTCATTCCGCAGGCTCCACTCCCGCCATCGGGTCATTCCGCGGGATCCACTCCCACCATCGGGTCATTCCGCGGGCTCCACTCCTGTGTCGCTAAGTTGTCGGTATGACCGAATACGACCTGCAACGCTTCGTCGACGCCCAGGATCCCGTCTGGAACGTCGTGGTCAAGGAGTTGAAGGCAGGCCGGAAGCAGACGCACTGGATGTGGTTCGTGTTTCCGCAGTTGGCCGGCCTGGGCCGCAGTGCCACCGCTCAGCACTTCGGCATCGCAGACCTGATCGAGGCCGAGCTGTACCTGTCCCACGAAGTTCTCGGGCCACGCCTGAAGAAAGCCGCGCAGCTCACTCTTGCGGTCGAGGGCAGCACGGTCGACGAGATCTTCGGTTACCCGGACAATCTGAAGCTGCACTCGTCCATGACGCTTTTCGCCGAAGCTACCAAGGGACAGTCCGTTTTCGTCGAAGTGTTGCAGAAGTATTTCTCCGGCGAATTCGATGCCGTAACACTCGACTTGCTCGACGAGCGATACCGCTAGCATCGCATCCATGACCACTCCACTCGCCGGATCCATTGCCTTCGTCCATGCCACCTGGCACCTGGACATCGTCGATCGTGCGCGGGTGGGTTTCTCCGCCGAACTCGAGCAGTTGGGCCATGCCGACACCGCGGTCGACGTCTTCGAGGTGCCCGGAGCATTCGAGATCCCGCTGCACGCGCAGCGGCTCGCCAGAACCGGAAAGTATGCGGCGATCGTCGCCGCAGCGCTCGTCGTGGACGGCGGAATCTACCGACACGACTTCGTCGAAACGGCGGTGATCGACGGGCTGATGCGGGTGCAGCTCGACACCGACGTCCCCGTGTTCTCGGTGGTTCTGACTCCTCATCACTTCCACGAACACGCCGATCACAACGCCTTCTTCACCGCGCACCTCGAAACCAAGGGTGCCGAGGCCGCGCGCGCCGTGGTGAAGACACTGGCTTCGCTCGGAACCATCGGCTGACGCTGCCGCAGGCAGATCGGTGGTCGACGTGCGATCCGTGCTCGCGGAGCTCGAACGGCGGGAACCGATCTTTCACCGCCGTGAGTACGGCATCACGCGTGAAGATTTCGATCGTCTGACCGATGTCGATTTCTGGGAGGTCGGTGCGTCCGGTACCCGATACGACCGTGACGAGGTGTGGGCCGTTCTCGGGAAGCGCTATCGACAGGACCCGTCAGGAGACCACGACGTCGACTGGGAAACCAGCGATTTCGAGGTCCGTGAGGTTGCCCCGGACACGTACTTGCTGACGTACACCTTGCTGCAGGTCGACAGACTTACGCGGCGAGCGACGCTCTGGCAGCGACGCGCGGGGGAGTGGACAATCCTGTATCACCAGGGGACCGTTGTGCTCTAGGCATTTCTCTTACCATGGGCCACCGACAGGTTGCGATTCACGAATCCTTATGCACAGCAATAGTTTTCGACTGCACCATCATTGCGCATCGAACACCCGTTCGATACACTTGGTCCATGACCACGGAGATCTGGCAACTGAGCGAAAGCGAACTCCTCGCCGACGCTGCTGATGTCTCCCACCGAATCCAACTGCTCGAAGCCCGGCGGATCGCCCTCGTCGCCGACATCGACACCCGCGTGAGCCGAGAGAAGCTCGGCTTCCCCGGCCCCGCAGGCTGGCTGACCTCCACCACCCTCCTCACCCCGAGCAAAGCGAACAAGATCGTGGCCCTCGCTCGCGGGTTGAAGAACTTCCCCGACATCGCCGACGCCGTCAACACCGGCGTCATGTCCGTCGACCACGCCGCCC
>NZ_JABFAQ010000079.1:0-41641 GCF_017168275.1 Rhodococcus sp. KRD175
GTGGTGGTGGTCGCGGTGGTGGTGGCGGTGCTCGCAGCCGGACGTCCAGCGGTAATTCCGGACCCGCACGGGGCAACGTCGGTGGACGCAGCAGCGGGCGGCGGGTCCCGTCGATCTCGGGAGGCGTTCAGTCGGCCCGCGCCGGGATCTCGCGCGGCAGTCACTCTCTCGACGCCATGGCCCAGGACATCGCTGGCGATGTGCCGGGCCGCCCCTTCGCAACGAACGAGGTCATGAAGTGAGCACGACCACCACGCCCATGCGTCACCGCCAGACGTACATGATCGGCCCCGCACCGAGGGAATCGTTCCTCTTCGGGCTGAACATCGCCGCAAGCGTCTATCTCTTCGCCTGCGCGATCGTGGGCGTGTTCGCACTGTCGATCGCCGACAACAAGCTCTATGCCCTCGCCTTCATCGGAGTCATGGGCATTACCGCGTTACCGCTGATCCTGCGGTTCCAGCGCAAAACCATCTACCAGTGGGTCGTCCTGTACTCGCAGTGGCTGATCCACATGTCGAAAGGCGAGAACTTGTACCTCTCCGGACGTTTCTCCCGCGTTCCCGGCGGCACCAACCGCCTACCCGGCGTGCTCTACGACAGCGTGCTGCACGACGGATGGGTCCAGCATCAGTCCCGCCAGAAGTTCGGCGTGATCGAGATGCCCAAGACTCATCAGTTCACCATCGTCATCGAGTGCTGGCCGCAGGGCAACGAGGCCATCGACCAGGACGCGGTCGATACCTCGGTGTTTTCCTGGGGCGCGGCAGTCAACTTCATCTCCCAGACCGGCGACGTCGACGGGATCACCGTCGTGATCGAGAACGGCCCCGAGTCCGGAAATCGGCTCCGACGTGAAGTGCGGTCGATGGCGCATGGCGACGGCTTCTACGGCGGAGAGCTGCCGGCACGGATGATGCTCGAGTCCGCGGAGTACCTGGCCACCGGCACACCGCGTTTGTGGGCACGGGTGGCCGTCACCTACCGAGCCGCCACCGCGAGTCGACGCAGAGACCCGGGCGAGCAGATCAAGGAACTGGCTCGCCGGATCGGCGGCGTGCTGACAGTGCTCAACGAAGCACAGCTCAACCCGCGACTGCTCGCATCGGAAGAAATCGTCTCGTTCGTCAAACACTCTTACACCCCGGCCGCATTGAACGATCTCGAGCTGTCGGAAATGAAGGGCGGGCACGACCTGGGGTGGGAGGACGCCGGCCCGCAAGCCCAGAAGGCGAATATCTCGAACCTCTTCCACGACGGCTGCTACTCCACGACTTGGGAAATGGCCGAGCGCCCGAAGAACGCCTTCGTCGAGACCGTGCTGCGACCACTGCTCGACCCCAACCCCGACGTGCTGCGCAAGCGCGTGGCGATCTGCTACCGCCCCCATTCGCCGGCCGAAGCCGCGACCATCATCGGCCGCGACCTCAAACACGCCAACAGCGGCGTGAACCGACTGGGCAAGAACGGCCCCAGTTTCGAGGCGCAACAGCGCTTGAAGAGCGTCGAGGACCAGCTCGAAGAACAGGGCCACGGACACGGGCTCACCATGATCGGGGTGTTGGTGACGGTGACGACTCCGGACGGGGAGGACCGCCCGAAGGCCGACTCGGTCACCAAGGATCTCGGCACTCGATCCTCACTTCGCTTGCAGCGCCTGTGGTTCACCCAGGACACCGGATTCGCCGCAACCCTGGGGGTCGGCGTCCTCATGCCCTCGCACACCAAGAACGTCGCAAAGAAACTGGGAGCGTGAGATGAGCATCAAACGCCCCTGGCGACGGGCTGCCAGCGCCGCCTCGCACCGCGACCTCGGCCGCACCGCGGCACTACGGCAGCGTGAACAGCACTGCGAAAGCGTCGATTCCGCCCCGGTGGCCGTCCTCGACGACAACGAGCGCCGCGAGCTCGAACGCGCCGCCGAATCGAAGAACATCGCCGTCTCCTGGCGGGCACGCCTGCATCTCGGGCGCGACGCTGCAGCTCGATCGAAGACCGTAGGCCACAGCCGCGACGCGGAGACACTGCGCGGCAACCACATGGGACTCTCAGGACGCGGCGGCGGCAAAGCCGGACCCGTGCTGCCCCTGACCGAATTTCGTGCCACCACACTCCAAGCAGCCGGTATGTGGCCCTTCCCGGTCGGAGCCGGTGCACCGATCGTCGGCGTTCCGCTCGGTGTGCACCTCTACACCGGCGCACCGGTGTGCTTCGACCCGCTCTCGTGGATGACTCGCGCCCGATTCCTCCAGCAGCCCTCGATGATGCTGCTCGGCCTGCCCGGATTCGGTAAATCGACGCTGGCCCGCAAGATCATCCTCGGCCTGATCTACGCCGGAGTGTCCACCCTGATCATGGGCGACATGCGGCCCGACTACCGCAAACTCGTCGAAGCCCTCGGCGATCGAGGCCAGATCATCGACCTCGGGCTGGGCCGCGGTCAAATCAACCCCCTCGACATGGGACCGCTGGCCCAAATTCTGCCCACCCTCGATGCCGCCGACACCGACGCGGCCGACAAGACCGCGGCCCTGGTTCGCAAACGCATCGCCGGCGACCGCGTCCGCCGAGTCAAGACATTGCTGCAGGTCACCCGCGGTAACGCCCCGATCGACGACTTCGAGATCTCCGCCCTCGGGGCCGCGATCCGCCTACTCGAAGAACGCTTCACCGGTGCCGTCCAACCGCTGCTCTCCGACCTCGCGGACGTCCTCGAGGAAGGCCCCGACCCGGTACGGCGTGCATTCAAAGCCGACACCGACTCCGACTACCGAACCGGCTCGATGACACTGCGCCGTACCCTCAACGCCCTGATCGACGGAGAATTCGGCGAGGTGTTCTGCGGTCAGACCACCGTGCCGATCGACATCAACGCCGCTGCGGTCTGCGTCGACGTCTCCGGGATTGGTACCGCCGACAAGACACTCAAAGGTGCAGTGCTACTGGCCTGCTGGGAGCACGGCTTCGCAGCTACCGACGCCGCGCATTACCTCGCCGATGCCGGATGCGGGCCTCGCCGCAACTTTCTGGTCATCCTCGACGAGATGTGGCAAGTGCTGCGCGCGGGCGTCGGCATGGTCGACCGCGTCGACGAACTGACCCGCCTGAACAGGGCCTGGGGGACCGCACTGTTGATGTGCACCCACACCATCAGCGACCTCGAATCCCTACCCAACCCCGAAGACGTCGCGACCGCCAAAGGACTGGTCGAACGCGCCGGAGTGCTGGTGGTGGGCGCATTGCCACGCAAGGAGATGACACGACTGTCCGACATCAAACCGTTCACCGACACCGAAGTCGCCGACATCACCTCCTGGTCGTCGCCGAAGGCACTGACCGGTGAGGCCGGCGCTCTGAGCGCTCCACCCGGGCAGGGCAAGTTCATCGTCAAACTCGGTGAGCAAGGCGCACCGGGTATTCCGTTCCGGACCGTGCTCATGCCCTCCGAGATCGAATCCGGTGTCCACGACACCAACCACCGATTCACCTTCGTCGGCGACGACCTCGACGACGACTACGACGAGGTCGCGTGAGATGGCGAAACGGTTCTATACCAGCGAGTTTCGGGACAAGTGCCTCGCGCTCGTCGGGGAGCAGATGAAGACCGCCTCCTCACGCGAAGAGGCCGTCGTCGCTGTCGCTGCGGCACTGCAAATCCCGGTCACCACCCTGCGTAACTGGGTGCGCACCGAACGCGGTGCAGCACGCGTCACCCAGTTCCCCGCGGATACCGAACTGGCAGTCCGCGAGCTTCGTGACCAAGTGGCCATCCTGCAACGCGCTCTCGGCCGCGAAAGGATCTGAACCGGTGAAAAGCACCGCCAGCAAGGGGACGTTGGTCGGCGTCGCCCTGTTCCTTGCCCTGATCCTGGCGCTGGTGCTGCTGATCTTCCCCGACGACGACGAACCCAAAGTCGGGGATTGCCTGCCCGGCGGTGCACCGACCGCGACGTTCCCCGCCGGCACCAAGGTCAAGCCGATGAAGGCCGGCACCTACCAGTTGACGTCCGGATTCGGTCCGCGTTGGGGCACCATGCACAAGGGGCAGGACTTCGGATCGGCTGCAGGCGAACCGATCTACGCCACCGCCGACGGTGTGGTGTCCAAGGCCGGACCGGCAACGGGGTTCGGGCAGTGGATCGTCATCGACCACAACATCGACGGACAAATCATCTCCAGCGTCTACGGACACATGTTTCCCGACGATCTAGAGGTGACCCCCGGCCAACAGGTCCACGCAGGCCAGGAAATCGCCAAAGTCGGCTACAACGGCGAAGTCTCACCACCTGGACCAGGCGGTGCGCACCTGCACTTCGAGATCTGGCAAGGCGGCCACGACGCCGGCGAAGCCGTCGACCCGGCCCCGTGGATCGCCGCAGCCTCCGAGCCCGACGCCCCCGTCGCGAGCCCAGCCACTCCGTCGCCCTCGCCCGCAGTACCGACCCCAGGCGGCGACCTCCCACCTCTACCGCCGTCAGTCGGGTCCGAGGAGCACTGGCAGGTCGACACCGTTCGCGTAGCCCGATCGGTTGCGCAGAAGTTCCCCGAGATCAAAACCATCGGTGGGTGGCGGCCGTACGACGCCTACGACGATCACCCCAGTGGCCGCGCCGCGGACATCATGATCCCGGACTACGACACCGGTGCCGGCAAGGAACTCGGAGATCGGGTCGTCGAGTACCTGATGGCCAACAAGACCGAGCTGCACATCGAGTACATCATCTGGCGCCAGACCTACATCCCCGCCGAAGGCTCCTCGAACCAGATGGAGGACCGCGGCTCCCCCACCCAGAATCACTTCGACCACGTCCACGTCACCACCGCCGGCGGCGGGATGCCCGACGCTCTGACCACCTACGGCTCCGCACCGGGCGCAGCAGGCAGCCCAGGGGCCGTCCCGACCCCCTGCGGGGTCAACCCGGCGGCGAGCGGCGGCGAAGCTGATCTCGCACCCGGGAAAGTGCCCCCGGAGTTCGAGCCGTGGGTGATCAAGGCCGGCAACACCTGCCCGCAGATCCGCCCGCCCGTGATCGCCGGACAGCTCAAGCAGGAATCGGGCTTCAACCCCCGCGCGGTTAGCCCGAGTGGAGCCGAAGGACCGGCCCAGTTCATGCCCGGAACCTGGCCCGGGTACGGGCGCGACGACGACGGCAACGGCTCGGTCTCCCCCTACGACATCGGAGACGCAGTCATGGCCCAAGGCCGCTACATGTGCGAGATCGCCGGCCAGGTCGACGCCGGGATTGCCAACGGCTCCATCTCGGCCCCAAACGGCCCCCTCGAGCTGTATCTCGCCGCCTACAACGCGGGCTTCGGCGCGGTGCAGTCCTCCGGCGGATTCCCCACCGGCTCACCGGACTACGTCAACCAGACCCGTCCCTACGCCGACCTGATCCAGCAGTACGCCACCGAATACGCCTCGATCGCATAACCGATCCACCCCAACCGAGATCACGAGCACGACCGAAGGAGATACCCGAAATGGTGAAACGGCGCAGCACCCACAACTCGGTAGCCGAATGGGAGACCGCGAAGAAGGCCGTCAAGGAACACCTCGACGACCTGCGCGCGCTCGAGACCCATGGCGAGCTCTACACCTGGGCGAAAGAGCACGACCTCGCCGTCCCTGGCCTGTTCCCGAAGTTCAAGACCGAACTGTCCAAACAGCTCGGTATCGACTACGACGCACTGCGCGAGCAGGCCTACGCCCAGCGCAGAGAGCAGATCGCCGCGGCCGCCGCGGATGGGCCGGTACTCGAGATGTGGACCGCCGCCGACGACGAGGTGTCCTCGTTCGCGATCTGCGGACCCGAAGGGGTCGTCGTCACCTACAACACCTTTCACCCCGAGGACAAGATCTACCGCAACGGCGACCAGGTCTCGGCCGACCGTTCGGTGGCGCAGCACGCGGTGTTCGTAGCAGGCCAGGCCCGCGAGGAGCTCGACGTCGAGGCAGTCCGGCTGATCCTGCACGTGCTGAACCACGAAGTCGGGGCCGACGACCCTGCCCTGGAGCGAACGGCGCTGCGAGGCCGCGTGCACGTGAGCGTCGAAATCGACCAGGACAACCCAGCGGCGGAGTGGTGCCGCGAGAACGGCTACAAGTCGTGGCGAGAGACAAATCTGACCACCCTCGTCGTCGACGACGAACGGATCGCAGGATGAAACGCGGGCAGCTCATCGTGGTCAGTGCGGTGCTGGTCCTCGTCGTGGCCGTCGCCGCCGCTGTGATCACCCTCGTCAAATTCAGCAGCACCGACGAGAGCCACGACCCGGCGACCGACGCCCACGTGCACCTCGACGACGACCGTAGTTCCGATCCGGACGCAGTCGCCGAAGCGGCACTGGCGGCGATGTTCTCGTGGCAACCGGCCATCGACCCCTCCCCCGCTGCCGCCGTCGGACGAGCTCAGCGCTGGCTCGGCGGTCAGCTTGCCGCCGACGCCACGCAACCGACCGCGACCGGGATCCGGCCGCTGCCGCAGTGGGCAGGATGGAGTGACTCCGGGGACATCGTCACCGCCACAGCACAATCGGGCGATTCGATCACCGCCTCCGACACCCGGCAGGTACTCGAGGTTGCTCTCACCCAGACCGTCCTGCACCGCGACGGAAGCACCGCCCCATACAGCAACTACCGTGTCCGGGCCGTCGTCGAAAAGAACTCCGACACATGGCAACTGACCGAATACAACTTGGCACCGAAATGAGGACGTGGGTCATGATAAGAGACATCATTCATTCGGATCCGAGCATCGTGATTTCCGGAACCGATCACATCGCACTATTTCATTCGTTGATCTCCTTCATGACGCTCGCCGTGATCACACTGGTTGCGGCGCTGTCGATCTGGGCCCTCACTGCTCCTCTCTGGTTGCTCCGTCGTCCGGGGGCACGGATCGTGGCAACGTCGTTCACAGTCGCGGTTCTCACCGGTGCAACGGCCACGGCACGGACAGTCCTCGACGCGCCCGGCTATTGGGCATCGGTGGCGTACCTGACTCCACTCTTCACGGTGGGAATGGTCGGTGTGATCGGACTTCGCAAAGGTGTTCCTTTCGGCCCTGCATCCCGCAAACGGAAAGCCGACACTCTCATCCAGGACCCGATCGCAGGGAAGGCGCTCTGATGGCGCAGACACGTAGATCCGGAACCGGCGCACGATCGCAGGAGAACCTTCTGCAGGCGGTGCTGCTCTGCATCGGCCTGGCCGTGGTGGTCACCCTCGTCTTGTCCTGGTGGGCAGGAACGTTCCTCGCCGGCGGCGACCCCAGCGGCAATCCCATTCAGGGGGTATTTGAGTCCTTCACCGGCCAACGCCCCTGGCCGTGGCAGTCGACGGCCATCGCCGTGGCACTGGTGGTGGCGATCATCGCAGTCTCCCTGCCTATCGCGGTCCGGCGAACGAAGGGACGCGCCGATGTCGACCGGGCCGCGCGCACGATGGTGGCACCGAACAAGCTTCGCGGCGTCTCCCCGAAGGAATCGCACCGTCTGACCCCCCAGTTCGACAGGACCGACCCCCGGTCGTGGGGATTTCTGATCGGTGTGACCGTGTTGGGGAACAAGCCGGTGTACCTGTCGTGGGAAATGGTCATGGTCGCCCTGGCCGGCACCCGAATGGGAAAGACCGTCGCTCTTGCGGTGCGCGCGACCTTGGCAGCACCGGGGGCCACGATCGTGACCAGCAACAAGCCCGACCTGTACGCCGCGACGCGCCTCGGGCGCGAACGGTACGGGCGGGTTTGGGTGTTCGATCTGCAGGCGGTCAGCGGATCGGTGCAGCTCACGTTCTGGTGGAACCCGCTCAAGCACATCACCACCCTTGCTCAGGCCCGCAAGCTCGCCTCCTTCTTCGTGTCCGCGTCGACGAAGAAGGACGCCAAGACCGACGGTTACTTCGACGGTGGAGCTCAAGAGTTGCTCGCCCTCTACTGCCTGGCTGCGGCGTCGGCCGGCGGTGATCTTCTGCACGCGGTGAGTTGGCTCGGCCGCGATCAGGACAGCACCCCCGCACAGATCCTCGATGCGTTCGACAAGAAACGCGCCGCGGCCCGAGTCCGTGAGGCGCAGGGCCTGACCGATCGCCAGCGCGACGGCCTGTTCGACATGGCGCGCAGATTCCTCGACATCCTGTCCGACGACGAGTACGCCCAGGCCGTCACACCGCCTGCGCGGGCGATCATCGAGGTAGACGCGACGGACAAGACCGTGGCCCCGCGCGTGAACACGCGGTACGAGGAGCCGCTGCACGATCGCCTCGAGTTCGATCCGCGGGCGTTCGTGGCCAGTACCGACACCCTCTATGCACTCTCGCTCGAGGGTCCGGATTCGGCGGCACCGCTCACCACCGCTTTGGTGGGGCAGATCTTCGATGAAGCGACCGCGCTGGCCTCACGGACCCCGGCTCGCACCTACGACAAGCAGATGCCGCGGTGGTGGCCGACCAGGATGTGGCAGCCCACCATTCGCACTCAGGGAGGCCGGCTCGACGTTCCGCTGGTTGCCGTTCTCGACGAGGCCGCGAACACCGTGCTACTCCGTCAGTTGCCTGACCAGTACTCGCATTTCGGTGGCCGTGGAATCATCCCGATCGCGATTCTGCAGTCGCCACAGCAGGGTGCGCGGGTGTGGGGTCGCGACGAGTTCGATTCGATGATTGCCGGTGCCGTGCATTTCTACGGCGGCAACATCAAGGACAAGCAGTACCTCAGCGATCTGTCCGAGCAGATCGGTTCGCACGAGGTGCAATCGACCACCCGCAGCAACGGCCAAGGAAGCCGCAGTACGTCGCAAAGCTGGCAGGAACGGCCCATACTCCCTATCAACGAATTAGCATCCCTCTCGAAATACCGTGCCATCGTGGTCTTTCCGGAGAATCCGCCCGTTCTGATCAAGAAAGTCTGGTGGACCGACACAGACGACGCCGAGATGATCACCCAGTCCATCATCGACTACAGCGGATCCGCCGAGCAGGCGAAAGAACTGCTCGACGGTCCGTTCAACGTCGACTACGAACCGGGCCACGACGACGTCGACGAGTACGAGCTCGAGGACTGGAACCGATCGGCGGTGAGCATCGATGGACGATGAATTCGCCCTCGACGAGGAACTGGATCTCGACGCCGAACCGGAGGTCGAGCCCGCGTACGAGTCGGTCGAGGACTGGGTTCAGCACTACCTCGCACGGGTGATTCAGCGTCGGATCAGTGACCGACCCGGCCACGGGCTCACCTGGGATGCCCGGTGGTGGCGGCATGGCGAAGCAGTCGCCCGCCTGACCGCACTGTGGTGGGCCTGGGAATCTGCCCGGCGTTCTGTCGAGGACCGGTCGGCGATGTCGGGATGGTGGGTCGATCACTGCGAACCTCACCTGCGGATGCTCCTCGACGGCGTCACCGGGCCGATGAGCGGTGCCGACGACACCGGCACCTGGGGCGGCTACGGACCTCTGACGTGCGAACCGGTTCCCGCAGGCTGGGTCGCGGACGATCTGGCAGACCTTCCTCATGAGCATCCGGTGCCGATCGGGGAGGACGCCGACGAGCTACCGGCCCCGGCGTTTCTGCGGCTCGAGGACTTCGTGGAGAAATACCTCAGCCACGTCATCAACCGCAAGATCGACGACAAGCCCGGCCGCGGACTGTCCTGGGATCGGCGCTGGTGGCAACACCAGGAGGTCGTGTCGCGGCTCAGGGCCTTGTGGTGGGCGTTCGAGGAAGCACGCAGTTCACCCGACGATCCCGCGGCGATGTCGAGCTGGTGGCTTCGGCACTGTGACCCGCAGATGCGGGTGCTCCTCGACGGTGAATCGGGACCGATGAGCAACGCCGACGTCGACGGGAGCTGGCCTGGCCATGGCACTCTGCTCATCGCCTACCCACCGGAGGGCTGGCAGGCACCGAAACATCTGACCCCCTGACGAGCAATACCTGATACCGAAGGCTTCCCCCATGAGAACAGCACCTGCACCCGCATTCGAGCGCCCAGGTACGCCCGGCGACCGGCACCGACTACGGGCATCGATCGCCTTGACGGCGATCATCTGGTGGCTCGCCTGGTCGATACCCGTCGCCGAGTGGGTGCTGTCCTCGGCGGCGAGTGTCTCGACCGATAGCGGCCGACGTGACGCCGCCAACGATGCTGTGGCGCAGGGATGGTGGGCGATCATCACCCTCGTCGTAGCGCTGTCGATCGGAAGCCTCATCGCCGTGGCCATCGACTACACGAACGGACGCCGCTGGGCTGTCACCGCGTGGAAGAACGCGGTGCGCCTGGCGAGCGCCCTCGCCCTGATGTGGGCGATCTGGACCGTGAGCGTCCTCGCCGCCGGCGGAGTGCAGACCCTGTGAAGGCGGCCGAAACCGCGCGCTCATCGGTGGCCTTTCGCGTGGTCACCGCTTGGGTGTCGGTGGCCATTCTGACGGGATGTATCCCTAATGGCGCACGGTCGACCACCGCGTCCGGATCGGAATCTTCTGGGGTGGTCGAGCGAGTGGTCGACGGGGACACGATCGAGGTGCGCCTGGCCACCGGTGGCGAACCGATACGGGTCCGCATTCTCGGGATCGACACTCCCGAGACAGTCAACCCCGACACCGACGTGCAGTGCTGGGGGCCGGAAGCAAGTGTCTGGGCACACCAACAGCTCGACCACACGGCCGTCACGCTCATCTCCGACCCGGTGGCGGACGCCACCGACCGGTACGGTCGCGCCCTGCGGTACATCGTCCTCCCGGACGGTAGCAATTACAGCATCGTCGCCGCTGGCGCGGGAATGGCCCGGGCCTACACGTACAAGGGCCAGCAGCTCTCCGAAGCGGCGAATATCGTTGCCGCGCAATCGACAGCACAAGACGGCGGTGCTGGCCTCTGGGGACCGCCGTGCCACGGGCAAGCCCTTCCCAACTGACACCCCACTCAGCTGGTCAACCCTCGGCGTTCTCGCATTCTTGTTGCCGGGCCAAGACTGCCGATCGAGCGCTATTGTCAGCGCACGAAACAGGGAGGGACAACATCGATGACAACACCGGGGCACCCATCACACAAAGGCCGCAACTGGACGGCCGGAGTAATACTTGCGGGGGCGATAATCGGGGTAGCGAGTGGAGTATTGGGCTTTCCGGGGCAGGTCAAGGACGCCTACAACGACCTCTTTGGGTCTGAAGAGACGCAAGCTCTAGATCCTGGCTCGACCACCACAGTCACCACGGCCCAGGTGAATCACCCTAGGTTTGATGCCGCTTCCTTCTGAGTCAGGAAGGATGAGCACATGCCCAAGAAAATCGATCCGGAGGTCCGTGCGAGGGCCCTGCGGCTACTCGAAGCTCACGGAGCCGAGTACGCCTCGGTGACGGCCGCGGCGGAAGCGATCGCCAAGCAGGTCGGTGTCGGTCAGGAGACAGTGCGGCGGTGGGCCGTGCAAGCCCAAGTCGACCAAGGCTCCCGCGCCGGCACTACCTCGAAAGAATCGGCGGAGATCAAAAAGCTCAAGGCCGAGAACAAGCAGCTGCGCGAGGACGTCGCCATCCTCAAAGCTGCGACGACTTTCTTCGCGGGGGAACTCGACCCCCGCAACCGATGATCATCGCTTTCATAGATTCGTTGCGTGCCAACGGTTCTGCGGTCGAGTCGATCTGCCGGGTCCTGAGCGATCAGGGCTGCAAGATCGCCGCGAGAACCTACCGAGCATGGCGTTCACGCACGCCCGCTCCGCGCACCGTCGCCGACGCCCACGTCATCGACGCGGTCAGGGATCTCGTGTGGAACACCGACGCCCACGGCCGGCGGAAGATGACACCGGAAGGGTTGTACGGGAGGGTGAAGATGCGCGCACATCTGGACCGGACCGCGATCCCCGGGGTGTCCTACGGCGCGGTGGACCGCGCGATGAAGGCACTGTGCCACAACGGTATTCGGCGAGCGAAAGGAATCAGAACCACAATCCGCTCGGCGGACGGCGTGCGAGCGGGCGACCTGCTCAACCGACAGTTCCGGGCCGAGGAACCGAATCGGGTATGGGTCACCGATTTCACTTACGTCCGAACATGGGCCGGGTGGGTCTACGTGGTGTTCATCATCGACGTGTTCTCCCGGCGGATCGTCGCCTGGCATGCGTCGATGTCGAAGACTGTGGACCTGGTGACGATTCCGCTTCGGATGGCGCTGTGGCAGCGCCGCCGTGAGGGTAACCCGGTGAAAGCTGCTGAGCTGATACATCATTCGGACGCGGGCAGTCAGTACACGTCCGTGAAGCTGACCGAGAAATTAGCGCTCGAGAACATCGCCGCGTCCATCGGATCGGTCGGGGACGCCTACGACAATGCCCTCGTCGAGTCAGCGAACGGGCTTTACAAGACCGAGTGCATCCGAACGACGATCTTCCACTCGGGGCCGTACAAGACGATCACAGACGTCGAGTACGCGACCGCCGGTTGGGTCGAGTGGTACAACGTCAAGCGGCTTCATTCCAGCATCGGCCACATGCCCCCGATCGAATACGAAACACTCCACTACGCTGACCTCACCACCGAGGATCAGCCCCAACTGGAGGCGGCACAGAACCTAGGGTGATTCACAGGTGACTACACCGTCGACGACGACCGCTGGACCCACGACAACCTCAGTGAGTACGCCACCCCGGACGACCACGCAGTCGTCAGCGCCCGCTGCACCGGCAGCAGCGACGGTCGTCGACCACATCGACGTCTACATCAAGGTGCTCGCCGGAGAAAAGCTCGGACCGGACCTCTATGCGACCTCGGGCACCGGCAAATTCGGTCTCGGTTACGGGTGGACCGGAACGACGAACGGGGCCGAAGTGAAGACAGACGCATGTCAGATCACCATGCAGGTCACCGGACCTGAGGACTTTCCCGTTCAGCGCAGTGCCCAGTGCTCGAAGCAGCCCGGCGGTCCCTTCAACGGCGGCGACAACTCCGAGGGCATCACTGTTTTCGGGACGTACACGATCACCGTGACAGACGAACTGACGGGCACAGTCGGACAAAAAGCGTTCACCGTGACGGCAGGCTGACCGCAGGGACCCGATACGACTGCAGCGACGCTCCGAAAGCGGTGGCTTGTTTCGGAGGTACGTCGGTCAGGTCAGATCGTGTCATCGACATCTTCAGGGGTAGCGGCTATCAATGTCCGTAGTTGATCGATCGAGATGTCCAGCGAGGCTTCGTCTCCGGTGGTTACCGCGTGATCGATCAATCGTTCGCGTATCCCGTAACCGAAGGTTCGGATCGTGATGCCGTCGCTGGCTTCGAGAAGCCGGCCGATGTCGCGACCGAGCGGGGTCGGTCCGCTCCCATAGCCGAAACTCCATCCGTTGAACCGGTTCTCTTCGGGTCTCGGCATTGGTTTCAGCGGACCATCGGGCTCGCGGAGAAACACTGCGGTGTGCCCGGATCCGGTAGAGCTGGCGACGATGTGGGTGCCATCGGGAATGCGATCGACGGCATGAGCGAACCACGGCCACATGATGATCATGCGATCGAGCTCGTTGTAGGAATTTCGGTAGCGCGCCATCAAGGTACCGTCGGCTGCGGTACGAAACCGCGATTCTGCTTCCAGGAGATTGACTGCCTTACCGAGCCTGCGGAGCTCCGCACAGTCGTGGACACCTTCGGTCCCGTGACGCCAGTACTCGTCGAGCACTGGGGAGACGTCGAACCTGGTGGGTTCGGTCGCCGGATAGGGAGGAAGCGGCTGTACTGATTCGTCTCCTTGGTAGGACCGCAGCCGATAGACGTTGTAGACGGTGTTCATCGCGGTCTCAAGAGCCTTCGCAAGCTCCTTGTTTCGGTGCTCGTCGTCGACGGCGTACTCACCGACTGCGCTGAGCCAGACACCCAAACCTGACCAGCAGGAACGCAATTCGTCCACGGTTGGGTCGGGTGGGCCGGACAGCGGTCGCCAGTCGAGGTCGTCGAGATTATCGACAGTAGGGTCGATCGCACAGTGGTCGGTGTCGAACGCACTGCCCCCGTGGCGCATCGCGCTCCGCCATTGCGGCTCACGATGGGTTTCGTCGTTCTCCAGGATCATGTCAAGGCGTTCCCACATCGTGCGCAAGGCTATTTCGCTGGTGGGATCGTCATAGCGAGGGTGTTGCTGAGACCGCCGCAGTGTCACCATCGCCTCAGCGAGTGGGCGAATCTCCGGAGCATCGACAACGACCGGAACGGGTGCATTCGTGGCGGCAAGTTGGGCGATGTTCTCCGGTGTGGCGAGCTCGTTGGTCGGGAAATGCCGCACTGTCTGACCTACGAGTGCGTCGATGGTCGCCATCGGCTCATCCAGCTCGATCAGCGTCGTGTCGACCATCTGATCGAGATCACGAGTGGCTCTGCCCCTCAACGTGTCCCACAATGAAGGTCGAGGCATATGCTCGTCCGCCCGGGTGACGAAGACATGGTTGTACGCCTTGATCCCCGTGATGTCGTTGCAGTATGTGTTGATCCAGTAGACCCCCAGGTAGTCCCCGTCGAGGTAGGTCCCTGCCACGGCCGGCAGTACGTAACTCTCGAACCGCCATCCCGAGAAACCACTCGAGCCTGCTACGGGGCCGGTCAGGACTACTGTCCGCGTCGAGGAGCGCCAGATCCGTAGGTGCACTTGCTCCGAGTCGTCACCGCGGCCCGCGCCGATCGTGGTGATGGTGTCGACGACGAGCGGCAGCGGTGATGTAGCGGGCGTGGCGGTGGTGGCCACCCCTGAGGCCGAGTCATGACCGCGAGTAGCCCTTTTGTACACCTCGATCTCGCCGACGTCGTAGAGCATGGTTCGCGGGCCGATGACCCGGCCGGTGATCGCTCCATCGAGGGTGAGCTGGCGGATTCGAGCCGAGCTCACGCCGAGAATGTCCGCGGCCTGCGCAGTCGAGATAAGAGTGGACGACATAGCCGAACGCTAACACAGCGGATGCGTTCATGAAGGTCATCGCTTGCGGTATCGCAAATGGTTGCCTTTTATACGCATCTACCGCCGACGCGTCCGCCACGGATGCTGTGGCGGTTTCTTTCTCCAGCGTGTCCGCCACGACTGCGGTGGTGTCTCGAACTTCCGATAGGACTGGGCGTGCCGCTCTCCTTTGACCCGGATGTAGGCGTTCATACCGAGGTCCTCGGGGCTTCCCTTCCGGGCCGCTGCCACCTGACCAGAGCTCACTGGGTAGTAGTGACGTACCCCGTCGACGAAGGTTTGTTCTACAGCCATGACCAGCCTGAGTTGTCTGTCGAGCTCGTCAAGCCAGTCTTCGACACTGAATTTGATATCGGGAAAGCCCGGTGGACGCGGGGTGTACGCACTGGGAGGTCGATCACCCCCGTCCTCGAAGTACGTGCGCAGCTGATTCAGCAGGCCGGCAACAGACTCGACGTAGCTGAGCATGTGCCCTTCGTCGAGAACGAGGCGTGCGTAGAAGGCTGCAGCTTCGACGTCGGTAAGAGCTTGCTGCACGTCTTTGGACAGCAGCTCGAGCTCGGAGGACGGGATTCCTCTGTCGAGCCCTCCCTGATGCCGAGCGACGGCGTCGAATGCCGACAGTGGTCGGCGGACTGCAACTACTGCCGCCCAGAGATCGGCCACGGCCCGGGCCGCTTGGCGATTGACCGTGAATGTTCGGTCCGTTCTGTTCGTGAACAGTGCTACCGACACTGCCGCTGCGGTAAGGATTGCACCTACCCACGCCGCGGCCGACCCCACCGCGCCGACCGACCAGCCCCAGAAAACGGCCACAACGCACAGCACGACGCCTGCAGCACCTGCAGCGATCGCCAAAGGCCCCATATGTTGCGCGACGACAGCGAGCAGGCTTTGCACGATCCGCCGGCACTTCAATCCGATCCCGGTATTGGCCGCCATCATCGAAGTATCGCCTGCATCCGTTGCGCCGTGGTCGTTTCCCAATCAGCTTCCTTACTGGCTGTTAGCGTCGCGCAATGGTCGTAACCGTTCCAGAGAAGACGCTCGAGCACTGGATCAGCCAGTACATCGCCAACCGGTATGCGCGCCACGCGGCGCTCTGGTGGCCGACACAAGGTGAAGACATCAATGTCGGCTCGCTTCCCGCGCGCTCCGGAAAGGCAATTCAGCTCGAAGTGAAGACGTCCACCGTCACTACCACCGGTCATGAAGTCCTGATTAACCTCGAACAGCTTGAGAAGTATCTGCGCAAACGTTTTGCGCTACAACCCTTTTACGTATTCCCGCTCCCCTTTTGGCAAGGGACCCTGCGAGAGGACGCTCACCGTCGCGGCGATGAAGTGACCGAAGGGGGATTCAAACGCAGCGGGTCGCCACGGTGGTTCGGACATTGGATGGTCGTCCTGACCACGCAACAGGTCTACGCCGCAATCAATCCCCGCCTCGGTGACCCCGAAAAGAAGGTGCTGGCCAGAGTGCAACCGGGCCCATACGGAGTACCGCATGTGACATGGCCCAATGCTGGTGGCATCACGCCCGCACCCGTCGACTTCCCAGATTTCTGGGATGTCCTCGGCCGGTGCGGTCGACCGGATTGGCCGCAACTCGTGCGACTGCCCACGCACCTCGTCGGCGAGTGGTTTTACAACCACAATGAGATGCTCGACCTACTTCAACTCGCTGCCGCGAACGACAACAACGCTTCGGCGGAGTCGTTGACCACCTTCGAGAGTATGGACAGAGAAGGTTTCGCTCGCGCTTCTGAATTGGATGACTTTCAGGAGGGTGGGGACTCGGATACCAGCGGAGGCTCCGATGAGCACCGTCAGATCGTATTCATCTACGCCCGAAACTTCCGATGAGAACCGTTGCCTCACCGCCCCCTTGAGCTGTGCAAGCAGCGTCCTGGACCAATCAGCAGACTCACGTCGCCGAGATGATGTGCTCCGATACCCGAGTTGACGGAAATGCGGATTCCAACAGGGGTAGCGAGTAGCCAGGTAACGAGTAAGGACGCAGGGGCGTAGAAGTCGGCCCCGATGGGAGATCAAGCCAGGAACCGGGAGCACCGACACGGTTGCCATCGCGGCGCAGAAGACGCCCGTGTTGCAGGCCTGCAGTCGTCGACTCAGAGCTGACTTTGATCTGCCCGATCCCCAGCGCTTCTTCCTCGAGCAGGAAAACCGCCATGTCTCTCTCTTCCGGCCGCCGTTCGCGAACTTCGCGGAGCTTCGTCTGCAGCACCCGGTCCGTGGTCGACGTTTCGTACACGTCGGAACCGTCGTAGCGTGCGAATGCATGCACTCGGTACCACAGTGCAAGGCCAGTCTGCACGAGACCGATGATGCTGGGGCTGGTCCAGCCGATGAAGTGTCCGGATCGGGCGGGGCACATGTACGCGTGCTTTTCGTCGAGGTCGCCGGCCCCGAGGGCGTTCATCGGGACTGCTGCGGCCAGCGTTGGAATCATCGTGCTGCGGGCGTCGATCAACGCTTGCCGAGACCAGAGATGTCCCCGTGAACCCGCTGCGTCGGGAGGCGGTATGAGTCCTCGACGGAGATACCCATCGACGGAGGCTCGGGAGAGGCCGTAAAACTCCTGAAGATTCGCGCGCGATAGATATCGAGGAGAGGTCTCTGCGGAAGTCGTCATACGTCGACCCTCACACCTGCCGTGCCGCATGTCAATGCATTTAGGCATATTGCCTAAATGCGTTTAGCGATCCGGGCCTACAAGCTTGTCCGTCCACTCCCCGCTGCTGTTTTTTGCGTAAGACTGTTCGTGCTTAGGGGCGATTGCATCAACAGACGCCCTGTACAGGTCGTACCTCACGACCTCCCGGAGCCCGTTAGCGATGTCGCGGGCGTTCACTTCGCAGTCCGAATAGTCCTGTCCAGCCGTGAAGTGTCGGGTCACGGCCGAGGCAGGCAGCCAGCGCCCACCCATTGCCGCCTCCGGATCGTGCGGATCAGCCACAGCATTCTCGTAGCCCGCTCTCCACCGCGCGACGATGCGCGTGAGCGATAGTTCCTGCGTGGCCTCGACGTCGATGACGTGGATCTTGTACCCGAATGTCCTCAGCTGTTCGGTCAGCTTTCTTGCCCATGGCTTGTGCCCCAGGGTTCCGTCGATGGCGATGTTCTCGCCTGCTCGGATCGCGTCGTTCAACGCACGCTGATAGAGAATCATCGACTCGTGGTGAACCAGGGCGGAGAGTTCGAGAGGGTGAAAATCCTCGGACAGCGTGTGCCGCAGCGGCTCTGGAAGCAACATCTCCAACGTACCGCTGGCTCTTGCAGATCGGAGAAGTAGTTCTTTGAAGTCGTCGGCATCGACGCGACGCCGCTCTGTAAGGTGCCCGTCCATGAGAGTGCTCTTGCCAGCTGCTGGCGGACCGGCGAAGAGTATCGCTTGACGATCCCGGGGTGGATTCGAGGAATCGGCGCGCCACGTATCTAGGAGAGCGGTGTGACGTCTCCTGCGCGCTGCCGTGGGAATCCACTCACCGCCCACCGATCGGAACTCGAGCTCGTCCATGACGGTCGCGTTTGGAGCGTACGTGTCAAGTGGACCGTCGGTCAGCGACATGCTTTCCAGTCGCGCCCGACGGTCCTCTACAGCTTCGTGAGACACGTCAGCCTGCTACCGCCTCAAGGACCCGGTCGTAGTCGGAGTCGTCGATGAATCGATCATCCAATGCTCTGCCGACCTGGAGGTTGAATCCCGCCAGGTTCAGCGGCGGCACTTCACCCTCGCTGGCTGGTATCCGGTCGACTGATTCGTAGACCCATTCCGACAGCTGTTTGATCATCAGCTCGCGAGTGAGCAGTCCCGCTGCGCAGCGTGCCGCGATCTCGTAGGGAGTTCCACCAGCCGTACCTGGCCGGATGTCCGGTGCATCGATGCGTGCCATCTTCAACCACTGCGAGATAGCCGGCTGGCTGACCTTGTTGGCTTTGGCCAGGTCTAATTGATTCACTCCACGCTCGTTGGCTTGCCGCACCTTGCGGAGCTGCTCGATGCGAGCCAGTACGACACGAGCCCTGGCGGCCGTCATGGAGGTCTCTAGCTCGCGTTCCAATACATCGGACATGACTACCTCCTTCGATATAAATAATCTTATACCTGCTGTTCAACGGCTGCAAATAGAAACTATTCCTGTCTTCAATCTCTATCTCTATATGCACAACACGGGCCACACCTGTCTACCGCTCGTGTCCGAGGTCACGGTCCCGATCGGCTGCAGACGGCGGTGGTCGATCGACGTCGCGGCGTCTGGTCGCCTGTCGGTTCAGCATGGACTTCAACGACGGTGCGCTGGGGGACGCACCGGGAGCGTGTCCATAGTCAGGTGACGTCTCCGCGTCTGGCTCTGCCTCGAGCTGTCGTATCCCCTCGTCTGCGGCGTAGCGGGCGGCGTCGCGGCGTTCCTCGAATCCGGAGGTCGAGCTGTCGGGGCCGGTCCATGCCGTCCAGTGCCAGGTGCGGTCGGTCCACTGGATCGCCGCTCCCGGTGCCCCGCTGTCGCGGTCCGCTCCGCGTTGAAAGCGTGACCCATCAGGCGATTTCGGCTTCCACGGGTCGTCGGCGCGGCGCGCGTCTCGCTCGGATTGGGCTGCAGCCCACTTCTCGGCGAAGGCCTGCATCCGCTCAGGAACGGACTCGACAAGCGCTGCACGGCTGCTGTGTTGAGCGTCGGCGTGCGCGGGTGTTGGGTTGAGGTCGAGGCTCCATTTCGGATACAGCCCTTGCGATCGGCGCCGGTCGAGGTCGCGTCCGCGTTCGGTGAGCGCTTCGGGTGAGTTCTCTCGGGCATTGACGTCCGCTTTGAGTTCGGTGAGCGCGTAGCGTGCCTGGGCGAGTTCGTCGGTGCGCGTGAAGATTCGGTCCTCCTGCGCGGTGAGTTCGGTCAGTCTCCCGGCGATGTGCGCGCGGTCGGCGTGCGCTGCGGTCGCGCGCACGGGCAGCTCCCTGATCATGTTGCGCATCTGCTGGAGGATCCCACGTGCGGCGGTGGCACTGGACATCGCTTCGGTGAGTTTGCGGTGCTCGACGTACCGCTTAGGCCCTGCATCGATGGACAGTTCGAGCTGGTCGTTGACCGGGCGGTAGGTGCCGGCGATCGCGACGCCGGCGATCTCCGCGAACTCGCTCGGTCGTCCGCTCTTGACCGCCCGCATGTCGATGTAGGTGGTCTGCAGGACGTTCTGCAGCGCGTCGACGAGCGATTCGGTGTCGTCGTCGGCCGCGGTCCGGTGATCGATAGTGATCATCTTCTCGGCGCGGTCGTCGATGTCGAGCCACGCTGCAGCGCGGTCGGCATTGGCCTCGATCGTCGGCATGTCGGCGTCGAGGCGCTGGGCGGCGCGGTCGAGGCGGTCGATGGCCGCGCGGCGTGAGGCGTTCGCGTTGGCGATCATGGTCTGTTCGGATTCGAGCGCGTCGACGTGCGCCTGCTGCTCGATCGCCCGGACGTAGACGGGGTCGCCGGTGGCGGCGGCCTTGGTCTGCGCGGCCGACAGGGCGATGTCGCCGCCGACGTCTTCCATCGTGTCGGGGATCTCGCCTCCGCGTAGCTGCTGCACGGAGTGGGCTTTGCGTTCGATGATCTGCCACATGGTGGCGTCGTAGGAGCGTCGGGCGACGATGTTGACCACGTCGACCTCGCGGTGGACGTTGCCCTGCCGGATGATGCGCCCGAACCGCTGCTGCATGTCCGCTGCGGTCCACGCGGGATCGAGGGAGATGAGCTGCTTGAGTAGGCGTTGGGCGTTGACCCCGGTACCGAGCTTGGGTGTCGAGCCGATCAGCACGCGAACCTTGCCGGCGCGGCAGTCGGCGAAGAGCTGCTGTTTCTGTTTCGGTGTCGGGTAGTCGTGAATGAACACGACCTCCGATCGCTCCATTCCTCTGTCCACCAACGCTTCTCGCAGTCGCGCGTAGAGACTCTTCTCCCCCGCACCACCGGCCTTCGGAGTGCCGCGGTCACAGAAGACCATCTGGAACACCCCGCGCGCGTCGGGGCCGTGCCGGTCGGCGGGGGTGAACAGGTCGCGGTGCTCGAGGTGGGTCTTCCAGAGCAGATCCGCCGCGACAGCGACCCGGTCGTGTTCGGGCTCGGGTTCGGGCAGTTTTGCCAGCGTCGGGTGCAGGGAGGCGTTGCGCCCGTCATTGGAGATCTTCAACGCGTTGTCGACGTCCATGCTGCGACCGGAGGTCGCGGCCATGCGTTCGTCGAGGTCGAACATGAAGTCGCGGACCTGCGGCGCGAGGTCGAATTCGACGACCAGCGGCTTGCCGGTGCGCATTCGCGGCAGCTCGACGGGGATCTGGTCCTCGGTGACCACGTCGCGGAACTGATCGACCATGGCGATCAGTTGACGCAGGTTCTGGTACTCGGCCATCCGCGAGATCGGACGCAGTGAGGTACCGGTGATGTTCATTTCCACGGTGGTGCGCTGTTTGGCGAATGTCTGTGCCCAGGCGTCGATGTGGCCGATACCGGCGGCGTCGAGCAGATCGGGGCGCAGGTAGCGGTTCATCACCCACAGCTCGGACAGGGAGTTGCTCACCGGTGTTCCGGTGGCGAAGGCGATCGCTTTCGCGGGTGCGTCGGGTTGTCCGGATTCGATGTTGCGCAGGATGGCGCGGTCGCGCAGCCAGCGCGCTTTCATCTCCAGGTCGGAGGCGCGTTGCGATCCTTCGGGTAGGGACAGGTCGGCGGAGTTGGAGGTGCGGGCGAGGTTCTTGTAGTAGTGCGCCTCGTCGACCCAGAGGAAGTCGCAGCCGGACTGCTCGAAAGTCAGGCCGGTGTCGGATGCTTTGGAGGACACCAGTTTCTGCTGTTTGGCCTGTTCGCGTTTGAGGACACGTTCGATCTGTTTGATGGTGTGCTCGCCGCCGGTCTCCTTGGCGCGTTCGAGGCCTTCGCGGAGTTCCATCATGCGGGTGTCGATGTAGGCGAGTTCGGTGTCTTTGCTGACGGCGATCAGCTTCATCACCGATTCGGGCACGATGACCATGTCCCAGTCGGTCACGGCGGTTTGACCGATGAAGCGTTGCCGATCGCGGGGCCCGGACAGGTCGCCCCCGACGAGCACTTTCGCGGCCGGATAGGCATCGCGAACCTCGGCGGCCCACTGGTCGACGAGATGGTTCGGCACGACCACCCACGGCTGGCGTTTGTGTCCCAGTCTGCGCATCTCCATGCAGCTGATGGTGATGGTGAGGGTCTTGCCCGATCCGACACAGTGATCGAGCAGGATCGTCTCACCGTGGGTCAGACGTTGTTCGGCTTGCCGCTGGTAGTAGTACGGAATGTAGTTGGGGTTCAGGCCCGGGTACTGCTTGTGCTCGGTGGCGAACTGGGGTTTGACGAACCGGTTGAACCGCCCGTTGTAGACCTCGGTGAGGTGCTCGTAGCGGGCCGGATCGGACCAGAGCCACTGCACGAACTTCTCTTCCAGCCGTACCGCGCGATTGCGCAGGTCGGTGGTGTGTTTGGGGTGGAATCGCGGTTTGGGTTCGCGGTCGAGCTCGCTCTCGGTCTTGAGCACTTCGACGGGCTTGTTGTTGGCGATCGTGGTGAACAGCTCGAGCCCGGAGTAGCGGCCGGCGATGCCCCACGGGTCCTCGTAGCCTTGCGGGTCGTCCCAGTTCGGGGCCGAGCTGGTCTCGAACTGCCAGGTGGCGTTGACCGCGGCGTACGAGACGGTCAGCTCGTCGGGGTCGATCCCGAACTCCTGGACCAGGAACTGCTTGTGGTTGTCGACTCCGACCCATTCCGCGCCGGGGCGCACCCCGATGCGCGCGGGATCGGCGTCGGGTGGCACGACGGCTTCGAGGGCGTCGACGACGCCGGTGTAGACGTCGGGGTTCTCGGCTTCGGCGACGCGGGCGCGGGCGAGTTTGCTGCGGACGTCGCCGGCGAGAAATTGGCCGGCGACCTCGTAGGTACTCGGATCGGTGAGCGAGGGGTAGATCTTGCCTCGGGCTCGGTCGAGTACGTCCTCGACGTCGGTGTCGAGCAGCTCGGCCACCCGTTCGGGGTCGATGCTGCCGCGTTCGTCGAAGGCGATGGCGATCGCTTCGTCGATGCCGGCGGCGCTGGTGGCGCGTTCGGTGGTGAAGGTGACGTCGGTATCGAAGATCGAGGTCTTGTTGGCCTGCTCGGTCTCGTCGTCGAAGAGTTCGAGCGATCGGACCATCGCCATGCGGGGGTCGAAGCTGATGGCCCCTTGCAGGTGGTGGCGGCTCTTGCGGGGCCCTTGCGCCGGGGTGCGTGCCTTCTCCAGCAGTGCTTCGGTGACCTCGGTGGGCATCTCACCCCCGTAGGGGGGTAGATCGAGGTCCGCGAGGTCGTCGGGGTCCACCCCTCGATCGAGTGCAGCCTGCTGGGCTGCGTCGATGCGCCACTGCGCTTCGAGGGCGGTGAAGTTCTCGGCGGTCTTCTCGGGGCTGTTCTCGGTGGCGTGGTTGGTCCACTTGAACCGGTTGATGAAGCCATATCGGCTCGTGTAGTCGGTGTATTGCCGATCGAGCTTCTCGCGCAGGTCTTGTCGGTGTTCGGGGGTCGAGTCGGCGGTGCGTGCGCTGTCACCGATATCCATGACGGTATCGCCCATGGCGAGCAGTCGTTGCCACTGATCGTTGATCTCGCGGCCCTTGGCGGGGGTCAGGACCCATCCGGCACCGACTTGGTACTGCTCCCACCGGGAGCTGTGGGCGTCGAATCGCAGTGTGCCGGGGATGGTTCCGGTATCGGTCCCGGAGTCCGTGTGCAGGCCGGCATCGTCGAGCTCGTGATGCTGGGTTCGATCCGGAGCCGCTGCGGTCACGGCCAGGCCTGAATCCAGGGCGTCGTCGACGATGGTCTCCAGCGCCCGGGTCAGCAGCGCCGGTACGGATTGCGATTGCGGGGCAACGACTTTCATCGTGGTCGAGCCGTACATTCCGGAACCGACCTCGACGGTGCCCAGGATGCGCTCTCGGTGCCGGTTGAAGTACCGGTTCAGGTGGATCGGTGCGGTGTTGTCTCCGTTCCCGGTAGGAAGGGTGACTTGGGCCACCTCGGTCCACAGCGTGGTCTGTTCGGTGGCCTCGCGTCCCGGCTCCCGCCGGCGGAAGATCAGCACGTCGGTGAGCACGTCGGTGGCGGCCTGGCGGCGATGCGCGGCCGACGGTAACCGGACCCCGCCGACGAGGTCACCCAGGGCGGCGATCTCGCGCCGCGCGGCCGGGCGCACCGAATCGGAAGTGAACGTGCTGGTGATGACCGCGACGTACCCGCCGGGCGCGGTCAGGTGCAGGGATTTGATGATGAAGTGGTTGTGGATCGAGCGACTGTTGGGGTTGTGAATGTCGTCGTAGACCGGATAGTCACCGAACGGGACGTTGCCGACCGTTGCGGTGAACGTGCTGTCGGCGGCGAACGCGGCCTCGAATCCATGATTGCGGATGTGCTGGTTCGGATAGAGGTGATGGGCGATCGCCGCGGTGATCGGGTCGAGCTCGACGCCGACCATCTTCGTTCCGGCGGGGGCGAGACCGACGAAGTGTCCACTGCCGCAGCCCGGTTCGAGGACGCGGGCACCCTCGGGCAGACCGGCGCGTTCGACGGCGCGCCAGAGGGCAGAGGCGATGGCGGGATCGGTGTAGTGGGCGTTGACGGTGCTCAAGCGGGCCGCGGCGTAGTCCGGGCCGCTGAGCAGGGTGCGCAGTTCCTCGCGCTCGGGCTCCCATTCGGCCTTGGCGGTATCGAATATCTGCGGCACGCCGCCCCATCCCGACCAGCGAGCCAGGGTGTCCTGCTCGGCGGCCGTGGCGGGGCGGGACTCGGCGGCCAACCCCTGAACGATGGCGAGGGCGTCGAGGTTGGCGCGGGCTCGGGCTTTCGCTCCGGACGGAACGAGAACGTCCGTGCCGAGAACGAAATCGACTGCGGGAGCGACAGTTCTGACTGGATCGGCGGCTGCCTCGACCCCACTACCTAACGGTTCCTGGCTCGGTTCGCCTGCGTCGACGCCAACGCGGTCGGTGGCGGTCTCGGGTTCGGGTGTCGCTTCCGGTTCGGTCGTGGTCTGGGGTTCGGGTTCTGACGTGACGGTATCGGAGACGTCGGCATAGCGGCGGGCGGTGTCGGCGCTGATGTAGACGGTGGAGCCGTCGGGGCGTTGGGCGGCGATGAGGCTGTTGCTGCGCCACAACGGGCTGGTGAGGGGTTCTCCGGTCTCGTACTGGGGCACTTCGACCGGCGCGTCGGGTACCTCGCGGGGTGTCGGGGTGTCGGTGAGATCGCCTGCGGGAACCGATGTTTCGGTGCCCGCAGCGGCTTCCTTGGCAGCATCGGTACTGGCGGCGGTGGTGTAGCCGTGGATGAAGTCGGCGCGGATCTGTGTGGCTTCGGCGCTGTCGGCGGGCAGTGATTCGAGTGCTGCGCCGACGACGGGGTCGGCGGAGGGGTCGGGCGCAGCGAAGGGTGCGCGTGGGTTGTAGGCGCGACGTCCGCGATCGTCGAAGTCCACGATCTCAGCAGTGGCGGCGTTGTCGAGCTCGTTCTGTGCGCGGTGCTGACGTGCTGCTTCGTCGGTGGTCTCTGGCCCTGTGGTGTCCGGCTCGGTGGGGTCGGCCTCGGGTGCCCGGTGGTGAGTCTGCCAGAGCAGGTCGACCAGCTCGTGGGGAAGTGCGTCGAGGCGGGCAGGGTCGGCCAGTAGCGATTGTGCGGCAGCGGTGAGCGCGGTGTCGGTGTCGTCGATGGCCACGACGGCGTCGAGCATGACCGTTTTCGTCCGGGCCAGTGCCCAGGACTGGAACTGGGCGTAGGTGTTCGACGACGCCTGGGCCGAGACGGTCAGATCTGCGTCGGCGAGGACGGCGGCACGGATCCGCTCGGTGAGTGCCTCGTGTGCAGACGCCTGCGGGGGTGCCGGCTGGGTCGCCTCGTCGGTGCTGCGCAGCAGTGGCAGCTCGCCGGCGAGGATGGCTTTGATGGAGCGGTCTGCTTCGGCTTTGGTCAGGCGCGCGTCGACGGTGTCGTCGGGTAGTCCGGATCGGGCGAGCAGCGTGCGCAGGGTGTCGAGTTGGCGTGCGGTGGCGGGATCGTTCGCCCAGGTCGGTGGGGTGCGGCGTTGTGCGGCATCGGCGCGGGCGACGGCGCTGTGGTTGATCGAGGCGGGGTCGATTCCGGCTGCGCGCAGGGCGTTGCCGAGCTGCCCCTCGCCCGCGCGGGCGCGCTCGTAGTCGGCGAGCAGTCGGGTGCGGCGGTAGGACAGGTCCGAGATCCGCTGTGTCAGTGCCTCGATGCCGTCGCGGTTGCCTTGCTGGCGTGCGCGTTCGAGCGCCCGTTCGGCGTTGTCGAGGTGCTGTCTGAGCCGGCCTCCTCGGTGCAGGATGTCGGCGGTGGCCGTGTGGGCGTCGACCCACTGCGCCCGTAGGGTCAGAAGGGAGTCGTGCCCGGTGTTCGGTCCATCTCGTCGAGGATCAGTGTTTCGAGCTCCGCGGCGATCGGATCGTTCGCTGTGGTCGGCGTCGGCTGGTTGTCGTCGAGTCGTTGTTGGATCAGTGCCTGGGCGAGCAGCAGGAATCGGCCCGGCCGGTCCATCCATACCCGGTCCACGATCCGGCTCGCCAGCGGCGAGATGTCCACCGACAGTGTCGTCCAACGCATCTCGTCGCGATTGTCCTGTGCGGTCTGCAGGTGCGCTCGGCGCTCCCCCTCGATCACTGCGTCCGTGGAGATCACCCGTTGGTAGATCTCCTCGGTCACCTGCGGGTAGAGGTGTTCCTCGAGGATCTTCGACCGTGCCGACTGCCAGGCCGTGGTCATCAACGCCACGGTCGTGGGGTAGTCCGGTGTCACTCCCGGGTTCTCGGCCCGCCACCGATCCATCAGGAAGCCGTGGGCGCTGTCCCCCACCGTTTCCTCCACCAGTTGGGTCAGTCGCGCCGCTTCGCGCTCGATCTGTTCCTCGCGTGCGGCCTCGGGCAGGTCCGGATCGAGTCCGATCCACTCCCCCCAGATCCTGCGCACTTCGTCGCGGATCCGCAGATCCACGTTCATCTCCGGTTCCGACATCGTCGGTCCCCTCTCCGATCGAAAACAGGGACGGTTGGTCCTGGTCGTCACGCGCCATGGTCGCTGCGCCCCCGCTCGGTGTGTGGTGAAAGCGAAAAATCTACCCATGCGGCACACCGGATCGGTGCGGCCGTTCGGCTGGTCGGGCTCGTCCATCGTGGTCCGTCCTTCATTCGGTGCTCACAGTTCATGGCCACGGTCCTTTCGTGGGCCGCTCTCGGGTTCTCGGTGCGGGCCCTTGCTTCCCTTCGCCTGCTTGCGTAGTCGCTCGCGTACCGCGTCCTCGGCGGTGCGTTCGTCCTGCGTGAGGGCGGCGCGGCGTTCGAGTTCCGCGCGGTAGCGAGCCAGCGTCGCGGCTCCGCTCTCGCTGGGATTGAGCCGTTGACTGAGGGTGGTCTGTTTGATCTTGGCCTTGAGCTCGGGTGTTGCGGTCTTCATGGCCTTGGTTCCTTCTGAGATGCGCTGGTCGATCGCGTGCGGGTCGAGGTCGTGCTGCGTGGCCTCGGTGCGGGCGCTATCGGGCTGGGGCGTCTCGTCGACGGCAGAGCTGGTGGTGCGGGCAGCGGTGGGTTCTTCCCGGGTCGGTTCCGGTTGCCGGCGTTCGGAGGTCTGGACCTCGGGCACCGCACGATCAGCGGTGATCAGCTCGGCGGCGATGGGTTCGAGGTCGGCGTGCGGTGAGCGGGTGTGCTCGGCGTCGTCGAGGGCGAGCCGAGGCGTGGTGTGTTCGATGTCCGGTCTGGGCAGGGTCGCGACTCGGCCGCGTGCATCCGGCTCGGGTGAGCGTGCGGGCGGCAGGGGGGTGTGTTCGGCGACGGTGGGGGCATCGTGGTGGGCCTCGTGCATTTCCGCGCGCATGATCTCGCCTTCGAGTGCGCGGACGGTGGCGCGGGCGTCGTCAACGGACATCTGGTCGATGCTGGCTGCCGTGTCGCGGATGACGTCGGCGTCGGCTGTGGTGACGATGTTGGCGGGTCCCCCGGCGGCGGTCTCGAGGTCGGTCTGGGCCCGCTTCCAGAGCTGGTGTGCGTCACGTTCGGTGGCGTGAGCGTGCTCGCGCAGTATCTCGACCAGGGCTAGGTCGGCCTGGGCGTGGAGTGCGTCGTCGTCGCGGCCGTCCTTGGTCGCGGCTGCTGCAGCTCGCGCCAGGTCTCGGCATCGAGCGTCGGTGGTTTCGAGTTCGTGGGTCGTGTCGAGCCACCGGGCGTGCGCGTCCTGTGCGGCGAAGTACAGCGGGCGCAGGGCGTCGGCACGGCTGCGGATATCGACGATCATGGGGATCGCGGCGGTCATCGCCGGGCCTCGTTCGTCGAGGTACGCGCGCCACAGATCGTTGCTGCGGTTGCGTGCGTCGGCGAGTTCGGCGTGCAGCGCAGCTACCCGTGCGGCGGGTGCGATGTCTTCGTGTTCGGGGCGGACCATGCGCAGGGAGTCCATCGACTCCGCGAGCATGTCCCAGTCGGCTCCGGTGTCGTACTCGAAGTCCGGTGGGGGCAGGTCGGACTCCGGGTCAGGAGGTAGGTCCGCGTCGCTCAGCTCGGGGTAGTAGTCGTCGAAGCCGACGTCGAACACCGGGCCGGTCCCGGTGACGGTCTCAGGGGCGTGGCTCTGTGCGGCGGCGGGGGTCGACTCGTACGGGTCGGTCTTTCCGGCGACCGTTGCTGCCGCCTCGTCCTCGGCAGGGTCGACCAGTGCGTGCTCGACGGCCGGGAAGTCGTGGTGGGTGAACTCGTGATGGCTCAGGGCGGTGATCCGCCACGCCAGCGCTTGGGTCAGCTCGTCGGGGCGTAGTTCGTCGTCGACCTCGCGGGCCTGGGTGAGCAACTCGTCGGTGAAGGCCAGGATCTGCTGCGGCTCCCAGTCGATGGGCGCGTTGTCGACCGCGGCGACAAGGGAAGGCCATGCGTGATCGCTGCGGATCGTGCGAGCCGTCTCCTCGCCGAACACGACGTCGAGCGCCGGCGTCCAGTGCGGTGTGAGGTGCTTGGACGGTGTCGTGGAGTCCAGAGCTGCCGGGCTCAGGGTGCGCGAGAGCCGCCACCACAGGGCTGCGGCGGGCATCTCGTCGGGAAGTGGGCGGTCCCCGGTGACCGAGCGCAGCAGAGCGGGGACGTCGAGACCGGCGCGGCGGGCGGTGGTCAGCCGGAGTGCGAGCACCGGCCAGAACGGGTCGGTGAGGATCCGCGGCTCGATCTTCTGGGCGAGCGCTCTCCAGGCGTTGGTGGCGGCATCGGGCGAGCCGATGACCGCTGCTGCCCTCTTGTCGAGCCGGTTCTGCTGCCGCTTGTGTGCGGCCGCGTACTGCGCGGGACCGGTGGGCCGGAGGTCGATGTCATCGACCGTGTGGGCAGCGCGCCACACGGCGAGATCCGCGAACAGGTCCGGGTGTTCGAGGAAGGGGCGGGCCCAGATTGGCGCGGTCTCGCTGGTCCAGTCGCGGGCGCGTTCGTGGACCGCTGTCGAGAGCGAGTCGACCAGGTGGGCGCGTGCGGTGAGGTAGTTGCTCCACGTCGGATCTGTGCGCAGGGCTGGGGGGATGGCGGGCAGCCACGGTAGGGGTCCGCTGCCGGCGGAGTGCTCCCCGCTCGGGTCGAGCCTCCAGTCCAGCACGGCGGCGACGTCGACGGCGGTGTCGAGTTCGCGGTGGCCGGCGGCGCGGGTGAGGGTGGCGATCGGGTCGGTTCCCCCGACGGCGCGGATGGCCAGGTGCTTGCGCAGCACGGGCCATGCTGCGGCGTCGGTGACGCCGGGGACGATCTTGTCCGCTTCGGTGTCTATCCGCTCCATCTCGTCGTTGCCGAGGACCTGTTCTGCTGCGGTGCCGACGGCATCGTCGTAGGCCGCTGCGGCGATCGGGAGTCGTTCGGCGGGGTCTGCGAGTCGGCGGGCGGCGGTGGTGGCCGATTCCTGCGCGCCGTCTCGGCCGAGGATGCGGGTGAACAGGTCCACCGCCGTTTGAGGCGTGACGGCTTCGGGGGTGATGACCGAGTGTTCGTCGCCGTCGAGGGCGGACCCGAAGTACAGGTGGTTCTCGTGGCGGCCACGGGTGGCGGCGACGTAGGCGAGCTGTCGGGTCTCGTGTCCGCTTAGGACGGTGTGGCAGGTGTCGGCGGTGATGCCCTGTGCGCCGTGGATGGTGCGGGCGTATCCGAGGGTGACCTTGTCGCTGACGTAGTCGGCGGGCAGGGTCACCACGCGGCTGTCTCCGATGCGGCGGACTTTCAGGCTGCCGTCGGCGTTCGTCTCCTCGACGGTCCACCGGTTGCCGTTGCGGACGAAGTCGGTGGCACCGACGACGAGTCGTCGATCGTTGCGGCGGGTGGTGATGACATCCCCGACCGAGGCGTGCAGTCCGTCGGCCAAGGTGACCTCGCGGCCGATGATGGTCTTGCCCGTCGCTGCGAGGCGGTCGATGCGGGCACGTTCGTTGAGGGTGCGGACCGTGTCACGGGTGGGGGCGAGCATGACCGCGTCGAGGCCGTTGTCGATGTCGCGTTGCCACGCCGAGTAGGCCTGGTCTTCGGCGGCGACGAGATCTCCGACGTGGACTCGGTTGTTGTCGATGTAGAAGCCGATCGCTTCGGCGTTTCCGGCTCGCAGGTCCAGGGAGGCGAGGCCTTCGGCGTTGTCCTTGAATCGGACGACGTCGGTGAGGGTGATCGCCCCAGTGGTGGTGGCGATGTCGCGGAGAACTCCGCCGGCGGCGACGGAGGCGAGCTGTTGATCGTCTCCGACCAGACGGACGCTGCCGCCCCGGTCGAGAACGAACTGCACGGCCAGGTCGAGGTCGGCGGTCGAGGCCATGCCGGCTTCGTCGATGACGACGAGAGAACGGTGGTCGATGCTGTCGAACCAGTCGGGGACTGTCACGACCTCGCCGGATGCGGCGTCGTCGAGCTCGCGCAGGGTGTGGACGAGTTTGCCGAGGGTGTCGGTCGTCGCGTCGAGGTCTTCTTCAAGGGCGGCAGCAGCAGCGGCGGTCGGTGCCAGACCGAGAACGTGACCCCCTTCCGCTTCCCAGCTGCTCCGCAATACGGCCATGGCGGTGGTCTTGCCGGTGCCGGCGGGTGCGAGAGCGAGCTGGAGGCGTTGCCCAGAGGTGGCGAGCTCGCGGACCATCTGCGCTTGCGAGACGTTGAGGTCGAACTTGTTGGCGGCGTGTTCGAGCAAGGCGAGATCGACGGTGAGCGGGTCGACGCTGCGTCCCCCACCGAGTTGCGCGGCCTGTACGAGGCGGTCTTCGGCGGCGAGGATGGACTCGCAGGTGTAGAGGCGGGTGCCTTCGGTGGTGTAGACGCTCGCCCCGTTGCTGCGGCGCAATACCCCCGGCTCGTCCAGGTCGTCGTCCGGTCCTAACGCGACCGATCGCTGCGGATCCAGAGCAGCATCGGTGATGGCGGTGATCGCGTATTCCATCTGCTCGCTCGGGACCGAGCACGCGCGCACGATGCGGGCGGCTTCGGCGCGCAGATGCCATTGCTGCCAGCGGGCGCGGCTCTGCCCGACCACCGACAGGGCGTGGTCGGCGCTCTCGGCGATCCACTGTGCGTCCACGGTGACGGGTTCGCGTACGGGCCCGTGGTCGTGGGTGGTGCGTCGGATCATTTCCGAGAGGGCGCGTTCGTTTCCGAGGACTTCGATTGCTTCGGCCCGCCAGTCGGTGCGTTGTTCTGCGAGCGAGCGCGGTTCGTGTTTGGCTTCGCGGGTTTCGAGGTTGGCGCGTTGGTTGAGTTTGCGGGCTTCGGCGGGTGTGGGTTCGCGGCCGAGTTCGCGTTGGAACTCGGCCGCGAGCTCTCCCCGACGCAAGTCGATCATCCCGGCGCGGGACGACCAGCGGGCTGCCAGATCGGCGTCGACGCCGACGATTTCGCGGATCGGGCGTTTGCCGGGGTCGGTGCCGGCGCGTTCGGCGAAGTCGACGCCGAGGCGTTCGCGGAGGTATCCCTCGAGGCGGGTGTTGTAGGTCTCGGAGATCGCGACCATCGCTTTGTGCAGTGGCCGGCCGTCGATGGCGAGCCACTTGTTCTGTCCTTTGACTTTCACCTTGTTCGAGATCGCGACGTGGGTGTGCAGGTCGGGCTCGCCCGCGCGGGAGTCGCGATGGGTGAAGGCGGCGGCGAGCATCCCTTCGGTGTCGACTTGTTGGACACCGTCGGTGCCGAGCCTGGTGAGCAGGGCGTTGTTCTCGAACCAGTCGAGTGCGTCTTTGACCGCGTCGTGGTGGGCGGCTTCGATCGCTTCGGACATCTCTCGCGGGGCCAGCGCCCACAGGGCACTGACCGACTTCACCGGGGAGAAGGTGATGTCGTATCCGGCGACGGCGGTGGTCTTGGCGCGGGAGTTCTTGGCGACCCAGCCGCTGAGTTCGCGGTCGTCGAGCGGTGCGCGGCCGAGTTCGGTCTCGAACATCTCGCGGGCGATTCGGGTGCGGATCTGTGCGCGGACGTCGTCGTCGACCGGCGCGTGGGAGGGCAGACCGAGGGCGGCGTTGTGTTCGGTGAACGCTTCGCCGACCGCCTTGCGGAACTCGGTGACGCCGGTGTGAATCCGAAAGGGGTTGCCCAGCTTGCTCTCTCGCAGTGCGAGCGCGGCGGCGTCCTTCTTGCTGGCACCGTCGGCGACGAGGGCGGTGGCGTGCCTGCCCTCGATGGCGGTGGCGTCGGGGTGTTTGCCTTCGCCGAACAGGGCGAGCATGTGCGCTTCGGTGACCTCGTCGCCTGCGCCGATGGTGCGCAGCGTGGGCAGCCCCGATCCCATCCAGAGGCCGGGTGACTCGCCTTTAGAGGAGTAGTAGTCCGCGAGAGTGTCGCGTCCACGTGCGGTGGCGTCGTGCGCAGCGACCTGCCGGATCAGGTACATGTACCCGTCCCCGGCGGTCAGCTTGTGCATCGTCGCGGTCACGAAACAGATCATAGCTGCTGTTATCTTTTCGTTATCCTTAATGCAAGAGGTCTGTAGGACTTGATCTTGGGTTCGTGAGGTGGAATGGTGCGGCAACAGGGACGGAGCTGCAGGCGAGGGCCTGTG
Organism: Rhodococcus sp. KRD175; assembly: GCF_017168275.1. Lineage (NCBI taxonomy): Bacteria > Bacillati > Actinomycetota > Actinomycetes > Mycobacteriales > Nocardiaceae > Rhodococcus > Rhodococcus sp. KRD175. Next base: position 33,035 of record NZ_JABFAQ010000079.1, read on the forward strand.
GGGACGTGACGAGGTCTGACTGGCGTCTGGGTTGGAGGTGGGTGTTGCGATGAGTAGGTCGGGTGATCGGATCTCTACGCGAACTCAGCTCCGCGCGGCAGCGGCAGCGAAGGTGGCCGATGCGGCGAGCTCGGCTCGACCGGCGGTGGCATCGTTTCTGGCTGCGCAAGCTCAAGTCGTCGCAGCGGAGCAGGCGATGGTGGCGGCGTTGATCGAGTTGCAGTCGTATGTCGGCGGTCTCGACGTGGCGGCGGAGATGGTGGGGCTCGATGACGAGTCCGCCCGTGCCTTGGTCTCGCGCGTGGCCGCCAGCGGCGTGGGGAGTGAGGGCGGGTGATGGCCGCGCGTCGACCGGTGCGGCAGTCGACGACGACCGAGGAGCATCGCCGGGCGTGGGTGGCTCGTGTCGGTGAAATCGCCGCGTTACTCGGGCAGTCCACTCCCCCGTCCGTCGAGTTCCTGCCCGGGCCGTTGGGTATGGGTGCGCGCTATCACCATGGGACCGACACGTTGGGTGTGACGGATGGGTGGATCAGCGCAGAGCCGGATCCGTGGTCGTTGCCGTCGTCGGCGTTGCTGGCGCACGAACTGGGTCACCGTGAGGAGTTGACCAACATTCGTCGCGCTCGCCGGCTCTACTATCTCGCGTACTTCGCTCTGGTGGCACTTCTGCTCGGTGGCTGCGTCGCCGCGTTCGTGTCGTGGACGCGTGAGTCGGACGGCGGGTTGGATGCGTCGGTATGGTTCCCGCTGTTCGTCTCGGCCGTGGGAGTTGCCGTCGTGGTGTCGATGATGGTGACGAGTTGGCCGCGTGAGTACTACGCCGACGGTGTGGCGGCGCGTCTGTTCGGCAGTAGGGGCGTTGTGGCGTGCTTGGCCGTGTACGCCGAGAACGGTTCCCGTTCGACCGTGTGGCCGTCACACACGCACCCCTCACACCGCATGCGGATCGCACGGCAACGCCGCCGCGAAGCCCAGAGACGTTAGGTGGCCGGCGGACCCGAATTGCCCCGTTCCCGCTTCGCTTCCGAGAGCATTCGGTCGGGTGAGTTTGTCTCGTTCAGGTCCGATCGAGTGCAGCTTGAGCCACCGCACGAACGTTATCCTTGACGGACTCTGCCTCGACCGGGATCTGGATGGGCTCTCCGCTGTAGGACTCACCGTAGGTTTGCGCGGTTACGGTCCACTCGGCGGATAGAGAAGACGCGGTGCTGTCGACCGCGCGCAAGATCAGCAGTTCGTCATCGCTGGTCCATGTCTCGTCGGGGCGCAGGTGTTGCAGATCGATTGTGATGACGATCGTCTCGTCGTCGACGTTCTCCCATGCAAGGGGAGCGCCCGCGAATTGCAATCTTGCGCTGTAGTCCATTACTGGGGGTGGAATGTATGGGTCGAACAGAGGCGTGCTCGGTGGCGTGACGGGGGGAATGAACTCGTCGAAGTCGAAGGCGTCGCGCTCTTCCCAGTCGAGACCTTGCGCACCCTTGATCGTGATCTTGACTTGGACGTCGTTGAGGAAGACGCGTTCGATGTTTCGTAGCCGCAGTCGCGTGCCTGGCCACGCAATGGCTGCCAGGTACTGCTCACTGTCGTCCCAGCCTTCTTGCACGTCCTGCGACCACTCGTCCAGAAGGGTGTCGAGGTCTGTTCTCGTTCGCGGCTGCGGGTCGTACTCGACTCCCAACAAACTTGAGAGGTTCGGGAGGTTCAAGGGTCGGACACCGAACGGTGATTCCTTTCGTGCCGCCTCGGCTGCCTCGTCGAATTCCCGTCTTTGCTGATCACTGATCGCGGCGATCAACGTAGAGCTCGCAGCGTCACCGTCTGAAAAGTAGCGGGCAGAACCGTCGATGGACAGTGCTACGTCGATGGGAGGTGGGCCGGCTTCGATGTCGAGGTACTGCTTGCGTATCTGCGCCATGTTGGGCCGATCAATGACACCCATGGTTCGCTCGAGATGGTAGATCTCGATCTCGGTTCCGTCTCCCAGATCTTCTAGATCCTTTCGTTCAGCCAACAGTATTTCCTGGTTGGTGACGAAGACGAAGCCATGCGGGGCGTGATTCTTGGCAGCGGCCAAATCGTCGGTGAACTTCTTCTTGATGGTCGCGGCGAACTTCTGCTGACCTCGGGGGAAGTAGACACCCATGATCCAGCTCTTTCCGTCCTTGGTGGCGACGGCGTCTTTGCCGCTGTCCTTGCCGCCGAGCGGGTGTGAGGGGTCGATGTTCTCGTACCCCTCCGCGTGGAGGACGTGCGCCGCGAGGCGTTCCGATGGGGTCTGTCCTTGCGTCCACTCTCGGAGGCGGAACCACGTCTCGTCCTTGCGCGTCATCTACGGGGCCTTCCGATCTCGAACAACGGGGCACCCGCGAGCGTAGCTATCTGCCGTCGCGCACCTCGGCATATCGATGCGGCGTTCTGTGTTCTCGATCGGGGAGGAATGCCTGGCGTTCGACCCGTGTGCGTACGGCAGTGACCGGGTAGGCTGGGCAGCGCTGAGGATGCCGTTGCGGGTCGATCCTTCAAGCGCAGATTCGTGTACCCACCGAACTCGTCGCGCTGTTGGTGCCGGCGGTTCGGGCGACTTGAAAGGCCCGCAACTCATGAGTGTCACCCCAGTCAATACAGAAGCCATCTACGCCGCCGCGGAGGCCGCTGTTCGTGGACGTGTCGCCTTGGCAGAAGCCATCGTGACCGCACAGCAAGCAGTCGGAACTGCCGAGGAGAACGCCGCCAAGCAACGAGCCGAAGCCGACGCCGCGATCAAAGCGGCCGAGGCCACCAAACGCGCAGCAGCGAAATCGGTCGACGCCAGCAAGAAGGCCGTTCACGCCGCGATGCGAGAAGCATTGGTGGGCGGGTGGACTGCAGCTGAACTGCGCGACATCGGGCTCGCAGTGCCGACGTCGGTCATCTCCTCCGCTGTCGGTAGTAAGTCGACGGAGTCACGCAAACGCAGTGCGAGCGCCACACCGAAGCGCCCGCGGATCAGCCTGAACGCGAGCGAGGACGCCGCGTCGAGCAGCGCCGGTGAGCGAAGCTCAACCGAGACGACTGCTCCCTCGGATCATCAGGCGCAGAACGAACACGGGCGCATCGACAACGCTCCCGACGTACAGTCACTGGCGCACACCGGATAGCGCGGGAGACGGGTCGATGAGATCCTCGACAGCGGGCCGTGTTCGCGGCGAGAAGCCGTTGGCGCACAGCGGCCGTCGTGTTCACGACAGGCCGGCCGGCCGGGAACCGTTAGGTGGGTGGGGAGTCGGTGCCGAAACCGTTGGTAGTGGGCGACGCCGACGAGCGAGCTCGGTTTCGCAGCTACGTCGTACATGGGCCGCACCGGTCGTCGTGTGCGATCTGGATCGGGGCCATTGCCGACGACGGGTACGGCAGATTCTGGGTCTCCCGCGGTGGACGACCGCGGGTGGTTCGCCCGCATCGCTACGCGTTGGCGATCGCGCTCGGTGGGTCGATCGACGAGTCGGTGAACGCATTGCACATGTGCGACAACCCGATCTGCGTACGAGTGACGCTGGACGAGGCGCAGCAACAGCCACTCCACGTGGTCGACGGGAACCAGTCGCAGAATCTGCGCGACATGGCAGCGAAAGGTCGCGGCGGTGGACGTCGCCAACCCGGGCTTTGGTACGGGCCGGATCGAGCCGCACGTGCTGCTCGATCGCGCCGGTTGCGTGCGGCGGTACGCCATGGTTGGGACGACGCAGCTGTACAGGCAGCCCTATTGGAGAGCGCTACGCCGACCTTGTTCTGAGACCACGGCTGGACGCAAGGTCACAGGGAGCTGCTGAAGGCACTGGCTACGACCGCCACGGCCATCGCGAACAGGACGCCGACCACCACGCTCACGAGCCGGAAACCCATGCCGAACACCATTCCGGTCGCGCGCATCGGTGCGAATCGCCAGCCACCGTCGTCGGTGACGCCGGCGCGCAACACCGCAACGACGAAAACGATGCCGACCACTATCGCTATCACCACGATCATCACCTCGCTTCTCGTTCTGGGGGTCGCCCCGTGTGGCGGCCAGTAGACACCACGGCACCGACAGGTTTCGAGGCACGCGGCTACAGCCGGCGCGTCGACGCCCTCTGAACCGACGCCCTTTCGCTCTTCCTCCGCGCGTGTCATCCCTCTCTGGGAGATCCTCACGCGCACGACGAAAAAGGATCAACCGTCATGACTTCAGCACGAAATCGTCCCACCCATTCCGAGCGCATCACAGTCGAGGTCGCATCCCTCGATCAGCACAACGATCCGGGGCACGTGTTCGCCCGCGCCGAATTCCTTTCCCGGACAGCGGCTGCGACCTTCGCTGTCGGTCAGGCCGCGATGCTGTCCGCCGGCCGGGAGATCGACCGTATCGCGGCCACTGTCAGTGTCCGGGCGGGCGACGGAGCGCACACCGAGCTGCCCTTCATCGGCACGCCCAACGAACTTGCGGTGGTGCTCAGTAGCGAGCCGGGGTACGCATCGGGGGTACGCAGGGCGCAGGTGCCGGCCCCGCCCGCGGTAGCCGAGGTGATCTCTCGATTCGCGGACTCGGCTCCGTCGCGCATCGACGCGGCCCCGACCGAGCCAGACGTGAGTGAGGTGCGGGTTCAATCGACCCGTCCCGAGCCGATTCCCGATTCCCGGACCGTGGTCGGGGTGTACGCGACCGCGGACGCGACGCGCATTGCTTCCGCGATCGCCGAACGGATCGGCGGTTCAGTCACCGCGGATCCCGAGAGCCGGAGATTGACCGTCAGCCATGCGGCACCGATCACCGTGCACGAGAGTGAGGCAGTTGAACGACGTCATCGCATCGCCTCTCTTCGGGCGAACATCGCAACTCTGGACGCAATGTGGGACCGCGACCACGTCGCCGCACTCAGTGGTGAATTGGACGATCTGCGGAAGCGCACACAGTCGTTCGAGCCACGTCCGGACGGCGTGCCGATGGACGGCCCGGCGACGCACGCTCAGTCACGCGGGCAACTGACCGGTGAGAACACGGCAACATCGATGCCCCCCTCGTTGCGAACGGTGCTCAACCGACAGCCGAGTCACCCCCGCGAGGTAACCCCACCGGTGCCATCACCTCAGGCACGCTCGACACAGGATCTCGGACGTTGACCGATCGAAGCCTCGTCCGGGCCAACGTCGTCTCCATCCCCTACGCCAGCTCTGTTACCTGCTTCCCCACCGTGAGGACCAATCATGGGCACCGTTGATCCTCGCTCGATCACTCCGCCGGCCGCACACGGCGACGTGATGGAGGTCGGCTGGTCTATCGGACTGGCCGGACACCGCACGGCCGAGGAGATTCCCGAGATTGTCGAGCGGTTTCGGGTGTGCGGTATCACGGCGGAGATCCTCGACGAGGTTCTCACCGATCCGAACCGACTGTTGCTTTCCCCCGACCGCGATGGTGAGCGGTGGGCGCAGCAATACGGCGGACCTGCCGGTGCCGCGCTGCTCGTCTCCGAGCTACTCGCCTACCTCGCGCACCAGCACCGCGTCGCTGCCCGTATCCGCGTGGATCTGGTCACGGGCATGGTGGCAACCGGCTCCGCGTCTACTGTCGCGCATCGTCTCGGAATCCCCGATCACGACGTGACCCGACTACCCCTCGTACACCCTGACGTGCAGACCAGTGACATCGACGCACCCTCGACCGTAGGACTCCGACCATGAGCACACCCGAGTACGCCACCGCTGTTCTCACCGAAGTCGACACCCTGGAGTTGGCGGCCCTCGCCGAGCTCCGATCGCCGGAAGCGGTTGCCGCGTTCGACATGCTGCACAGCAGCATTCGGCCGGAGACCGCTGCGCGGTTCGTCGAGCTACTGGCGATCATCAACGAACTTTCCGGGCCGGACTTCGCCGTTGCCGCATCGTTGGATCTGCTCGCGGCGGTCGACGATTCGACCGACCTCGCGTTGGTCGTCGCGGCCGCGCCTACGCTCGACGATCCGATCACCGCGCTCGCTCTCGCGCAGCTCTTGCGGACCATCCACCAGGACTGACAACGTCTCCTCCCGACGTGGTGACCCCCCCGCCATCGCGCGTGGTCGGGGGTTTCACCATCTGGCTACCGCATCTTTGTGGCCTATGGGATTACGAGGTCTTCGTCTCGACCACTGGAACCCGGGCGGTTCAGGATATCGGTGGTTGCCGAAAACTGTTGAGCCGGTTGAAGGCTGCGCGCTGTCGGATGCCGAGTTCGACCATGTAGTCGAACAGGTCCGCTTCGGGTGATTCTTCGGCGGCCTGAGTCAGTCGTTGGCCGGCGATGTGGAAGCTGCGCCGGTAGGACTGGGACAGGACGTTGTCGGCGTAGTGCACGGCGGCGACAGAGTGTGCGCCGGCGGTGACGATACCCATGAGGCGTTTGCGTAGCGGTGCGTCTTTTGCTCCGTCTGCCCCGGATCGGATGAGTGCACCGGCGACGGATGCAAAGTCGTGGGGTTGGCCGGCGGTGATGAGGTCGACGATGTGCCCGTACATGCGTGCGTGCGCAGGATCCTCGAAGTCCGCCGCGGTGAGCGTGCTGGTGATCCGCTCGATGTCGGTTCCGTCGGCACTCTGATTGCGCACGTCCATCAGGGCGCACAGGAGCATCGCTTCGGGGTCGGTGGCCGGGTTGTAACCAGGCTCGACGGACGTGTCGAGGTCCTCGACGGGTGCGAGGTCCGCGCGTGCCTGCGCTGCCGTGTCGTCGCCGGGTGTGGGGACTGCGCGTAGTGCATTCATCGTGGGGCCTCGCGTTCATCTCGGGCGGATCAGGCGGTGGGGTTGCAACGGCGCTGGGGTCGGCGAGTTTGGCGGGTCAGGCTGCGGCAAGCCTGTCGAGGGCATCGATCCGGAACCCGGACCAGTGCTCCCCGCCGTCGACGACCACCACTGGGGCTTGGAGGTAGCCGAGTTCGCAGGTGACGAAGTGGCGGGCGGTGTCGTCTTGCGTGATGTCGATTGTCTGGTAGTCGAGGCCGTGTTTGTCGAGTCGTCGTTTCGTTGCGTCGCATTGTCCGCAATTCGGCTTCGTGTAGACGGTGATGGACATAATTCCCTCCTCGTGAGAATTGTTCTGTTGACTTCTATTCTACGTCATTGACGTCAATTAAACCAAGTGTATTGGACCTGAATTATTCGTTATTCCCATTGCCTCACTTGCTTTTTCGTCCATCCTATTTCTCTGATGAATTACATTTATCGGCACCTAGGAAGTGCTGTCGACCTCCAACTTCCGTGTCGGTCTGCATAGGGTTTCAGTGGAGGAGTTCGCGGCGTGCGGTGCGGCGGTCGCGGCGCGCGCTGGCGCGTTTGACGGCGCGGCGGACTTTGCGGCTGCCGTTGCGGTGGATGATGATGTCGATTTCGTCGGCGGTGGTGGGGTGCTGTGCTCGCATGGTGACCTGTTCTTCTCGACTGGTGGCCGGACCTTCGCCCTGCCAATTTCTTTCGCCGTGGTGGCTGGGGAGAGAAACCAGCGCACGGGAACGACGGGGCAACCCTTCGGCCGGACAGTTTTCGTGGGAGCGCAGCGACTACGGGACGAAAAGTGTTCGGAGCCTTCGGCCGTAGCGCAGCGGAGCGGGGGGTTGAGGCGGCGGGCGCGGGTGATGGATGCTCGCCAGAAGCCACCTACGTCGAAAAGAAATTTGATTCTTTTCGCTCTTTTGAGTGCGGAGCGCAGCGGAGTTCGGTTCGGTGCGGCCCGTAGGGGTGCGTGTGGCCCGCCGGGGCCTACTTGTGACGTGGCCGGCTTCGGGTGGTGGGACGCGGAACGCCGCCGGAGCTGGTGCTCTACGGCGGCGCGGTGTGGGGTACGGCTGTGAAGGTGATTGCGCGGGAGCGACGGAGCGTGACCGGGCTCGGTGACGCGGCAGCTTTCGCTTTTCTGTCTGTGCGGTTGTTCGTCTCCTGGGGCGTGTGGTGAAACCTTCGGCGGCGCGCCCGTCGGCGTCGCGGTTAGGGCGGTCAGGTTGTGGCGGGTACGAGGGTGTCGGGTTTGACGAGGTAGGGGTAGACGCCGGGGCCTGGTGTTTCGTTTTCGACTAGCACTAGGCCGTCTTGGATCTCGCGTACGACGACTATGCCGGGTGCGCCGGGTGCGAGGTGGTATCGGTCGCCGATGTTCACGGTCTCTCCTGTGCTGCTGTGGTGGTGTGTGTTGATTGTCGGTGCTCGGGGCCGACTCGGATGGCCACCGTGTTGGTGGTGTCGTTCACGTGAGGGGTGTGATCGCGTCGGCAGGGACCCATTGCCGATCGAGGTCGAGTCGGCCTCTTTTGTTGCCGGTCGGGATTGAAAAAGTCACGCTCGCAAGCCAATCCCCGACGCTGGTCCGGGCCCACGCGTACAGGGTTCCCTCGACGATGGTGTCCATTGCAAGGCCTTCGGCCCGGACTTTCAAAGCCGTGGTGTCGCGGAATCGTCCGCCTCCGGATCGTCCGATCGCGAGGGCCACGTTTTGTGCACGGATGGACAGATGTCCACGTACTGTTGCCCACCATGCCGAGACCTGGTTGGCGTGTTTGTATCACTCCACACGAGTTGGTGCCGCGGCCAGCGGTGCCGGACACAAATTTGGAGTGG
>NZ_JABFAQ010000080.1:0-248 GCF_017168275.1 Rhodococcus sp. KRD175
TGAACACCGACAAGCGCTACCAAGGACAACTCCACCGCCCCGCAGCCTAGAATCGTGTCTCACATGTATCGAGACACCCGTGTCCCACATGTATCAAGACAGCACACGTAGCCTGCTACGAGTTTCCACTCAGTGATACTGGAGTCGTTCGTCGGGGTGGAAGGTATGACTCGTTTCCGCTCTGACGCCGATGGCTGTCTTTCATGTGATGTGTCGGCCTTCGTCTCGACGGACATCGTTCACACGCG
>NZ_JABFAQ010000009.1:0-46771 GCF_017168275.1 Rhodococcus sp. KRD175
CAACACTCGTACGATGATTCTTCACTGGGGCCTCCCACATCTGTGGCTCTACCGGCCAGGACCCACTCCTGTCGGCAACCCACGCTTACATGCGGAGGGGCCCCAGCCAAGACCTCCATACCGTCTAGCGGTTCCAGTCTCCCAGGCCGTCGGATCCGCTGAGGGTGCCGCCGTCGGTGTTGACGACGATGACGGGGTCACCCTTCTGGGCGTTCTCGAAGAACCACTTGCCGTCTTCGGTGCTGACGTTGAGGCAGCCGTGCGAGGAGTTGGAGTAGCCCTGCTGCGACTCGGACCACGGCGCGGCGTGGACGAAGATGCCGCTGTAGGAGATACGCGTGGCGTACTCGACGTACGTGCGGTAGCCCTCTTCGGAATCCACCGGCACCCCGTAGGTGGAGGAGTCCATGTACATGTCGCGGAAGCGCTCGCCGACGATGTAGGTGCCGTTCGGGGTTTCGTGGCCGACCTTGCCCATGGAGGTGGGCATCGTGCGAACGACCTCGCCGTTGCGGGTGACGGTGATCTGCTTGGTGTTGTCGTCGGCCGTGGTGATGATCGAGTCGCCGGTGGAGAACTCGGCTTTCGCGCCGCCTGCTTCGACGGTCACCTGGGTGTGCGCCGGGTAGAACTCGTTGGGCAGCCACCGCACCTGGGTGTCGTTGATCCAGTAGAAGTGGCCTTCGACGGACGGGTTCGTGGTGACGCGGATGGCGCGTAGTGCGGCGTCGCGATCTCCGATGGCCTCGTCGAAGCGGATCGCGATGGGTTGCGCCACTCCGACGACCTCGCCGCCGGACGGGCTGATGCTGGGATCGGCGAAGTTCGCGGGTGCCAACGGGGCCACCCGCTGCTGCGGGGCGGGTGCCGGTGCCGCCGGGTCCGAGGATCCGGGCACGCCGGGGATCGACACGTCGGGGCCGCCCGGCCACAGCGGAGCCGCCTGGGCAGACCCGAATGCTGCAGAGGCTGCGAGCGCCGTACCTGCGAGAATTGCCCCGATGCGGGCGAACCTGCGTGTGCGAACCTGTGTTGCCATGTGACCCGACCATCCTTCGTACTGCGTCGTGATGCCCAGTAGCAGTGCTGCCGCGGGGCAACGCCCATTAACACATACCACCCGGACTTTTGCTAATCGGATATTGCCGAAAAACGACGACGGAATCCACGGATACGAGTAGCTTCCCGCCACCCGAGCCCCTTCTTCGAGCCGTAGGTGTCGATCGTCTGCGAACGGGTATGTCGCATGCAACGTACTCCGTCCAGCCACCGGCGGTTCCGCAACGGGCTCGAGGCCCGGTGTCCGAAAGGGTGGCTCGTGACTGTCGATACCAGCACTCCAGTCCGTCGCATCGTCGTCGTCGTGCCCGCACACGACGAACAGGATCTGCTCGACGCCTGCTTGGATGCCCTGGCGAAGGCCGCACGTCGGGTCGCCGACGTCGCCCCGGTGACGGTATCCACGACGGTCGTTCTCGACGCGTGCACGGACGGTTCGGCGCGTGTCGCGGCGCGTCACCCGTCGGTCTCGGTCGTGACGGTGGCCCATCGCAACGTGGGAGCCGCGCGGGCGGCCGGATTCGCAGCGGACCTCAACGGCGGTCTGGGCCGCGCCGACACGTGGTACGCCACCACCGACGCCGACTCGACGGTGGGCGAGCAGTGGCTGGTGGGGCATCTGCGGCACGCCGCCGAGGGTGCCCGGGCCGTGGTCGGGACGGTGTCGGTGCGATTCGAGGACCACATCGTCGACAACGAAGCACTGCGCTCCTCCTATGACGCTCAGTACGTCGACGAGGCGGGCCATCCCCACGTCCACGGCGCCAACCTGGGTGTTGGCGCGACGGACTACTGGGCGGTCGGCGGGTTCGCGCCGCTCGCCACCGGCGAGGATCACGACCTGGTCCGTCGTCTGGAGCTCGGCGGCACCGTGTGCCGCAGGGTGTGTGACATTCCGGTCGATACTTCGGGCCGCCTGCGCGGCAGAGCCCCCGACGGTATGGCCGGCTTCCTTCGTTCTCTGGAGCCTTCTGCATGACCGACACCGGATTCGTCGACACCCCCGATCGCACCACCGATCTCGAGTCGGCGTTGCGCGCGCAGTTTCTCGCGTTCGAGGCGGATGGGCGGTTGGATCTGGCTCTCCCCGGCTCGGGAAACACAGACCACCGGTGGCAGTCGCTGGCTGCGCTGGGTCGGCACGACACCGTTCTGGGCCGCTGGGCCGAGGCACACACCGATGCGATCGCGATTCTGCACGAGCTCGACGGCCCGACGCCCGAGCGCGGCCAGATCTGGGGCGTGTGGGCTGCGGAACCCCCGGCTCCGATTCTCGAAGCGGTACGCAGCGATTCGGGGTGGCTCCTGTCCGGGACCAAGCCGTGGTGTTCGGGGGCGTCCGTCTGCACCCACGCACTCGTGACCGCTCGCGTCGACGGCGAGCCGCGATTGTTCGCAGTGGATCTGACGCATCCGGGTGCTGCCCCGGTGCCGAACACGTGGCATGCCGTCGGAATGCGCGAGAGCGACTCGGGCTCGGTGGCATTCGATCGTGTCCCCGCGGTCGTGGTCGGTGGTCCGACGGACTACCTGACCAGGCCGGGCTTCTGGCATGGCGCGATCGGAGTGTCGGCCGTCTGGTTCGGTAGCGCCTGCGCGGTGGCCGACACCCTGCATGCGGCCGTGCGCTCGCGCCCCGACCCACATCGCGCAGCTCACCTCGGTGCCATCGCATCGGCTCTCGGAGCCGCGTCGAGTGCCCTGACGACCGCGGCGGCCGAGGTCGACGCAGATCCGTTCGACCGCTCCGGCCGCGCTCGGATCCGTGCTCGCATCGTGCGCGCCGTCGTCGAGGATGCCGCAACGCAGTGCATCGACCGCGTCGGGCGAGCGCTCGGTGCCGGCCCGCTGTGCGCAGATGCGGAGCATGCTCGACGCGTTGCCGACCTCACCGTCTATCTGCGACAGAGCCACGCCGAACGCGACCTCGAAGCCCTCGGACACGACATCGCACAGGAAGACAACCCTTGGTAGAGAACGTATTCGACGCCGAAGTCGACCTCGGTACCGCCGAATCGGACTGGCTGTCCGCAGATTGGTCCATTCCCGGTCTGCACTGGAGCGACGTCGTCACCATGGTCGTCGTGGCACCCCATCCCGACGACGAAGTACTGGGCGTCGGCGGGTTGCTGTCGATGGCCGCAGCTGCGGGCGTCGACGTGCGGGTCGTCGCGGTCACCGACGGCGACGGTTCGCATCCGGGATCTCCGACGGTGTCGGCCGAGGACCTGCGCGCCCTGCGGCCCGTCGAGTCCGAGCGTGCCCTCGCCGAACTGGGCATCGTTCAGCCGCCGACGCGGCTGCAGTTCACCGACGGCGAGGTCGAAAAGCACGAGGACGCTCTGGCCCGCGCGCTGGTACCGCTGCTCGACGCCACTCCGGGTACCTGGTGCCTGACGCCGTGGCGCGGGGACGGCCACCCCGATCACGAAGCCACGGCGCGTGCCTGCCTCACCGCGGCCGCCGTCGTGGGGATACCGGTGGTGGAATATCCGATCTGGATGTGGCACTGGGCAACTCCCGAACACCGGGCGGTGCCGTGGTCACGCAGTCGCCGCATCGATCTGCCCGCGCACGCCGTCGAGGCGAAACGGGCGTCGATCGAGCGTTTCGAATCTCAGATTCGACCGCTGTCCGATCACCCGGCGGATCGCGCAGTGTTGCCACCGCACATCCTGACGCGGTTCCGACGTCCGTTCGAAGTCGTCTTCGCATGAGTAGGCTGTCCGCATGAGCTTGAGTCCGGAATACTTCCGCGATGTGTATGCCGCGCACGAGGATCCGTTCATGCTCGACAGCAAGTGGTACGAGCGTCGCAAGTATGCCCTCACCCTGGCATCGCTGCCCAAGCCGCACTATCGACGCGGCCTCGAACCCGGTTGCTCCATCGGTGTGCTCACCGAACAGCTCGCTGCCCGCTGCGAGCATCTGGTGTCGACCGACGTGGTGCAGAGCGCACTGGATACGGCTCGCGCGCGCGTAGGCGAGAGTGCTGCAGTCGATTTCGCACTGTGGTCCCTCTCCGACGACGTATCTGCGTTACCGAATCCCCACGAGAAGTTCGATCTGATCGTCGTCAGCGAGGTGGGCTATTACCTCGACGACGACGACCTGGCGGCCGCCATGAGCCGCATCGTCGGGCAGCTGGAGGCCGGAGGCACACTGGTGGCCGCGCATTGGCGTCACGACGTGGACGACTATCCCATCTCGGGCGACCGGGTTCACGAGATCATCGCTGCCACAACCGGACTGGCTGCACTGAGCCGCTATCTGGACGAGGACGTGCGGATCGAGGTGTTCATCGCCACCGATGTTCCCGCCGTATCGGTTGCCAGCACCGACGGACTCGACGTGCGATGAGGCCCGAGGCTCCGGTCGCTATTCGGTGGACTTCGCCGCGTCGTCGACCAACTGCACGGCGAGATCGGCCAGTTTGACGTTGGTGTCCTGAGAGAGCTTGGCCAGCAACGCGAATGCCGCCTGCGAATTGAGGTTGTAGCGTTCCATCAGCATGCCCTTGGCCTGCCCGATCAGATCCCGGCTGGTCAGCGCGGCCCTGATCTGCTGTTCTTCCCGGGCGCTGGAGAACGCGATGGCCGCGTGCGCAGCGAACAACGAACCAATGGATTCGGCCTCGGCCGAGAACGCGCCGGTTCGCGTCGAATGCAGGTTGAGTGCGCCGAAGTTGAACCCTTCGACGTAGAGCTGAAAGCAGATCATGCTCTTGACCCCGAGCGCAGACGCTGCATCGGTGAACTGTGGCCAGCGGGTCTCGCCGTCCATGTCGTCGATACGGATGGTCGTCTGTTCGATCGCCGACTCGAGGCACGGCCCCTCGCCCAGCTGCTCCTGAATCTTGTCGCAGTGCCCGGCAATTTCTCCCGACAGAGCGGCGCTGTGCACGAACTTGCCCTGCATGACCGTCGTGATGGATGCGTACTCGGCATTGGGGACCTGAGCGACCGCGGCCTCGGTGATCATGGCCAGGACGCGATCGGGATCGGAATGCTGACGCCGCAGCTTCTCGGCCACCTCGGCCAGCCGGCGACTCAGCTGGAAGTCGGTAACCCGCGGGAGGGCGCCCGACGCGTTCAGTGTCTGCTCGCTGATGGTGGTCACCTCGTCCTACTGCTGCACTCTGCCCGCGACTGCACTCTGCCCACTATTGCGCAGGGGGCGTACCCGGTATCGGCGGATGCCGACAACACAGGATACGCCCCTGGGCGCTGAGCTCAACGACCGTAAGCGAGGCTCACAGAGCGCTGGGTGCCACCAGAGAGTGCACGAAGCCGATCTTCTTCACGACGGTCGCCGGCAGCACGAACGGGTACAGGTCCTGGTGACCCATCGATCGGTTGATCTGGTTGAGTGCCCACGACAACGGCAGCCACCAGTCGATGATCTGATCGAAGCCGACCTCGCCGGGCAGCGGGCTTTCGAGGGTCGATCCGGCCGGTGCCATCCCGAATGCCGCGGCCGTGTCGAGGGTGTCGCGGATGTGCAGGTAGTGGGCGAAGGTCTCGGCCCAGTCCTCGGCGGGGTGCATGGTGGCGTAGGACGAGACGTAGGTGTCCTCCCAGCCCTCCGGTGCGCCCTCGCTGTAGTGGCGATCGAGCGCATCCTGGTAGCTCGAATCCGGATCGCCGAACAGTTCCTCGAACGCCGCGCGGTGTTCACCGTCTCCGACCAGCACCATCTGGTAGTAATGGCCGATCTCGTGACGGAAGTGCCCGACCAGCGTGCGGTAGGGCTCCGACATCTCCACGCGGAGCTGCTCGCGGTGCACGTCGTCGCCCTCGGCGAGGTCCAGGGTGATCAGACCGTTGTTGTGCCCGGTCATCACCTGCTGGTTGGCGCTGGAGAGCAGATCGAACATCAGACCCGTGGACGCGTCCTCGTCCCGGCCGACGATCGGGAGGCCCAGCTCGGTGAGCTCGAGGATGACGCGACGCTTGTTGGTCTCCGCGTCCGCGTAGGCGGCCATCGCGTCCAGGTCGTCGTCGGCCGGGCGAGTCCGCGTCAGCCGGCAGGACAGGCAGAGGTCGTCGGAATCGGATGCGTCGACCAGCCAGTTGCAGCGCGCGGTGTTGAGATTGGCACACGTCTTCCAGACGGCACCGTCCACCTCGGCCTCGGAGATGCCGTCTTCCTTGTCCGGGAGCACCAGGAGGGCTCTGCTCGGCAGATGGAAGCCGAGTGCGCTCGAGCAGCTCAGACACAGTGAGTTCTCGAACGACAGCTTCTGTCCGCACTTGCGGCAGATGAAATCACGCATGGATGTTCCTTAGTGGCTGTCAGTTTCAGAAGACGACTGCACAATGTCAGAAGTGCACTGCACTAGCCAACTTTACCCACTGCTCGACCGCGCACAAGGCTAGGCGCAGAGCAAGCGCACGCTTAGAACATTACGAGCCCAACTGCTACGAGGTGGCAGATCGCTGCTAGCACAGTGGCAGCGTGAAAGAACTCATGGTGGCCAAATGTGTTGGGCCATGGGTTGGGCCATTTAGTCGCGTACAGGATTGCGCCCGCGCTATAGAGCATGCCGCTCACGAGAAGTAACAGGAACGGCGCATGGCCAACGTGCTCGATGAGCGTCGGCGCGACGGGGACTACGGCGCTGCCGAGAATCATGTACAGCGGCACGCCGACCCAACTCGGTGACTGCGGCCAGAGCATTTTGAGGGCGACGCCGCCGAGCGCGCCGAGCCAGACGACGATCAGCAGTGTGCGTCCGGTGTCGGAGGGGAGTCCGAGTACCACGAGCGGTGTGTAACTGCCGGCAATGAATAAAAAAATCATCGAATGGTCGGCGCGCTTCATCCATGTGCGGCTTGTCGTCGTGGCCCAGTGGATTCGATGGTATGCAGCGCTCACGCCGAACACCCCGCACACGGAGACGGCATACACGGCGCTTGCCACACCGGCGGTGCCGGACACCAGGCTGAACGCCACTGTGACGAGAATGATTGCGACCACGACCGCGACGCCGAACGCGTAGAGATGGATCCATCCGCGCATGCGAGGCTTGACCGGTAGCTCGTCGATGCCGAACATCGTCATTCGATGACCTCCGTCGCTGGGTAACCTACGTGACCGTAGGTTCACGTATTGTACCGATGAGTAGCTTTCGGCGTGAACCTCGCTGGATCGGTTCGCCGCCAGGTCATGTCGGGTTCGAAAGAAGCCCCGGAGGTCGGTCAGCAGCTTGTGGCGCGCGGGGTCGGGCGTCGAGCACGTCGAGCACGTCGACCACACGCGAGCGATCGTGACCCATGTACGGCTCCGGCAAGGGCGAACCGTGGTCGATGTGGAGCATGCGGATCGAGGGCCTCTTGGTAGGACTATGGACTGGGTAGTGGGCAGTGGGCAGTGGCGGATATCGACGTAGTCGTCTGAATGCAGCAGTGAATCACCAACTCGGTCGACGGTCGACCAGCGAGACACAAGAGCGACAACGGAGACGGTGTCGCTCTTAGACAACGTCTCGCGCCGCCGCGAGTGACGTCGGCCTGCGCCTAGGCTTCCCTGTCGTTACCTCATCCAGCGACTCACAGCCGAGCACGTCCGATTGCTGAACTCGCTCGTGCAAGGTGAGTCGTCGAGGTCAAGCACGCGAGGCCCGGCGCAGGACGGCGCTGACTTCGTCCGGCTGCTCGACGTTCGGCGAATGACCAGCGTTGTCTATGAGGACTGTGTGAGCACCGGCAGTGGAATACCGCGCCAGCGTCGGTTCCCAATCGTAGAATTTGTCGCCGCGACCGTGAATCACCGTTACCGGTTTGTCGATGGTCCGGACAAGGGAGTCGAGTGGCTTGTTCTGCAGGCGTCGGCGGCGATCGATCAACACGGTTCGATACATGGCCGCGCTTGTGGCTGTGAAGTCGTGGAACGATTGTTGTGGGTTGTTGAATCCCGTGCGGGCGTCGAAGCCGTCGGCGAATGCGTGGTGCCCGATCCGGGATACGAGCGCAGGGACCGCGCACACACGTGCAAGTTGCGCGAACCATCGGATGGTCATGACCGCGTTCCCGGCGGGAAAGTGGCCGGATTCCAGGTCGGGGGCCTGGTTGATCAGGACCACCCGAGTGATGCGGGACGACGATTCAGCCGCTTCCAGTGCGACGTCACTGCCGAAGGAGTGCCCCACGATTGTGGCGTCCGTCAGGCCGAGAGCCTCGAGAATGTCGATCACCGCCCGTGCTTGGAAGTTCGCGTCGAGAAATCGATCTCCACCCGTGCAGCCGTGTCCGAACAGATCCACTCGAATGAGGCGGTAGTCGGACGCGAGAGAGGCCACGACGCGGTCGAACCAGTGAACGGATCCGGCGAATCCATGGATCAGAACGATTGCCGGTCCGTGAGTCGGCCCGTCGACTCGAGCGTGCATCGGACCCATGGTCGTCAAAAACATCCGGCCGGAAACTTGACGCGCTCTCACATGACCTCCGTTGTAAATTCGTTCAGTACTGCGCCTGCCGATTAGTTCACGTCCAGGCGGCCGGGCGATCGTAAAAAGTGTCGGAACGCGCTGTCCGACTGGACTGCCGCGCCTTGTTCGACGGCACTTGCCCGGCCCGGGATGGCAGGCGAACGGATTGCAATTAGTCCGGGTCCGCAAGCTCACGCATCGACACGTCAGCGGCAACTCCTCTGCAGCGGTGCAGGTCGTTGCGGCGGCTTGTCAGCGCGATGCGTGTTGTTGAGGTGCCAGTGAGTTTCCGGGGGCGATGCGCCCGCAATTCGTCGGTGCCGGCTTGTCGGAGAAGCGGTCGATCAGCCATTCGACGGCACCCGGGAGCCACAGTGCGGCTCCAAGAATGTGGCTGATGGTGTCGTATTCGTCGTATTGCACGCTCACACCTGCGGCGCAGTACTTGTTCATCAAGGCGCGAACGTCGCCGGCGACCATGATGCCGTCGCCGGGCCCGGTGCCGATCGGGCCCGGTTGGGTGCCTTCGAGAATTCCGTTGGATGCTTGCGCGACGAACATCGGGACGGTCGGGACGGCGGCTTGACCCATGTTGATCTTGTTGACCACGTCGACGTACTCGGGGATTGTGTTCGGGTCAGCGTATTGCGGCTTGACCAGGTCGGTCCACCGCAATCCGGGGTACTGCAGAAGGACGTTGAGGATGGAAGCATCGTTGAGCTTTGCCATGATCTCGCGGCCGTAGTCGTTGATGTACGGGTCGAAGTCGATACCGTATGCACGTCCGATGCCGACGATGGCCATTCCGACCACTCCGCCCCAGCTGATGCTGCCGCTGGCGTATCGAAGATTGTTCGCTGGGTTGACCAGCAAGCCGC
Source organism: Rhodococcus sp. KRD175 (assembly GCF_017168275.1). Classification (NCBI taxonomy): domain Bacteria; kingdom Bacillati; phylum Actinomycetota; class Actinomycetes; order Mycobacteriales; family Nocardiaceae; genus Rhodococcus; species Rhodococcus sp. KRD175. The sequence goes on from NZ_JABFAQ010000009.1 coordinate 9,370, forward strand.
CCTGGGCTGCGCCGAGCAAGTTGTCCGCGATTTCGGGTGCGTAGTCGGCCGCCATGATCGACGCCCAATTAGTGGCGATGGCGCCACCCGAGTATCCGAGCAGTCCGATACGGGAATTGTCGGTGACGCCGCTGCCCGGCACCTGTTGGGCGGCTCGCAACGAGTCCAGAGTCATCATTCCGTATTCGGGCCCTGCTGCGAAGTCTGCTGTGGGGCCTTGGGTATCGGCGAGGACGACGGTGTAACCGAGAGCCAGAAAGGGTGCGATGACAGCGCCCTCCCCGGATGCGGCAGCGCCGCCGACGTCTACGTTCCGCCCGCTCGGTGTCAGCGACAGCAGGGGCGTGTTGCCGGCGATAGCTCGGGATGGGCCGTCGTCGGGGTTGAGTGAGTCGTATGCCGATTGGTAGGAGATGACCTTGTCGGGTTGGTCGTTCGGGGGCCGCAGCACCGAGGTGACGTTGGCGGACGGTCGCCCCTGCGCATCGGTGGACCGATACAGGATCTGCATTGCATCAAGAGGCGTAGCTACGTTGAGCAGGTGGTACGGGAGAGTGCGCACACCGAGTACGGAGCCGGGCGGGTAACTCTCGAGTGGGGCCGCACCGGTGTAGCGGAAGAATGCATCATCGACCGGCTGCGCGGACACCGCCGCTGCGCCGTGGGTGAGGGCGGCGGCGGCGAGGCTGACGATCAGGAGCGAACGAGTTCTGCGGAGCACGGTGTCACCTGTCTGTTGAGCTGGTAGTGGACGGCGCACTGCGTTGTCGTGGCCGGGGAGGGTTGTCGAACACACGATGCGGTTCGCGTGCGCCGCTGGATCTATCGAGTGGCCCACGGGTCCGTTCGCCGCCACAGGGTGGGTAGTTCGACGAGGTGTACACCGTCACGCCGGGCGCAATCGGACAGTGTCCTCAACGAGGCGTCGAGGTCATCGAACGTGTACGGAAGCGCCCGCAGTGGTGCGGTCAAGGGTCTGAAGAAGTCGTCCCAGTGGGTGAGGACCACAGTGTGTGCGCCCACTGCTGCGACCGTCTCGGACCAGTATTTTTCGATGAAGTTGCGAGACTGGTGACCGAGTTGCCCGACGGCCAGGTATGCGACGTCGGCTGTGCGACCCGCGAGCATGTTCGACCGGAAGCCTGCACTGCTGTGCACGAGCGCGGTCTGACCGCTTCTGTTGTGGGCGACGAGGATCGACCATGCCGCACCGCACTTGTACGCTTTGACCCGAACGGGTTGAACGAGAGCGCGATCTACCGCCCCGTGCATCCGGTTCGGGGTCGAGTGCTCTGATTCGACGAACGTCAGCGTGTAATGCCCCAGCTCCAGTTCATCGCCTGGTTGAGCCGTTGCTATCCGGCTCGGATGTAGCTCGGCTCCGCGACCGATCAGTGCGGTCGACTCATCCCCGACAAGTACAGCGTCGGTGCGTTGCGCGACGAGGGCCGAATCGAGAGCGTGGTCGTAGTGGCAATGTGCGCAAACCACTGCATCGAGAGTGTCGATACCTGCTCGTCTCAGGGCGTGGTCAATCCGCGCGGGATTTGTTCGCAGCGGTGTCAGCAGCGTCCGCGTCATCGATGGCCGGGAGAAGAATCCGTCGGTCAGGATGGCTGACTCGCCGTCGTCGAAGAGCAGGGTGGTGACGCCGAGGAACGACACGGTGACCGCCGAGGCGGGTGACGCCGATGCCGTCTTCGACATTGCCTCGTGTGCGCGCAGGTTGGGTCGACCCCATCGCAGTCGCATCGTCATGCCTGCTTGGCGAGGGCTCGGCCGGCTTGCCGTCCGCTGAAGATACAGCCGCCGAGAAAGGTGCCTTCGAGGGAGCGGTAGCCGTGTACACCGCCGCCGCCGAAGCCGGCGATTTCCCCTGCTGCCCACAATCCCGGCACTGCCGTACCGCCGGTACTCAACACGCGCCCATCGAGGTCGGTTTGTATGCCGCCCAGTGTTTTTCGGGTGATGATGTTAAGTCGCACCGCGATCAACGGCCCGGACTTGGGGTCGAGGATCTTGTGCAGGGACGCTGTTCGCGCGAGTCGTTCACCACGCGAGCGACGCGAGTTGTGGATTGCAGATATCTGCAAATCCTTGGTGAACGGGTTCTCGGTTTCGCGGTCGCGGGCCACGATCTGACGTTCCAGCTCGACTCGGTCGATCAGATCGTCCCCGGTAATCTTGTTGATCCCGTCGACGAGTTCGGCGAGGGTATCGGCGACGACGAAGTCCTCACCGTGCTTCTTGAACGCCTCCACCGGTCCACTTGCGCCCGGCAGGACCCGCCCGAGCACCAACTTGAGGTTTTTGCCGGTGATGTCAGGGTTCTGCTCAGATCCCGACAGGGCGAACTCTTTCTCGATGATCTTCTGGGTGAGCACGAACCACGAGTAGTCGAATCCACTGTCCTGAATGGCTTTCAAGGTTCCGAGGGTGTCGAATCCTGGGAAGTTCGGTACGGGAAACCGCTGGCCGCGGGCATCGAACCACATTGACGACGGACCGGGAATGATCCGAATCCCGTGATTTTTCCAGATGGAATCCCAATTCTTGATGCCCTCGGTGTAGTGCCACATTCGGTCCTTGTTGACCAGGCGCCCACCGGAGCGTTCGGTGATGCCGAGCATGCGGCCGTCGACGTGCTCGGGGACTCCGGAAATCATCGACGCCGGGGCCGCACCGAGCCGCGCAGGCCAGTTCTCCCGCACCAGATCGTGATTTCCGCCGATACCACCCGCAGTGACCAGCACCGTTCCTGCATGTAGTTCGAAATCGTCGACTCCGGCGCGGCTGCTGCCTGCGCCGCGCTCGGATGCGCTGGGTTCGAGAATTGCGCCCCGGACTCCGTCGACGACGCCATTGGTCGTAGCCAACTCGTCGACGCGGTGACGGAACCCGAACTGCACCACACCCTTGTCTGCGGCCTCGCGAACACGTTTCTCGAAAGGCGCGAGGACACCGGGACCGGTTCCCCAGGTCAGGTGGAATCGTGGAACCGAATTACCATGACCCTCGGCCAAATAACCTCCGCGCTCGGCCCAGCCCACGATCGGAACCCACCGCACGCCTTGGGCGTGCAGCCAGGATCGTTTCTCGCCCGCCGCGAAGTCCACATACGCCCGTGCCCACTGGCCGCCCCAATAGTCTTCACCAGCGGGATCGTCGATACCGCGATCGAACGTGGCACTGCCCATCCAGTCCTGCCACGCCAACTCCGCGGAGTCCTTGATACCCATTCGCCGCTGCTCGGGGGTATCGACCATGAACAGACCTCCGAGGGACCAAAATGCCTGCCCCCCCAGGTTCTGCTCGGGCTCTTGATCGAGTAGCAACACCCGCTTGCCTGCATCGGCTAGTTCCGCTGTCGCCACCAGGCCTGCCAGTCCTGCTCCGACCACGATTACATCGGCGTCCATCATCTGCGTTCTTGTCCTTCTCACGGTCCTGGGATGCGAGTCAGGCAACAACTCGGCTACAACGTTTCGTCCATTACGGGTTGCCCAGCTCGCGCGCAGGCTTCACTCGAAGCCCTCGCCCGTGGGCGTGGTGCTGCGAGCGGCGACCCCGTTCGATACAGTAACGCATTCAATACATGAACGTACGGAAAACAGAGATGCATCGCGTTCGCTACGCTGCCTACATGGCCCTCACCACCGGACCGGTGAAACGACGGCGACCTCAGACCCGCCAGCGGCTACTCGATGCCGCATTGGAGGTGTATGCGGAACGAGGATTCGGTAACAGCAGTGTCGAACATGTGTGCGAGCGTGCTGGCTTCACCCGGGGTGCTTTCTATTCCAATTTCACCTCCCTGGAGGAGCTGTTCCTTGCGATGTGGGAGCAGCGGTCGACTCAAATGCTGGCCGACGTCGAGGCGTTGCTCTCCTCCCCCGGTAAGCAACCACGGGTCGACTCACTAGGCGACATCGTCGAATGCGTTTTAGCGGTGGTGCCAATTGACGACAAGTGGTATCGGGTCAACGCCGAGTTCACCGCCCACGCGCTGCGCAACCCCTCACTCAAACGGGTGATTATCGCGCGGGAGCAAGGGATTCTCGCCACACTGATGCCATTACTCGACCAGTTACTCGACCAGCTCGGGCTCGTGATCACCGACCGAGCGGCGTTGGGACCAGCTTTGGTCGCTGCACACGACGGCACCCTGGTGCAGTGTCTGATCGAAGACGATGCCAAGGCGGCCTGCGTGCGGCGTGCAGAGTTGTTCACCGTACTGGTCGGGCATTACACAGCCCAGGTTCAAGAGGAATAAGTCGGTCAGCGTTTCTGTGGCCGAAAACCGTGCTGCGCGTCCAGAACACACAGATTGTGGACGTCGTTTCACTGCAACTGCAGTCGGCCGTGGTGATGAGAGGCACCACAGCGGGGGCTCCACCTTCGGGTCGACGTATTCGAAGATGAGGGGAGAACGATCGCGGCCAAAACGGACCTGAGATCGGTCGATTCGGCGATTATGCTGAGCAATACGCCGCAGGCACGTACCGTGGCCCCTGCCTCGCACCCGATCAGGGTCCGGCATTCCAGTTCCGACCAGGAACAGCCATTCCACAACAGCCGCGCCGCGCCCCGCCCCGCCGAGGGCGGCCACGCAGCGGGCCGCATACCGAACAAGGACACACAGTGATCATTCGAATTGTGCGGACGTCGAACGTAAGTCGCCGCCTCATGATATTCGGCCTAACGATACTCATGGCACTTGCCTCGACCGCGCTGTGGGGGACCGCCCATGCCGGTGCCGATGCGCCGCCGCCGGAATTCTACGTTCCGCCTGCAGGTTTCGAAGACTCAGCGCCCGGAACAGTGCTCCGATCCAGAGCAACCCCGGTCGCCCTGTTCGGACTCCCCGTACCGGTGGGGGTCACGGCGTGGCAGCTTCTGTACCGCACCACCGACGAACAGGGGGCACCCAGCACCACGGTCACCACCGTCCTGGCTCCGCCCGAAGGGACCTCGACGCATCGACTGTTGTCCTACCAGGTGTTCGAGGACGCCACCGCACCGCAGTGTGCACCGTCGAGGAACCTGTCCACTAACCCCGCCCTGGACGGGGTCACGGCGATCTCGGCGGGCCTCGCCCTGGTGCAGTCCGCTCTGTATCGGGGCTGGACGGTGTCGATACCCGACCACGGCGGGCCACTGTCCGAATTCGGAGCCGCGGTCGAGCCGGGTCGTGCAGTGCTCGACGGTATTCGAGCAGCGCGGGACTTCGCCCCACTGGGTCTCCCCGAATCGGTACCCGTGGGCGCCGCCGGATACTCCGGCGGCGCGCTCGCCACAGGATGGGCCACTGAGGAACACGCGACGTACGCCCCGGAGATCAACCTCGTCGGCGCAGCAATGGGCGGTACACCAGTCGATCTCGCCGAATCGCCGTACAACCTCGACGGTTCCGCCCAGGCAGGAACGGGACTGTTCATCGTCTCCGGACTTCGCAACACCTACCCCGATCTGAAAGCACGACTGGACCCGTACCTCACACCGCTGGGCCGCACGACCCTCGATGCCATGGCCACTGCATGCTCGACATCGAACCAGCTCACGAACATCGCCCGACAGTACGACACCTTGTTCACCGAACCTTTCGCATCGGTGTGGGGCAAACCTGAGATTCGCACCGTACTGGACCGCGCCCGCCTCGGTACCACGGCCACTGATGTCCCCCGTCTGCTCTATCACAGCGTGAACGACGAAGCGGTACCCGTGACCGACCTCGACTCGTACGTGCGCGCCGAGTGCGAACGCAGTGCGCGTCTGACCGTCCGACGAGAAGAGCTGGGGCTGCATCTCACCACCGCCGTGTCCGGGCTCGCGCTGAGCATGGACTGGCTCGACACCGTGTCGAGCGAACCCGCACCCGAGCGACCGTATTGCGACATCAGCACTGTTCCCAGTTTCGTGGGAGCTGACCCGGCCGCGACTGTGCAAAGCGTCGACGAGACCGTGCGGAGCCTGCTAGGACTTCCCCGAAAGTGAGCAGACGCCGTACGGCGGTGACGACGATTGGCGCGCTACATCTTCTGCACTGAGAATGCCGGAAGACGACTGCACCGGAGGTCAAACCCCAGAAAAATCATGACGCCCACGTCTGAAATCGATAGGCAGTCCGCGCCGTCACCACCGCAACCCGGGCGCACTGGCATCATTGAGACTGGACGCCTTCGCCCCGTGTCATGTCCGCGAAGCCCTCCCATGAACATGCACAGCAGGCAGCGTAGTCATTGGTAACCTGTTCGTGGTTGGACAGAGTGCGCCGGACCCTTTCTGCGGTGCATTTATTGCCGCAGGCCGGGCATCGTCTCCAGAAGTCGCTGGTTGGAATCGTCCAGTACTCGAGCACGGCACTTCACCTCCACTGTCAATCAAAACGTTTGCGTACAGCAGTACGGCTCATGCTCAGCCGCTGGCAGGCGCGCTGATGTGGGCCTCGAATGCTGCGAACCGGAGGCGTGCGGCCACTCAGGCCCGATCGGCGAGCCAAAGAACGTGCCACACGAGCCGGAAGATTCGACGGGTCGGCGGCGCGCACGACCCCCGAAACGACGGGCCCGTCGGCCGAGGTGTGACAACGGGGCCCGTCGATTCGGGTGCGCTCTCGATGCTTGCTACTCGACTACCTCCGAACGCGCCGCTTCCCGCTCGATATCTTCCTGCTCGCGTTCGCGAATTGTTTTGTCTGCGTTGCCTTTGCTGTAGGTGAAGTAGATGACCACACCGATTGCCATCCAGATCACGAACCGCAGCCAGGTCTCGACGGACAGGTTGACCATCAACCACAGGCACGCGATGACAGCAACGATAGGAATCCACGGCATCAGCGGTACTTTGAACCCGCGCTTCAAGTCGGGGCGGGTTCGCCGGAGGACGATGACGCCGATCGAGACCAGCACGAAGGCGAACAGCGTTCCGATGTTGACCATCTCTTCGAGTACGCCGATCGGGAAGAACGCGGACAGAACTGCGATAACGAATCCCACGATCAGCGTGATGCGTAGCGGCGTGCCGCGCTTGCCGGTACGGGCCAGACTGCGGGGCGCCAAGCCGTCGCGCGACATCGCGAACAACACGCGAGTCTGGCCCAGCATCATCACCATCACCACGGTCGTCAGGCCGGCCAGTGCGCCGAACGAAATGACGTTCTTCACCCACGTCAAGCCGTTCAGCTCGAACGCCGTCGCCAATGTGGAGTCGTCTCCGGCCAGTTCGGTGTAGTTCACCATTCCGGTCAGCACGAGGGTGACGGCGACGTAGGGGACCGTCACGATCGCCAGCGAGCCCAGGATCGCGCGGGGTAGAGCCTTTTGCGGCTCCTTGGTTTCTTCGGCCGTGGTCGCCACGACATCGAACCCGATGAACGCGAAGAACACCAGGCTCGCTGCGGCTAGGAGGCCGTACCACCCGAATGTGCTGCCGCCTGCACCTGTAACGAAGGAAAAGAGCGACTGGTGAACGCCTTCCGTCGTCGTCCCCCCCTCAGCGGGCGGAATATACGGGGAGTAGTTCTCGGCTTTGATGTAGAACGCGCCGACGACGACGACCAGTATCACTACCGCGACCTTGATGGCGGTGATGATCAGCGACACGCGGGAGGACAGTTTGGTACCGCTGGCCAGAAGGCCGGTGATGATGACGACGATGAGTAAGGCACCCCAGTCGATGTCGACACCACCGATCGTCACGATCGGCGACGCGGAGCCGAGAACTTCACCGAGATACAACGACCAACCCTTCGCCACGACGGACGACGCGAGGGCGAACTCCAGAATGAGATCCCATCCGATGATCCAGGCGACGAACTCACCGAATGTCGCGTAGGAGAACGTGTATGCGCTGCCGGCCACCGGAACGGTGGAAGCGAACTCGGCATAGCACAACGCGGCGAGTCCGCACGCTATCGCGGCAAGGACGAATGCGAGAGATACCGACGGACCCGCCACGTTGCCTGCGGTTCTCGCGGTGAGCGTGAAAATGCCCGCTCCGACGACCACGGCTACGCCGAACACCGTGAGGTCCCAGGACGACAGGTCCTTGCGGAGCTTGGTGTCGGGTTCGTCGGTCTCCCGAATGGACTGCTCGACCGATTTGGTTCGAAAGATCCCGGTCTTTCGGGCATAGCTCGACGGACGCTTCTCATCCACTGTTGTGTTCTACCTGTCGACTTCGAGTTGTTCGAGCACCTGGTCCACGCGGGTCTCGCACGGCATCCACTCGAACTGTGTTGGTAATCACATTCTATCCGACTTCCGTTCTGATGCAATGCTTTTCGAAGAAACCAATAGATTTCAGCGGGCGGCGAGGCGCTCCTGGACGATGCTGTGCGCAGCATGACCCGCCAGCACTCCCTGATCGCGCTGGCGACGCAGAATTTCGGCGACCGTCGACCCGACACGTTCGACCCGGGCCGTGATCTCGGAGCGCGAGCTACCGTCGATCTCGCCCGCTACCTGAATGAGACCACCGCTGTTCGCGACGTAGTCGGGAACCCACACGACCCCACGCTGACGCAGTGTCTCCTCGACGCCTGGCTGTATGAGTTGGTTGTTCGCTGCGCCGCATACGATTACAGCGTTCAGGGCGCGGACACTCTCGTCCGTCAGCGTCGCTCCCATCGCACAGGGTGCGTAGATCTCGATATCGGTGTCGATGACCCGATCGGCGATACGCACGTCGGTGAATTCTGCTTGCACATGCTGCAGCACAGCGGCATTCACGTCGGTCGCAGTGACGGTCGCACCGGCCTCGACCAGTAGCTTGATGAGGTTGTAGCCGACCTTCCCGGTGCCTTCGACGCCCACGCGGCGGCCCCCGAGATCCGTCGATCCCCAGTTGGCCTGGGCGGCCGCACGCATGGAATGAAACACACCGAGTGCGGTCAACGGTGCGCTGTCGCCCGATCCCCCCGCTGCCGTCGTCCGAGACACCACGTGATCGGTCGAGCGTCCGATGACATCCATATCGTCGGAGGTGGTTCCCACATCACCTGCCGTGATGTACCGGCCGCCGAGCGTCTCGACGAATCGGCCGTACGCTTCGAGCAGCTCGGGCGTCTTGACGGTCGCGGGGTCGCCGATGATGACTGCTTTGCCGCCGCCGAGATGAAGGCCGGCAGCAGCCGCCTTGTACGTCATGCCGCGCGAGAGCCGCAGCACATCGGTCAGAGCCGACTGCTCGTCCCGGTACGGGAAGAACCTCGTCCCACCCAGGGCATTGCCGAGTGCCGTCGAGTGAATGGCAATGATGGCCTTCAAGCCGGTTGCGGCGTCCTGACAGAACACCACCTGCTCGTGCGGCGAATCGTCGGCGAAATCGGGACGACCGAATACTCCCGTCGATCCGAAGGTATTCGTGCGGTGATCGTCGATCAGTGTCATGATTCCTGTCCTGTGTCGGTGTACTAGCGGGTCGTCGGGAGAGCTGTTGTATCGATGGACAATTCGGTGAGGCGGGCGCGGTAACGATCGACGTTCCCGAGCTTGACGTCCTCGTAGCCGCGCACGATGTCCGCTGCCGCCGCGGCCTGGGTTGCCGCGTCGTAGTTCTGTTCGGTGAGATGATCGGCGGCGTCGAGCACCATCGACTCGTAGTGGTCGATCAGTGCTCGTTCCAGCCGCCGAACGTGTGCGTACCCGAACGGGTCGAAGACCGTGCCGCGCAGCTTCTTCCCCTTGGCGAGAACGCGCATGGGTAGATGCAGGTTGGGGCCGAGCCCGATCTTCTTGGTGCGTCCAAGGGCCTTCAGCGCAGGTGGATGCAGCTTGTAGGTGAGCTTCTCTCCCCCGGGCACCTCCGACGACACCGACGCGAGGAACGCCGGGTCGGTCAGCAGCCGGGCCACCTCGTACTCGTCCTTGTAGGCCATGAACTTGAACAATCCCTGTGCCACGGCCTCGCTGAACTCGGTGCGGTCACCGACCGTGCGCTCCTTGGCCCATACCTGCTCGACGACGGCCAGATACCTGGAGGCAATTTTCTCGCTCTGGTAGGCGACGAGCTCGCCGGCGCGGCGCTCGACGAGTTCGCGAACCACACCGTCGACAGTGATCGAGTTCAGTAGCCGCTCCGGCGCCGGTGTGATCGTCCGAGTGGCCAGGGGAGCCGCCTGCGTCATCGCGGCTCGGAACGCTGCAGGATCGTCGGCGGCGACGCGACCCCAACGGAACGCAGCGTGGTTCGCCTGCACCGCAACACCGTTGATCGCAATGGCTTCTTCGATAGCGTCGGCCGGGATCGGCAGTCCGCCGACCTGGTAGGCCGCTCCGACGAGGAGGAAGTTCGCTGCGGCGGTATTGCCGAACAGCGTCTCCGCAGCCGCCAGCGCATCGAAGCTCACGAGCTGCTTGGACAGCACGTCCAGTCGGTCGAGCAGACCGCTCTCGTCCGGGTACGAGACGGACGGGTCGTAGACCATCTCGCCCGTCGCCGTCCGGCTGGTCGATGCAACCGTGACCGTCCGTGCGGGATCGGCGACGCCTGCGTTCTTGCCATCGGCCGCGGTGAGCAGATCGAACGCCAGGATGCAGTCCGCCGAGGCGGGGCTGATGCGATTGGACGGTTCGGCGCGGTGTGGACTCAGTCGCAGGTGCGAGGTGACCGGACCTGCCTTCTGGCTCAACCCGGTCTGGTCCAGCCCCTCGACGTGCAGACCCGAGCGCAAGCCTGCCATGCCCAGCACCTGGTTGACGGTGACGATGCCGGTCCCGCCGATGCCGGCGAGGAAGATGTTGTGCGTCGCCTCGACTGTCGGGAGCACGACGTCCGATACCGACGGCGGCTGTGCCACAGCCTTCTTCACCGTCGCCACCGGCGACTCGGGGAGCTCGACGGTGACGAACGACGGGCAATCGCCATCGAGGCAGGAGTAGTCGGTGTTGCAACTGCCCTGATCGATACGGGTCTTGCGGCCGAACTCGGTGTCGACGGGTTGCACCGAGAGGCAGTTGCTCTTGACACCGCAGTCGCCGCAGCCCTCACACACGGCCTCGTTGATCACCACGCGCGTCCGTCGCGCCGGCAACGTGCCCCGCTTGCGTTTACGACGCGCCTCCGCGGCGCACTGCTGGTCGTAGATCAGGACGGTGACACCCGTGGTGTCCCGCAGGAGCCGTTGCGCCTCGTCGAGCCGGTCCCGATCCCACAGCACGGTCCCGACGGAGAACGACGCACCCCGGTGGCGCTCGGGTTCGTCGGCGCAGACGATGATCTTCGCGACGCCCTCGGCGGCGAGTTTGTGGGTCAGGTCGGGCACGCTCAGACCCGCCTCCGCGTCCTGAGCGCCGGTCATGGCGACGGCGGAGTTGAACAAGATCTTGTAGGTGATGTTCACCCCGGCGGCGATGCAGGCCTGCACAGCAAGCTGCCCGGAGTGGAAATACGTTCCGTCACCGACATTCTGAAAGATGTGCCCGACGTCGGTGAACGGGGATTGTCCGATCCACTGCGCCCCTTCGCCGCCCATCTGCGTCAGACCTGTCACCTGAGAGTCGGTACGCGAAGACATCGTGACCAAGGTGTGGCAACCGATTCCGCCGCCTGCCAGGGAGCCTTCCGGAACAGCCGTCGATCGGTTGTGCGGGCACCCCGAACAGAAGTACGGGGTCCGCTTCGAAGACAGAACGGTCAGCTCGAGCGGCGGCGGCGGTGGAACGATGATCTCCACACGACCGGACAGCAGCGTGCGCAACGGCTTTCGCAGCCGCGCAGCGGTCAGCTCCCCGTCCGCGGGGATCAATACGGTGCCGGAGGACGCGCGTTTGCCGACGACTGCCGGGGCATGGCCTGAGCCGTACAGCGCATCCTTGACCTGTGCCTCGACGAAGGACGTCTTGTCCTCGACGACGAGCACGGTCTCGACGCCACGTGCGAGCTGCCGGACTTTCGCCGAACCCAGCGGGTACGGCATTCCGACACGCAGAATGCGGATCCCGGCGTCGACGAGCTTGTCGTCGTCGAGACCAAGTTCGCGCAGGGCCTGTCGAACCGAATCGTAGGCGGTTCCCACGGCAACGATGCCCAGCCACGCGTTGTCCGGATCGATCTCGATCGAGTCGACGTCGTTGGCGGCGTTGAATGCTTCGACCATCGCCCACCGCGGGCCGTAGAGGTCGGCTTCTGCGAGAACGCTGTCCGGCGGCGGACCGGGAACACGTTGACGGTAGGTCCACGGCCGCCCTTCCCACTCGATCGACGGGGAGACGATCTCGAAGTCGGAGAAGTTGCGATCGAGCGTCCACAACCCGTCGGCGACGTCGGCGTTGATCTTCATGGCCGACCAGCAACCGGACAGCCGGGACAGGGCGACGCCGTACAACCCGAAGGCGATGATCTCTTCGGCGTTGCGCGGGAAAAAGATCGGCATGGACAGTGCAGCGAGCGAGCGTTCACTGGCAGCGGGGACGGTCGACGACTTGGCCGCCGGGTCGTCGCCCACCAGTACCAACGCACCTCCGGCCGGGTGTGCGCCGTACATCGCGCCGTGGCGCAGTGCGTCGCTGGCGCGGTCGAGGCCAGGGCCTTTGCCGTACCAGACGCCGACGACGCCGTCGTGGGTCGCGGTTCCGCTGGGGAGCTCGAGTTGGCTGCCCCACACCGACGTCGCGGCGAGCTCTTCGTTCATGCCGGGTACGAGCCGGACGTCGTGGACCGAGCCGAGCTCGGGGATGCCGGCGAGCAGTCGATCCAGGCCGGCCAGCGGACTGCCCTGGTAGCCGGAGACGAACGTCGCTACCTTGCGGCCGGCCCGCTGGTCGCGGGCGTGCTGCTCCACCAGCTGCCGGGCGATGGCCTGAACACCGGTCATGAGTGTGGGCCCGGAATCGGTCCGGTAGCGATCCGTGGGATCGAAATCAGGCTGGACCGTCGTTACGTCGTCGAGCTGGGTCATCGAACGGTTACCTCACATCTGGCACAAGAAGCTGCTCTAGTTGACCTATCGGTCCCGCAACCATGTACCTGCCCAGCACCACGGTCAACTGATGCGAGTACAACTAAGCAGAACGTGCAGACAGTGATCTGGAACACCTTTGGAGGTCTACGAAATGCTCACCATCGACCAGTTGGACGCCAAGCTCATCGGGCTTCTGACGACGGACGCCCGCGCCGGGATCGTGGAGCTCGCGGCGACCCTCGGAATCACGCGCAACACCGTTCAGTCCCGAATCAAACGGTTGGAGGACACCGGGCTGATCCGGAGCTTTCGGCCCGAGCTAAATCTGGCTCTGGCCGGAATCGACGTTCAGGCCTTCCTCGCGCTCGAACTCGAACAGGGGTATCTCAGTTCCGTCGTAGCGGCGCTGAGGGATATCCCCGAAGTGCTCGAGATCCACGCGACAACCGGGAGGGAAGATCTGCTCGTTCGCGTCGCAACGCAGGATCACGCGAGTCTGCAGGAGCTTATCGAGAAGGTGCTCGGCATAGTCGGGGTGTGGCACTCGAGCACCACCGTGGCGTTGACGACGCCCCTCCCCTACCGCACTCAGCCACTGCTGCAGGCGATCACGAGCGACGCCGGGTGGGGGCGATCGACACCGCGGGCATAAGACTATGCAAGGGATCCCCAGATAAAGGCTTACCGACATGCTCTGGCGAATTGGGTGCGGCCTTGTACCCCAGGCCGGGGTGTAGCTCCCCCGCGTAATCTGTCGCTTCCACCGACCGCGAAATCGAACAGCAGGATGGGCAGAATCCCGGCGTTCGAAGACCCCGTCGGCCCATTCCGAGTCCCAGCGGCGCGCTCGCGTCGTCTGCCAAAGCCGAAGTCGTTCCCCGGAAGCAGGCCGCGCGGCGATACTCGGACAACGGCGTCGTCGGACAGCTGAATATGAACGACCCCGCGCCGCGTGTTTCGACTGAGAGACTCTCTTTATGTCGTACGTAAGTGGCTCATCCCAATCGGGGGTGTAGGAGTTGGGGTCTGAATCCGCCGGTCTCGAGCAGGCTTCGGGCGATGTAGTTGGTCAGGTTGCGGAACCCGAGTGCGGAGCCGCGCAGGTGTTCGAGCCGTCCGTTGAGCGCCTCGGTCGGCCCGTTGCTGGTGCCGGGTCGTTCGAAGTAGGCGAGCACGTCGGCGGCTCGCTTCTTCAGGGTCCGGCCCAGGGTGGTGAGCTCGGTGAGCACCTTGGGGACGCCGGCGCTGAGGTCGGTGATCAGCTTCTCCATGAGCTCGCGGCCACGTTGCCGGTCCTCGTGGCGATAGGCGGCGATCATGCGCTGGTAGACACCCCAGGTCGCCTCGACCTCGACGTGAGCGTCATCAACGAACAGCGCGCGTAGCCTGTCGCTCTGCTTGTCGGTAAGCAGGTCCGCGCCGGTGTGCAGCGTGCGCCGCGACTTGTAGAGCGGGTCGTCCCTGAACCCACGGTGCCCGTGGATCGCGAGTTGGACCCGGCGCCGACACCTGTCGAGGGCGTCACCGGCCAGGCGCACGACGTGGAAGGGATCCATCACCGTGACCGCGTCCGGGATCTCCTCCGCAGCGGCGGTCTTGAACCCGGTGAAGCCGTCCATCGCGACCACCTCGACCGCGTCACGGAAGGCGTCGTCGCGGTCGGCGAGCCAGGTCTTGAACGCCGCCTTCGACCGGCCCTCGACCATGTCCAGCAGCCTTGCTGGGCCGGCGCCATCGCGGACCGGGGTGAGGTCGATGATCACGGTGACGTACTTGTCGCCACGCCTGGTGTGGCGCCAGACGTGCTCATCGACGCCAATGACCTTCACGCCCTCGAACCGCGTGGGGTCGTTGATCAGCAGCCGATTGCCTTCGGCCAGGACCGCGTTGTTGGCGGTGTCCCACGCGACCCCGAGTCCCTCGGCGACACGGGCGACGGTGAGGTGTGCGACCACGATCCCTTCCAGCGCCCACCGCAACCCGGTGCGCGAGAGCTTCGCGCGTGGCTCCGCCGCGGCGCTGGTGTCTTGGCGCCACACGTGTCCGCAGTCGGCACAGCGGTAGCGGCGCACTACAACTTCCAGCACGGTCGGTCGCCAGCCCAGCGGCTCGTGGGCCAACCGCCGGATCACGGTGTCACGAGCAGCGCCTTCGCTGCCGCACCGTCGGCACCACTGATCTGGTTCCACCACGCGGCACGCGAGGACCGCACGATCCGGTTCAAGTCGTTGCCCGGTCACGCTCAGACCGAGGCCGTCGAGTCGAGCGAAGGCGGTCAGGTCAGGGCGGCCGAAGCCGGCCGGCGGGGTAGCGTCGGACACGTCGAGGTCTTTCGGATGGATGGCGTAGGAACCTCCATCGTCGGGAGACCTCGACGTCTATCTGCGGACCGACGCGCCCGGCCGACCCACACCCTCACCTGGGAAGAGCCCTGAGAGACGTCTTCGACGACGACGGGACCGGCGAGGAGCAAGGCGCGGTGAGCTAAAGAATGGAGCTTGCTCGGCTTCGACGCCGCCGCGAGCTCCGGTGAAACTCCGGTAGAAGGCTGGGATCAATGTGGGTTTCAGTCAGTTGGACTGCAACAAAGGCGCATTGATCCCAACCCGGCGGCAGTGCAGTGGTCCATTCACGCGTTCGGGAGGTCTACAGCGGCATGGCCCAGATAGGGCTCGAGCGTTCGTTCAGCTCGGTGCACGTCGCGTGTTGTCGGCTGGCTCGTTGGTAGAACGTCTGCAACGGTTCGGTCGGCTCCACGTCCGGCGGTGTGGGTACGACGGGCAGTTCGCCGAGTTCGAGCGCCAATTGATAGATGCTGGGGCGTTCGAGTTCGGCGTCGACCAGTGCCGGCGCGGCAGCGTTGTGCGGCTTCGCTGTTCGCGGTACACGCGGCGTACTCGGTTCGGGCTTGGCTGCCGACGGGCGTTCGAGTAGCTGCTCGAGCTCGGCGACCTCACGGACAGCCGCTGCGCTCGTGGCCGGCGGCGCAACGAAGGGCACGATCGGCTCGAACGCGATCATGTCCGACGACGACGCGAGCGCCTTGTTCTTGGCCGGGATGAGGAACGCCACGATCACGGTTCCGGTGCCGAACACCACGGCCGCAACGACACTGGTGTGCACGACGGCACTGCCGAAGGCAGAGATGGCATTCGCTTCGAGATTGTCTGCGAAGCCGCTCAGAAATGCATTCTGCTCGCGAATGATGTCCGAGACGATCACCGCACCGGCCAGCGAATCCTGCGATGCCGCAAGCCCTTCTGCGGCCTGACCGGTGTACTGGCCATTGGGTTGCTTACCGGGGAAGGTCTGCAGAAACCCCTCGATTCCCTGTCGATACGACGCCGCCAGAACCGAACCCAATACAGCGATGCCGAGAGACCCGCCCAGTTCGAGTGCAGTGTCGTTCAGGCCGCCGCCGACACCGAGCTTGTCGTCCGGGAACTCACCCATGATGGCATCGGTGCAGGGCGAGACGGACAGTCCGATGGCGAGTCCGAGCAGTGTCAGTACGGGCAGGAAATCGACATACGTTGCTGCCGAATCGATTCCGACGAGGGAGACGACAGACAGCGTGCCCACGATCATGCCCGCGGTGACGGTGACACGCGGCCCCATCTTGGGGGTCAGCCACATCGTGATTCCCGAGCCGACGAACACTGCACCGGCCAGCGGCAGCAGATGCACTCCGGTGGAGACCGGGCCGTACCCGAGAGCGAACTGGAGGTACTGCGCCACGAGGTAAATCGCCCCGAACGTCACCAGGAAGAACACCAATACCGCAAGGGTGGCACCCCCGAGGACACGCGAGGAGAACATCCGCACGTCCAGCAACGGATTGGGGTGTCGTAGTTCCCAGCCCACGAAACCCAACACCGACAGCAGTCCGACGAGGCCGAAGTACAGCGGCCCGACGGTCCAGCCGAAGTGCATGCCCTCGATGATGGAGTAGACGACGGTCGAGACAGCCAGTACCGAGAGCAACCCGCCGATCCAGTCGATCGCACCGGCATCGACGGCTCGCGACGGCGGGACGAGTACGACGGCTCCGGCTATGGCGGCCAGCGCAATCGGGACGTTGATCAGGAACGTCGAGCTCCAGGTGAAGCTTTCGAGTAGCCACCCGGCCAGCAGCGGTCCGGCGGCGATGGCGAGGCCGGACGTCGCCGCCCACACGGTGACGGCGGTGGCCCGCTCACGCTTGGGGAACGTGGCAACAAGTAGAGACAACGTCGCAGGCATGACGATCGCGGCTGCGACACCCATGACGATTCGGGCCAGGATCACGCCGAGCGTGGCATCGGTCAACGCCCCCGCCACCGACCCCGCCACGAATATGATCAACCCGATGATCAGCGCGCCTCGCCTGCTGTAGCGGTCGCCGATCACTCCGCACAACAGCATCAACGACGCGTACGGGACGGTGTATCCGTCTATCACCCATTGAAGATCACTGCTGGTCAGGCCCAGATCCATCGTCATCGACGGCGCGGCGACGAGCAATGACGTGTTCGCCATGACCACGATCAGCAGGCTCAGGCACAACACCACCAACGCCGACCAGCGTCGAGCATAGGGTTTGTGCATTTCTTGGACAGGTGTCATCGCAAGCAGTGTCATGTGTTCCCCCCGTTGGCAAAGTGCGACACACCTTGCACAGTGCTGTGCAGCTTAAGAACTTCCGGCTAAGATCGGCAATCTTTTGTGGCGGCAACCACACTGCGTCGACGCGATCGTGCTAGAAGTGGACGTGTGCCGAAGACGACGGAGTCGAGACCGAGCGTACGGACAGACCGATCGCCCGTGCAGCGAAGTGACGCCCGCTCGAACAGAGCGCGAATTCTCGATGTCGCGCAGGGGGTACTGGCGAACAATCCGGACGCGACTATCAACGACGTTGCGTCCGCGGCCGGGGTGGTCCGACGAACGGTCTACTCGCACTTCGCCTCTCGCGAAGCCCTGATCGACGGCATCGCACTCGAAGCCGCAGAACGCATCTCCGCCGCGCTCGAACGTGATCCGGCCGTCGACGAATCTGCTGTCACCGTGTTCGTGCGCCAGACGCTGGCACTGGCACGCGTCGGAGATCAGTACCGGCTCCTACTGGCGGTTGCGCGTACCGACCTGGGACACAACGGTCTTCACGACCTGCTGGGACCGATGCGGGAGTCGGCTGCGGCTGTCATTCGACGTGGACAGCGCGAGGGTGTGTTCTCCACCTATCTGCCGGCCGAGGTGCTGATCCTCAACATCGAAGCCATCGCGCTGTCGATCCTCGAGGCCACCAATGCCGGGCTGCTCACCGACCCCACAGGTGCGGCCACCACGTCGAGTCTGGTCCTGCTCGGAATCGCACCGGACGAAGCCGAACGCATCGTGAGCGGTGTCCGTGCCGCGGACGCGCCAGCCGGAGCCCACCCCTGAAACGACGAATGCCCCGCCTGCGCAATGTGATTGCGCCGACGGGGCATCGGTCTACGAGTGCGGGTCAGGGAGCGGGGACGAATCCTGCGCCGAGGCCGTTGCCCTGATCGACGTTGCGAAGGATCGCGTCGAAGTTGGTGCCGACCTCGGGGCCGAAGCACGCGACGCCGAGGTAGGCGTTGACCATGCCGACGAGGGTGTTGCCGACGACGACCGGGCTACCCGAGTCGCCTTCGACGACGCACAGCTGCGCCCAGGTCTCCTGCGACTGCAGAACGTCTCCGTACGCGAGGCCGCAGGTGTTGCCGGTCGTGCGGCCTTCCTTGCAGACGATGTTCGGGAACGCCGTCGGCGGGCCGACCTGAGAGATGGTCACGTTGCCCACGCGGCTGATCGGGGCAACCTTGTCACGCTGAAATTCGATGAGGGCGTAGTCGTACTCCGGGTTGGAGAATGCGATGCGGCCCACCTCACCGAGAGAGGTGTCGTACTCCGGGACGATGGAGGCACCCGCTTGGCCACAGTGACCGGCGGTGAAGCCCACGAGATTTCCGTTGCGGTCGTTGCCGATCGTCGTCAGCGTGCACTCCGCCTGGCCTCCGACGATGATTCCGGACCCACCGCCGAGAGCTGCAGGAGCGGCCGCGGATGCGGTCCCCACGCCGACGCTGGCTACGATTGCAGCCGCCCCCACGACGACGAGCATGAATTTCTTGAACATGTACTCCCTCTCAGCGGTGTCGGCAGAACCCTAGCAACAGAACGTGTCGTAACACGAGCTAGTCGCTCATACGTCCTGCTCGAGGGCCGCAAGAGTCGTCCGAGCTTCGTCGAGTTGACGACTCAGTTCGGCCACGCGGCGTGCCGCCTCTTCACGTGCATGGGAGATCACAGCCTCGACGGCATCGCGTGCAGTGACATCGCCCAGTTCACGAACGGCCCGACCGACCGCTTCCGGACTCACCGGCTGCGCCTTGGTCGGCCTCTTCGCGCCCTGCGTGACGGTGACCGACCAATCGTTGTCGGCACCGGCATGAATGGTCACGCTCACTCCGCCCGGCGCCTTCTTCGGACGACGTGGGGCCGAGCCGGTCGACGCAGACGCCGCACCGGCGGACTTGCCGGCCACGTCGGTCGCCGGTACCGACTTAGGAGCAGCGCTCGATGTAGAAGCCGTGACCGATGTAGAAGTAGGGCTCGTTTTCGAGACAGCGACCGGCTCGGAGGCAGCGACCGGCTTCGATACCGGCGCGGCCGATGCCGTCTTCTTTGCGGGGATGCGCTTGGCAGGCGCGGGTGGGGTCGCCGGGTTGCGGGTGATGCGCAGTTCCTCGGCCTCGTAGGGCAGTTCGTCGTTGACGCCCTTCGGGCTGATGGTGACGGTGTTGCCGTCGATGGACACCACCTTGGCCGACGTACCGTCGGGCAGGCCGAGGCTTGGATTCGGCTCGCGGAGATACACGGTGGCGCGACGTCCCTCGGCGAGCGCTGCTGCCAGCGTCGTCAGGTTCTCGGGAGTCAGCGAATCGTTCACGGCGCGCCCACGGGGTGGCATCGACTACCGGCCTTTCTCGAAAGTGTTTGCGAATACTGTCGCACAGATTCACGTGCGCAGGCAGCACGGCATCGAGTATCGGTCGCGAGGATGACGTCGATCCCAAGTATGTGTAACCCCGAGTAACTGTAACCGCAAGTAACAGTTACTGCGATTAACACTCGAGAGGCTTGGCCAGAGAAGGCCGATGACACGACTCTAACCGACAGGCCGTTCGAGCGCCCGTCGAGTGCCGTCGACCACCTCGCCGAACCGCCCTCGCGCCGGGATTCTCCCGCGTAGCCTGACGGCGTACCTTCTTGCGCAGGTACGGAACAGGAGCTTCGATGTACCACCTCGACGCGGACCAGCAATCGCTCAGCGACGGTCCGCACGTGTACTTGCTCGATGCCAGAAGCACTCTCGAGGTTCAGGCCCTGAATCAGTGGATCGACGCCACCACCCCGGACGGAGAACGTCGGCCTCCGTCGGTCGTTCTGTCCGGTGAGGCCAGGACATCACTGTCGGACACCGTCCGCGGGTACGCCGACGATCCGCTGCTCATTCCGCTGCGGGTCACGTTGACCGATCGAAGCACCGGCATTCTGCACCGCATCTTCGCCCCGAGAGGCCGCTCGAAGCCGACACGGGTGTGGCAGCGGTGGGTGGCCAACGACGATCCCGATCACTCCGCAGTGCTGGTCGGTGAACCCGCAACCCTGAGCGATCTGCAGGATCGGTTCGAGCGCGGCGGCGGGACGTCGTTGTCGTCGTTCATCCTGCGGCAGGCGAGTCTCGCACTGGACAAGGCCGAACGCGGAGTCATCGGCTCGGAGTACAAGATTCCGCGCTTCGTCGTCGAGGACATGACGGAGCAGAAGAAGTTCAGGGACGGCATCACCGAGCTCGCAGACCACGTCGGCCAGGATCGCGACACCGTCGACAAGAGGGTTCAGGACATCCTCGGCGAGATGGTGGCGACCGAGACCAGGCGCGCCGTCGAGATGTGGGGCACCCTCGGCGCGTACTTCTCACGGGCGTACAAGGTCGACGTCGATCGCGATCAGCTGCAGAAGGTTCGCGAACTCAACAAGAACTATCCGTTGGTGTTCCTGCCCAATCACCGTTCCTACCTCGACCCACTCGTGCTGCGTCCCGCGCTTCTCGCCGAGGGACTGCCGCTCAATCACGTCATGGGCGGCATCAATGTCGGCTTCTGGCCGTTGGGCCCGATAGCCAAACGCAGTGGCGTGGTGCTCATTCAGCGCAAATTCTCGGACGCGATCTACAAATGGACGCTGCGTCAGTACATGAGTTTTCTGCTCAGCAAGCGGTTCAACCTCGAGTGGTACATCGAGGGCGGACGCAGCCGCACCGGAAAGCTCCGCCCGCCGCGGTTCGGTCTGCTGACCTACCTCGTCGACGCCCTCGAGTCGAGCGACGCGGAGGACGTCTATCTGATTCCGACGTCCATCACCTACGACCGACTGCACGAGGTCGGCGCGATGGCCGAAGAATCGCACGGGGCGAAGAAGCAAGCCGAAGGCATTCGCATGGCCATCGGGTACATCCGCGCTCAGGGCACGTTGCGCGGCAACGTCTATCTGAACTTCGGAGAGCCGATGTCGGTGGCGGCGATCGTCGCCGAGAACACCGACAAGCGCGTCGCGGTGCAGAAGATCGCGCTCGGTGTCTCCCATGCGATCAACGATGCGACGCCGGTGACCCCGGCAGCACTGGTCACGATGGCGCTGTTGGGTATCGAGGATCGCGCACTCAACGTCAACGAAATGTGGGCCATCATCTCGCCGTTGGCCGGCTACATCAAACGCAGAAACCTACCCACTGCGGGCGGGGTGGACATCGCCGACGTCGACGTCGTCCGCTCGGCCGTCATCGCACAGGTCAACGCCAACGTCGTCAAGCGTTTCGACGACGGCCCCGATCCGCTGTTCTACCTGGCGCAGGACAAGCATCTGGTGGCAGCGTTCTTCCGCAACAACGCCATTCACTTCTTCGTGATGCGCGCCATCGGCGAACTGGTGGTGCTACCGACCGAGGGTGACTCGACGCCGCTGACTCAGGAATCGTTGTGGACATCGGCCCTGCAATTGCGAGATCTACTCAAGTTCGAGTTCTTCTTCGGCGACAAGAAGGACTTCGGGGAGCGTCTCGAATCCGAGGTCGATCTCATCGACCCGGAATGGCGCACCAGCATCAGCGACCCCGATTATGCTGCGCGACAGCTTGAATCGCAGGATCTGCACCTGGCGCACCGCGTACTGCAGCCGATCTTCGAGGCCTACCAGGTAGTGGCCGACCAGCTGATGCTGCTGCCGCAGAGCGGAGAATTCGACAAACCGAAGTTCATCTCGGAATGCCTCGGCGCTGCCCAGGCCAGGCGGCTCCGCCAGCAGCTCGATCACAGTGAGTCCATCTCGGGCGAACTGTTCGACACTGCACTGCAACTGGCCGAGAACCGCGACCTGATCGATTCCAGCTCGGACGGCATCGCCCGCCGCCGCAGGGACTTCGCGCTGGAGATCGACGAATGGGCCCGCAAGGTACGTACCATCCGGGATATGGCGCACCGAATGCTCCGTGAGGTGGAACCGATCTCTGCCCCCGAGGAGAACAATCCATGACCGACTTCGACGATCGACTGATAGCGATCGCCGCCGCCCCACCCGGCCGAGACACCATCGCCTTCTTCGATCTCGACGGCACCCTCATCAACGGATTCTCTGCTCGCGCAGTGTTTCTCGAACGCCTCAAGACCCTCGACGTCACGGTCAAGGAACTGTGGGAGATCTCCAGTGCCGTCGTCGAGATGCGGATGCGCAACTCCCCCGTCGACAATCTGATGGGCAAGGCCGTCCGCGGCCTCGAAGGCCGTCGCGAAGAGGACCTGATGGAACAGGCATACACCCTCTTCCGCAACGAGATCGCGCCGATGATCTACCCGCAGGCCCGGGCCCTCGTCGAGGCTCACCGGCACGCAGGGCATCGCCTGGTGATGGCTACCTCGGCCACGCCGTACCAGGCACTGCCGGTGCAGCAGGACATGATGTTCGAGGAGTTGCTGTGCACGACTCCGGTGGTCACCGACGGGATTCTCACCGGTGAGCTCGTCGGCGATTCGCTCTGGGGACCCCGCAAAGCACAGGCGGCAATCGACTACGCCGAACGTGAAGGCATTGCTCTGGCAGGCTGTTTCGCATACTCGAACGGCGGTGAGGACGTGCCGCTGCTCGAGGCCGTGGGCCGTCCCATCGCCCTCAACCCCGATCCTGATCTCGCGCGCTATGCCGCCAAGAAGAACTGGCCGGCCCTGACGCTGGACAGCCCGAAGCGTGGCACGGATATCACGTCGGCCGTACGCAGCACGGCGGCGCTCGGATCGGTGCTCGCGAGTGCGTCGATCGGGCTCGGTCTGGGGTTGCTCACCCGCAGTCGCCGTACCGGTGCCAATATCACCAGCACCATCGCCCCGGACATCGCGCTGACCCTCGCCGGGGTCAAGCTCGACGTCACCGGAACCGAAAATGCCTGGTCGGCCCGGCCCGCCGTCTTCATGTTCAACCATCAGAGCACCGCCGACTCGATCATCGTCACTTCCATCCTGCGACGCGACATCACCGCCGTCGCGAAGCGGGAACTCGAACGCGATCCGCGCTTCGCATTGCTGGGCAGAATTTTCGACGTCGCCTATGTCGACCGCGGCGATCCTGCGCAAGCGCGAGAGGCCATGCGGCCTGCGATCGAGAAGCTGCACAGCGGCATCTCCGTCGCCATCGCCCCCGAGGGCACTCGCATGCCGACGTCCCGTCTCGGCCGATTCAAGAAAGGCGGTTTTCACCTGGCGATGCAGGCCGGCGTGCCGATTGTTCCGATCGTCATTCACAACGCCGGTGACGTGATGTGGAAGAAGGACTTCACCGTTCACTCCGGTACGGTCAAGGTCACCGTCGGCGAGCCCATACCCACCACGGATTGGGATCCCGACAAGATCGACGAGTACGTGGACGCCGTCCGTTCCTATTTCGACAGAACGTTGGGATATGCCTGAGAATCAGATCAACTCGGTAGTACAGACGGAGATCGAGCGGAATCTATTGGGCGGCGAGCCCAAGTACAACCGCGCCGACATCGTCGAGAAGTCCGGGATTCCGCTCGAGCGGGTCATCGCCCTGTGGATCGGCATGGGCTTCCCCGTCCACACCGATACCGACGCACTCGTCTACACCGACGCCGATCTCGAAGCTCTGAAGCTGATCACCGCACTGACCGCGCAGAAGGTGATCAAGCCCGAGATGGAGGTTGCGATCGCACGCACCCTTGGGCAGTCGATGTCCCGGCTCGCGGAATGGCAAGTGGGCGTTGTGAACTCTCACATACTCGAACGCATCATCGACAGCCAAGAAGGCACGAACGACATCGACGCGATTCGACGGAACGCCCGTGCCATCGCCGCCGAAACCGTCCCCACCCTCGAAGCGCTCCAGGGATACACCTGGCGACGCCACCTGGCAGCAGCGGCCGGTCGATCCATCGCCGCTCCCGACGACGCCGCCGACAGTCCCACGATGGCCGTCGGGTTCGCCGACATGGTCGGCTACACGAGCCTGACGCGTCGACTCGATATCGGCGAGTTGACGACGCTACTCGAGGAATTCGAGTCATTGGCCACCAATATCATTGCGCGAGGGCGCGGTTCGGTGATCAAGAACGTCGGCGACGAGGTGATGTTCAGCGCGCAGACCCCCGAGGATGCCGCCCACATCGCCCTCGACCTCCAGGACGCCTTCGACGAGCAGGAGGACATGCCGGATCTGCGGGTCGGGCTGGCGTGGGGCCCGGTACTGGCCCGGTACGGTGACCTGTACGGGTCGGTGGTCAATATTGCTGCGCGCCTAACCAGTTCGGCCAATCCCGGAACGATCCTGGTCGATACCGTCATGACGGATGAACTGCGTCACGACTCGGAGTTCTACCTCAAATCGGTCCGTTCACTACGGGTCAAAGGGTTCCACAAGCTCAAGCCTCACCGGCTCAAACGCAACAAGCGAACCGGTCAGCGTAGCGAGGAGTAGAACTCCAAGTGTCGACGCGCAGCCTCGTCCCAGGTGAGGCTGTGCGCCAGCGCCAGCCCCGGTGACGGATCCTGCGGCTCGTGCAACGCACGGTCCAATTCGCTGGCCATGGTCTCCACCGACGATGCGTAGGTGACGCTGTCTCCGAACACCTCTCGCAGTACCGGCAGATCACGCGCCACCACCGGAGTCGATGCGGCGAGCGCCTCCATCGCGGCCAGGCCGAAGCCTTCCTTGGTGGAGAAGAACGGCAGCGCCGCAGCCTGCGCCACGAGATGCGGCAGCTCGTCGTCGTCGAAGGTTCCGAGTATCACCGGCTCCATGCCCAGTTCTACTGCTCGACGGTCGAATTCGGCTCGATAGTCACGGTAGTCGAACAGGGTCTCGCCGCCGGCGAACACCAGTTGCACGTGGCGATCGGACAGCCCGGCGAAGGCGTCGAGTAGATCGAGACTGCCCTTGCGTGGCTCGATGCCGCCGACTGCGAGCACGTACCTGCCGAGCTTGTCCCGCCAGTGCGTTCTGCCCGATGCTGCAGCTGCCGAGAACCTTTCGGCATCGACCCCGTTGGGGATGACCGTGGGTTCGAGTCCCCAACCGCGATTCACATCGCTCGCCACCGCTGTCGATACACAGATTCGCGCGTACGGCGCGGTGATCGCTCGTTCGTGACATGCCGCGAGCTCGGGTGTGGTGAACTCGTCCAAATGATGGATGGTCCTGATGCACCGGCCGACGGCGTTGGCCGAGATACAGTCCTGAGCATGGACGATGTCGTACTCGTCGGGCGTGAAGGCCTGCCGCAGAACGCCTATCGATCGCAGAATCCGCGCGCCGACGCTCTCGTTCTCGCGGTGGGAAAACGGGACCATCCGCACGGTGACAGCCGGGTCGACCTTGCGGAAGAACTCACTGTCGCCCCCGCGGCCCAGCGACCACACCGACACATCCTGGCCGGCGCGTGCCAGCGCTTCGGCCAGAGCCAACGTATGCACCACGCCTCCGCGCGGTTTGGACGAATAGGTCAACAGCGCGATCTTCATCGATCCGGCTTCTCCTGCAACAAGTCCGGATAGGCATCGACGCGTCGCTCGGCCAGGTGATGCAGACCTCTCCGGGCCCGATCCACCTCGGCATCGACGTCGATCTCGTGCACGGCCAAACCGCCTTTGGACCACGTCTTGGCCAACACGTCTCCGCCGGGCCCGACAATTTTTGCCTGGCCGAGGAACCGCAGGGATCCCATCACCCCGGTCTGGTTGGACGAGACGAGCACCACCTGGTTCTCGGCGGCGCGCGCAGCGTCGTACAGATCGAACAGTCGCGACTGTCGATCGTTGGGTAGCGACGACGCTCGATCGGTGACGCTGGCCGGCCACGCGGACAGCGCCGCAATGATTCTCGCGCCGTCCAATGCAAGCGTCCGGGCCGACTCCGGGAACGTCTTGTCGTAGTCGATCAGCATGCCCATCCGTCCGACCGGAGTATCGAAGGCCTCGAACCGATCTCCGGCGGCGTAGGCCAAGGATTCCCCGAGCGGCTGATGCACCTTACGGTGACTGCCGAGGATCCCGTCGCCCGTCAGGCACGCAGCCGCGTTGTACCGCAGCCCCTTCGACAGTTCGGTGTACCCGATACACACCGTCATCGCACCCGCCGCCGCGATGATGGCGGCCAACTCCGGACCGTCCGGATCGAGAGTGGGCGGCAACTCGGACGGATCCGGATTGCTCAGGCTGTTGATGTAACCCCCGAGGGATGCGTCGGGCAGCACCAAGAGATCGATTCCCTCGCGGGCCGCACTGGAGATGATCGTCGTGATCTTCAGTACGGCCCGATCGACATCTCTACCGAAATGTGCTGCCAATGCACCGATCTTGATGGGAGCCACGTCGAGATCAGACCATCTGACTCTGCGACTGCGCTGGGTCTCGGGACTGCGTCGAGTTTCGGGACTGCGTCGAGTTTCGGGACTGCGCAGCACTGATCTCGAGGCCGATTTGATCGGCCAGGAATGCGGCGTCGCGGGCCACCGAGGCGAAGCGTCCCGAACCCCAGGTGTGCTGCCAGGGCAGGCCCAGGAAGTACAGGCCAGGAACCGATGTGACGCCGCGGTTGTGCGTCGGGTGGCCCTCGCCGTCGAACGCCCCGACCTTCAGCCAGCGGTAGTCGGTACGGAACCCGACCGACCAGACGACGGCCTTAATGTCGGTGGTGGCGAGATCGAGTTCGGTGGTCTCGGACTCCGGACGCCACACCGGCACGTAGCGGTCCTCGGTGGGCGCATTGATGCCCTCGCGCTCGATGTACGCGTCGATGTTGTCCTTGATGCTCTCGGCCACCCGATCCGCAGCGTCGAGGGACGCTTCGAGGGTCGGGGCGAACTGCAGGACGCCGTCCTCCACGCCCAGCAGACGGCCGTACAGCTGCATGCCCTCGGTGGCGAACGCGCGCAGGTCGATGTCTCGACCACCGTCACGGCCGGTGACGTAGTGGTTCGTGTTCTCGCGTTTGCCGACGCCACCGGGTTGATCTTCGATGGAGACATCGTAGACGCCCATGTCGTGCAGCCAGGCGACACAGTCACGCCCCCGATAGAAGCGTGCGACGCGAGGTGCGGTGCCGGCGACGAGATGAACCCGGCGGCCGTCGAGGTGGAGATCCTCTGCGATCTGCGCTCCGGACTGGCCGGTGCCGACGACCAGTACGTCGCCGTTCGGGAACTGCTGCGAGCCGCGGTATTCGGACGAGTGGATCTGGACGATGTCGCGGGGAAGCTTCTCGGCGAAGCGCGGAATGGTGGGGATGTGGTAACCGCCGACGGCAACGACGATCTGATCGGCGTGCATGGGGCCGGCGGAGGTCTGTAGGTCGAAGCCGCCTGCCGCGGATTGCAAGGCCTGATTCACCGAAACATACTCTCGGACCGGTGCATCGAAGCTCTCGGCGTAGCGTCGGACAAAGGCGTAGACCTCGTCGCGCTGCATGAACCCGTCGGGATCGTCACCGTCGTAGGAGTATCCGGGGAGCGCACACTGCCAGTTGGGGGTGACGAGGGTGAAGTTGTCCCAGCGCGAGTCCTTCCATTCGTGCGCGATGGTGTCGCGTTCGAGGACGACGTGGTCGATGCCTCGCTGCGTCAGATGCCAGCTGATGGACAGTCCGGCCTGCCCGCCGCCGATGACGATTACGGAATGGTTCTCTCTTGCTCTGTGGCTCTCTGTCATAGCAATTCAGCTCCCGACATACTCAGTACGCGAACGGCACCGGCCTGATACGACGCGCTGACACCGTGAATCTCTTCCATCTGCTGCGCGGCCGACGTGCACCGCATCCCGAACTTGGCGAGAACTCGATCGCTCGCCACGGTCAATGCCTCGGACGTTCGCTGAACGAACTCGGCCACCGGGTATTCCTGCCCGGGGCTCAGATAGTCGTGCATCACCAAAGAGGGCGAGTAGCAGGACTGTTCGCGTCCGTCGGGCCACCGCACCACGAACGACATCTCAGGCATGAACGGTCTCCTTGGTGATGGTGCGATAGACCGAGGGCCGTCGGTCGCGCAGGTTGTACATGCCACCGCCACGTGCCGCGCCGATGAGCGCCTCGACATCGACGGTGGCTGTGGCCAAGCCCGGCTCGACGCCTGTGCCCGCGAGGATCTCACCGCCGGGCCCGACGATCTTGGCGCTGCAGACGAACCTCAGAGACCCGAACGTGCCGGCCTGATTCGCCGCGACCCAGATGATCTGATTCTCCAGTGCACGAGCGCGATCGTAGATGTCGAAGCGTTGCTTCCACCGATCTTCTTCCATGTTCGGGGTCGTCGCGGTACGTGCCGTGGGCCACGCGGAGATGGACGCGACGATCTCGGCTCCGTCGAGCGCGAGTTCGCGGGCCGCCTCGGGGAACCCCTTGTCGTAGCAGATCTGCATGCCCATCCGGCCGACCGGAGTGTCGAAGGCGGAGTAGCTCTCTCCCGCTGCGTAGCAGAGGTTTTCGCCGAGTGGCTGGTGCACCTTGCGATACGAACCGAGGATGCCGCTGCCGTCGACCGTCACCGCGGCGTTGTAGCGGGTATCGCCGTCCTTCTCGCAGAATCCGAACGTGACGACGGTATCGCCCGCCATGTCGATGACCCGCTTGATCTCGGGGCCGTCCAGTTCCAGAGCGGGTGGAAGTGCCTTCAGTCGACGCTGTCTCGATTCTTCGGTCTCGTCACCGCCACCGAGGCTGGGCAGGTACCCACCCAGGCACGCTTCCGGTAGCACCAGCAGTTGGCTACCGCGATTACGCGATTCCTCGAGCAGGGCGGCGATGGTGGCGTAACCCTGTTCCATGTCACGGCCGAATTCGGCTGCGGCCACGGAGATCGTGATGTCGTTCATGCTTCTCCCAATCCGGTCACCGTCGAAGTGACCGCGCGCGTGGTGATTCCATCGGGCCATCGCAAGGCGACGCCCGGAATGTCGGTGAGCTCTCCGCATTCTGCGGACAGTGCAGGTCCGGACGGTGCAGTCGGTGCACCGGGACGGTCCGCGGTGATCATCGCGAACCCGGGAAAACACGTGATCCATTCGCCCATCGACGCCGAGTCGGGCTTCGGAATCGAGGAGATGTCCAATACCGCACCGGTTCCGCTTGCCTCGGCCAGCATCCCGGTGGTCCCGGCCAGTCCCGCCATCGAGACGTCCTTGGCGGCCTTGGGCGCGGTGCGGGCGACGAACGATGCCATGGTCGTCAGTTCGGCGGAGTTGCGCCGTGACGTCGAATCCCATTGCTGGCCCTGATATCCACGACGCCAGCCACCCCCGACGTCCGCCGTCAGTGTCAACCGATCGCCGACGCTTCCCCCGCCGGCCCGTACCGGGTTCGTCGTGCGGCCCAGCGCAGTGACCGACAGCGACGACGGCACCCCGGCCTGGGTGTGGCCACCGAGTACCGGAACCTGCCAGGCCGCAGACGCATTGGCGAGGCCGCGGATGATGCGGGTCAGTCGAGATTGCGTGGGTGCACCGACGGAGTCGAGCATGCCGACTGCGTAGGCACCCATCGCCGAGAGGTCGTTGAGGTTGACCAGGGCCGCGCACCAGCCGGCCCACTCCGGGTCGCGGTCGACCATCGAGGGAATGATCGCATCGCAGGCGGCGATCATGTCGCTCCCCGGAACCGGGACCCCGTCGTCACCTCGAAATTCTTTGGCACCGAGCCCGAGTGGCTGCGCCTTCAGCGGCGCGAGGACGCCGGCGAGCATCGCCTTGGTCGACGACACCAGCCGTTCGATCCTGTCGATCGGCCAATACATCGCCACGTGTGGAGTATTCGCCACCTCGACGTCTCCACGCCTGATCCAGCCGAGACGGGTGAACAGTGTCTCGTTGCGCTTCTGCACCGTCGCGTCGAAGCGCAAAACGCCACGACTTTCGGCATGAGCACAGGCCGCACGAACCAGCGCTGGGCCCACACCGGAAGTGCGCGCAGAGGTGGTGACCACCAGGCGACTGCCGGCCCACCACCCCAGATCCGTTGCCGTGCAGGGTGCCAGGCGCACCCCACCGAGCACGGTGCCGTCTCGATCGGTGGCCACGAGAACGACGCAGCGAGGATCGTCGTCGACGTCGTCGTGATCGGTGCCGGCGAACAAGCCCTGTTCGGCGACAAACGTCTCTCTGCGCAGTGCCCGATACGCGTTCAGTTCTGCTGTGCCGCTGCACGGCTGGACGATGAACTCCGGTTGCACGACAGCGATTGCAGCGCCGGATAATCCGGCGAGATCGTTACCCTCCACGACGCCGTACATATCACCCTCCCGCGTTCTGCAGAACGCTGCACGCACCGCAGGCCGCGCAGCCTGCTTTCTGATCGGACCCGAGCATCGCCGCTGCCTGAAGTTCCTTGGCGACGCGTCGGGTGACGCTTTCGAGGACGTCGGCAGCGGGAGCCGTCGCCCGGTCGACATCCACCGCCAACGTGCCTGCGAGCGGCCGAAACGGAACGACGAAGGGATACACACCCATCTCGATCAGTTCCGCTGCACCCGAGACCAATTCGTCGGGATCCTCGCCGAGACCGACCAGTATGTACGTCGAAACCTGGTTGCGCCCGAAAACCCGGACCGCTTCTTTCCATGCCGCGCGGTACTCGTCCATCGAGACCGATGCCTTGCCCGGCATCCATCGGCGGCGCACGTCGTCGTCGAGCGATTCGACGTGAATTCCGATGGACTCGGCTCCGGCGTCGTACAGGTCCTGGATGGCCTGCAGGTCACCCGGAGGTTCGCACTGCACCTGGATCGGCAGTTCCGGGACCACGGCCTTGATGGCACGTACGCACCGGGCCAGATGACGGGCACCGCGATCCTTCGCGGCCGAAGTGCCCGTCGTCATGACCATCTGCGTCACCCCGTCCAGCCGGACAGCGGCCTCCGCCACCTCCGCAAGTTGCGCGGGCGTCTTGACAGCGATGGTGTCGCCCGCGTCCAGAGACGCTTCGATGGAACAGAAGCGGCACCGTTGATCGGCGTCGTAGCGAATGCACGTCTGGACCACGGTCGTGGCCAGAACACTGGTGCCGTGCAGCTTGGCGATCTTCTCGTAGGCGACGCCGTCGGCGGTGGAGAGGTCGTAGAACTTCGGGCGATCGACGGCCTGAACATCGAGGCCGATGTCGTTGCCGTCGAACAGAACTCGCCCTTCTTCGAGTACGTACGGACTGAGCGGGTTGCGCGGGATTGCTGCGCCGAGACCATCGATGCGGACATGTCCATCGTCACTCGGGCCGGCACCGGCAGTTCTGGACACCGGCGTTGCTCCTCGAATCCCGAGCAACGCCAGATCCACACGTGTAGAGATGGACATAACCGTCCCCTAGACCATGTAGGTCGAATTGATGATGGCACCCTTGCGCGCGTAATGGATCAATGCGTCCTGCACGTCCAGGGGGTGGGCCGGGATGACACCCTCGATGAGGTCTTCTTCGCGACCCCCGTGCAGGGCCAGCCCGAAGCGGCAGCAGAACACGGTGCCACCCTCGGCGATGAACGTCGCGAGGGAGTCGTTGATGTTCTGCTCACCCGGGAAGCCCGAGTCTCCCGTCGTCGGGAAGCCGCGCGTGGCAAGGCAATTGATAGCGCCTGGCCCATAGAAGTACATCGCCGACTCGAAGCCCTTCCGCAGAGCGCGGGTGGCCTGTAGCACCGCGACGAACGATACCGACGACTCGTGGGCGATGCCGTGCACCAGCGTGAAGTAGCTTTCGCCGTTCTCTGCCTTGTAGTCGGGGAAGATCTTGGTGGACCCGTAGATGTTGCTGCCCTTGGGAAGTGAGGGATGCGGAATCTCCTCGAGGGACTTCTTGATGTTCTCGGCGATGGACTGGTCGAGATCTGACACGTGCGTCTCCTGAGGTTCGCAGAGCGGGCTGGATGCGGTGGACACCGATGTCCACCCGAGAAAACCGTCATGTCCGACGAGAGGGCAGATCCTCTGCGGCCATGGAACAAGTACAGGCCTCGTCGATTTCCGATTGGTCACGCTCGGAACAACGTCGTGTTTCAAGGGCCTCACAGTGTTGACGTGGTGTTACGCGGTTACTGTGAAGGGAAGTCCATCCACCCACCGCAGCATGACGAGGAACTCGATGATCGGCGCCGTCACCGGCTTGTTGTACGTGTTGTCCCTGGTAGTGGGGATCTGGGTGCTCGTGAAGCTCGCCACGAACAGGCCCGTTCTGTTGAAGAACAAGGCCGACCGCGCGCTGTTCTGGACGATCGCGGCTACCGAAGGCGTCGTTGCACTGCAGGCCGTGATCGGGTTCGTGATGATGTTCGCCTCCGATCGCGACATTCACCGCCTCACGTTCGGGTCGTACCTCGTCGGACTGCTGTTCCTGCTCCCACTCGGAACGTGGTGGTCTCTGGGCGACCGTTCCCGCGGCGGCACCGCAGTGCTCCTCGTAGCCGTCCTCACCCTCGCAGCCATGGTGTTGCGACTGAGCCAGATTTGGGCCGGATATGCCTGACAAACTTCAGCAAGCCACGCGCACCGGATTCGGACGCTTCCTCATCGCCGTCTACGCCGTGTTCGCCGTTGCCGCGACATCGCGATCGATCGTGCAACTCACCACCCGATTCGACAACGCCCCGGTCGCGTACCTGCTGTCGGCATTTGCAGCCGTGGTCTACATCATCGCGACGGTCGGCCTGGCACGAGCAACCGAGGCATCGCGACGAGTGGTGACAGTCTCCTGCATCATCGAACTCGTCGGAGTCCTCGGCATCGGCACCCTCAGCTACATCCAGCCACAGGACTTCCCGGAGCCGACGGTGTGGTCGCACTTCGGATCCGGTTACGTCTTCATCCCGGTCGTGCTACCCATCGCAGGACTGTGGTGGTTGCGAAAGACACGCCAGCAGTAGAGGTCTGCTCTACATCTCGTGCATTGCAGTCCGACCCCTACATCGAAGCCACTGCGCGCCGCCCCGTTCGAGTTCAGCGGTCCCGGGCGATCCTCACTCGACTGACGTTGCGGCCATATCACGGGCCACCGACAGGTTCCGCATCCCGAATCCTTGTGCACAGCAATAGTTTTCGATTGCACCATCATTGCGCATCGAACACCCGTTCGATACACTTGGTCCATGACCACGGAGATCTGGCAACTGAGCGAAAGCGAACTCCTCGCCGACGCTGCTGATGTCTCCCACAAGATCCAACTGTTGGAGGCCCGGCGGATCGCCCTCGTTGCCGAGATCGACACCCGCGTGAGCCGGGAGAAGCTCGGCTTCCCCGGACCCGCAGGGTGGCTCACCTCCACCACCCTCCTCACCCCGAGCAAAGCGAACAAGATCGTGGCCCTCGCTCGCGGGTTGAAGAACTTCCCCGACATCGCCGACGCCGTCAACACCGGCGTCATGTCCGTCGACCACGCCGCCCTGATTCTCACCTTCGCCGAAACACCACCGAAGAACCTCCCCCAAGAGGGTCGCGACATCGCCCGCAAAGCCATGATCACCGCCGCAACCGGGCCCGGCGCACGCACCGACATCATCCGAGAAGCGATCACCAAACTCGAAGACACCTACGGCAGCGACAAGCCACCACCGGAAGACACCGACCGCAACGAACTCTTCGCCTCGAAAACCCTCAACGGACGTCTCGTGGCGAAGATGGATTTCGATGCGATCACCGGAGAAAAGCTGCTCACCGCGCTTTCGCCGTTGACCGAACCCCGACCCGCCGCAGACGGCACCCCAGACGACCGCAGCCCCGCCAAGCGCAGAGCCGACGCCTTCGGGCACATCCTCGACCGCTACCTCGCCTCCAGTGACCGCCCCACCGAGGGCGGTGAGAAGCCGCACGTCAACCTGCACATCCGGTTGCAGGACCTCCAGAGCCTGGCCAGCCAGAGCAGTGACGACATCACCGATGACGAAACCACACGCGCTACAACAGAATTCGACTCAGACCTGGTCGACCCGGTCGACATCGACACCACAGCAGAAACCAACAACGAGGCCGGTTCAGTGACTGCGGATCGTGGCGCATATCGGGACCTGTTCGGCGACGGCACCACCGTCGGCTGGCTGCCGTGGATGGGCCCGCTCTCCCGCAACACCTCTCGCCAACTCGCCTGCGATTGTCTTCTCACCGCCATCGTCATGGACGAGAACGGCAACCCACTCAACCTCGCCCGCACCGCCCGCACCGTCACCGCGAAACAGAAACGAGCATTGACCGCCCGCGATCACGGGTGCGCGTTCCCCGGCTGCGGAAGACCCGCCGCCTGGACCGAAGGTCACCACATCTGGCACTGGACCGACGGCGGACCCACTGACATGAACAACCTCGTCCTCCTGTGCGGATTCCACCACCGACTCATCCACCACAGCGACTGGGAAGTATTCATCGGCACCGATCAACACCCCTGGTTCGTACCCCCGGCATCCGTCGACCCCTACCGACAACCGAGACAATCCCACGCCCGAGCAGGCCCCCACATCGCATAGGCCCCTCGAACGCACACCAGCCCCGCACCGAGAACACGTTGCGGGGCTGGAAGAGATTGTCCGACAGCTGCTTCAGGAATCCCGAGATGCCGTCACTTCAATGCAGCCAGGTTCGCCACCGACTGCTTCACATCGGTATCGAGTGCACGGGCGACCACCGAACCCACCGGGCCGAACAGCACGCCCCCACCGAATTTCGCGTCGAGTGTCAGCTCCGAACCGCCCTCGGCCTCACGCACGTGGACGGTCAGCGAGATCCTCACTCCACCCTTGCCGCGGCCCGACATCTCGATCAGCTTCGGCTCTTCGTACTCGGTGAACTCCCAGTTGATCGTGTTCTTGAAACCCTTCACCTTCACCAGCGACTCGACCTTTGTGCCCTTGCCGACCTTGTTCGGCGGCGGACTGCACCAACCACCGTGGATGGTCATCCACTCGTCGAACCGGTCGAGCGCGGAAGCCTTGTCCCACGCGCCCTGAGGGTTCTCGGGCATCTGTACCGAGACACTGATCGTTGCCATGCATTCGAGCCTGTCACAACTTGCTCGCAGGTTCAGACGGCGAGCACTAACCTGAGACGATGGCCACGCTCGAGATCGAAGGCCGAAAGGTCTCCGTCACCAACCTCGACAAGGTGCTGTTCCCAGAAACCAGCACCACCAAAAGCGACATCATCGAGTACTACGCTGCCATCGCCCCGGCGATGCTGCCGCACGTCGCAGGACGCGCCGTGACCCGCAAGCGGTGGCCGAACGGCGTCGAACAATCCTCGTTCTTCGAGAAGAATCTCGCCGCATCCGCACCCGACTGGCTCGACCGCCGATCCATGCAGCATTCCGACCGAGTCGTCACCTACCCGTTGTTCTCCACCGCAGCGGATCTGGTGTGGCTCGGGCAGCAGGCGGCCATCGAAGCGCACGTGCCGCAATGGCGTTTCGACGGCACCGAACCCGGCCCTGCCACCCGCATGGTCTTCGACCTAGATCCCGGCGACGACGTCGACCTCGCCCGATGCGCTGAGGTGGCCTGCGAAATACGTGACCTCATTGCAGACATCGGCATGACCGCGTACCCGGTCACCAGCGGCAGCAAGGGAATTCACCTGTACGTACCGCTGGACAAACCGCTGTTGACGTCCGGCGCATCCACCGTCGCCAAACGCGTCGCCACCCTGCTCGAAGAACGGTCACCGGATCGGGTGACCGCCACGATGGCGAAAGCGAAGCGCACGGGTCGAGTGTTCGTCGACTGGAGTCAGAACAACGGAAAGAAGACAACCGTTGCGCCGTACTCACTTCGGGGCCGTTCCCTACCCACCGTCGCGGCCCCCCGAACCTGGGAGGAGCTCGAATCGCCGGGACTGCAACAACTTCGATTCCAGGAAGTTCTGGAACGGTTCCACGACACCGGAGACCTATTGGCTGACCTCGATCCGAAGCCGGCAGCGGACGAACACGACACCTCCGGCACGGACAAGCTCGGCAAGTACCGCAGCATGCGTAGCTCGGACCGAACTCCGGAGCCCATCCCGAAAGCCGCCGAGCCCCAGGGTAACGACGATACGTTCGTGATTCAGGAACACCATGCCCGACGCCTGCACTACGACTTCAGGCTCGAGCACGATGGAGTCTTGGTGTCGTGGGCCGTCCCCAAGAACATCCCGGTCGAGAGCGGGCAGAACCGTCTGGCCGTCCACACCGAGGACCACCCGCTGGAATATGCGACGTTCTCCGGACGAATCCCCAAGGGCGAGTACGGCGGCGGAGACGTCTCGATCTGGGACAGCGGAACCTACGAACTCGAGAAGTGGAGAGACGACGAAGTCATCGTCGTTCTGCACGGAGCCAAAGCACGCGGCAGGTTCGCCCTCATCCGCACCAAGGGCAACCAGTGGCTCATGCACCTGATGAAGGACCAACCCGGAGAGCACTCGACAAAAATGGACAGCCCGCCGACGGACAAGCCGGTGCTGAAGAACATCTCACCGATGCTTGCAACAGTGGGCGACATACTCGATCTACCCGAGGACGAGTGGTCGTTCGAGGGTAAATGGGACGGCTTCCGCATCGTCGCGGAATTGACTCACGGTTCGATGACCCTGCGCACCCGAAGCGGAAACGACTACACCGAGAAGTTCGGAGCCATCGGGTCTCTCGCCGAGGACCTGGCCGATCACGACGCCGTCATCGACGGTGAAGTGGTCGTCTTCGACAGCAACGGCATCAGCAGCTTCGAGAAGCTGCAGAACGCCGCCCGCGACGACATCCGGTTCATCGCCTTCGACCTGCTCCATCTCGACGGCACTTCCCTCGTGCGCAAGAAGTACTCCGACCGGAGACGATTGTTGGAATTGCTCACCACCGGCCTCGACTCGGTTCTGGTGCCGCCGTTGCTGACGGGTTCGGCTGCCGACGCCATCGCCGAGAGCCGGGAACGGGGGTGGG